>JANYLM010000026.1 GCA_025357835.1 Gammaproteobacteria bacterium
ACGGGCGATCGGCAGCGGCAGTGTGTTGGCCGTAACTTAGGGATGCAACGCGGCCAGATAACCCCGCAGCGCCTCGCGCATAGTCAACGCCTGCGGACCGAACAGATAGAACACTCGGTTTTGCGCGTCCGCGGAATCGAGGGCACGGGCAGCCATGCACGCATAGTCGGCGGCGGCGAGGTAGTGAAGCGCATGCGGTTGTCGCCCAAGCACGGACGCACGCCCGTCGCGTACAAAAAGCGCCAGCGATTCCATGAAATGCGTGGCTCGAAAAAATGTCCACGGCACGCCGCTGGCGGCGAGCGAGGCCTCCACGGCACGTTTTATGCGGATGGGAAAATAACGCTGGTTCGCGGGCGTCATGCGGCCCGCCCCGGACAAATAGCTGATGCGCCGCACCCCGTGGCGGCGTGCAGCGGCGGCGCAATGCGCGGCGCCAAGCACCTCGTGCTGTTCATAACTGGCAAGGGTGTTGGTGCCGCGAAGATTCAAATGCACGTGGCCGCAGCCCTCGAAGGCCTCATCCAAGGTGTCAGGCCGCGTAACATCTGCGGTCACATATTCAAAGCCCACTCCCAGCTTGGCGCGGGCGCGAAGCGCGTCGCGCACCAGGCAGCGCACCCGCCAGCCTTCGGCGAGCAGGCGCCGAGCCACCGGTGCGCCGAGCATCCCAGTTGCGCCGACGACTAGAACTCTATCGCCCTTCATGCTGCTTCACGCCCGAGAGCTTTTGCGTCGTTTTCATACACGTCATTTCCCAAAGGCATGTCGATGAGCGCTTCGCGACCTTGACGGCGTCGCCTAGGGACCGTGATAGTCAGGCTTTTCAGGAGCATTTCAAGATGCAGAGCGCCGCGCCTGTCCCCAACGGTCCTGTGAAGCTCGGCGAGCACGTCGACGCCGTCATCGTCGGCAGCGGCGCGGCCGGCAGTCTCTGGGCGGAACGGCTGGCCCGGGCGGGCAGGGATGTCGTGGTGCTTGAAGCCGGTCCGGCATGGACGCTGAACGATCTGAGGAGCTCGCAAATCTGGGCGCGGCGGCTGAAATGGGGCGGGACCCCGGTATTGAGCGGCGGTCACGATCGGTTCGGGCACAACATGAGCACCGGCTGGGGTTTGGGTGGTTCGGCCTTGCATCACTACGCCGGTTGGCCGCGATTGCATCCTGAGGATTTTCGCACCCACTCGCTGTATGGACGAGCTGTCGACTGGCCGATCGAGTACTCGGAACTGCAGCCGTGGTATGACCGCATTCAAACGGAAATGCTGCTTTCCGGCGATGCGCAGGCCGAAGTCTGGCGGCCGCCGGGAGCTCCCTATCCGCAGCCGCCGTTGCGAACCTTCCGCCAAGGCGAAAAGATTTCGGAAGGCTTCCACAAGCTTGGCATGCGGGTCGCACCCGCACCGCTGGCCATTCTCTCGCAGGGCGTGCCAGGTAGAATGCCTTGTATGTACGACGGCTGGTGCGACGCAGGTTGCCCGATCGGCGCGCTCGCGAATCCCTTGGTCACACATATACCGCGCGCGATCGCAGCCGGGGCGCATTTTGAAACGCGCGCTGCGGTGACCCGCGTGCTCATGGATCATCGCGGCCGCACCGAGGGGGTGGTATGGAGAGACGTGCTGGGCGCAGAGCACGTGCAACGCGCCGACCTCGTGGTGCTGGCCGCCTCGACGGTGCAGAACGTCCGGCTGCTGATGGCATCGGCCGACGGGCGTTATCCGCACGGCGTCGCCAACCGCAGCACACTGCTTGGCAAGGGTTTTTCCTGCCACATCGTGGCCAGTGTCTACGGGATCTTTGACGAGCCGCTGGATAACTATCTGGGCGTCTCCGCAGGCCAGTTGATTTCGCAAGAGCGGTACGCCAAGAATGCGCGCGGCAAAAATGGCGCCTTCGGCAGTCATCAATGGGGCATCGCACCCGCACTGAAACCCAACGATTTGCTGGGCATCGCCAATACGCGCGCCGATCTGTGCGGCTCCGCGCTCACCGAGTTGTTGGAGCGTGACGGCCCGCGCATCGGCACTATGTCGGCGGTCTGCGAGACCCTGCCGGGACCGGCGCGTCGCATTGAACTGGCGGGAGTTCATGACGCCAACGATATGCCGATGGCCCGCATCGTCAACACTCTCGATCGCGACGCGCTCGGGCTTTACGAGGAGACGCATCGGCAGGGGCGCCAAGTCCTCGACGCCGCCGGCGCCAAATCCGTGTGGAACGGCGGCATGGCGATGACGCATGCGGTCGGCGGCACGGTCATGGGAAAAGACGCCGCGAACTCGGTCTGCGATACTTATGGACGAACCCACGATGTGCCGAATCTCATCGTGACCGGCGGCAGCCTGTTTCCGACGGCAGGCGGAGGCGGCCCGACTTACACCATCTATGCCCTCGCC
This sequence comes from Gammaproteobacteria bacterium, assembly GCA_025357835.1. Taxonomy (GTDB): domain Bacteria; phylum Pseudomonadota; class Gammaproteobacteria; order Steroidobacterales; family Steroidobacteraceae; genus Bog-1198. The sequence goes on from JANYLM010000026.1 coordinate 2,400, forward strand.
GACCGCGCCAGCCATCATGTGCTGTCGCATTGGTCCGATTATGGGTGAGTTCACGCGTACTCCTGCCAATGATGCGCAATGTGCTCCGCCGAGCGCAGTGCCAGAGCGTGCAAAGTAAACGTGGGACTGGTGCCGCCCGACTGTGGAAACAGTCCCGCACCGGCGGATATCAATGGCAGATCGGGCCGGATCGCGTCCCATCAGCGTGCCGCCGCTGATATGCCCTCCCGCGAGCGGCCCATTCCACTGCGAATAGGCGCCCGCCGCCTTCATCACGGCCATGCCTTGCTGGTTGACGTACTGAGTGAGCGCCAGGGTTTCAGGATCGTGACTGTAAAAAGTACGTGCCAGCGGGATGCCGTTGGCATCGCTGCGGCTTGGGTCCAACTCGATGCGGTTCGACTGGCGCGATGTACCGCCCACGAAACCCACCATGTAGGCCAGATGCTGGGTCGCTTCGCGCACGAATGTGTGCAGCCGCTCGCCGAACAGGTCGGGCCGCGTGACCGCGACGCCGAAAATGTCATTCGGCTTGGCAGCCGGCCCGATCTGCCATTGATATCCGCCGAACAGGTCGGGACGCCCTGGATGGGTAAGTGCAGAGTGATGATAGTACTGACCCGCATTCACACCCATCCATATTTCGGTGCGCTCGGCGAACAGGCCATAGGCGAAACACATCGCATCCGACAGCAGGAATTGGCCGACCAGGCCGCTGCAGTTGGCCAACCCTGGGTTCGTGCCTCCGCCGGGCCGGTGTGATTCGCCGGAACACAGCAGTATGCGAGGATTCTGAATATAGGACGCAGCCAATATGATGAGCTCAGCATGCAATTCGTAGCGCTCACCGTCGAGGTAGTACTCGACGCCGCGGGCGCGGCCGGTACTATCGACGAGCACGCGGCTGACGGCAGCGCCGGTGCGCATCTCAACGCCGCGCCGCCGCGCCCATTCGAGATAGGTAAATAAAGGGTTTGCGAGGGCGCCTATCGGGCAGCCTGAGTCGCACCAGCCATCGTACAGACACGCTGCGCGCCCTTTGTAAGGCGAGGAATTGATCGCAGCAGGCATAGGCGAAACGGCCAGCCCCAAATGATGAAACCCTTGCGCCAGCAGGTCTCCATGACGAAAGGTGTGCAGCGGCGCCATAGGATAGGGCTGGGCGGGGCCGCGCCAAGGCTCCGCAGCGGCGTCGCCTGAAATTCCCACATCCGCCTGTACCCGGTCGTACCAGGGACGCAGTTCCTCGTAGGTGATCCCCCAATCGAAGCCTCGGCCGTGACGCGTGCGCATGTCGAAGACGTCGACCGGAAAACGCGGCCACGTCGCGTAGTGATGATAGGCGGCTCCACCCAGCCCCGAACCGGTGGAGACGTTGTGCGCGATTGGGTTCGTTCCGTCCACCAACACGGGCGCGCCGGCCCACTTATGGCGCCGCGCCCAGATGCCTGAGCTGCGCATATCAGCGAGGGTCTTGTTGCGACCCGCCTCGAGGACTACGACCCGCTTGCCCGCCTGCGACAGCCGATCAGCATAGACACCCCCGGCCGCGCCTGCGCCGACAACGACTACATCAACGGATTCGCTCCGCGGCGGCCGGTGGCCCTGTCCAGGTTCACTTCCCAAATCGGTAATGGACCTCTCCGCCCCACTCCCGCGGCGGGCTGACGCTCGCAAACGCAACGCCCAATTGAGCGGTCACGTCTTGAGCGTTGGTGTGATAAAACTTGTTGGCAAGATTCAGGCCGTACGCTGCCACAGACCAGTGACCACCGCTGAAGTCATAGGTCGCGCGGCCGTTCGCAATGCCGTAGCCGCCCTGACGATTGATCGGTGTATTAACCGCTTCGAAGTAGAATTCCGAACGAAATGAATAGTCACCGCGCAACGTGAACTTGCCCGCAGCAAGGTCCCAGCTGTACTGCGCGCCGAAGCTGCCGTTCAGCCGCGGAGTGAGCGGCAGATGCATCCCATTATCGATGCCGACACCGACGGGCACTGACTGGTACTGATCCTTGGTATACCCCAGTCCCGCCTGCAATTCGAACGCCGGGAACGGCCGCGCCTGCAGCTCCAACTCGGCGCCGCGAATGCGTGACGCAGCGGTGACCGTGTTGAAGAACCCCGAGGCCGCATCCAAAGCGAGCAGCTGTATGCCCTTGTAATTTTCTTGAAACAGCGCCGCGTTCAAGCGCACGCGATTGTCGGCAAACTGCGTCTTCGCACCCAGTTCATAGGAATCGATCTTTTCCGGATCGAACGCCGAGATTGTGCCGAACTGGCCGTTGCGGCCTGGGCTGGGGCGACCATTAAAGCCACCGCTCTTGAAGCCCTTAGAATAGGACAAATAGGTCAGCACCTGGTCCGACGGTTTCCATTCGACGTCCACCTTGGGTGTAACCTGGCTCCAGCCCTTGTTGTAGGCGGTAGGCACCGGGTTGAAGGGGTTCTGCGGCGACAGCGTGTAAAATATCGCGGGAGGCAATCCCGCCAGATTCGCAACCCCAGCGCTATTGTCGATGAAGAAATTGTAGTCCTGCTCCTTAGTCTCCTTGGTCCAGCGCAGCCCGAGGGTACTTGCCCAGTGATCGGCAATCTTGATCGTAGTCTGGCCAAACAGAGCTTTTGCTTTGGTATCTAGAGTGAATGCCTGATTGTTGATAATTCTATTGGCCACTCCTGGAGTTGCATAGGATTGGCCGCCGGCGAAATTACACACAGGATAGGCGAAGTAAAACGCACTAGCGGGAGGGCCCGGGAAGGGCAGACAGCCGTTATTTCCGCCGAGCGATACGATATTGATGTTGGCGTTGTACTCCTGGTAGTAGTACGCGCCCAGCAACCACTTGGCCGGACCCGAATCGCCGGAGAGCTGAAGTTCTTCGCTAAACTGATGTTGCTTGTCCGAAAACCCACCTTCGTAGAAGGAATAGGGTGTTGCGTCGTAATCCGTGGCCTGAAACTGAGTGAGACGTCGATAAGCGCTGATCGACTTGAGTTTGGCGCCTCCCAAATTCCAATCCAATGTCAACGACACGCCTTTGATGTCGTAGTCCTTGCGTGGATCGATGGATGCGTTATTGGAGTAAGGATCGCTGGGGTTGAGATATTGGCCCATGCCGGCCGGAAGCGGCACTCCCAACGGAGAAAATACCGCCGGGTTGAAGCCGACGAGAATGGTGTGCTGGGACGTTCCCGTAATCCGCGTGATGTCGCCGGCGACGGTGAGCGAGAACACATCGCTGGGCGACCACTTGTACTTGGCGTTGGCTCCCCATTGATTCGTCGTGTCAAAAATCTTGCCGTCGCTGACGCGGCGGCCCCAACCGTCTTGATCACGGAAGTTTGCGGAGACCAATAGACCCTGAGTGTCGCCCATCGGCAGATCTAGCGATGCTCGCACCTGGCGCAGGTTGCGGCTGCCTCCCGTGACGCTCAAGTCGCCGGCGAATTCATTGCCGGGATCGCGCGTCGTGATGCTGACTGCCCCGCCGATGGTATTGCGCCCGAACACAGTGCCCTGCGGGCCGCGCAGCACTTCGATGCGCTGCACGTCCGAGGAGTCTATGGATGCACCCATGACGCGGCCCAAGTACACGCCATCGACATACGTGGCCACGCCGGGATCGGTGGCCGGGTTGAGATCCGTCTGGCCGACGCCGCGGATAAAATAAAACGCATCATTGCCGCCCGTGGGTCCCGGGTTCGACAAGAAATTTGGCGTGAAGGCGGCAGCATCGCCCACGTTTCGAATATTGAGCTTTGCGATGTCGGCTGCTTGAAAGGCCGAGACGGCGATGGGTGCGTCTTGCAAACGCTCTTCATAGCGCCGCGAGGTGACGACCACCTCGGTTAATGCCTCGCTATTGCCGGCTGCAGCCGCCTGTGGCTCGGCCACAACGGATGGCGATATTCCGACGCAAAGAGCAAGACCGGACATGCCGGCCACCATCGCGTTTAAGCCATGTCTTACATTGCGTCCCATATCCAACCCCCTACTTTGGCAAATCGGCCGAATCCTGTACCCGCCCGCCGTGCGGACTACTGATCCTTGCACAGCCCGGTCATGAAAATCTAATTACTTGAAAGGCCATATCCATAACCGGCAGCTATCCTCTGCACGGCGCTGCCCAGCGTCTTCGCAGCCGCAGCTTTGCGCTTGTTGTTGGCTTGCAACGAGAATGCTGCGAACGCTTCACTTCTCCCTAGCCACCGCTGGCGGGGTTCATGTCGCGGTATGCGCCATCGCGCCATCGCGCCATCGCGCCATAAGATCTTGCGCGCAGGCGTATGCCGCCTCCTGATGTCTCTGCTTGACATGCCCGTAACCGCGGATCGTCTCGGGAAGACTGGCGATTTGCACCGCCAGCGCATGATTCTCCGGGCTGAGCCGTTGCATCAGCTCCTCTACTCGCGCCACGTATTCCGCGATCAAGCGCCGCTCCTGGCGCCGCTCCGCCGTATAGCCGAACGGGTCCAGCGCCGTTCCGCGCAAGAATTTAAACTTCGCCAGCACCGAGAACAGCGGCTCGATCCATCCGCCGAATTGCATTTTTCGCGGCTGACCGGTCGCAGGGTCCTTGCGCGCCAGCAGCGGCGGCGCCATTTCATACTTGAGTCGATAGCCGGGTGCAAAAGCAGCATCGAGTTGGGCGCGGAATTCGCCATTGGTGTACAAGCGGGCCACTTCGTACTCGTCCTTGTACGCCAGCAATTTGAAATAATACTTGGCCACCGCCTGCGCAAGTTCACTCGAGCCCGGAGTCTTGGCGCGTTCGATTTGCGCCACGCGGTCGACCAAATCCCGGTAGCGTTGCATGTAGGCGGTGTTTTGGTATGCCGTCAGCACACGTTCGCGAACTCCAACGGGGTCATCGGCATTGCTCGACCGCGGCCCATGCCGGGATACGTCCGCCGCGGTGGTCAGGCTGGCAAAACCGGCAGGGTCGTGCGCCGCGAAGCGGCCCAGCGCAAGCGCCTGTGCATTGAATGGCACCGCTACCCCATTAAGCTCGATGGCGCGCTCGATCGCGGCCGCACCCACCGGCAACAGGCCCTTCTGCAATGCGTAACCGACCATGAACATATTCGCACCCATGGTATCGCCGAGCAGCAGCGACGCCGCATCGGTTGCATCCACCCCCAGGGCATGGTCCTCGCCGACGATGCCAGCGATGCCGGCGAGCAATTCCCCCGCGTGGAAATCGATATTCGGATTCTGCTGAAACGCCGCCGTTGGCACGAGGTGAGTATTGACCAGCACCCAGGTACTATCGGTGACCACGGTGCGCAGCACTTCAGGCGATGCGGTGACCACTAAATCGCAGCCGATCACTATATCCGCTGCCAGCAGCCCTATCCGGGAAGAACCGATGACGCTGTCCCCTGCCGCGATGCGCACATGGGAGAGCACCGCCCCGCCCTTTTGTGCGAGACCGGTCATGTCGTAGACACTTGCGGACAATCCTTCGATATGCGCCGCCATCGCCAGCACCGCACCCGCCGTAACGACCCCGGTCCCGCCTATTCCCGTGATGAGAATGGCCGCACCGCGCTCGGGCAATACCGTCGGCGGCACGGGAAGCGAGCCGATGGCATCCCGAGCGTGGCTCGATGGGACTGCCTTGCGCAACCCTCCTTCGACACTGACGAAAGACGGACAGAAGCCTTGGATGCAGGAATAGTCCTTATTGCAGCTCGATTGATTGATGCGACGCTTGCGGCCGAACATTGTCTCCTGCGGCTCGATCGACACACAGTTCGACTGCACCGAGCAGTCCCCGCAGCCTTCGCAGACCTGCTCGTTGATGAATGCGCGGCGTTCGATATCGGGATACTTCCCGCGTTTGCGCAGGCGCCGCTTTTCCGCGGCACAGGTCTGATCGTAGATTAGCGCGCTGACACCGGCCACCCCACGAAGTTCGCGCTGCAGCGCCTCGAACTCCTCACGGCCGTGTACCGAGACGCCGTCCGCAAATCCCGGCTTGCGGCCGTACTTTGCCGTGTCGTCGCTGACTACGGCGATTCGCCGGACGCGCTCCGCACGCAACTGATGCGTGATTTCCGCGACGCTGAAGTGGCCCTCGACCGGCTGGCCGCCCGTCATCGCGACCACGTCGTTCACCAGAATCTTATAAGTCACATTAACGCCCGCAATCACGGCGGCGCGCACGGCTAGCAGCCCTGAATGGACATAGGTGCCATCACCGAGATTCTGAAAGACATGTGAAGTCTTCGAGAACCGCGCGATTCCGGTCCAGTTCGCCCCCTCTCCACCCATTTGTGTCGGCGGCAAGGTATTGCGGTTCATGCCCATCGCCATGGTGTGGCAGCCGATGCCGGCGAGCGCGACACTGCCCTCCGGCACTTTTGTGGAGGTGTTGTGCGGACACCCAGAGCAGAAGTAGGGAGTGCGCGTCAACCCGCCGCCGCCGCGCGATCGCACCTCCTCCACTGCGTGTTCGATCAGTTCGAGGCGGCCAATCAGCGCTTCGTCCGCCGCCCCAAGCACCCGCAATCTCGCGCCTATTGCGAGCGCGATGTCGAGCGGGTCCAATTGAATGTCCCCGGGCAGTAGCGGGGCCGCATTTTCATCGAATTTGCCGACGATGCGCGGCCGCGAGCCGTTCGGCAGATTATAGAGGGAGTGCGCGGCCTGCGGCTCCATGAAGGCCGCTTTTTCCTCGACAAACAGCAGTTCACGATGTCCTGCGGCAAAGGCCGCAAGGGCTGTGGGCTCGAGCGGCCAAATCATCGCCGGCTTGTAGACGCGAATGCCGAGTGTGGCGGCGCGGTCGTCAGCGAGCCCGAGGGCTTGCAACGCGCTCACCACGTCCACCCAGCTTTTGCCTGCGGCGACAATGCCCAACTCCCTGCGGGAGCTGTCGTGAGTGACGCGGTCCAGGCGATTGGCGCGCACATAGGCTTGCGCCAAGGGTAGCTTGAAGCGCGCGAGACGCACCTCATCGCGAAGCGGATCGAAGACGAAGCGTGCATGCACCCCTTCCGGCGGCATCACGCAGCCGGTGGCTTCGGCGATGTGAATGCGCTGCGGATCGACGTCGACGGTGGCCGTCGACTCCACAGTTTCGTTGACGCACTTGAAGCCCACCCAGACGCCCGCAGCGCGTGATAGGGCAAAGCCATGCAGGCCAAAGTCCAAAAACTCCTGGACCGTGGCGGGATACAGTACCGGCACCCCGTTTGCAGCCAGGGCCTGTTCGCTTTGGTGCGATATGGTGGAGCTTTTTCCCGGATGATCGTCGCCGAACACCACCAGCACGCCGCCATGCCGGGAAGTCCCCATGCGGTTGCCATGCTTGATGGGATCCCCCGAACGGTCGACACCAGGTCCCTTGCCGTACCAGATGGCGAATACGCCGTCGAATTTCGCGCCCTGCAATAAATTGGCTTGCTGTGTGCCCCACACGGCGGTTGCCGCCAGATCTTCGTTCAGACCGGGTTCGAAGTGCACCTGGGCAGCGGCGAGCCACGGCTGTGCGGCGCGCAACTGCATGTCATACGTACCGAGCGGGGAGCCGCGGTAACCACTGATGAAGCCGGCGGTGTTCAGCCCGGCCGCCGCATCGCGGCCATGCTGCATCATGGGCAGCCGCACCAGCGCCTGCGTGCTGGTCAACAGAACCCGGCCGGCGTCGCGCGCGTATTTATCGTCGAGGGTGACGCTGGCCGTCATACGCAGAGAACCTTAAGGGGTGGCGTGGCTTTGATTGTTCAATGGGGCTCAATGGCACCACTTGAGCATCCCACAAAGCCCTGACGCACGGTGCCCATTTGATCGAGAGTGCCCCGGTACGCGGCACAATCCGCGACGGAGAGCAGATGCAGCACGGGGCTGTCCTTGAGCGGAATCAAGTGGGTCGGCAGCTGTTTGCCGCCGGGGCTAAGTTTGGGGTCGCCCATCACGGTCTCAAATCCGCACGAATTGTCGGTCGAAAAGTTACCCCCGAGCATGGTCCCCGGATGTTCCACATCGCAATTGGCCGGTGGCGGGAAACCACCCGCGTGCGCAGCGGGCGGAGCGGCAGTTGCGCCCGGTTTGGGCGAACCATTGCCCGAACCAGGAGGAGGGCCATCGTGCGCTCCACCCGGCGGGCCACCGCTGGGGAATCCCTCCGGCGGCGCGCGCGGCGGCAAATAGTCCGCAATGATCGAGCCGAACGCCGCAATGGAGCCCACGGCCACATTGGGCGCGCTGTTGCGGGCTATGGTTGTAAACATCAGCGATAGCTTGCCGCTGTGATTGCCGATCGCGCCGATGGCAAGATCAGCCGTGTTATCGAACAGTGAGGAATTTACAGCGGCCACGTCCGCAGTCGCGATGATCCCGCCCCCCACCTCGGCCGAATGGTTATTGCTGACCGTAGAGTCGAGCAAGGTGACATCACCGAACGAGGCAATGCCGCCGCCCGCCGCAACAGTGGTATTGTCGGTTATCCAGCAGCGCTCAACGCGCAGTTCGCCGGCACCGGCCATGTAGATTCCGCCTCCCGGATGGATCACCGAGCGGCCCCCGGCAATGGTCACTCCATCCAGGCTGATCGAAGAGTCGGAAAACACCGCGAGCACGCCGCTACCGTCACAGGTCTGCATGATGGCCGAACCATTCCCCTCGACACGCAGCGCGTGCGTGCCTGAATAAATCAAATCGTTAGTTTCGTTGTCCACGGCCGATTGAGGGGCTACACACCGAGTCAGGCGATACACCTTGCGTGGCTCCAGGACGATCGTGGTGTCGCGATCCGCATGATTCGCCGCAACGAATGCATCACGCAGCGACAGCTTCGCATCGCCAAGCGAGTCTAGTTCCGTGCCAACGCGGATCACCGCTCCGCGCGCAGCGATATCCAGAGCCGCCGGTGCCCAGCGTGCCGGCAGCGGAAGATCGCTATTCGGCGGATCCTTTACCTGGCGATTCAGGGAATTCGGGTGAATAAATTCAACTGCACCGATGTCGCAGCCTGTTCCCTGCGGACGCGGCACTCCGAGTTGATCGCTGCTACCGCCCGAATATACGGGAATTAAACTGCGTACTTGCGCAGGCACGCAGGCCGATGCACCGATGGCATCGAGCAGGGGACTGCTGGGACCGGGCGCGAATACATTGACTTGCTTCATGCCCATAATCGCCTGCAGCTTCGGGTCTGCACCCGAGGCCTGATCGGCTGCCCCGGCACCGAAGCCGCAGCCGGCGCCGCCGCTGGAATAATTGCCGCCCAGCGACACGCTAGGCCCCTGCAACAAGTTGCAGAGGCTTCCCGAACCCGGGGCCGCGATCACGGAAGCAAAACTGGTCAGCGCGCCGCCGTTCACGGTGACGGCGGGCCGGGAATTTGCGCTGAGTGTGGAGTAGACCAGGGTCACGCCATTCGGCGTGCGTCCGGTAAAGGGCGGCGGCCCCGCCGCGGGCGGCGGCGCTGCACCCTTGCCGCCCCCGGATATAGCGCCGCTTGTCCGGCCGGAATTGTCATAGAAACTGGACTTGATGGCTTTGACCGAGCCCGCGGCGGCAACCGCTCCGCTGCCTTGCTCGGACCGATTCGCGGCAAAGGTTGCACCGCTGATGATGACATCGCCGTTGCTCGCCACGCCCCCTGCAGAAAGCGCAACAGGGGCGCCATCGATCAGCGCTTGATTGTCGATGACCACCGCGTTGGTCACGCGAACCTCACCCTTGCCCGAACTCCAGACTCCGCCGGCGGGATAGTGTCGTGCGCGACCGCCGCTGATCGTGAAGTCGACGAGGTTCAGCAACTCGCTCCCGCCCTGCTGCACGATCACTCCCGCGCCCTCGCAATCCTGAAAAATTGTCGCCGCATTGCCATTGACGGTCAGTGTTTTATTGGCCGTGTGCACCAACTCGTTCACTTCGTTGGGCGATGCTTTGTAGGCTCCACAACGTTCGAGCCGATAGACCGCGCCTCGCTCCAGCACTATCGCAGCTTCGACATCCAATTGATTGGCCAAGGCGAACGCCTCTCGCAGCGATAGTCTCCCGGTGCCGGGCGCGACCAGATCGGCTGGGTCGAAAAAATCAGCAGTCGTCGTGGGGCGCAACGTCACGAATGCCGACGGCATGCGCGGAAACGCGAAAGGCCGCCTACCGGCTCGATCGGCTGTTGCAAGCGGTTGAGCGGCGTGCCGCGACGTCGAACCCGCCGGCGCTGCCTGTGCCGGTATCAGCGGCGTGAGAAGGCAGACCGACAGCAAAGCGCTGCAGCGGCTATTCATTCTATAATTCAAGTGATGAAACTCTGCGACGGGTGCGCAGCGGGAAAGCGCGCCGCGCGCTGCAGCCACAACATCAGGTGTCGATCCGCCGCGATGGGCATCTCGGGCTTGAAGCGAATCGTGTACAGCAGAACATCGTCCTCGGCCATGATGTTCTTGCCGAAAGCCTCGCCCCGCGCCAGTATGGCCTGCACGTCGACATTGGGGATGCGCGGAGTTGCCGTGACCGTGTAACCCTTGGTACGACCGCCGTTGATCGGCGTACCACTGTACATGGACATGATCAGCATTTTCTCGAATTTGTTTTCAAATGCCACGGTGTTGGTTCCGAACAGTTTGAAGTGCTGCTTTGAAAAACCCATGTTCGGGTCGGTGACCTCGTTCTTGAATTCCACGGTCATGCCGCTCATGTCGAAGTCTTCAGGTTCCTTTTCCATGGTGGCGTTGTGCACGGCTCTGACATGTTGAAAGTCGTGCGTGTTGCCCACGATGAGCCAGGTCGGCACGGGCAGCGGGGCGCACTCGAACACGCTGTGCGCGATCTGATCCTCCGAGAGGGTGGGGAAATGGGGAAGATCGTACAAAGGCTTCTCACCGTTGAAGGCCCAGATCAAGCCCCATTTCTCTTCGGTCGGAAAATTGAACAGACGCGCGCGCGGCGGAATAGCGTCGGTGACCGGAATTTTCACGCAGCGGCCGTCGCCGCCGTATTCCCAGCGGTGAAAAATGCAGCGCAAGTGATTGCCCTCCACACTGCCGACGCCAAGATCCGCGCCCATGTGGCGACAGAACGCGCTGTGCACGCGGGCAACCCCGTCCGCACCGCGCCATACGACGACCCGTCCATCGAGAAATTCCTTGGAAATTACCTTGCCGGCGGCGACTTCCTGGCTCATGGCAATCGGATACCAGCATTGGTGGTAACCGTCCCGCGCTGCATCCGGAAGTCTAAGCGCCTCTGCGGGCGCGGCTGTCTGTTGACTCATAATAGAAATCCTCCTAGGCCCAAACGGACCGATTTTCCTCGACGAATTGACGCAAAGTGCGCGGGGGCCGACCGAGTAAGTCGGACAGCTTCGAATCGATCGCCGCCCCAGAACCTCCACGGAGCGCCGCATGAATCATCGTGTACGCTAAGGTCGGCACTATCCCGATGCGGCGACGCCGGCAATGGCGCCAATAGCCCCACAGAGTCGCGGCCCGGTACTGCACCGCGCGGCCCAGCTCGAGGGTGAGCAACGCCGCGACTCGATCGAATGACAGCGACTCCATACCGGTCAAGTGATAGCCGCGGCCTGAATGCGCGGCCGGCTCGCGAAGCGCCAGGGCTGCTACCTCTCCAAGATCCTGGGCATCGACATAGGCCACTTTGCCGCTGCCGGCCGGCAACACCAGGGTTCCTTCACGGATATCCTCCCGGTAAGGCCCGCTCAGGTTCTGCATGAAGAAGCCAGCGCGCAGCAGGGTCCATCGCAGCGGCCCGCGCATGAGATGTTGTTCGACTGCGTGATGCGGCACCAGCGAGTTCTTCTCCGCCCCGGCCACCGACAGAAACACGCAATGAGTCACTCCCTGTTCGGCGGCGACGTCGAGCACCCGATTCAAGGTCTTCTTCACGGCCAAAACGGGGTTGGGCCTCATTAGAAACAGCCCTTTGATTCCTTTCAGTGCGGGCGCATAACTCGAGGGGTCCTCGAAATCGAAATGCACCGTCTCGCAACCCAATGCGTCCGCGTTCGCTTTGCGGCTGCCCCGCAGCGCCGCGCGCACCGGCGCGCCGCGCGCCAGCAGTGCTTTCAGCACTTCTCTGCCCACATTCCCCGACGCGCCCGTGACCAAGAATGGCCCGGCGTTTTTCTCAGCAGCTGAAATGAAGGCCAACGCAGGCATCCTCGCTCATGGATTGCGACGGTAGGTAAGCCCACGATGCTCTCACTAATCGCCCGGCCGTCCTTCATGACTTCTCTGGCGTCGCGCATAACGCCGTGTTATCCCGAGACGAGGGTGATAGGCCTTTCCCCATAACTGCGGCTCATGCGTCGGCGTCAAATGCTCAATCGACGCGCCCGGCAAGGGCACGTACAAGTATCTTTATTGGAAACCCTCTAGGAATTATCGCAACCGCTCATGAACCTAGTGAACCTGTGGATCTACCTGCATGACTCCGCGATTGGTACGTTGGTGCGCGAAAGTTCCCCGGTGTATGCGACGGTAGAGACCATGCATGCCATCGGCATGGGGGTGCTGGTCGGCACCATAACGGTGGTCAATCTGCGTCTTCTGGGACTGTTGAAGCGCATTCCAGTTTTCATGCTAGTGAATCTGCTGCCGCTGATCTGGGCCGGCTTCCTCATCAATGCCTGTTCCGGCTCGCTGATGTTCGTGGCGGACGCCGTGAAAATATCGCAAAACCGCATTTTCCTGACGAAAATGGGGTTGATCTTCAGCGGCTTTCTGGTCGCACTGGCATTGCGCCGCCTGGTGTTCAGCAACATGGCGAAATGGTCGCGGGGCGGCGCCATTCCTCGCAGTGCGAAAATCTTGTCCTGCTCGTCGCTGTGCATATGGTACGGCGCCATCGTCGCCGGCCGGCTGACGGCCTACTTTCAATAGGCAGGGTATGCAGTCTGAGATTTTTTCCTGGATCCACACCACCTGGCTGAGCCAGGTCGCGAGCGAATCCAAGTGGCTATTCACGACCATGGAAACCGTGCATTTCATGGGTCTCAGCCTCCTGCTCGGCAGCGTAGCGATCCTCGATCTGCGTATCCTGCGTGTCGTCAAGCGCATTCCGGTCGAGAAGTTGTTTGACCTGATACCGCTCGCCATCGTGGGATTCGTCATTCAGCTCCTCAGCGGTGTGACCATGTTCAGCGCCGAGCCGGCGAAGTACTGGGGCAACGCCGGCTTTCGAGTCAAGATGCTATTGATCGCACTCGCAGGCGCGAACGCGCTATGGTTCTGGATTTTCGAACATGGCGAACTCAAGGCCGCGCCTCCCGGCCAGAACATCAGGGCTTCCGCCAAGGTAGTCGCGGCCATATCGCTCGCACTATGGGTGCTGGTATTGACCTTCGGCCGCATCATTACCTATCTGGACGGCTTCGAGCTTGCCTCGCTTTTCGGCGCCGCAAGCTCCGTGGCGCGCGGCCTGTAACCGGCCCGCGAAATTCAGCTACGGTGCCGAGTACCCGTGTCAATGCGCCTCGCCGACCACGCCGGCATGGGTAGCACGGGACTCGCCTGCGCCGCCGTGTCGGGCAGCACCACGCAAGCTGCGCCGCGCAGATTCTGGATTGCGATCAGGCCCAATGAAGTGTTTTGACCTTTCGCGTCGAATGAAATTCCAGGTCCAGGCGTCACGTTGTTCTTGATGTCGGTGGCGCGCAGGGCCGCAGCCAAGAGGTCCGGATCGGCCGACCTCGCGCGCCGGAATGCATCCATGGCAATGAGCACGGCCTCGAACGTATAGGCCTGAAGCGTGCCGAGCGGGGTGTGAGGAGCGAGGTCGAACTGCGCCCGTTGCAGCCGCTTGGTCAGATTCTTATTGGGATCGAAATAGGGCGCGAACGTGATCGCATAGTCCGCGTACAAGCCGAGCGCGTCGCGATACGCAGGATCGTGAAGTCCCGCGTTCGAGGACATGAGGATGGAAGGTGTCCAGTCCTGCTCGATCAGCTCGCGAGCGATTCGGATCGCATCATCGGCGCGGCTCACCGTCCAAAGCGCATCGGCGTCCGATGCGCGCGCCGCAGCGACCTCCTTAGAGAGATCCGCAGCCTTCGGATCATAGGCAATAGGCGCCGCCATCTCATACGGCATGTGCATTTCAGACCACATTTCCTGTATGGCTTCGATTCCCCGGCCATTGTTGATATGCAGCACCACGACCTTGCGGGGCGTGAATTTCGTCTTCTCAAACAGCTGCTTCTGCAGAGCGTAGGAATCCGCGACGATGCGGTGCGCTTCGGGGAAATTCCGAAAGATGTAGCGATAGCCCTGCTGGGTAATACTGGGCGCGGCGGCAACATTGACGATCATGGGCACGCGGCGCCGCTCGGCCAGTGCAGCAACCACCACGGTCTGCCCGGAATCGTAGCAGCCGATCAACACATGCGCTCCTCGGTCGATCGCCAGTTGCGCCGCCATGACGGCGGACTCGGGCGTCTCCCCCGTGTCGGCTTCGACGATGGCGAATTTCGGCAAACCCAAGCGCGGCAACAGTCGCTGCGCCAGCCGCACGCCTTCAAAGCAGGAGTCGCCAGAGCCCGCCAGGTAGCCCGTGCGCGGCAGCAGCACACCGACGACGAGAGTTTCGTCGGCCGCGCGCGCCGCTAGAATATGGGTCGAGCTCAGCAGCGACCCAAGCCCGGCGATACCTTGCAGCACATGGCGCCGCCTCACGCTCGCACGGTCCCTGGCCCGCGCCGCCGATGGGTGGGGCTTCACCCGATCACTTTGCATCCAAATGCGCGACAATACTGCCGATCCCCGCGGCGGCGCACTTCTCGTCGCTGTCCGCACCGGGTCCGCCCGAAACGCCGATCGCCCCGACAATACTATCGCCGGCTTTGATTGGCACACCCCCGCTCAGCAGCAGGAAGCCGTCGATCTGGCGCATACCGAAGGCGTCGGGATTGGCCAATAGAATCTTCACTGCCTGACTGGTCGGCATACGGCTCGACAATGCCGTGTACGCCTTGTGTTGACTGGTCGATACGGTATGTGGGGCGGCACCATCCTCTCTTAAGGTCGCAAGCACCACGCCCGCCGCATCCACCACCGTCACCGATACGCGAAAGCCGGACTTCAGACAAGCCTCCTTCGCGGCCGAAGCCGCCTCGATCGCGAGAGCCGACGACAGACTGGGCAGTTGCGTAAGACCGGCGGCAAAGGCCGGCCCGGCCGGAACGAATCCCAGCGACAAAATGCCTCCGGCCAGAATAAGCGGAAGTGCGCGGATGTTGAGTTGCGTCATAAGCAGTCCTCTGTTCAATTTATTATATTAGAATGCTATAGTAATACTAGAAAGTTTTCCAGGTAACAACTACCATCGCGTATTGCGCGCGATTCGAGGTCTGCATGCGTAAATCGCGGTTTAGCCAGGCTGAAATCATCGACATACTGAATGAAGCGAATGTCGGCGGGTCCGCAGCGCAAATTGCTCGCAAGCACGGCATCAGTGCGGCAACATTCTATAATTGGAAAGCGAAGTATGACGTGGCGGACGCCTCTCCGCTGCAGCAGCTTCGCGATATGGCGGCGCAGTTGGCCCAGTACAAGACTATGTATGCCGAACTGGCCCATGAGAATTTTTCCCTTAAAAGTCAGATGCATAGGTCGGATATCAAGGACGGTAAGGATCGTAAAGACGAGAAGTGAGTACGTCGCGCCGTGTGGCGCGCGCCATCGCGGCGGCCACGATAATTATTAGAATATTTATTTATTAATAGAAATACTCTAATTATCGGCCTACACTTGCTGCCTCACCCGCGATTCAGGAGAACCGTATGCAGCTCGATATCGGTAGTCGATTTGGCTTGAGGGTCAGAGGGGTTTTTGGCGCCCTTGCGGCGGTCATCGCAACCGCGGCCCTCGCCCACCACTCGCCCTTCGTACACTATGAAAGCCGCGACATCCGCGAGGTCGAGGGCGAGGTGGTCGGATTCGAGTGGCGCAATCCCCACACCAGATTCGACGTCAAGGAAATTGGCACTGACGGCAGCGTGACGGTTTGGAACATGGAATATAGCCCGCCGGCAATTCTTCTGCGCCAAGGCGTGACCAAGGATAGATTTCACGTCGGCACGAAGCTGAAATTTGCCGGCTACAAGGCAAAGGATTCGAACACGATGTTCATAACGAACATTTTGTTCCCGGACGGCACCGAGAACTATAACGACGAATACGCCCCGCCGCGCTGGACCGCCGGCAAGAGCGACAAGAAAATCGGCGAAGCATTGGTCGACTACCAGAAACGCAAGATAGCGGAAGCGGCAACGGTCAGCACGGCCGGCATTTTCCGAGTATGGGCCAATGACTTCAATGACCGAACTCCCAACAAGCTGTTCGCGTCGGCCGGCAAGCTGCCGCTGACGGATTACGCGCAACAGATCAAGACCAAATGGAACCCGGTGAGCGACAACCCCTACATTTTTTGCAAGAGCGGCATGCCCGCATCCATGGATCAAGTGCATCCCATGGAGTTCAGCAAGGTCGGCGATGATATTCGGCTGCGGGTCGAGGAATACGATGTCGTGCGCACCATTCATATGAAGGGCACGCCGCCGCGCAAGGGCGTGAAGGCGGGGCCGAACGGCTATTCGCTCGGACATTGGGAGGGCGACACATTGGTGATCGAAACCACGAACATCGACTATCCATGGTTCGACAAATACGGCACGCCGCAAAGCCCGGATTTGCGATTGGTCGAGCGCTTCTCGCTGACTGCGGACAAGAGCCGGCTGGACTATATGGTGACCGTCACCGATCCGAAGGTGTTTAGCGCACCCGTGGTAATGAAGCGTCAGTGGTTGTGGGTGCCCGGAGAAGTCGTGAAGCCCTACAACTGCAAGTTCAGCAAGAGTGACCTGGGCGTGGTGTCCGCAACTCCCGCTCCCGCCGCGAAGTGAATCGGCGCCTGGTCCAAAGAACCCAGGTGGGCCATGCCAATCGAAGGATGGGGTATGCAATGACCGTGCTCGGAGGCACGGCATTGCTCTCAAGCGGTGTTTGCTGCTCCCCGGCCGCACATGCGCAGGCCAACCAGGCAACGGCGCCGGCGACCTTAAGGCCGCCGTTCCGCGAGCTCGTAACCCTCCCGACGTTCATGGAACATGTTCTATCACCGGCCGCCGATATCGTATGGCGCGCCAGCGGTACCGTGGCAGATGCCTCGGGGGAACACGATCTGACGCCGCAAACGAACGCCCAGTGGGAGACGGTGGTTTCGGGATCGGCGACTTTGGCCGAGGCAACCAATTCGCTCATGATTCCGCAGCGGGCGCGCGATATTCAATGGTTCGCTCTGGCCACCGCTCTCGCCGATGCGGCGAACGTCGCTTACCGCGCCGCGGAAGACCATGATCCTAAGGCGATTGCTGCTGCAGGCGCGCGCATCGACGCAGCCTGCACGGGCTGCCATAAATACTATGGCGTCGAATAGCGGCATGAATGAAAGTGATGGAGCCGAGCCAACTATACGCTTGCGAGCTGCGGCTGATGTGGCCAACCTAGACCGGCCCTTCGGATTCCTTCGCAATCCGCATTAACGTTTTCCAGGATGAACCCTAGTGGATAAATTCAATCGGCGCAGCTTGATGAATATATTGGGGATGGTCGGATTGTCCGGCCTGGGTGCAATGCCCACGGCCGAGTCGGCGCCAAGCGCCGCGAATTCGGATTGGAGCACCAAGCCAGCGCGCGACGGCAAGGTCAAGTTTTCGGTCGATGTGGCCATCCTCGGCCATACCGATGCACCAAACAGCGGCGGGCGCATTGGCGATCCGCAGAGCCATAATTTCTTCACTACCGATGCGCGCGGCGACAGTTTTTACGTCGAAGGTCTGGTCTATCCCGGCGGCACGATCCCGACTCCCACGGGTCTCACACCCATGCCCGGAATGCCCGATGCGCCGCCGCGCCGCAATCACAAGATTGTCTGGGATTTCAAGGACGCGAAACCCATCGGGCATTGGTTCAGCCGCGGCTGGGTCTTGATCAACGCAAACCCGACGCCCTATACCGACTCCAACGGAACGGCTATCGACAGCGCTCGCACCGAACCGTACCTACTGGCCGACCACAGTTTCACGTTTGGGCTCTATGACGCCGAACATCTTTCGCCGGAAATGCTGGTCACCAGCGGGACCGAAGGCCGCAGGGACCCGGATGCCGAGGCGGCGATCCGCGCCGTCACCGGTGGAACGGGCCGCTTCGCGACTGTGACCGGCCAAGTGACCCAAACACGCGTGGGGCGCAATACTTCTACTCTGCGCAGCCTCGCCAAGCTCGGTGCAGTGAGCGCCCCCAACTATCGGTTTGAATTTGACCTGAAGATCGTCTAGCGAGAGTGAGGCTTTGCCATGTCCAGAGGAAGTTCTGTTCCTAACGAAACTGGATACGGCGCGGAGAATGTTCCCGAGTCCGCGCAGCCGAGACAGCGCCCGACCACTTTCGACCCATTGTCCGATCAGGAACTCGAGCAGCTCGACGCGCTGTTAGCCGATTCCAATATCGGGACGGCCATGCGAATCGAAGAGCTCGATGGGTTTTTTTCAGGACTTCTCGCCGGGCCTCTCGTACTCAAGCCCTGTCATTTCTGGCCGGTCGTTCTCGGCAAAACCGTGGCTGATCCGGGCACTCTCGATTACATCCGGACGACCGCGGCGCTGTTGCCGTTTTTTGCGCGGCATTGGGACACGATCGCTCGGACCTTGAGCCGGGACGAAGTCCACTTGCCGTATTTGACCGTCGATGAGTTCGGCATCGAGCGCGGCTGCGATTGGGCGCGAGGATTCCTGCGGGCAGTGGAACTCAATGCCGAAGCCTGGAATGCGCTGATTGGCAGCGACGACGGTGGCGCCGCCGTACTGCCCATGATGATACTCGCGCACGAAGACGACTCCGACCCCCTGTTGCGAACTCCGCCCCTTCACTCAGAACAGCGCACCGCGTTAATCAAGCTGATGGTCATCGGCCTGGTACGTGCGAATCGCCATTTCGCGCCCGGCAAGACGACACTCACAACCACTGCTCCCCCGCCGAATTTGCACTGAGCTCGTACCCTAGGCATGAATAACGCTCATGCACTCCACCCCTCAAGTCATTACTTGGTGATGCCGTGCCCATGGGAGCATTTCAACGAGAGTGGCGATCGCGCCCAACACGATAAGACTTAGGGGTGGGTATGCATAAGACAATAGATCGGCGTTATTGCGTTGGCACCTGCCTTGCGGGCATGACTTGGCTCGCCTCCACTGCAACGGCGTTCGCGGCAGCGGCGGAACAGCAACAACCGATCGTCGGCCTGGAGGAGATCGTCGTCACTGCGCGGCATGTGCAAGAAACCTTGCAAAATGCGCCGGTGTCGATCACGGCGTTCTCCACCGCGGATCTGCAGGTGAGAGGCGTAACGGATCTCACGAATTTGACCAACTTCGTGCCCAATTTGAATTTCTTGGCCTCGACGGGACAGAGTTCGTCGAGCGCCGCCTTCGTATTCATCCGCGGTGTCGGCGAGACCAACCCCTTCCTGGAAAATGATCCCGGCGTGGGCCTCTACATCGACGGCGTGTATATCGGCCGCACTCAGGGCGGAGTCTTCGACACCCTGGACGTTCAGCGGGTGGAAGTTCTGCGCGGTCCGCAGGGCACCCT
>JANYLM010000032.1 GCA_025357835.1 Gammaproteobacteria bacterium
CCTCCTGGTTCGTAGCCAGGCGCTCTATCCAGCTGAGCTACGGGCGCAATGCTTAAACTGACGGCAACGCTTCTCGACAATTGCATAGGAGCGGTGCCGACCTGGCCAAAAACCCAGCGCTGACCGCGTCAGGGGCGCGAATATTACCACATCAATTAGAGGCCGCTGGGCGAGTTATTGGGTGTCAAGCCAAGCGGAGCCAGGGCCGGCCGACGCTGATGTCGCGGCCAGAGAATCGCAGGCGGCCGGGCGGTCGTGGATACCGCCAACCTATTGAATATTAGTACCTTATCTCCCCGAGAATTCTCGAAATTCCGGACCGCGCGGCTCCCCGGCTCATGCTCCAGCTAAGGCAATAATCATTACTATGCCACCGAGTCAGGCGCTTCCTAGCTCGAGCGCCTAATTCGCCGCCTGCACCGCGAAACCTTCCTGTTCACTCGCATTGCCCCGATCGGCAGAATAGGCACGGGCTCCGTACAAGCCTGGTTTTCCTGGGAGCTTGGCCTCGACGACAACCGACTTGCTCGCGACATTGGCGGGCGTGACGCTCAACGACACCATGGGCTCTGCCGCCGAACCGTCTTCAGCGATGGGATAGATTTCAAGTACCAGCCCCGCGCTACTCGCGTCCATCACTTCAATGTTTATCCGCGCGGCTTCCGAGATAGCAAATACGGCCTTGGGCAAGCGCACACGAATCGGCGGAGTCGGAATCACGGCCAGCATCGCCGGTGAGACACCGAGCAGAGTCCCCAGCGTTTTGAGTAGCGCGGGATCGCGAAACGTGCGGCCATGCTCATCGTCATCCAGCTGAAACTGAACGCCTGGCAAGGTGCCACTTGAGTTTGCGGCATCGGTGAAAATGGAAAACCGCGGCGTTCGTCGTTCGCGATTGGACGTCGCCGATTCGACCAAAGGCTCTTGAGATTCGAGCTCGATCTAGACAGGAATTTGCACGATCCTTCGCTCCTCGCCCTTGTCGACCTCCATGCACTCGACGCGGCGGAGGATAGCTCAGTGCCGCGATCCCGGGCAACTCGTCGCCCGGCATCCCTCATACTAGGACAATCGCCTCCTAACCTGGGCTTATCCCGCCAAACCTTCAAACGCCTTGGCGATGCTCATCCAAGTTGGCGTTGCGGCAAATGGAACCGCGAGCAATTGCTGGGCCAGCACTACCGCGCCGCCATAGATATAAACCGGATGAGGCCGACCAAGCGTGCGCCAATCGCGCACGACGGCGACGATGATGAACAGGTCCGCAATCAATGCAGGAGGTATGGACACAAAGGGCGGTGGCGGCCCGCCTCCCAAAGCACCGGGAGGAGCGAAGAACGTCAAGAACACCCGCGCGATGGCCGGAGTCATCATCGCAGCCATCAACAGCACCATCAGACGCTTATGTACCTGGGGACGCCGAATATTGACGATGGCCAAAGTAAACAGCGCGACCATCAAAGGCCATGCACACAGCGTGACTGCCGCAAAACGGCGTGCCGCATCGCCCATATCGGTCGCCTCGGCGCGCTTGATCACCGCCACCTCGCCGACGAGGATTGCACACGCAATGAGGGTGAACAGCGCGATGCCGGCCAATCCCCATGAGCGGTGATCCAGTGTGCGCCCTGCTGCAACAAGGGATGTCTGGACGAGAAAGTAGCAGGTCCAGGAAAACATCAGCATGCCGTGAATGTGAATGATGGGCGGAGCGTGAAAGGTGCCCGCAATTACCGGCGCCCAATACGTCGGCAGAAAACCGCCAAAAGCAACGAGAACAAAAGCGCCTGCCATCCACATATAAAAAAATCGACCGTCGGCGTGTATTCCGGTGGCCCCGGCAACTGTCGCGTTCATTGTTATTTTCCTTGTCGAGACAAGTTCGGGTATGACGGCACACCCCGGTGCACCACCGTCGCTCAGCCTACACGACATTGCTGCAATCGCACCTGCCTTGTGCTTGGGGACAGGGCAAGCGGCCGGTGGACGGGTCGCCTCCCACAGTCGTCAACGGTCCAAGTACTCGAAAAGGCTGGGAAAGCATGGCGGAGAGGTAGGCATTACTCGTCGCTGCGCTCCTCGCCCCTTTTGGGGCCGCCCCGTGCGGGGCGTTATCCCCGCTTCGTCGCCGTGACGGTCATCTGATCGAGGCTGACGAGATTTTACGTACCAGCTGGCGGAGAGGGAGGGATTCGAACCCTCGAAGGGCTTTTGACCCTTACGCCCTTAGCAGGGGCGCGCCTTCGACCACTCGGCCACCTCTCCGGTTGGGACATTAGCCCATTCGCGGAGCGCGGGATGATACCCGTCCGCAGCAGTCTAGGTAAAGCTCAAAAGGCGGGCCAAACGCTTTTAGGCCTTATCAAACATCATCGACAATCCTGGCGAGGGGAGCTCCGGATTGGGAATCATGGCCTTCCTCGCGCTTGATGCGCTCGAAGATCTCCTCTCGATGAACGGCCACATTCTTGGGCGCATTGACTCCAATCCGTACTTGGTTGCCCTTTACACCCAACACGGTCACCGTAACTTCGTTGCCGATCATCAAGGTCTCGCCGACACGCCTAGTCAATATCAACATAATAAAGCTCCTAGCTTCCTTGGCCTTGCAGTGACAAGCGGCTTCAAATACCGCAGCGCCATCAAGCGTTCGTTCGAAGTTCGGGCGGCGGATTTCACACACCACCGCTGCAATTCACCAATCCACCCACGCCAAGAATACAAGAATCATAAAGCCAATTGTTGCAACTTCATATCAGAATAAACAAACCGTTCAATTAGCCAGGCGGCTGCGTATCAGGGATTCCACTCCGGCCAGCGCCATGCCCAAATTTTCTGGCTGAGTTCCTCCCGCCTGAGCAAAATCAGCGCGGCCTCCGCCCTTGCCGCCGACCTGCGCGGCGACGGCGCCGGCGATTTCCCCGGCCTTCATCCGCGTCAGCAAATCCGCCGAAACACCCGCCACCAACACCACTTTACCCTCTTGCACCGTCGCCAACACGATGACAGAAGAACCCAATTTACTTTTCAACTTATCGACCGCATCGCGCAAAGATTTAGCGTCCGCGCCGTCGATTTGTGCAGCCAAAACCTTAATCCCACCCACATCCTTTGCCTGAGATGTTAAATCGCCGCCCTGGCCGCTCGCGAGTTTGGACTTGAGCTGCTGCACTTCTTTTTCCAGCCTACGAGAACGTTCGACGAGTTCGCGGACCTTCTCGTCCACATCCTCCCGACTGCCCCGAAGCACTGCAGCAATGTCGCGCAGTACTTGGTCGGTATGCACAACCCATTCGTACGCCGTCTTGCCGGTGATCGCCTCTACACGGCGTACGCCGGCCGCAACGCCCGATTCGCTCAATATCTTGAACAATCCAATATCGCCCGCTCGTTCGACGTGAGTGCCGCCGCAGAGTTCCATCGAAAAATCACCGATCGACAGTACGCGAACGTCGCTCTCATATTTCTCGCCGAACAAAGAAATGGCGCCCGCGGCGACAGCCTCATCCAAGGCCATGATCCGCGTTTCCACAGGCGCATTGCGGCGGATCGCCGAATTTACCAATTCCTCGATGCGGCGCAATTCGTCGGGCAAAAGTGCTTGGGTATGTGAAAAATCGAATCTCAATCGATCGGCGGCGACGAGTGAACCTTTTTGCTCGACATGCAGCCCAAGCACCTGCCGCAGCGCGGCGTGCAGCAGGTGTGTTGCTGAATGATTGAGCGCAGTGGCGGTTCGGCGCTCCGGGTTGACTTGTGCTTCGACTAAATCGCCCACCCGCAATTCGCCGGCATCTAGCACTCCTACATGCGCGTAAGACGCACCGATTTTGTGAGTGTCGCGCACGGTAAATCGCGCCGTTGCGCCGATGAGTACGCCGGCATCGCCAATCTGGCCGCCGCCTTCAGCATAGAACGGCGTGTAATCCAGCACCACCTGGCCCTCTTGACCGGGCCGCAATGCATCAACCAGGGCGCCGTCGAAAACCAGCGCCGTCACGGCACCCTTGTCGTTCAGTCGATCGTAGCCCAAAAAATTCGTCTTACCCTCGAGCTTGACCGAGCCGCGCAGTTCCACACCAAACTTGCTCGCGGCGCGCGCACGGCTGCGCTGCGCCTCCATCGCGGCGTCAAAGCCAGCCTGATCGATGCTAAGACCGCGCTCGCGCGCAACGTCGGCAGTCAAATCAAGCGGAAACCCGTAGGTGTCGTAGAGCCGAAACACGGTTTCGCCGGGAATCACCGTGGACGTCAATTTCGCGGCCTCCGCATCGAGCAGGGCCATGCCGGTGGTCAATGTTTCTGCAAATCGAGTCTCTTCCTGGGCCAGAACCTGGGTGGCGCGCGCCTCGCCGCTCACCAATTCCGTGTAGTACCCTCCCATTTCGCGCACCAGGCTCGCAACCAGCTTATGAAAAAACGGCTGAGTCTGACCCAACTTGTAGCCATGGCGTATCGCGCGACGAATGATGCGACGCAATACATAGCCACGACCTTCATTGGCGGGCACAACACCATCCACGATCAAGAACGTGCAGGCGCGGATATGGTCGGCAATCACCCGCAGACTCGACGATTCGAGATCATCGGTGCCCGTGATCTCCGCCGCTGCACGGATCAACGATTTGAACAAGTCGATGTCGTAGTTGCTGTGCACGCCCTGCATGACGGCGGCCACCCTCTCCAAGCCCATACCCGTGTCCACCGATGGTTTCGGCAAGGACACCAGCACCCCATCCGCGGAGCGGTCGTACTGCATGAACACCAGGTTCCAGATCTCGACATAACGGTCGCCATCTTCATCGGGCGAACCCGGCGGGCCGCCGAGTATTTCCGCGCCGTGATCGTAGAAAATTTCCGTGCATGGGCCGCATGGGCCGGTCTCGCCCATGGACCAGAAATTGGACTTCTCGCCCATGCGCGTGCAGCGCGTAGGATCAATACCGATTTCCTCGGTCCAGATGCGCGCCGCCTCGTCATCCTCCTTGAATACCGTCACCCACAGCCGGTCCTTCGGAATCCCGAGGGTCCCTGTGATGAAGTTCCACGCAAAGTGTATGGCTTCGCGCTTGAAGTAGTCGCCGAAGCTGAAATTACCCAGCATCTCGAAAAACGTATGGTGTCTGGCCGTGTAGCCCACATTTTCCAAGTCATTGTGCTTGCCGCCGGCGCGCACGCAGCGCTGCGCGGTGGCGGCGCGCGAGTAGTCGCGCACCTCTTTGCCGAGAAACAAATCCTTGAACTGGACCATTCCGGCGTTCGTGAACAACAGCGTCGGATCGTTCCCGGGCACGAGCGAACTCGTGGGCAACACGGCATGTCCGTTCTTGCGGAAGAACTCCAGAAAGCTTCCCCGGATTTCCGAACTCGTCATCGATTTCAATCTAGCGTCGCGTTTCATAGTTCTTCGATGTCTGAATCAAGGTCGATGTCAAATCCTAAGGCCGTTCGTATCTGCGCGCTCGTGAATCCGCGGTAATCCAGGAATCGCACTTGGCGCTGCTTGTCGGCGATGTCGCTCGGCAACGTAGCTCCAAATTTCTTCCGCCGAGCCTTGCGCAGATGCACAATCCAATCGGGAAAGGCGTCGAGGCACTCCTCGACCAGAGTGCCCACCAATCCGTGCTGGCGCAATTTGGCGCGCACACGCAACGGTCCCTGACCGCGCGCGGCGTGATAGGTCACGAAGTTCTCGGCGTAGCGCCTATCATCGAGCAGTCTTTCCGCGCGCAACGCATCGAGCAGCGGCGCAACGACCACCACATCGTAACCCTTCTCGAGCAGTTTACGTCGTAAATCCTCAGAGGCGTAGTCGCGCCGCGCCAGGGCGTCGAGCGCTGCCACTCGCGCCGCGCGCGCGTCGAGCGGTTCGAGTTCGTGGCGGCCCAGGGCGTTACGCCTCTTTGACGTCACCGCCGCGGTTCATGGTCGCTTTTTCCGGGATCAACTTAGCGCGGATTTGCCCCTCAATATCCTTGGAGATCTCGGGATGGGTTTGCAGAAACGTGCGGGCATTGTCCTTGCCCTGTCCGATCCGCTCACCTTTGTAGCTATACCAAGAGCCGGACTTTTCCACCAGATTGTGCAGAACGCCCAGCTCAATGAGCTCGCCTTCCTTGGAAATCCCCGTGCCATACATGATTTCAAATTCGGCTTCGCGGAACGGCGGCGCCACCTTGTTCTTGACCACCTTGACGCGGGTCATCGAACCCACCACTTCTTCGCCATTCTTGATGGCACCGATGCGCCGGATATCCATGCGCACCGAAGAATAGAACTTCAGGGCGTTGCCGCCGGTGGTGGTTTCGGGATTGCCGAACATGACACCGATCTTCATGCGGATTTGATTGATGAAAATCACGATGGTGTTCGATCGCTTGATGTTGCCGGTCAGCTTGCGCAGCGCCTGCGACATGAGCCGCGCCTGCAGGCCCATGTGCTGATCGCCCATTTCGCCTTCAATTTCGGCCTTCGGGGTCAGAGCCGCGACCGAATCGACCACCACGACATCCACCGCTCCGGACCGCACCAGCATGTCCGTGATTTCCAATGCCTGCTCGCCCGTATCGGGTTGCGAGACCAGCAGGTCATTGACCTTGACGCCGAGCTTCTCCGCATAGACCGGGTCAAGCGCATGCTCCGCATCTACAAACGCAGCCGTACCGCCGTGGCTTTGCGCCGAGGCGATAATGGCCAGCGTGAGTGTGGTTTTACCCGATGACTCCGGGCCGAAAATCTCGATGACGCGGCCTTTCGGAATGCCGCCCACGCCCAGTGCGATATCGAGACCCAACGAACCCGTGGGGATGGAGTCCACCTCGTAGGTGGCGCCGGCATCGCCCAAGCGCATCACCGAGCCTTTACCAAACTGCTTTTCTATCTGGCTCAGCGCGGCCGCTAGAGCTTTCTTACGATTCTCTTCCATGGGGAGTCCTCAACAAAGTGTGACGCTATTATTTCATATTCAGCGCCCAACGCTCATCCCATATGCACCGAATTAACATAGATTTCTATAGTTTCGGCCACTCATCCAGTAGTGGCCAGGTATCGACTACTGTATAAACCGCGTGCCCGCTGCTAGCGGAACGCACCGGTCGGGATGATCGCTCGCTCCCGTAACGGCGACATTGCTTGCAGCACAGGGGCTTGCACGACCTTTCTCGCCGGCACGTTCAGCGATCGAGCAGCCCTTGCAGCGCCGTCTGCACGGTTTTGCGACGCACCGCCTCGCGGTCGCCACGGAAATGTTTCAGTTGCGCGGCAACACGTATGCCGCGGCCGCGACGCACTGCCCAACCCAACCAAACGGTTCCCACTGGTTTGCCCGGCACCGCGCCGCTGGGACCTGCGATCCCGGTCACCGCTACTGACACCTGGGCGCCCGAGCGCAGCAACATACCCCTGGCCATGGCGCGAACGGTGGCTTCGCTCACCGCCCCCTCTCCCTTCAAGACGGAACGCAGCACCCCGAGGCGGCGGACCTTGGACTCATCGCTATAGGTGACCACACCTTCGATGAACCATTGCGAACTTCCGGCAATATCAGTCAGGGCCTTGGCAATCCACCCGCCGGTGCACGACTCCGCCGTAGCCAACCCACGTCGGCTATTTAACAAGTGCCGGGCGACTCGAGTGGCGAGGCGCGCAAGTTCGCGATCTGAGTTCGGCATAGGCCTATGATTTTGGCCACGCCAGATGATCTCTATTGATGGACGCTAAGTCGGGCGTCCCGGCCTGACGCATGATGGTGCGCAACTCGCGGGTCAAGATATCGCCGACCGCCTCGACACCAGGCTTGCCGAACGCGGCCAACCCCCACGCCTGCGGGCGCCCGATGCCAACGGCGCTCGCACCCAATGCCAGCGCCTTGAAAATATCCGTACCGCGGCGAATGCCGCCGTCGATGAACACCGGTATGCGCTTCCCGACGGCGCCAACAATCTCCGGAAGGCATTCGATGGTCGAACGCAAAGTCTCTTCTTGCCGTCCACCGTGATTGGATACCACGATCCCGTCGACTCCTGCTTGCATGGCCAGTGCCGCATCTTCCCCAGTCACGATGCCTTTCACGAGCAACTTGACCGACACCAATTTGCGCACGCGTTCAAGAAAATTGCCCGACATATTCGACGGCGAGAGCTCGGTAACGTGCGATACGTCGATGCCCGCGAACATGGGCGCTTTGCGCACCATGTCGTGCGAACCACCGACATGGCATTGCGTACACACTCGCCCATCGCGGCGCATGGCACTCAGCAATGTCTCGTTGTTGCGGCCCGAAAAGGCATCGACGGTCAGAACTATCGCGGTGCAACCCGCCTTCTCGGCGCGACGCACGATCGCTTCGGTCACATGCCAGTCATCCGTGGCATACAACTGCTGCCACACCGGGGCGTTGCGGGCTGCAATCACTTCCTCTAACGAACACGTCGATCCGGTCGACAACATCATCTGAACATCCCGGCTCGCCGCCGCCCGCGCCACCGCCGCTTCCGCCTCCGGGTGAAATGCACGCATACTCGATATCGCCGAAAAATAGATCGGTTGCCGCCAAAGATTGCCGAGAATGTTACGGCTCGTATCGAGCTTGCTCACATCGAAAAATCGGCGCGAACGGATCTCGATGTGCGAATACGCCTCATGATTCAGCGCCACGGTGCGATCATCGTCGACGCCCGTCGCAATGTACCCAAAGTGCGCCAGCGGCAGAGTCGCCCGCGCCAAAGCCTCAAAGTCCGCGACATTGAGAACCTGGCCGGCGGTCAGCGCCGCGGCATCCGCGCTCGGCTCAGTGCTTGCGGCGCCAAGGCCAAGCCGTGGCATGCTTAGAAGTGCTGGAGCGAGACCCAGGGTATTGAGAAGCAGACGACGAGTTCGAGAGGGAGAGTCTTTGACATGCATAGTGTGCCTTCCCGGCGTTTTGATCGTCATTTTAGCCTTTATCCGCTCGCAGTTGTATTTGTGTCTCATTCTGGATATATTTCTGGATATAACGTGGAGACACAACGTGAGCAATATTTCGCAAAAACGCGCCTTGAAAAACTATCGCGAACGCCTCAGCGAGCGCGGGTTGTCTCGGTTCGAGGTGCTTGGATTGGACACCGACCGCGGGCTGATCCGCTCCCTCGCCAAGCGGCTTGCCGCCAGTGGTACGGACGCGACCCGGCTCCGTGCGACAGTGAGCCGCACCATTGCAGGCGACACGGCAAAAAAAGGCGGCATCCTCGCGGCGCTGCGCCGCTCGCCCCTAGTAGGCGCAGACCTTGACCTCACTCGTCCTGTCACGAATGGCCGCAAGGTTAAACTGTGACGAGATATCTGCTTGACACGCACATCCTCAGCAACGTCACCAAAACCACACCGTCCGCGGCACTCGTGGATTGGATGGCTGAACAGGTGGACGACGATCTTTTCATTTCATCGATGACAGTCGCCGAGATCCGGCGTGGCGTCCTGGAAAAGCCCTCCGGCAGGAAGCGCACGCAGTTGGAACACTGGTTCTCCGGGCCGGAAGGCCCGCAGGCACTGTTCGCCAATCGCGTCCTGCCCTTTGATGAGAAGGCCGGGTTGATTTGGGCGCGCCTGATGGCTGAGGGAACGTCCAGCGGTCGGGTGCGCAGTGCTCTCGACATGATTATTGCTGCCGTCGCGGAGGCAAATGATTGCGTCGTTGTCACCGACAACGTCAAACACTTCGCTGCACTGAAGCTCGTCAATCCCTTGCGGGCGACGATCTAGCAGCCTGCGCACGCCAACCTTAAAGTCATCGGACTAAAAACCCGGTGAGGCTAATGAGCAAAGAAGAACCCTCATCCCACACCCCCATGATGCAGCAATACCTGCGCATCAAGGCCCAGCACCCCGACGTGCTGCTGTTCTACCGCATGGGTGATTTCTACGAGATGTTCTACGACGACGCCAGGCGCGCCGCGGGGCTCTTGGATATCGCACTCACCCAGCGCGGCGCCTCCGCCGGAGCGCCCATTCCCATGGCCGGCGTACCGGCTGTCACGCTCGATAGCTATCTGGCGAAACTGGTCCGCAAAGGCGAATCCGTCGCAATTTGCGAGCAGCGCGGCGAACCGGGCAAGGCCAAGGGCCCGATGGAGCGCGAAGTAGTGCGCATCGTGACCCCCGGCACCCTCACCGACGAAGCCCTCTTGGAGGATAGGCGCGACAACCTGCTCGCCAGCGTCTTCGGCGCCAACGGCCGCTTTGGTCTTGCGTGGCTGGATCTATCGGCCGGGCGCTTCAGCGTCATGGAACTCTCAGGCGTTGCGGCGCTCGACGCCGAAATCGAGCGGCTGCGGCCCGCCGAGTTGTTGGCGCCGGACGGTGGGCAACCCGAGCTCGCATCCTCCTCTGAGTTCAAGGATCGAAAGTGGCGGCTGCGGCCACCCTGGCATTTCGATACGGAGTCTGCGACGCGGGCGCTCGCCGAGCAATTCCACACTCACGATCTTGCGGGTTTCGGCTGCGCCGACAAGCCGCTGGCCATCGCCGCGGCCGGCGCCTTGCTTGCCTATGTGAGGGAAACGCAAAAGGCCGCGTTACCCCATCTCTTGTCGATCACTACGGAAGAGCGCGATGCCGCTCTGATCATGGACCCGGCGACCCGCCGCAACCTGGAGCTCGACGAGAGCCTGGCAGGAAGACCGGAACTCACCCTGGCGGGCGTCTTCGACCGCACGGCCACCGCCATGGGCGGCCGAATGTTGCGCCGTTGGCTGCACCGGCCGCTGCGCGATCGCGACACCTTGCGCGCGCGCTACCAGGCGGTCGCGACGTTGATGGACGGTGCTCAGCACTCCGCCGTCACCGAACCGCTGAAAGCCATTGGCGACTTGGAGAGAATCGTCGCGCGAATTGCCCTGCGCTCCGCGAGACCGAGGGACCTCACGCAATTGCGTGCCGCACTCACCGTGCTGCCCCAGCTGCATCAGTTGCTCGGTGCCGCGCCGTCCCCTCTGCTACAACAGCTCATCGCCGAGCTTGCCTACCACAACGGCAATCACCGGCACGACCACGCCCTCCTGGCCAGGGCCATCGTCGACTCACCGCCGCACTACCTGCGCGACGGCGGCGTGATCGCCGCAGGCTACGACGCAGAGCTCGACGAGCTTCGGCTGCTAGGCAGCAATACCGAGCAGTTCCTGCTCGACCTCGAACAGAGAGAGCGTGAGCGCAGCGGGCTGTCTAGCCTAAAACTGGGCTTCAATCGGGTGCAGGGCTTTTATATCGAGGTGAGCCGCGGTCAAGCCGACAGGGTCCCGCAGGACTACCTGCGCCGCCAAACCGTGAAATCTGCCGAGCGATTTATCACCCCCGAATTGAAATCCTTCGAGGACAAAGTGCTGGGCGCGCGCGATCGAGCCCTGGCTCGCGAGAAGACCTTGTACGAGGCATTGATCGACCATCTGACCTTACGCCTGCCGAGTCTGCAATCGACCACCGCGGCCATTGCACAAATCGATGTACTCTCCTGCTTCGCCGAGCGCGCCGCAGCGCTCGACTGCGTGCAGCCGGAATTGACCGACGAACCCATGCTGATGATCGACGGCGGGCGCCATCCGGTAGTCGAGCGCGCCGGTCGCGAACCCTTCGTCCCTAATGACCTGCGCTTTGATGACTCGCGCCGCATGCTCATCATTACCGGCCCAAATATGGGTGGCAAAAGCACCTACATGCGCCAGACCGCGCTCATCGTCATTCTGGCGCATATCGGCTGCTATGTGCCGGCGCGGCGCGCCGTACTCGGGCCCATGGATCGCATTTTCACGCGCATCGGCGCCTCTGACGATCTCGCCGGCGGCCGCTCCACCTTCATGCTGGAAATGACCGAGACGGCCAATATTCTCAACAACGCCACAGCCAAGAGTCTCGTGCTGATGGACGAGGTGGGCCGCGGCACCAGCACTTTCGACGGCCTCTCGCTCGCCTGGGCGTGCGCCGCTTTCATCGCCAACAAAATCCGCGCCTTCACCCTGTTCGCCACCCACTACTTCGAGCTGACCAGTCTCGCCGGCGAGGCGCCCGGGGTGGTCAATGTGCATGTCGAGGCCGTGGAACACGGCGAGACCCTGGTGTTCCTGCACAGCGTCAAGGAGGGCCCGGCCAACCAGAGCTATGGATTGCAAGTCGCGGCCCTGGCCGGCATCCCGAAATCCGTGACCGCACAAGCCCGCCGCTACCTGACCGAACTGGAGCGCGAGCGCGACGCCCTGCGTTCCTCCGCTTCGCCCCAAACCGAACTAGCCTTGTTCGCACCCCCACTCGAGCCCGCACTGCCGCAATCCGCCGCGCTCGAAGCCCTGCGCGCTCTCGACCCGAATTCTCTCAGTCCGCGTGAAGCGCTGGATTTACTCTTCCGTTTACAACAGCTGGACCGCGGCGCCTAAGCTAGCCGCTAAATCGGCCCGTACTCAAGAAAGCGCCCGCCGCACGCGCCACCGCCGCCGAGAACACCATCCCCGTGTGGCTCACCCGCAGCACCACGCGGTCCGCCGCGCCATCGAGCTGAGTCTCCTCGACCAAGATGGTGCCGTCGCTCGGGCCGCCGAGCTTGCCCACGAGGCGACCCAAACCCACTCCCCAATCCCCCGCAATGACCCCCAAGTCCCGCGACCGATCCCAACGGCGCTCACGCGGCGCCAGCAATTCCTCACCCACACTCAGCCCCATGATTTTCTTGCCGAACGGCAGCCCCGCCAGATTCTGCGCCGTGCGGCTACCGCGCAGCGGCGAGCCCATGAGGACGATGCGCCCCGGCGGCAATTGCGCCCGCAGCGACGCCTCCTGATCGAAAGCTTTCAGAATGACCATGCCGCCCAAGCTATGTCCGACCAAGTGCAGTGTGTCCGCGCGTATGGCTGCCAGGTGCTTCACCAGTGCCCGCGCGTTGGTGGTGGCATCGGCGGCGACCGAAGGATACGCAAATACCTGGGCCTCGCCGCTAAGCGCCTGCGCCAAGCGCCGGCGCAGCCAGAACGATTCACGGCCGCCCAGCCACAGCCCATGCACGTAAACGATCACGGTGCTCAATGCGGGCGCCCCAAGCGCAGCCTGTCGATGACGGCGCGGTTGGTGCTCGAGGACACCGTCGCGACGGCATCGGCGCCCGCAGCCCATCGATGGCGCACATGCTCTGATTCGCTCAAGGTCACGGGCACGCGCTGCGCCAGCCTGAGGGAGAAAGCGTGTTCCAGATTGCGCGTGACTCCCGGCGCGTACACCTTGCCGAAGGCCGGCAGAATTTCGTACACCTGGGTCCACTGTAAATTGATGAGCACGCCCTGGGTGATGCCGGTTTCCTCGACCACCTCGCGACGTGCCGCGCCATCGGCCATCTCGCCCCACTCCAAACTGCCCGTCACCGATTGCCAGAAACCGGGAGGGCGCCGCCGCTCCAGCAGCAGAAATTCGCCGAGGTCGGTGTAAATCACGATCAAGACCGATTCGGGGCGTCGATGGACGGGATCGCTCGCCCGATTTTGGTCGCTCAAGATCTGGGGTGCTCAGTCAACCTTGGTAGGGTCAGCGCTCTTAGTGGGGATCCGCAGACGAATATGCAACTCCTTGAGCTGCACCTCGCTGACCTCGGTCGGCGCATCCATCAATAGATCCGCCGCCGTCTGCGTTTTCGGGAAGGCGATCACATCGCGAATGCTGTCAGCTCCGGCCATCAGCATCGCCAGCCGATCGAGCCCGAAGGCGATACCGCCATGCGGCGGCGCGCCGAATTTGAGCGCATCCAACAAGAATCCGAACTTGTTGCGCGCTTCTTGCGGTGAAATACCCAGTAAATCGAACACCACGGACTGCAGTTCCTGAGAATGGATTCGCACCGAGCCGCCGCCGATTTCGGAACCGTTCAGCACCATGTCGTAGGCTTTGGCGGTGGCCAAGCCGGGACTGGCTGCCAAGGCCGCATAGTCCAAGTTCGCCGGGCTAGTAAACGGATGATGCATGGCCTGCCAGCGCTTGGCGTCGCCGTCCCATTCGAACATGGGGAAGTCCACCACCCACAAGGGCCGCCATCCCGCCGCCACCAGCTTCAAGTCCTGGGCGACCTTGAGGCGCAGCGCACCCAGAGCGTCGCTCACCACTTTGCCGCTGTCGGCACCGAAGAAAATCAAATCACCGTCGAGCGCCCCCGTGCGCTGCAGAATTCCGCTCACCGCCGCGTCGCTCAGGAATTTCAATATGGGGGACTGCAGGCCCTCACGGCCCTTCGCAACTTCGTTGACCTTGACGTAGGCTAGACCCTTGGCGCCATAGCGCGCCACGTAGGCCGTATAGTCGTCGATCTCCTTGCGCGACAGCTTCCCACCCTGCGGCACGCACAGGGCCGTAACGCGACCGCTCGGGTCGGACGCCGGCCCTGCAAACACCTTGAAGTCGCAGCCCTTGACCAGATCCGCAACGTCTACCAATTCCAGCTGCACCCGCAGATCGGGTTTGTCCGAGCCGTAGCGGCGCATTGCCTCGGCATAGCTCATCCGCGGTATGGGGTTCGGCAATTCGACATTGAGCACTTGTTTGAACAGATGTCGCACCAGCCCTTCCATCAGCTCCTGAATATGCGATTGATCGAGGAACGAGGTCTCGATATCGAGCTGCGTGAATTCCGGCTGCCGATCGGCGCGCAAGTCCTCATCGCGAAAGCAGCGGACGATTTGATAGTAGCGATCGAAGCCCGCAATCATCAGCAATTGCTTGTAAATCTGCGGCGACTGCGGCAAAGCGAAGAACTTGCCGGGGTGCGTACGGCTGGGCACCAAGTAATCTCGCGCGCCTTCCGGCGTCGCCTTGGAGAGCATGGGCGTTTCGATGTCGATGAAGCCGGCCTCATCGAGATAGTGCCGCATCGCGCGCGTAATCCGGTGGCGCAGCAGCAAGCGCTCGCGCATTTCCTCGCGGCGCAGATCGATGTAGCGAAAGCGCAGCCGCACCTCTTCGCTCACATGCTCATCGAGCTGGAACGGCAGCGGCTCGGATCGGTTGAGAATCTCCAGTTCCTGGCAGAGCAACTCGACTTGGCCCGACTTCAAGTTGGCGTTGGCGGTGCCCGGCGGCCGCGCTCGCACCAGGCCCGTGACTTTCAGCACGAACTCATTGCGCACGCGCTCGGCCATGGCGAACAAGGCGGCCTTGTCCGGGTCGAACACAATCTGCAGCAGCCCCTCGCGATCCCGCAAATCGACGAATATGACGCCGCCATGGTCACGGCGACGATGCGCCCACCCGGCTACAGTGACGACCTTCCCGGCCACTGATTCGTTGACTTGACCGCAATAATGAGTGCGCATACGGGAAAACTATCCACAGGGAAAGCGCGCGATGCTAAGGCTTGAACGCGGCGTGAGCAAGCCCACGGCCCTAAAGCCCGCATTTCAGGGCCCGCGATTGATCCGATGGCGCCGCCCCAGCGCCTTAAACCATCGGCGCCGGCGCGCCGGACCGCCTAACTGCGACGCTTCGCTTTGTGTACCGGCCTCTTGATCGGCCTTTTCGCCGCTGATTTGCCGCGCCCGGCAGTAGTGTGCCTGCGCGTCGAACTCTTGCCGGCTTCGGGCTTCTTCGCTGACTCGGTCGGCGTCTTCCCCGACGGCTTGTCTGCAGCCTTGTCCGCAGCCTTATCCTTGGGGGCTGCGTCCTTGGTGCCTGATCCGTCCGCACCCTTAGCGTCCTTAGCATTGCCGTCCTTACCCTTTGTGTCCGCGACCGCGGCAGCACCATCCTTCGCCGCGTCTTTGCCGGTATCCGTCGCCGAATCCTTGGGCGAATCCGTCTCCGGTCTATCGGCTAGATTCCGCTTATTGTCCTTATCGCCCTTGAAATCAGTCTCATACCAGCCGCCGCCCTTGAGCCGGAACACCGGCGCCGACATCAAACGCTGCAATTGCGACTTGCCGCAATGCGGGCATTTCTTCAGCGGCGGGTCGCTGAACTTCTGCATGGCTTCGAGATCGTGGCCACAGTTCTTGCATTGATATTCGTAAAAAGGCATGTCTTTCCTATTGTCAGTCTCTATCTAATCCAAGGCGCCCCGCCGGTCTGAAGCACCGCCTCGGCTTCTAGTGCAAGCGTTCCTTCTCGAACACCAGTGCATCTTTCTTAAGCTTGGCGATCACTCGGTCGCCGGCCACGAAGTCACCGCGCAGAATCTGCTGCGCGAGAGGGTTCTCGATCTGCGCTTGAATGGCGCGCTTCAACGGACGCGCTCCATACACCGTATCGAAACCCGCCTCGCCGATCTTATCGCGCGCATCATCGTCCAAGCGTAGAGTGATATCGCGCTCCGCAAGCCGCTGCCGTAAGCGTCCCAACTGAATATCGACGATGGCACGAATCTGCTCTCGCCCGAGCGAATGAAACACCACGATGTCATCGACCCGATTGATGAATTCCGGCCGGAAATGCTGGGTCACCACCTGCATGACCGCGTCCTTCATCTTGGCGTAATTGGCCTCGCCCGACAATTCCTGAATGACCTGGCTGCCTAGGTTTGAGGTCATGATCACGACGCTGTTGCGAAAGTCCACGGTGCGCCCCTGGCCGTCGGTGAGCCGCCCGTCATCCAGGACCTGCAGCAACACATTGAACACATCGGGATGCGCCTTCTCGATCTCATCCAGCAAGATGACACAGTACGGCCGCCGGCGCACCGCCTCGGTCAAATAGCCGCCCTCTTCATAGCCCACGTAACCCGGAGGCGCACCGATAAGGCGTGCCACCGAGTGCTTCTCCATGAATTCCGACATATCGATGCGCACCAATGAATCTTCGGTGTCGAACATGAATTCGGCCAGTGCCTTGCAAAGCTCGGTTTTCCCCACACCGGTGGGCCCTAAGAACATGAACGAACCGCTGGGCCGGTTCGGATCGGACAGCCCGGCGCGCGTGCGGCGAATCGCGTCGGCCACCGCTTTGACTGCCTCCCGCTGACCGACGACGCGCTTACCCAGCACTTCTTCCATGCGCAGCAGCTTGTCGCGCTCGCCTTCCAGCATCCGGGACACCGGAATACCGGTCCACTTCGATACGACCTCGGCGATTTCCACTTCGGTCACTGCATTGCGCAGTAGTTGATTGGGCTTGTGCTCCACTTCCAGCGCCTTGGCCAATTTCTGCTCCAGCGCGGGAATGCGCCCGTACTGCAGTTCAGACATGCGCGCCAGGTCCTGCGCGCGGCGCGCCGTATCCATATCTTGCCGCGCCCGCTCCAGCTCTTCCTTGATGTGCGCCGCCCCCTGCACCGAGGCCTTCTCGGCCTTCCACACTTCCTCGAGATCCGAGTATTCCTTCTCCAGCGCCGTCAACGCGTCTTGCAAGGTGCTCAAGCGTTTGCGCGACGCCTCGTCGGTCTCCTTCTTCAGCGCTTCGCGCTCGATTTTAAGCTGAATGATGCGACGATCGAGCTTGTCGAGCGCCTCCGGCTTCGAATCGATCTCCATGCGAATCAGCGAACCGGCCTCATCGATCAAGTCGATGGCCTTATCCGGCAATTGCCGATCGGCGATATAGCGATGCGACAGAGTCGCCGCCGCCACGATGGCGGGATCCGTGATCTCCACGCCATGATGCACTTCGTAGCGCTCTTTCAGGCCGCGCAATATGGCAATGGTGTCTTCGACCGACGGCTCATTGACCAGCACCTTTTGGAAGCGCCGCTCCAGCGCCGCGTCTTTTTCAATGTACTTGCGATACTCATCGAGGGTGGTGGCCCCGACGCAGTGCAGTTCGCCCCGAGCCAGAGCAGGCTTGAGCATATTGCCCGCGTCCATAGAGCCCTCGGCCTTGCCCGCCCCCACCATGGTGTGCAATTCATCGATGAACAGAATGATCTGTCCTTCCTGCTTGGCCAGGTCATTGAGCACGGCCTTGAGGCGCTCCTCGAATTCTCCGCGAAATTTTGCGCCGGCGATGAGCGCGCCCAAATCGAGAGACAGAATGCGCTTATTGCGCAGACCCTCGGGCACTTCGCCATTGACGATGCGCTGCGCCAGGCCCTCGACGATGGCAGTCTTACCCACGCCGGGCTCGCCGATCAGCACGGGATTGTTCTTGGTGCGCCGCTGCAGCACCTGGATGGTGCGGCGAATCTCGTCATCTCGGCCGATCACCGGATCGAGCTTGCCCTGCGTGGCACGCTCAGTCAGATCGATGCTGTATTTTTCCAGCGCCTTGCGGTTTTCCTCGGCACCCGCATCGTCCACCTTGGCGCCGCCGCGCACCTCCTCGATGGCTTTTTCAATGGCCGCAAGCGCGACTCCATTGGCCTTCAGCAACCGCCCGAGCTCGCCGCGGTCATCGCTGGCGGCGAGTACGAACAATTCACTCGAAATGAACTGATCCCCGCGCTTCTGAGCGAGCTTATCGGTGACATTCAAAAGCTTGTTCAAATCATTGCCGAGTAATACCTCGCCGGCCGACCCCTCAACTTTGGCGATGCGTTCCAGGGCGCCGGCAAGATCCGAGCGCAGCTTGGCCACCTGGGCGCCGGCTTTCTCCAGCAACGGCCGCGCAGTGCCGCCCTGCTGATCGAGCAGCGCCGACATCAGGTGTACCGGCTCAATGTATTGATTGTCGCGGCCCACGGCCAGCGATTGAGCATCCGCCAATGCCGCCTGAAATTTGGTCGTCAGCTTGTCCATTCGCATAGAAATACCCTTGAGATAGCGCTCTGAATGATAACTACCTGGGGGTGCGTACCGGTCAATTCAACAGTCTTTAGCCGCTTGCCGCCGCGTCTTGCATGGGCGCCGGCCGGTGTTTGCTGTGTTCAAGCCAAATCAGCGTGGCCTGTCGACCCGTCACTCCATCGCGACGATGCGAGAAATAGCTATCCGCGTCAGCAAAGGTGCAGTGCCCGCCGCCATAGATGCGGTCCACTCCCAGGGCCGCAAGGCGCCGACGCGCAAGCTGTGCCAAATCCGCCATGAATCGCCCGCGCGCATTCGGCGCAAACGCCGCTGCCGCGCCCAAGTCACCCTTCAACAGCGTCTCGCGCACCTCCGCGCCCACTTCAAAGTGCTCGGGTCCAATGGCCGGTCCCAGCCAGGCCAACAACCTCGCCGGCGGCACCTTGAGCGCCCGCACAGCGGCCTCGATAACCCCGCCCGCAAGCCCGCGCCAGCCCGCATGTACGGCCCCCACCAGATCTCCCGAGTCCGCCGCCAGCACCACCGGCATACAATCGGCGGTGAGAATGGCGCACACCCGGCCACGTCTACGCGTGAAGGCTGCATCCGCACTGCCCGGCGCTTTGACACCCATCACGGCGTCCAGATCGGCCACCTCGATTCCATGCACCTGGGTAAGCCACATCGGCTCCGACGGTAATCCGGCGGCGGCCGCCAGCCGCTGCCGATTGCCAGCCACGGCCACGGCCGAGTCGCCGACATGGTCACCCAAGTTCAGCGATTCATAGGGCGCCGCGCTCACCCCGGCCGACCTCAAAGTCGACACCACTCGGACCCCGGCGGGGGCCGGCCACTGCGGCTCGATCCAGCAGACAGTCACCGCACGCGCGCCTTCTTAGCATGGCCATGCTGCGCAGCCTCTTGCGCCGCTTCCCGCGCGTCCTCGCGCAGAGCGCTCAGCAGTTGCGCAAAGTCCGCAGGCACCGGTGCGTGCAAGGTTAAAAGTTTGCCGGTGCGCGGATGGTCGAATCCCAGCGTGGCGGCGTGCAGGGCCTGACGCTTAAACCCGCGCAGGGTGTCGATGAGGCCCTGAGTCGCAGCGCGCGGCAGTCCGAAACGCCCGCCATAGACCGGGTCGCCGACGATGGGATACTTGATGTGCGACAGGTGCAGACGGATTTGATGGGTGCGGCCGGTTTCCAATTTCACGCTCAAATAGGTATGAGCCCGAAAGCGCTCCAACACCCGATAGTGCGTGACCGCCGGCCGGCCAGATACGCGTATGGCCATCCGCAGCCGATCACCGCGGTGACGCCCGATGGGCTCATCGACGGTTCCGCCCGCGGTCATGACCCCGACACAGGCCGCGACATATTCGCGCGCCATGGTGCGCGCCTCCAGTTGCCTGCTGAGCGAGGTCTGCGCCGCCGGCGTGCGCGCCACCACCAACAAGCCGCTGGTGTCCTTGTCCAGCCGATGGATCAACCCAGCGCGCGGCAGAGCCGCGAGCTTAGGGTCCAGCCCCAACAAGGCGTTTTGCAAGGTATGACGCGGATTTCCGGCGCCGGGATGCACCACCAAGCCCGCCGGTTTGTCGATCACGAATACGTCCGCGTCTTCGTGGACCAGGCGTAGTGCAATCGCCTCCGGCAGTACCTGGGGTTGCGCCACCGCATCCGCCGTCATTTGCACCCGGACGCGAGATCCCGCCTCCACGAGGTCGCGCGGTTTGCAGGCCATCTGATCCACCTTTACCGCGCCGGCCTCGATCCAGCCCTTGATTCGAGTGCGCGAATGCTCCGGCATCAAGCGCGCCAGCGCGCTATCCAGCCTCTGACCGGCCATTTCTGGGGTTATTTGCAGATCGATCACTTGGAACTCTGGGGTCATGTGGCACTCGAAGCTAGCGGCGGGGCATCGGGTATACTGCCGCGCTTTAAAGAACCCACCCATTGTAAGGAATCGCCTGTGAGACTGCGTGATCTTGTCAATCCGAGCCGCGTATTGCTGCTCGCCCTAGGTATGGCGATGCTGGCCGCCGGCTGCCGCAGCCACCGCGCTGACGACGCCAAATCCGGTCCCGAAGTGATCTACGCGCGCGCCCAGAAAGCCATGCGAAATTCGAGCTACGGCGAAGCGATCAAGCAACTCGAGGCGCTGCAGTCGCGCTTTCCGTTCAGCGAGCCCGCTCGCCAATCGCAGCTGGATTTGATTTACGCCTACTACAAGGCCCGTCAAACCGATCCCGCGATCGACGCCGCCGAGACCTTTATACGCGAAAATCCGACGAATCCCCGAGTGGACTACGCCTACTACATGAAGGGCCTGGTGTATTTCGAGCGCCAATCCAATTGGCTGGAGCGTAAATTCAACGTCGATCTATCGCAGCGCCCCCCCGTCAACGCCCGCAAATCCTTCGAGGCCTTCCAACAGTTGCTGCAGAAATATCCCCATAGCGAGTATGTCGACGACTCCCGCCAGCGCATGGTCTTCCTGCGCAATCGCTTGGCGGATTTCGAACTGCATGTCGCCCTGTACTACATGCGCCGCGGCGCCTACGTGGGCGCCATCAACCGCGCCAAGTACTGCGTCGAAAACTATGACGGCGCCCCGGCCGTGAAGGGCTCCCTGAAGGTCCTGGTGGACGCCTACCGCAACCTGCACATGCTGGACCTAGCCTCCAACGCCGAACGTGTCTACGCCGACAATTTCCCCGCCAACACCAAGGACATTTTGCCCAAGAAGCATTGGTGGGCGATTTTCTAGGGAGGAAGCGCGCACGCTCGATCAGCTTCTAGCAGCCGCCCGATGATGGTCGTCGTAGCCTGACCCAAATCGCTGGAAGGCCGCGTGATCGTGCCCCACCACCACGGCGCCCATCTGCTCAGCGATCGCCACCTGCCAAGCATCGTTTTCGCCTAAGCGGTGGGCGGCGCGCCTTTGGCGCAATGCGACCTTGTCCGCATGAACACGGTGAATTCCTTGCCAAGAAAAGCGCGCCAGATAGGCCCTCACGGCCTCTGGATCTTCCGCCCCTTCAAGAACTTCGGCCATCGTCACCGGCGTGATCCAAAGGTGCGCCAGGGCGTTACGCCCCAGCCAAGTTAGCGCCGGCCCAGCCTGTGCAGCCGCCATTTCGTTGAGCAGGTCGATCAAAAACGAGGTATCAAGGAGGCATTTCCTCATTTGCGCGATACGCGCAACCGCAGATCGCCCATGCGTTGTGCCGAGTCGACCAGCACATCGGCGCCGGTAACAAAAGGCTCTTCGCGAATTAGCTGACGAACATAGGTAGCCTTCTTCATCCCAGCTTTACGTGAGCGTCGAGCGAGAAGCTTTGCTTCGTCTTCTGTGAGACGCACAGTCAGAATTGCCATACACCAATACTACAATGTATGCCGTTTGTATGTCAAAATCAGCCGTTAACGCGACTTATAGCCACTGGTAATCGGATAGCGCCAATCTCGCCCGAACGCCCGTCCGCTGACCCGCACCCCGGGG
Source organism: Gammaproteobacteria bacterium (assembly GCA_025357835.1). Lineage (GTDB taxonomy): Bacteria > Pseudomonadota > Gammaproteobacteria > Steroidobacterales > Steroidobacteraceae > Bog-1198. The sequence continues at coordinate 22,146 of JANYLM010000032.1, forward strand.
GGCGCCTGCCGGCGCTTGTATTCGTTGCGCTTCACCAGATCCAAAATACGCCCCACCGTGGCCCGGTCGAAGCCGCGCGCCGCGATTTGATCAACCGATAAATCCTCCTCGATGAAGGCCTCGAGGATGGGGTCCAGAACTTCATAGGGCGGCAAGCTGTCCGTATCTTTCTGCTCGTAGCGCAGCTCCGCCGACGGCGGCCTCTCGATGACCCGTATCGGAATCGCCTGTGATTGTGCGTTGCGCCAGGCGCAGAGCCTATAAACCAACAACTTGCTGCAATCCTTGATCGGAGCGAAGCCGCCGGCCATATCTCCGTACAGCGTGGCGTAGCCCACCGCCATCTCGCTCTTATTGCCAGTGGTCAGCAGCATCTTGCCGGTTTTATTGGAAATGCCCATCAACAGCACGCCGCGGCAGCGCGACTGAATATTCTCTTCGGCGGTGTCGGGCGCACGCCCTGCGAACTCATCTTTCAGAGCGGCCAACGTCACCTCGAACATGCCTTCGATGGATATCTCGCTGTGCTTGACCTTGAGCCACGTCGCCTGCAGCGCCGCGTCCTCCTTGCTCATTTGCGAGGTATAGCGTGAAGGCATAGCCACTGAGTGCACACGATCCGCGCCCAGCGCATCCACCGCGATCACTAAGGTCAATGCCGAATCCACGCCTCCCGACAAGCCCAGTACCGCACCCGGAAAGCGATGCTTGTCCACATAGTCACGCGTGCCCTGCACCAGCGCCCCGTACACGCTCTCCTCCTGGCTTTGCAGCGGCACGATGTCGCCGGGTACCGGCGTTATCACCCCCGCGGCATCCGTCACCAGATCCACCGCGTACATGCCTTCGACGAACGCCGGCGCCCGCGTCGTCACCTTGCCTTGCGCATCCATGACGAAGGAATTGCCGTCAAACACCAGCTCATCCTGTCCGCCGATCAAGTTAACGAACACCAGCGGTATTCCCGTCTCGCCCACGCGCGCGCGAACGACTTCTTGCTCGCGCTGTGTTTGCTTGTCGACTTCGTAGGGTGAGGCGTTGATGACCAACAGGACCTCGGCGCCGGCCTGACGCGCCCGCCGCGCCGGCTCCGCGTCCCAAGCGTCTTCGCACACCAGCACGCCCGCTTTCACGCCGTTCAGTTCGATGACGGTGGGTTCGGCGCCCGGCGTGAAATAGCGCTTCTCATCGAACACCCGGTAGTTCGGCAGACAGGCTTTGCGATGATTGGCGATGACGCCGCCATCGCGAATCACGATTGCCGAATTGAAAATCTTCGTGCCCACATATTCCGGGTAGCCGGCTATCAAGGCTATGCCATGCACCTCCCGTTTCAAGCGCTCGAGCGAACGCCCCACCTGAAGGCGCATGCCTGAATGAAACAGCAGGTCTTCCGGCGGATAGCCCGATACCGCAAGTTCCGGCACCAGAACCACGTCCGCACGATGTTGATCGCGTGCAGCGACGGCCGCGGCCACGATGCGCGAAGTATTCCCGTCGACATCGCCGACGACCAAATTGAGCTGCGCCATGACACAACGCAACTGGCGCGAATGAGCCAAATTAGTCCCCTATTTCGGGCGGCGCGCGGCCCGCCGTCCCGCGGTCGGCCGCCCCGCGGTAGGCCGCCCCGCCGCCTTAGCCGGTTTTCTTGCCGGGTTCTTCACGCCTTTCTTCGCGGCTTTCGCAACCGCAGATTTGGCCGCTTGTTTCGCCGCTTTCGCAGCGCCTGCCCTGGCCCCTTGTTTAACGGCTAGGGCAGCTTTCTTGGCGGCCGGCCGCGACGCCTTCTTGGCGATTGTCTTGGCAGCTTTCTTGGAGGCAGCGCCGGCGTTCGGACCGGTGCCAACCTTCGGGGCAGCACCAGCTTTCGAGGCCCTACCAACCTTCGCCGCCCCACTCGTCTTACCCTTGAGCCGCTTCGCTAGCGCCGAGCCCATTTCTGCCGGCGAGCGCACCGTGGTGATCCCTGCCGCTTCGAGAGCCGCGAATTTCGCGGCCGCCGTGCCCTTGCCACCGGCGACGATGGCGCCCGCATGCCCCATACGCTTGCCCGGCGGCGCCGCCATACCGGCGATGTAGGCCACCACGGGCTTGCTCACCTTCTCGTGAATGTAGGCAGCCGCCGCTTCCTCGTCGCTACCGCCGATCTCGCCCACCATGACGATGCCCTCGGTTTGCGGATCCGCCTCAAACAATTCCAAGACATCGATGAAGTTCATGCCACGCACCGGATCGCCGCCGATGCCGACGCAGGTACTCTGGCCGAGCCCCTTGTTGGTGGTCTGAAATACCGCCTCGTAGGTCAGCGTACCCGAGCGCGAAACGATGCCCACACGGCCCTTCTTGTGGATGAACCCCGGCATGATGCCGATTTTGCATTCCCCAGGCGTGATGATGCCCGGACAATTCGGCCCGATGAGGCGGGTGTGATAGCTCGCCAGAGTGCTTTTCACCCGCACCATGTCGTTCACAGGAATCCCTTCCGTAATACACACGATGAGTTCCACTCCGGCATCCGCCGCCTCGAGGATGGCGTCTGCCGCAAACGGCGCCGGCACATAAATCATGCTTACCGTGGCGCCGGTGCGAGCCACCGCCTCCCTGGCGGTATCGAAGACCGGCAACCCCAAGTGCTTCTCTCCACCCCGACCCGGCGTCACTCCGCCGACAACCTTGGTGCCGTACGCCAGGCACTGCTCCGAATGAAAGGTGCCCTGCTTGCCGGTAAAACCCTGGCAAATAACCCGGGTGTTCTTGTTGACCAGAATACTCATGAATGGGCTCCCGCCATGCTCACGGCGTTTTTGGCCGCATCGGTAAGATCGCTCGCCGGGGTAATCGCAAGACCACTGTTGGCCAGTATCTCCCGCGCCCGCGGCGCATTGGTGCCCTCCAGGCGCACGATGACCGGAATATTCACCCCCACCTCTTTGACCGCCGCAATAATGCCCTCGGCAATCATGTCGCAGCGAACGATGCCGCCGAAAATATTGATCAGAATCGCCGTCACCTTGGGGTTGGACAGGATCAATTTGAAAGCCGCGCTGACCCGCTCCTTAGTCGCGCCTCCCCCCACGTCCAGGAAGTTTGCAGGCTGGCCGCCGTGCAATTGGATGAGATCCATGGTCGCCATGGCGAGCCCCGCGCCATTCACCATGCAGGCGATATTGCCGTCGAGGGACACATAGTTGAGCTCGTGCTCAGCCGCCTTGCGCTCCATCGGATCTTCCTGCGAGTCATCCCGCATGGCCGCCAAGTCCTTGTGCCTGAATAGCGCGTTGTCCTCGATGTTGATCTTGGCGTCCAGCGCCAACAGATCGCCCTCCCCGGTCACGATCAGCGGATTGACTTCCACCAAGCTCGCATCGCGTTCCAAGTACAGCTTGTAGAGCGCGTGTGCGATTTTCCCGAATTGCGCTACCTGCGCCCCGCTCAATCCCAATCCGTACGCCAATTGCCGGGTTTGAAAGTCCTGCAGACCCGCGGTGGGATGAATATTGACGCGAATGATCTTCTCCGGCGTGTGCTCGGCAACCTCTTCGATATCCATCCCGCCCGCTGCGGACGCGACGAAGGCAATACGCCCAGCTTCGCGATTCAGCACCAGGCTCAAGTAAATCTCGCGTGCGATCTTCGACCCCATCTCCACGTATACCTGATGAACCGGCAGCCCTTCCGGTCCGGTTTGATGAGTCACCAGAACCGTCCCCAGCATGGCCCTAGCAGCGGTGCGCACCGCATCCAGATCTTTCGCCACCTTGACGCCGCCCGCCTTACCGCGGCCACCCGCGTGAACCTGGGCTTTCACCACCCACAGGGAGCCACCCAGCTTCTGGGCAGCCGCCACCGCCTCCTCAGCCGAATTCGCCACCTCGCCTTTCGGGATGGGGATGGCGTACTGGGCAAATAGCCGCTTCGATTGATACTCGTGCAAATTCATGAAAATTCCTTGGATGCCGATCTGGTCGCGTAAGGCGCGCTATTCTGAATTAAGCTCAAGGTCAGCGCAAAGCCGCCTTGAGGACAATACCCTTGAACCGCCAGTTCGACCGCCGCATCGACTCCAAGCCCGCACTGAATTGGCGCGTGCTCGGCCTGCTCAACTTGTACCGGGTTTTGGCGCCCCTGGTGCTACTGGCGCTGTATCCCCTAGGTGCCGCGCGCGGCTTTACAGTCGAATCGCAGGGGCTGTTCTTCGGCGCCACTGCGTCTTACCTGATCTTTGGGCTGGGCAGCATTGTTTTGGTACGCCGGCGTCTGGCGAGTGTCTACGTTCAAACCATCCTGCAGGCTACGGTCGACCTCACGCTGCTGATGCTGGTATTGCATGCCTGCGGCGGTATTGCCAGCGGTCTCGGCC
>JANYLM010000054.1 GCA_025357835.1 Gammaproteobacteria bacterium
GAGGAGTGAGAGTTTCCCACACGACCGTCCTTCGGTGGACGCGTCGCTTCATCCCAGAGTTTGTGAAACGGTGGGACCGCTTCCGCCGTCCGGTCGGAGCCTCGTGGCGCGTTGATGAGACGTACGTTTCGATCCGCGGTCACGTCGCAGTAGGAAATCGATGGTCTTGCCGTGCTGATCGACCGCCCGATACAAATAGTGCCAGCGACCGCGGATCGAAACGTACGTCTCATCAACGCTCCACGAGGCTCCGACCGGACGGCGGAAGCGGTCCCACCGTTTCACAAACTCTGGGATGAAGCGACGCGTCCAGCGAAGGATGGTCGTGTGGGAAACTCTCACTCCTCGCTCGGCCATCATCTCGACCAAATCGCGGTAGATAAGCCGATAGCTGATGTACCACCGGACGCACAGCCGGATGATGTCAGCGTCAAATGCGTACCCTCGGAACATCGGATCCCGCTTGATCGGCTTGGTCACAATTGGCCCTCAACGCAACAGGTTCTGACAATACCGGTTTGACCGGAGATGCACCAGAACCGAAGTGCGCCGATCACACTGGAGCGACGCTCTTCTAGCCAAGGGAGTAACGTGCGCACACAAGCGCGCCAATAACGTCGGCTCAGCCATTCGCTCGCGTCGCGCTGGTCTGGGCTGTCACTGGTTTTCCAAAAACTTAAGCAAAGGTCGACAGTCTCCGGCATCTGACGATTGTAGCGCGGCAATGTAGCGGGCGCGGAGATCACTCGCAGCGACTAATGAACCTCGGCCCCATTCGAATCGCTCACCGGCAAGGTCTGTAAGAAGCAAGTCAGCCATAAGACGGGCGTGGCGGCCATTGCCGTTCGGGTATACGTGTATGGCGACGAGTCGATGGTGGAACCGAGCCGCAATCTCAATCGGAGGATATGCGCGGTACTCGATTTGAGCGCGAACATCCCCAAGCATTTGGCGTAATCGCATAGGGATCTCGAACCATGACACTCCAAGATTCTTATCCGAGCGGCGCGGCTTTCCAGCCCACTTCCAGGTCTGATTGAACATGCGGTCGTGTACGACGTGGATAAAGCGCTCATCTAACGGGTCTCCGCGGCCGCGGGCGAACAACCATTCGGTGGCCTCAAGGATGTTTGCCTCCTCATACTCGTCGAGCTCACTCTGCAACGTGAGATGGGCGGGGATAAGTCCTGCCGCTTCGTCCAAATCTATAGGGGTAGCACCGGGGGCGTACTCAAATTTCATTGCCACAGCCGCGAACGTTTACCTTCCAAGAGTTTTCGGCGCAGATCCTCAATTTCGCGCTCCGAATTCTCTTTACTCGTTACCTGATCTTCGAGCGCCATGGAATGCCTCACGCGAGATACCTGATCGCGTGCGATGCCGTCGGCTCGCTCTTCGACTATTTCCTGAAGCGGACGCTTGGGCACGAGCGCGTAGGTAAGCTCACAACCGAGCGCTGCGGCATATCGCCGTAGTGTCGAGAGGGAAATGTCGCCCTTGGCTTCGGTGCGCTCGGCATCGACGACAGCGGCCTGGGTGACTCCGGCGGATTTGGCAAGCTGACGCGTGGTCATGCCTAGAGCCTGACGTACGGCGCGGAGCCAGCCCCTGTTCGGCCGGGAGGTCGCCAGGGAACGCCAGGGAGCCAACGCTCTATCAATTTGTTGGAGAGCAAGGGAGCGGAGCATGAGTTTTCGAGTACCTATAACTATTCAAAACTAAACTAATTGAACTGTTATAACTTGTCAATACGCAAAAATTTGAGAAGTTATATCCTCTAAGAAACAGATTTGTTGAGCCGAAATCCAATGAGCGCTGTCTCCTATCCGGAGGGGTGCTTTCTGGCGCTTTAGAGAGTGGTCTTCTACCATGGTGACAATAAATATTGATATTTTACAATTAGTTACGAGAGAATGTACTACCCTCTCAATCAATTGGTCGTAGGTTTGATCCCTACACGGCGCACCATTTAGGCAATATAGTCAAATACTTGCGCCACATTTTGCATCGCTCATGAGCGATGCTGTGCTATGTAACGGCCGAGTGTGCTAATTGCGAATTGAGATCCTGATGTCGATTGAATTCCCGCTGGCAACGCCCTCACCGTAACGGTTGATCACGAGAACGAGACTGAGGTGTTCACGGGGTTCGGCGAGAAGGGCGTTTCGGCAGCCGTCGGGCCGCATCTCGCCGACCAATTGCTTCTGCCCTATGGCATAGAGTGGAGAGGGCGAGTTCACGACGACTGCCGTAATCAAGCATTTCGTTTCTAACGTCGCTATCATTCTCGCGTGTTCAAGTTGTCGTGGATGTTCGCGAACGCTTTCGGCCAGGTCTGAATGCATGCCGGAAAAAAATGTCAACCGCAAGTGTCACTCGGACCACGCTTCGCCGATCGGCTCTCCTTGACCCACACGTACAAGTTACTCTTAAGGGTTCGTTGAGAGCACGTAGGCGGTCACCTTGTTGCCTGCGGGAACGATGAGGAGCCCATCACCCGCGGACAGGCCGGTCGCCCCTTGGTTCGCATTGCCACCCGTCGCCGGACATGTAATTGGCGCACCGAGGTTCTTTGTCCAGAGCTGCGTCCCGCTGGTGGCGTCGAGCGCATACAAGTTGCCGTTCGTCGAGCCAATGAAGACGTAATTATCGACGACCACCGGCGCGTTGGTCAGGGCGCCGTCCCCGGCAAAGCTCCAGAGAACTTGGTTATTGCTGAGTGCAATCCCCTGCAACGTGGAATTATTGACGATGAAGACGCTGGACGTTGAGATGGCCGGCGGAGCACTTGCGGAGAATGAACCAAGCACCTGTCCGGTTTCTGTGGCGTAGACATTTCCAGAATAGTAGCCGGGACTCAAAGGAGCGTACATCACACCGGAGCCCACTGCTGGCGTATTGCCCCCGCCGCCGGAACATTCGGTATTGTGCGTCCAGAGAATCGTGCCAATGGCGGGCTCCAAATCGATTGCGTAACACACGGGCGCAACATATATGCCATCCACAGTAGTTGCAGGTGCGCCGTTGGTGCCGCTGACGCCCTGCTGCCACGCTTGTGCACCGGTGTTCTCGTTGAATGCAGTCAACACACCGTCGTTAAGCGTGTACACCAAGCCTTCCGATGCTACCGGTGGGGATTGGGTGGCGAACGATCCAGGAATCGTCGAGCTGCAGAGAGGGCTTCCTGTTGCCGCGTCGAGCGCCGTCACGATGCCCTACGAGATGTAAGTGCCGCTGGTGACAAATATCTTACCAGTCATCGGGGTGCCGGATTCGGATTGGGGAGAAGCGGTAAAGGTCGTCGTTGAATTAAACGCGGGTATGAATGTGACCGAAGCTGAACTGATCGCCCTGTGCAAGGCCGAGCTTGGCAGTTTACGCACGCCGAAGTCGGTCGATTTCGTCGAAATGTTGCCTCGGAGCCCAAATGGGAAGGTTTTGAAACGGGCGATTCGCGACCGCTACTGGGAAGGCCATTCGCGCAAGATCTGACGTGGGGTGTCTCGCCTCCTGTCAGGGAATGCCAGCGGATTACGGGAGGCTATTGAATTGGCGTTCGGCTGCTTCGATTTTGCGCAGGTTTCTTTCACCTCGACCCATTACGGTGGCAGCTCCGCGGACTTGGCGCGACCAATAGCGAAACTCCTCTGAGTTGATTTCGAGATCTACGGTGTTGCTTTGCATCTGCTTTAATTCTTCGAGAGATAACGTGAGCCCCACATAGGGGGCCGTAGCCGCGCAGTGCCGCGTCGAAAGTACCCGGAAGAGACGACGCGGAACTGGATTGACCAGCACGGAGGACTCGCTGGGTTCCGAGTACCGCGCGGATTGCGTCCTCTCGATGAACGTAAGCAATAAAGACTCGGTCGAGAAGTCCGTTCATCTCTCCATAGGCTTCTGCCTCCTGTTGGAAAAGCAATGCGCACTTGCTCCAATTGGAAAAGCAATGCGCACTTGCTCCAACAAGTGGATCTTCTTCTGAAAGCCGCCGCTACTGAATCGACTCATGGGGAGCGTGAACATCTAGCACAGGCCCTACAATCTCCGGGGTAGTAACTGTTGCTGCGCTCGAAGGACTCGCCGCCTTCACACCGGCGAGTCTTGGCTGACCTCAGTCGGATGCGGAAGATTGGCAACCGTCTCTGGTGTGCCCGAATTCATCGTTCGCCAGACGCTAAACGGGCCGTCCAAAAGTAGGATAAGCTGCCACCCATTCGTGTTCATTCTGGCGGGTGCTGCACCGGTTTCCAAGTTTGGTTCGACCGCTTGTGTATTTGAGTGGTTAAGGGTTCTCACAGCCGCTGGTTAATTTGAAACTAACTGAAAGGAATGGAACATGCAAAAAATTGCACTCTCTATATTGCTGGCCATATCAATCGGCGCCGCCACGACGGCGTCGTCGCAGTCCCCGCAGTTTGCTGCACCGGCGGTCGATCCCGCATGGAAGGCGCCGGAGGTCATCGCATTCATCGGTCTGAAGAAGGGAGATAAAGTGGCCGACATCGTGGCGGGTCGGCTGACGGCATCGCTGGCGCTGGCCGTCGGTCCCTCCGGAAAAGTTTACGCGGTTGAGACCGCTGAAGTCGTCAAGGCCCATCCCGAAATAATGGACAAGATGAAGGCGCTGGCGACGCAGTCGCCCAATGTCGTCGTTAGTGACGACCCTGTCGCCGCGGCGCTGCCGTCGGGACTCGACGCCGTCTTCATTCGACAGAACTACCACGATCTCTACGACAAGTTCATGGGACCTGCAGATGTATCCGCATTCAACAAGGCAGTCTTCGCAGCGCTCAAGCCGGGCGGTGTCTACGTAGTGCTGGATCACGCAGCCGCGGCCGGATCGGGGATCGGCGCAACCGATACGCTGCACCGTATTGATCCGGCGAGAGTCAAGACAGATGTGCTGGCAGCCGGCTTCAAGCTGGATGCCGAGAGTTCCATTCTCGCCGACAAGAGCGACGATCACACCAAGAATGTGTTCGACCCTTCCGTCCGCGGTCACACCGACCAGTTTCTGTATCGCTTTAGGAAGCCGAAGTGATGAATCTGCATTCCATGGGATCGCTTATCCACAGGCCGTCGATTTCGCAGCGCACGCAATCCCCGGGTTGCAGAAAGTGGGGCAGCGGCTCCAAGTCGATCACACCATCCCCTACCACCAGTCCGGGCCGGGGTCCGTTCCTAAATCAAATCGAACGAGCTTTATGATTCTTTCCAGTGTGCTGTGGCAGGGTTAGCGTCGCCGGCACGGCGAAGCCGGCGTCGGTCAGGTCGTGGAGCAAATCTGTGACCAACCCGCGCAAGCCGCTCGCGTGCGCAGCGCCGCCATAGACGTAGAAATCGGGGCGAACGATCATCACTTCCCACCCTTGCGCGGCCATAAAGGGCGCCAGCCGCGCATCGAGGTCTTCGATGAACTGCGCGCTTGACGGGTCCTGTAACGCGACGTAGTGGGTCGGCAATCGGGCCAGCGTCGAAATCAAAGACCCGTCAAGCAGCTTGACTGGGTCGCCCTCGCGAGCGATCACCACAAATCCCAGGCCCACAACATCGTCGAACCGCCCGATTACCCCACGGCGCCGTACCGTCACGTGCGGCGCGAGCAGTCCGGCGCCCTCGTTCAAGGCACCATCGGATTTCCGATGCAGAAGTCCTGCCGTGAGATGTGGAAATGCCGGAGGCGGCGGGGCCGTTCCGCTCAAGAATGCACGGTCTCGCTCCGCGGCAGCAGCCGCGTCCGGAATGCAGATAATCTTACCAAGGTAAATCGACATGTCGATCAGTTGGCTGACGTGCGGCAGGCGTTCACACTGGTAGGTATTGAGCAGCCGATCATCGGCTTTTCCATCCAAAATCAAAGCGAGTTTCCAGGCCAGATTCCACGCATCCCGAATGCCCGAGCACATGCCCTGTCCCATGAACGGCGGCATGACGTGCGCCGCGTCCCCGACGATTAGAAGGCGGTGGTCACGCCATCGCTCGGCCATCAGTGATCGAAAATTGTAGACCTTGTGGCGCACCAATTCGACGTCGTCGGGACCCGCCCACGGCTCGAGCAACTCCCATACGCGCGACTCGCGCTCCAGATCCTCGATGGCTTCGCCCGGCAGACGCATGAACTCCCAACGGCGAAACAGGGTTCCGTTGCGCACGCCCGCCGGAACGATGGTGGTCGGGCGAACCGGATTGCAATACTGGCCCGCAGCCGGTATGCCCAGAGTCTCGATGGTGACACCCTCTTTCAGCTTGACGTCGATGACCAACCAGTCGGCCTCGAAGCCTCGATCCTCTCGGTCGCCCCCAATTGCAGTTCGAATCAGCGAATTGGCGCCGTCGCAGCCAATAACGTAGCGCGCAGACAGCCGCCGCATGGCACTCGAATCGATATCGCGCACCGTCACATGGGCGAGTTCCCCATCCTGTTCCACCGACACAGCCTCCCAGCCCAGGTACGTATCAACGCTCGGTTGTGCCGCCACCGCCGCGTCGAGCGCCTCTTCGAGCGTCGGTTGGTGAACGAAGTTGACTTCAGGACCGCCTGAAATCGACTCACAGGACCAATCGATCACCAGCAATTCCTTCCACTCGGCATTGAACCACTGGTAAAGCGGGCCGGCATGCGAGATATCGGGCAACGCACGCGCCATCCCATTCGCCGCCAATACCCGATACAACTCGTGATCGATGCAAACCGCACGCGGCAGGGGGTACCGAGTCTTCCATCGCTCGCAAATTGCCACGCTGCGGCCTTGTCGACCCAGCATCAGCGCCAACGCCTGGCTGACCGGTCCATAGCCCACTTGAACGACATCATAGATTTTTGTAGTCAAACGCCCCCCTCTCTGCCGGATACGAGTCAAAACTGTGTCATATCGAACAGAAGTGTCATCTTGACATTTAAGTTCTTTTGCAGTCAACTCTGCCTTGCCGATCAATCAACGGGTCAGCGTGGCGCACGATCACGCGACTGCACATAAGGGGAGTTGGGATGATCTCTAATCCAGGCCTTGCGTGGTTTTCCTCCACTATCCTGGCCTGCGCCATGGCCTTTCCGGCACTGTCTCAGCAGTCCGGCTCTACCGATGCGGCCGCGGCACCGCAGGGTCTCGACGAAATAGTGGTGACGGCCCTCAAGCGCAAAGAGTCCGCGCAAAGCATCCCCGTCACCGTCGAGGCCGTCGCCGGCGCATCGCTGGCGCAACAGGGGATCAAGGATCTTTTTCAGGCCGTGACGTTGGTACCCGGGGTGGTGTTTTCGCGTGCCCCGGACGACGGGTTGGCACTGACCTTTCGGGGTCTAGGAACCCAGGCTCGTCCGCAAGCCTTCGAGCAGTCGGTGGCCCTGTTCACCGATGGCATTTTCATGGGCAAGGGGCGGCTCTATGCCACCTCTTTCTTCGACGTCGAACGCATGGAATTCATCAAGGGTACTCAATCCACTCTGTTGGGAAAAAACGCCAGCCTCGGCGCAATCAGCATTGTCACCCGCCAGCCGGGCGACACCTTGTCATTGGAAGCCCGGGGCGGCTATGAGTTCGTCGATGGCGGCTTCACAATTGACGCTGCATCCGACATACCACTGGCGAGGGACGTGTCGTTGCGGGTTGCGGCGCATTACAATGATTTGAACGGCTGGGTGCACAACGACCACACGAATCACAATGGTCCTGAGCACAAGGACATGGGCATTCGGGCCACACTCAGCGCCCAAGTTACCGAGGCCTTCAAGGTGACCGGCTCCTACCAATATGGCGACAACCAACAGATCGGCAGCAACTACCAGCTGATCGGCGCCATACCGCCCAGCTATGGCGACGGCCTTCTCAACGACCATACCTCCCAGTTCACGTCGATAACAAACAATGGTGACACGTACCACCAGACCAAGTCCGATGTCGGCAATCTCAAGGCGCAGCTTCAGGTGGGCGACCATCAATTGATCTCGCAAACCTCGTACATTGATTACACGCTGCAGTTCAAGGACGATTTCGACTTCAGCAGCGACGACTCCGTCAATTTCCAGCGCGGCGAGACCTACCGACAGTTCACCGAGGAATTGCGCTTGCAGTCGCCCACGAATCAAACCGTCGAATACATGGCGGGGATGTTCTATCTGGACAGTCATTGGAATTCGCTGGAGGACCAGCTGTGGGCCGTCCCTGGATTCCCGCCAGCGGGGGGCCCGCCCCCGGGCCAGCTGTTCAACGGTCCGTTCCACAATAGCTTCGTGCAGGACTCCAAGGCGTACTCGGGTTTTGCCTCCGCCAACTGGCACTTGACGGATGCGCTTCGGCTCGCCGGTGGCGTGCGCTATACCCACGAACAGAAGGACGTGGTCTATGGCCGTACCGACAGCGCGCCGTTCACGGTCTGGAACACCATTGCCAACCCACCCTTCGATCCCACGACGTTGTCGCACAGCTCCAACTTCGTCGATGGCAACGTCAGCATTCAAATTGATATCGCCCGCGACATCATGGCGTACATCTCCTTCGGTCACGGCAGCAAGTCGGGTGGTTACGTCGAGACCAATACCATCGCGACGCCGCCGCCGCTCTTCGTCAACGGCAAGGTGCCTGCCGCCTTGGTCGCGGCCGGTTCCGCCATTAAGGATGAATTCACAAAGACTTACGAAATGGGAATGAAAACGACACTGCTCGACCACCGCTTGCGCCTGAACGGGGCGATTTTCTGGACCGACATCAAGAACTTCCAGGACACGGTGTTTACAGGTGGGACGCTCGGGTTCTTGACCTTCAACGGCCCGGCGCGGAGCCGCGGCGTGGAGCTAGAATCCGCTTTCCAGATTGTCCCGGCGTTTCGCTTGGATGGCGGCATTACCTACGCCGATGCCACCAGCGTCATCCAACCCATCGATCCGGCGACGAGTGCCCCAGAAGTTGATGCTGGCGGCAACCCCGTGTACGGCCGTTATCGTCGGTCCCAGGCGCCGAAAATCATCTACAACGTGGCAGGCACGTACGAGACTGCACTTACTGGGGAGTTGGATCTGCGCCTCGGCACTAGCGTGCGTTACCGCAGCAGCATGTTCAATCAGCGTCAGGAAGAATTTCCCTCCAAGGCGCTCACTACCCTCGATTTGTCGGCGGGCATCCAATCGAGCTCAAACCGCTGGGGTGTTGACTTGGTTGCTAAGAATATCACCAACGCCATCGCCGAGGATTTCGCGAGTCCTTCCGTGGATCCGCGCTTCGGCACCTTTTATAAAGCATATCTTGCGGGGCCGAACCAGTTGCGCACCGTCATGCTGTCGGGACACGTCAACTACTGAACTGGGTCACTTGGCGGCGGCCGATCTCACCTGATCGACCGCCACCAGGCGACTTTTGACGGCGCTTCCCGCCCCAGTCGGTCGTAAGCCCGAATGACGCTCTTGTCCGCCTTCGACGCCGACACTCCAAAGGATCGCAGGACCATGCCGGCCACGGCATGAATGTAAGCCACACGGCGTTCACCCGCGATGATTCGTCGGATCGCCTCGATTTTCGCACCCATTAGAACGTCCGCCGCGACATCGACAGACGCTACCGCGTAGTCGCCGCTATTCATGCCCAGGGTGATGTCGGACTTAATCTTGCTGACGAGCAGGTTGTTGCCGCTGAGCAGCCCGATGTGTGCAATGAAGGCACCCCAACGCGGCTCAATAACGGAGCGCAGCAAGAACATCTGAAACCCGGTGGCGGTCCGGAGGACGGGATCCTCCAGCACGTCGTAAATCGACATGATGCCGGCCGTCATCTCGAGTGCCAATTGCAGTCCCAGTTCCGAGACGGCCTGATCGAGGGAATCGAAATACTTGTAGAAGGTGCCGCGAGACACCTTGGCCTCGCGGATCACATCGTCGATCACGGTCGGATCGCGGCTTGTCTCACCTGAGCAGGCATTCAGCACGGATTGCAGGAGGTGAGCCCGCATTCGTTCGCGCTTCTCGCGCCCGACGCGGACACGATGATTCTCCGCTGAGTATGACGCCTTTGAGTTCGTTCGTTTCATTGTGTTGCCACCTTGCGCCTAGCCACCACTACCTCTGTTCTTCCCGCCGTGCCAATTCATCGGTAGTCATGGACGTACCCCTCGCGCGAATTTATAATGACATTATTGTCATTGCGATAAACGCGTATTCGATAAAATGTCCCGTATTGAGGAGAGTTTTGTGATACCGAACAACTCGCCACCAACATTTACTCGCGACTTTTGGAGCGATGAGGTCATTCTCGATCCCTATCCTCATTATGATGAAATGCGTGCCCTCGGACCAGTTGTTTGGCTCTCGCACAATCAGGCCTGGGCCATGACCCACTACGCATCGGTACGGCAAGCGTTGTTGCAGCCGGAGGTGTTCTCGTCGGCGCAGGGATGCATGATGACCGCGAGCCGCGGACCCCGGGGCAGTCCGCGACCCAGTGAATCCCTCGAGGAATAAGGAATATGAGTGCAACGGTGTTGACTCACAGCTTGGCCCGGAAGTTTTTCGCCGACAAAGCCTTAGGGAGCGCGTGCGCTCTATGGTTCCTGGTGGCCGTCATCGGCCAATGGGCGTTCGTGTATTTCATCGTTTCGTTCTATTACTGGCCAACCCTTCACGGCCAGTTTGATGCGTGGAATAGAAAGGACCTAATCCCCGGCTACGTCGCCGGCGATCGAACCGGCAACCTGGTTTTCGCCTCCCATGTCTTCGTAGCTGCCCTGATCACTACCAGCGGGGCCATTACGTTCCATCATTGGAATGGACGGTTCTACATTTTGATAGCATTCCTGATGGCCACGATGGGTCTATGGCTCACCTGGGTTCGAGGGACCTATCTCACGGTTATTGGAGCGATCAGCGGTACCTTACTCGCGTCTCTGATCATCGTCTGCTCCGCCCAGACTTTGCGATACGCGCTTGCCCGCAATATTGGCACCCATCGGCGCTGGGCCCTGCGTAGATCGCCTCGCTTGAGTGTTGCGATTGCATCGTGGTCCATGGATGGCCGGTCAGTGCCACTTAACTGCGGCCCGGACCGATGATCCACGATCACCCGTATTTTTGCGAAAGCCGAGGCAGATGATGCGCGCCGAGCTTGATCATCTCGTGGTGGTAGCGCCGACGCTTGCCATAGGCGCGGAATTCGTGACTCGGGCGCTCGGCGTGGAGCCACAATTTGGTGGCGCGCATCCCATGATGGGTACGCACAATCTCGTGTTGCGACTGGGGACTCGTTCGTACCTTGAAGTTATCGCCATAGATCCCGCGGCCCCTCATCCAGGGCGGCCACGCTGGTTTGCGCTTGACCGTCTGAGTGGCGATGGTAGGCCGCGGCTCGCAACTTGGGTTGCCCGTACCTCGAGCCTCGACGCGACAGCGGATCGTATCGCACCGTATCTCGGCAATATCGAAACTATGACGCGGGGCGCCCTCCGGTGGCGAATCACGATACCCGTCGATGGTGGCTTGGCGCACGGTGGCCTTATCCCCTCATTGATTGAATGGCCATCAGCGGCGCACCCGGCAGCGACCATGCGTGAATCCGGTTGTTCGTTGTCTGGGTTCGAAGCATTTCACCCGGTGCCTGAATTCCTCCGCAACGAGCTCGCAACATTGGGTCTCAACGATGTGCCGACGGTGTCCGCGCTGCAGACCGGGAGCCGGCCATACCTTGTTGCACACATTGATACACCATCCGGCCAGCGATCAATCGGAGCCTGACCTATCTGCGAATGGCTGCTCGCGCAGCCTGGTGCTTAGAGCTTGACTGTTGCCTTCAGGTACAGATAGCGGCCGATGTAGTCATAGACGAATGGATTCGAATTGGTACGACCGATTGTATCCCTGAAGAATGGTGGGCTCTTATCGAACAAATTGTCTATACCGCCTACCAACGTGACGTTCTTGAAGCCAAAGGAAGCGACGATGTCGTGGTACCAAACCACGGGCAGGCAGTCACCCGCAACCGAGCAATTGGCAGCTGGTGCGTTCGGGTCGGTATAGCGAATCACGTTCTGGATATAGCGTGCTGACCAGGACACGGACCAGGCGTCGTTGGACCAGCCCGTGGTGAGCCGGTTCTGGAACCTCGGGTTCGCACTGGTGAAGGGGCTGCTGGTCTGCTGGATCTTGCCCAGAAAGTTGTTGATTCTGCCGCTTTGATCAGCCGCCATGAAACTCAACGTGGTGGTTGCCGTATCGCTAAAGGACAATTTACCCGCACCGGCGCCCAGGGGGTGAGTGTAATAAACGCCGTAGTCGATGCCATCGGTGCTGATGGTGCCCGAATTGAGACTGGTTAAACTCTGTGTCGATATGCCGCCGGCACTCGGCTGGCCCGAGGTCGGAATCGGCGTGCGAGGGCCGATCGTCGCACAGGACGGGTCCGACAGACCGGGCGCTGAGTAGCACAGGTTGAGGGCGGTCTGCGCATCGGGAACCTGGATGATTTGATTGGCCAGTTTAATACGCCAGTAGTCCAGTGTTACCTGCAGTTTCGGCACAAACGATGGCGTCAAGACCAAACCGACCGTGAAATCACGAGTTTTCTCGGGCGTCAGATTGGGATTGCCGCCCGATATGCCCGGAATCTGCTGTGAGCCGGTCAGGGATGGCTGGAAATTCCCCGGATTGATACCTACCGCACCCAACGACGCGGCGCAATTCGCGACCACGGTCGCGTGCCGGGTCCCTGTTGTAGTCGTCAATAGCGAGTTAGAAGCAGGACTTGTATCGCAGGGATCACTAACACCGCTAAAGGTCGTGGTGTTGGCAAGGTACAACTCTTGGATCGTCGGTGCCCGGAACGACGTCGAGACCGTACTGCGTAAACGGACATCGTCAGTGGGCGCCCAATTCACAGTGGCCTTCCATGTCGTGGCATTGCCGAAATTACTATAATGCGAGGACCGTCCAGCGGCATCGATCGACAATTCCTTCGCCAGGAATTGGTCTTTGAGGATCGGTACATTGAATTCAACAAAACCTTCCTTGAGATTGTACGAACCCGACGTCGGAGTGCCGCCCTGATCGGTGCGCCCGGTTGCATTGGCGAAATCTGGCGTATCGCTGAGGAATTCCCGCCGAATGTCGCCGCCTAGTGCGAAGCTCAGGTCGCCGGCAGGCATGTGAAAAGCCGGCCCGGATATCTGCGCCGAAAGGGTGTTTTGCGTGGTTTTCAGGATGTCCGTGGTATTGTCGCGCAACAGTGTCAGATCAGCCGCAGTCAGGTGGTTGATATCGCCCGTGAAGGTTGCCAGGTTGGGCATATCGACCAGATTGTCGGAACGCGCCTGACCGTCACTTTGGCCGTGATTCAATTTGACTTCCCAAGCGAATTGCTTGAATAGCGTGCCTTCAAATCCGACTACGGTACGAATGGTCTGCACATCCGTTATGTAGGTACGATTGCCGATGACCGTTGAGCGAAATGGGAAGCTCGAAGAGTTGCCGCCCGGCTTGGTGGGGCTAAGCGGGCCTGGCAGACCCTGAATATTCTCATTAGGACCGGATCCGAGAGCCCCGGAAGGGGTGTTGGCGACGCCCTCCTGAGGGTCCGGGTTAGCGAGGGCGAAGGCACTTCGATCGGTATACATGACTTGGGCTACGAGCTCGACCGGCAAGCCCTCGGAGTTGGGATTAAGCTCATAATGAGCCGCGGCATTGAAAGTCTTGCGGGTCGTGCCGCCGTACAGGTTAGGAATTGTGGTCGTATCAAACGCCGCTGGAGCCCGTGAAAATCCGCCATGGCCATTGCCGATCAAATCGTAGGACGAGCCATCCGGGTTCGTCCCCTGATAGTGGCCGTCCGGGAAGAAGCCGCTGTTGCCGCTGCCGTTGATGCTACTGGTCCACGAGCGATCCCGCTGGTAGATCGGATCAGCCTTGTTATAGCCAAAGTTTATGAAAATATTGCCTCGATCAAAGTCCGTTCCCATCGTTGCGGAGGCAGCATAGGTCTGTTTGTCGTGCTTGCCGGTTTCCCCGCCGGAGAGGTCGAATTGGACGCCGTTGAAATGTCTCTTGGTGATGACATTGATAACACCCGCAACCGCGTCCGAACCATAGCTCGGTGCGGCGCCGTCTCGCAGGATTTCAATATGGTCGATGAATTCCGCCGGGATGTTATTGAAGTCAACGCCGGCAAAAGCGCCTGAATTGGCGCTGGTAACGAAACGCTGACCGTCGACGAGTATCAAGGTGCGCTGTGGGCCCAGGTTGCGCAAATCGACATACTCGAACCCATTCCCACCGAAATTGCTCGACACAGCATTATTCAATCCGTCGCTGCCGACCGCGGGCATCTTGGCGAGGATCGATGCAATATCAACCGAGTTGCTGTTCTGAATATCGGCGGCGCTGATTACGGTAATCGGATTGGAACTCATGATATCCGGGTTGCCCTTGATTCGGGAGCCGGTCACGATCACTTCTTCGAGCGTGTCGTTTGGGGATGGCGTGGACGCGGACTGAGCCTGCATCGCGGGTGCTGCGATGCCGCAGAGTAAGGCAAGCAGCGTGATCAAAGCGGCATTCAAATCTTTGAAGCGCATCGGACGTACCCCATGAGTAGATGTTATGTTGGGCCCATGGAAGGGCCTGTCCCTGATGCAATCCAGTCTAGGGAACCGTGTTGCGGCACCTGCTACCGTGGTTGCTTATTTGTGTTGCTCGAAATCGACAGGATTTAGTGGAACCACATTGCACCGAGAGGTTAAGGCGGGTGGTCCACATTAATAAACAGAATTAGCAATCCGTGCACCTTGGGTTCCACGGGGCCCATGCACAGTACGGGTCTGTGTCCACGGTGATGGGTTGAGGAGAGCAACGTGACGGTCTACAGGCAGATGCCTGCTATTTGGGACCCGGCCTTCAAGGCTCGCTTCTATCAGCGGTGGGGCCGCGAGCCCGCCGTCATTTCCGCGCGCACGCATCGCGCGGTATATCCTGAGTACCGTCAGCTGCTCTCAATCAAGGCGGCCTTTGGCGGCTCCGAGGAATATTTCGTTGACGGCCGGCGGCTTTGTGTCGACGATGACACATTCGCCATCCTGAACCAGGATCGAACCTATGGGAGCGTCATCGAGAGTCTGACCCCTGTGCACTCATTCTCGATCTTCTTCGACAACCGCATGGTCGCCCGGGTCAATCAACTGTTGCTGAGCACTCAGGATCAGGCGCTGAATGAAAGCGCGAACGATCGCTGCTTGCCGATCGAGTTTCCCGAGAAGCTCTATGCCCATGACCAGCTGGTTAGTCCGGTGTTGCGACACATTCGGGACGCCGTGGATGCAGGGATGGACGATGCCAACTGGTTGGAGGAGCAGTATCTGTTCCTCCTGGAGCGCATGCTGCGCCTCTACCACAACCGATTAAACCTCGAGCGAACGGTACCGAGCACCAAACCGTCCACACGTCGCGAACTTCTGAAGCGGATCGAGTACGGCGTCGACTTCATCCATGCGCGCTACCGCGACCCCATCCAACTCGGTGACATCGCCGCCGCGGCGTGCATGTCGCCGTTTCATTTCCTGCGCACGTTCAAGGCCGTCTACCGCACCACGCCGATGCATTTTCTCAATCACAAACGGGCCACAGCCGCCAAACGCTTCCTGGAGCACTCGAACTTGTCGATGTCGAAGATTGCCGCTTACGTCGGGCTTGGCAGTCGCACCAGCCTGTTTCGGCAGGTGTTATCGGCCTTTGGCACGTCACCCAGCGAACTCAGACGCGAGCTCACCGATTCCACCCGCACGGCCTCAACGTCTCAGTGGACTCCAAAACAGGTTGGGCGTCGTCAACGCCGACGGTCGAGCTCAAGCCGTCTGCCGGCATACGAATAACGGCACGCCCGGCCGATCGAACGTCCAGGTAATGGTCCGGGTTTGCACCGATCCCCATCGTGCCTTACCCCGCACGTGCGGCACCCGCCAGAACAGCTGACTGCCGCGTCGTACCAGATGCCCAGTTCCAGGGGACGCGTGCTGCGCGCTCAGTGCGCCGCCAGTGCCGTGGTATTGCTCCGGGTGGATCTGGGTCGCCGCACACCGCTTGAGATGATGAATACGCGGCCCGAGTGATGGCCTGAGACGGCGCTCCATCCGGAGGTGATCAACAGATCCACGATCCCGTCGCCATCGATATCACCAATGCCAACGGCGTCAAAGCCAAAGGTGTCGCCGGGCGTGCGACAGGTGTAGGTCTTCATCAGATGACCGTTTTTGCCTGAGTACAGGTAGGCGCGTCCGCCGGACACGGCGGCCTTGCCGTACTGCCAGGCCCCGACTATCAGGTCCGCGTACCCATCGCCATCAACATCTCCGGCGACCGAGGAACTGGTACCAAACCCCTCGCCCGCCGTTTGCCCTGTCAGTACCCGCAACTGCATGCCGGTGGATCCGGAGTGAATGTAGACCCTGCCGGTCGACACACCGAGCGCGTCATTGCTCCAGTCCGAGGCGTAGATGTCGCTGACGCCATCACCGTCCAGATCTCCGAGCACGGAGACAAACATGTAGCCGAGCATGCTGGCGGTGGCATCGGCCTCGATCGTAAACTTCGGGGTCGTGGTCAGACCGTCATAGACATAGACGCGGCCGTGATGGGTGGGTCCGGCAGCCGGCGCGCCGACCACGATAACCCGCTGGTTCCCCGATGAATAGCCGGTGACCGCGCTGCCAAAGCCATCGCCCAATCGCTCTCCGGAGAGCGTCAACAGCAAGGTACCATCCTTGCCGGAGTACACATACGCATGCCCAACATTTAGTGTTTCACCTTCCTTGCCCGGCGCGCCGATGATCACGTCGGCGTAACCGTCGCCGTTGATGTCACCGACTCCGGACACGTGATTGCCGAACACTTCGTCTGAGCGCCGTGCCTTAAAGTCCATCAGCACCCGACCATCGCGCCCTGAATAAAGGTGAGCGACACCAGACGCGCCGGGGCCGCTGGCGATCACATCTGGAATTCCGTCCCCGTTGGTGTCGCCGGCCGCTTCGAGCCCACTGCCCAGCTGATCACCCGGGTTACCGTCGGCGGTCCACAGCAGCTTCCCAGTGTCGGCCGAGTAGACATAAATACGTCCGGCATTGGAACCGTTGTCGCCGTGGGTTGGGGCCGAGGTCACGATATCAGGGATACCATCGCCATCCACATCACCGAGCTTGCGGGCGATCCAGCCAAACTGATCGCCTGCGGCCTCGCCGTGCCATTCGCGGATGATCCGGACGGGTTCCACGAACGGTTGCTGAAAATCCTCGGCATGCGGTAGGAGTTTGACGAATCGCGGATCATCCCGCAGTCCAGCCAGGTGCACGTCGTCCGTCATCTCGGTCATGTCATACCGATGCGTGGCCTGGGCGCGTTGCAGCCAGCGCAGCGCTCGCTCGGAATCGTGTTTCGCGGCATAGGCCGATCCGATGCCGTAAAGGGCTCGCGGCGAATCCGGGTCGACTCTAAGGGAGCGCTGCAGGGCCGTGATCGCCTGATCAAACTGCTTCAGCTGGAGGTTTGCCATCCCAAGGGCGCGCCACGCAGGCGCGTTGCCGGATTCCATGGTGGTGATCCGGCGCAATGCTCTAGCTGCCCCCGTGGCATCACCGTTGCGCAGCCGCAGCAGCGCCTCGCTCAATTGCGCGGAGTCCGCTGTCCAGCAAGGCGCCGTCAAAAACCCCATCGCCAGTGCCACGGCAATCGTTCTGAAGCGTAAGCATTGGAGAGGTGAGCGCATGGCCGGGGCAGAATTGATGAGTTGTTCGCCGGACTATAACAATCCCGCTGCAATCCACTGTTACAAGTATTGCTAGTTTCGGTTCTTGCGACTCGTTTGTGGCCAGTAGGCAATCATCCGGCCGGCCCGTACCGTAGTCGCCTCGGCGGTCAATGTCCGACCAGGTGGGTTGTGTACTCCGACCACCACGGTTGATAGTAAAGCCACGTTGCAACCACCTGATTGGCGAGGCACCATGAGAATGCAAGGACATAGGTCGGATGCAGGCGGCGCCGCGTGACCAGATCATATGCCCCGAGGCCCAACATGAGGACGAGAGTACCGGCGTAAGTTTCGACCATGAAAGGCAAAAATCCGACGTGGAAATTACCGTCCAGCAAATAGCTTACAACCCGTCGAATACCGGGTTCCGTAAGCACAAGCGTCCCCATCAGCATCAAGCGCTTGTGTTTCGTAGCCGTCTGGCGCAGTCGGAGCCCCGCGACGAATAGCGCGGTTGATGCGAGCACGTTGGTGAACTGAACGCTCATGAAGGGGAAGCTAGTATCTGGAGCAGCGTATTTCAGCGTCTTCGTGACGATAACGGTGGCGATCGCAAGGACCGCCATCAGTGGGATCATCGCAACCGCAGTGATGCCAAGGCGACGGTGCAGCGCCTGGTTGCCGCGGCGAATGAGCACTATCTGCGTGGTTAGCAATGCCAGCCACGACACAAACGCGAGCGCATGCGCATGCACGATCCAAGGATAATGGAGCGTGCCTTCTGTGAATTTCGCTGCCATTTCAAGTCCAAATCCCGCGACCGTCGCTGTCCAAATCAGCACTGCGTAAAAAAGGAAGAAGCTCCTATCATACCGATCGGTGGCGGCGCGCTCCTGTGGTGTCATTTGCCCGTTGACCTTCTGATTTTTATCGTGAGGATCCCGCCAAAACTGCTCTACGCCGAGGCCGCAGCTTTCTTTGAGACCCACTCGTACCTTATCTGAAAAACAAAACGAAGCCTACAACAGTCGCCAGAGTTGCAATTGCATGAAGTGGCCGGTCACGGCTCATTTGACCTGAAAACGGTTGCGGGACGAGCTGCAACGCGCTTAGGGTCGATCTGATGACGCCCTGTATCCAGGCTGCGCTTGTTATGCTTCTCGCGGCGACTCTGATGTGGGCTTTGCATCGCTGCGGCGCGCTGCGATAGAGGTAGATATGTCAGTAAAACGAATTGTCGTCGATATATGTACACAGGATATTGCAGCTGCCAAACACTTTTACCGAGACATACTCGGCCTCGAGTTATTGATGGATCATGGCTGGATCGCGCTTAGGCTTATCGAACCTAATCAGGGTTCACGTGCAAGGTTGCACTGCTCCTGCTAGGTAACCAAGAGTTTCTCGCGGGTGCCCGCGGCGCGGCGGTCCGCTCATCGCGCTGGCGGCGGCCCGCGGCGGCCGCCGCCGATACGCTTATTTTACCGGCGCCATCAGGTGCTGGTACGGGGTGCCCGCCCACATGATATACGGCACGCTGGAATCCGGCTCCGCGGCCTTCGGGTACTGGTCGTAGAAACTCGGGTCGGCGCCGACAACCATGACATGGGGCCCGGTCTTGATCCAGTGATTCTCGGCGGTGGGCTTCTCGGCATACGGATCGGTGTTGCTGGCGTCTGTGCCTCCCTCGAGCATGTACATCATGCCTACCTTGCCGGCGGGTGGCGGCTTGTGCGCAATCAAGGCATGCACCCATTCCATGGCGTTCGCGTCCATGCACATGGGATCGGGACCCGGCGTCGCCGGGTTGTCCGGCATGCATGTGAAACCATTGGTGCCTTTGCGCACCGTCCGCATCTTGCCGTCCGCATCCATCGTAACGATGGTCGCGTTCTTGCCGACGGAAGCCGGCGCGGCGCTCATCGCGCTCTTGATGAGCTCGGCATCGGTCGGTGCGGCCTTTGCGGCTGGCTGGGGCGTGTCCGCCATCGCCAATAGGGTCAGACTCAAGGGCGCAATGCCCAGAATCAGCATTGCAATGGAAGTTCTCATTAGCATGGCGCAGTCCCCCATTTCGATGTTCGCTTTGGATCATCATAGGCATTTCGAGCCCTCGCTCGAGCAACCCGTATAGCTGACATCCGCAAAGTTCGCATGTCAAGAATTGACATGACCATCCATGCAATTGCGCGCCGCAACAATTGCAGCATGCGCGGACTCGTAAGCCCGCTGCTGTAGATCGCGCGAATTACCCAGTTTCCGGCAAGCGTGCCGAGGGCGATTGGCGCATGCCGTCGGCTGCGTAGATCAGCAGCGCCGCCCAGATCATCGTGAATCCAATCGCTCGCGTGTGGTCGAATGGCTCGTGAAGCACGAACACGCCGCAAACGAATTGCAGCGAGGGTGCGATAAATTGTAATAGTCCCACCGTGGAGTAGGGGAGCAGGCGAGTTCCGTATGCGAACAGGAAGAGTACGATTGCGGTGAGGGGCCCGCTTCCGATCAGCAGCGCAGTGATCGCGGGTCCAGTATGGCCTATCGCGCCGGCACCCACGGACTCGCACCAGAGCAGGTACGCGGCGGCGAAGGGGACGAGCAGCAGAGTTTCCGTGGCGAGCCCGGGCAGAGCTTCGACTTTTACGACCTTGCGGATTAGGCCATAGATGGCGAACGCGAACGCCAGCGTCAGTGCGATCCACGGCACGCCGTGGGCCATGACCGAAAGATAGCCGACACCGGCGGCCGCCAGCGCGACGGCTGTCCATTGCCCGGGGGTGAGCCTCTCGGAAAGAAAGACTAGGCCCAGCAACACATTGACCAGCGGGCCGATGAAATATCCCAGACTGGTGTCGACGACGTGATCGTTCATGACGCCCCAGACATATATAAGCCAGTTGAGAGATATCAATGTTGCCGAGATGGCGAGTCTTAGGACGACACCGCGTTTGGCGAGCGTCGCTCGGAGCGTGGACAACTCACCCCGCAGGGCGAGCCACCCGAGTACGAACAGGCACGACCACACAATGCGGTGTGCGATGACCTGGAATGAGGAAACCTGGTGCAGCAGGTGGAAATAAAGCGGAAAGACGCCCCACATGACGAAAGCAGCCGCTGTCGGCACGAACCCCTGGCTGGCGGACTTCATCGAACGATCGTCGCATTGCCCACGGTTTCGGCCATTTGCCTATGTTACCAACATATGCAGGGCGCCCTCCAGAAATACGCTGGCACCCCATGAATATCCAGCAGCGTGAATGAGCCAGCTATGGGCTCACATTGAAGCCGGATGCCCGCGACGGCGCGACGGGATCTTGGTGAAGCGCCGATGAATTGGACCATGATCTCGGAGGCCGACTTCGTAGCGCTGGCGGAATCGAAACCGTTGCGCAAGGAATTTCTGCTGACCATGGGACGCAAAGGGTTCTCCGATGAGGAGATGAGCAAGGCCCTGGAACGGCTGCGCCGTGCAATGACGCGAATGTCGCAGACTTTGCGTGCCAGCGGCGGACCTTGGTTGATGGGTTCCAGTCTCACGCTGGCCGACATCGCCATCCTACCGGTGCTGGTGCGAATGGCCGACATTGGTCTCGGCACATACTGGGAGCACCTGCCCGAAGTCGATGTCTGGCTCGCCGCGCTGCGAGCGCGTCCGGCGTTCTCGAAGACTTACTACTTTGGTTCCCTGCTGACTGAAAAGTATCCTGATTTGAAAATACCCTGAGTAGACGGTGGTGGCGGGGGCTTAAAAAAGCATAGCCGTAATCGCGTCGCTGATCGCGACGCGGGGGCTATTGGTGCTGGTGACGCATTTCGCCACCTTGCCGACGCCGCTGCCGGCGCTTGCTGCACGCATTGACCGCTTCGTCGCAGAAGACGGAAAGGCCCATATCCAGAGTTGCAGTAGTCGGTCAGTGGTGACTTTGAAATCCGTCACGGCTGCATAATGGTCGTGTCGATGGTGACGCCGGTTATCAATGTCCGGGTGACGGGTGTCTTGGCCGCGATTTCCAGAAGACGCTGTGTCTGTTCGGCAGTGAGCGGTTTAGAGAACGACAGCCTGCGGTCGATGTGACCCTTTTGATCTTCGTTCGCCGTGTAGCGAAGCCCGACCGTGATTTTTCCCAGCTCCCACTCCTTGCGGCCGGCGTACATCCGCAGTGTGATCGATGTACAGGCGCCGAGGCTGGCGAGCAGCAGCTCATAGGGCGAAGCGCCCGAATCGCTCCCGCCGCGCGCGATCGGCTCGTCGGCCGTCAAGCGATGATGGCCGGAGGCAATTTGTTGGGCGAAGTGGAATTCGCTGGTGACCGTAATGTGAGCCATGGGATCTCCTGGAATTGTTGCTCCGCTGTCCAGTCTACCTGTTGGCGGCGATGAATTATCGGGTCTCCAGCATCGCCACTATCGTGGCGCGCGCGCTTGGCGAGTGTAGGGGTAGCGCGAGCACGTCGCCGGGGCGCGCCCAGTCGAGAGCGTAGCGCGCCGCCTCAACTTCGCTGGCGCGGACGGGCAGGCTTGAATCCGGCAGTCCCAGACGCAGCAGCTCGGCGCGGATAATACGCGGTACTTCGCCCGGTGCGCGCCCCCTTAGATGAGCCTCATCCTCTTTCACTACAATGAGGTCGGGTCGAAATTCGGCGGCTGCCTGGGCCAGTTCCTCGATAGCGGCGTCCTTACGGTTGCCGGCGTGGCCGAGCAGCACTCCAAGGCGGCCTGCGCCGCCACGCAAGTGCTCGGCCACCTTAAGAAACCCGCGCAGGCCATCGGGATTGTGGGCATAGTCGATCAACACCTGCACTCCGCCCACCTGAAAACGCATCATCCGTCCGGGATTGTCTTTGAGGTTGGAGCCAAACCGCGCGAACACCGCGGCGATGGTGGCCGGTGCGATACCAAGCGCCACCGCGGCAAGGGCGGCGCCGGCCAGGTTCGACACGTTGTAGCTTGCAACTCCATCCATCGATAACGGCATGGAAGAAATCGGCCCCAAGTCCCGCTCGGCACCGCCGTCGCTCAGCCACAGACGGCCCTCACGCACGCCGCAGGTCGAGGCACCGCGCTCGCGATATTCGCGCAAGGTGGCATGATCGGCATCCAGAGCGAACCAGCCCAAGGGTGGACAGCGGCCGAACCGCCGCGCCAGCCCATCCGCCTGTGCCCGCAACAGTGCATCATCGGCATTCAGCACCAACAAGCCGGCGGGTACTACGGCACCTGCGACCGCGAGCTTCACCTCCGCAAGGCCGGCCAGGTCATGGATACCGTATTCGCCGAAATGATCGGCGCTCACATTGGTGACCACCGCCGTATCGGCATGAGGTACGGCAATCCCTCGACGCAAAATGCCGCCGCGCGCGGTTTCCAGAATGGCTGCCTCCGTGCGCGGCTCGCGCATCACCATGCGCGCTCCGGCAGGCCCGGAATAATCGCCGAGAGCCAGCGATTCATCATCGAGGAACACCCCGTCGGTGCAGTTATACGCCGCCCGCCAGCCATGTTCTCGCGCGCAGGCGGCCAGAATACGCACCGTGGTGGTCTTGCCGTTGGACCCTGTGACGATGGCCGTGGGTATGTCTCGAAGCTCATCCCATCGAACGTCGGCGATATCCGGCAAAGCGGTTAGCCCGAAATGGCATCCGCCCACGCCGGCCCCCAGGGTCAGCTCCGACTCATCGAGAACATGCGGCAGCTCCCGGCTCGCGGCCGCATCGAGCAATGCGCGGAGCCGTGGGTTTGACTCAAGGGAGGCTAGACGTTCAAAGCGCGCGAACGCTGCGAATTCATCGATGACGGGTCTAGGTTCCGGTTGTGGATTCGCCGGGTCCTCGGCGGCTTCCAAGGCCTGCGCAATTAGGGTCTCTTCAATACCCTGCCAGCGTAGCGGGTCGCGCTCGAGCAAGGCCGCGCACAGTGCCCATTCATTGACTTCGGTTGCCAGGAACAACTGGTCATTGGGAGCTGTGATTGCCAGCGAAGCACCGTCGGCGTGCCTGCGGGCAATGGCGCGCCGGTCGGCCCAGCCCAGTCGTGCGCCAGCGCGCTCAACACGTGCTTGCCAAGCCGCGATCAGAGCATCGTCGATGCTCATGCCGACGACGTCGAGCACCGCACCCGTGGCAGCAAAAAACAAATTGCCGCCGGTGAGTCGCCGCGAATCCTCGAACGGCAGCGCGGACGGAGCGCTCAGTCTTCGATCTCCGGCGCCATTCGAATTCCACGCTCGTCCCGGATCAAGCCTTCAAGGTTGAAATCCGCAGCCGCCTCGGCGGGTATCGCGACGCCGACGTCGTGGTGCTTATCGGCACCCGTCCCGTTTCCCTTCACGACGAAGGCGGGGCCGGCGGGCGAGGGCGCGGGTGCCGACGCAGGGCGAGCGGTGGGCTGCGATTCCGCCGCACCACTGGCCCTGAACTTGGTGATCTGCTTCCAGGAACGAACCAAGGCATCGGCGAAAATCAGCACCAAATCGCCCGGCTCGCCCATGCGCAATGCCGCCTCGATGGCTTCCTGTTCGTCGGGGATCACCGAGATGGCGCTGTCGGGTATCCCGGCGGCACGCAGGGCCTGCGCTTGGATGCGCGGCACTTCGTCCGGCGCACGATCCCGCAAATTATCGTCACGGCGACAGATGTAATAGTCAAAGCGACCGGCAACGGCCTTGGCGATGGCCACCAGATCCTCGTCGCGCCGGTCGCCCGGCCCCGCGAGCACGACGATGCGCCGGCCGGCCACGTCGAGGCGCAGCGCCAGATCGGCCATCGTCCCCACGGCGTGCGCATTGTGTCCGTAGTCGAACAACACCTTGAAGGGGTGCTCATTGAACACATTCATGCGACCGGGCGCCTGGTAGAACGTCGAGTCGAAGGTACGCAGCCCTTGGCGGACCGCATCGAGCTTGATGCCCAGCGAAAACGCCATCGCCGCGGCAAACATGGCGTTCTGCACATTGTGCGTGGCGCGGCCCTCGAGCGTCGCCGGAATCAAGTGGGTCCAGAGCAGCGGGATATGGCTGCCGTGATCATAGAGAGTGATCATTTGGCCGTTGACGCCGGCCTCGAGAGCGCAGGCTCGGCCGCCCGCGCGAATATGCTCGCGTACCAGGGTATGCTGCGGGTTCATGGTCACGTAGCAAATGTTCTTGGCTTCCGTGTAGCCCGACATCTTGAGCACGAGAGGATCGTCGGCGTTCAGCACCGCACAGTCGGTGGCCACCTCCACCACGATGCGCTTCAGTTCGCTCAATTGCTCGAGGGTGTCGATGCCCTTGAGACCTAGATGGTCGGACTGGACGTTCAGCACTGCACCGACGTTGACCTCTCTGACCCCCATGCCGGCACGCAGCAAGCCGCCCCGCGCCGTCTCGAGGATGGCGATATCGATTTGTGGATCGGCCAATACCATGCGCGCCGAGATCGGACCCGTCATATCACCTTGCACGGTGCGTTGGCCATCGACATAGACCCCGTCCGTGGTGGTCAACCCCGGCGTGTAGCCGCCCATCTTTGTCAGATGCGCGAGCATGCGCGCCGTGGTGGTCTTGCCGTTGGTACCGGTGATGGCTGCAATCGGTACTCGCGAGGCGGTGCCCGGCGGGAACAGCATGTCGACCACCGGCGCGGCTACGTCGCGCGGCGTCCCCTCGCTCGGCGCCACATGCATGCGAAATCCGGGTGCGGCGTTTACTTCACAAATGCCGCCGCCGATGGCGCGGTAGCTTTCGCTGATATTTTTGGAGAGAAAATCCACGCCGCCCACATCCAGGCCGATGGCGCGCACGGCGCGCTCTGCCATCTCGCGGTTGTCGGGGTGTATGACGTCGGTGACGTCGGTTGCCGTGCCGCCCGTGGACAGGTTCGCAGTAGAACGTAGGTACACCACTTGTCCCGGCTGCGGCACGGAATCGGCGTGCAGACCCACGCGCCCCAGCATCTTCTCAGCCTGCGCATCGAGTTCCAGTCGCGTCAGCACTTTTTCGTGCCCCACGCCGCGGCGCGGATCCTTATTCACGATCTCGATCAACTGAGCAATCGAATGACCGCCATCGCCGACGACGTGGCCGGGGGTGCGCCGGGTTGCCGCGACCAATACACCGTTGACCACCAGCAGGCGATGATCGTCGCCCTCCAAGAACGTCTCGACGATCACCGACCTTGAATGCTCGCGCGCCACGAGAAAACCTTGCGCCACTTCCGCGTCCGTCGTGAGCCGGATCGAGATGCCACGGCCGTGATTGCCGTTGTAAGGCTTGGTCACGACGGGAAAGCCCATGCGCTGTGCAGCGCGAACCGCCTGCTTTTCGTCTTGAACTAGTTCCTGCTTCGGCACCGGCAGGCCGAGCGTGCCCAAAATCTTGTTGGTCTCTTCCTTGTCGCTGGCCAGCTCGACCGCGATGTGCGACGTGCGGCTGGTCACCGTCGCCTGGATGCGCTGCTGATACTTGCCGTGGCCCAGTTGCACCAACGACTGATCATTGAGGCGCAGCCACGGGATGCCCAGGTGTTCGGCTGCGCGTACCAGGGAGGCGGTCGACGGGCCCAGAGCGCGGCGCTGCGCGAACCGAATGAACTCATCACGCGCTTCCTGCCAACTCCAGCCATCGGGCACGGACCCGGTTGGCCGGATCGCGGTCGGCAGCAGCGAACACAGCAGCCGCAAACCCAGATCGCCTGCCGCGATACCCTCGTCGCGCTGTGCGTATTCGTAGACGACGGTATAGACGCCGGCCGGACCGGCGCTGCGGGTCTTGCCGAAGGTAACTTCCTCGCCTGCTGTATTCTGCAGCTCGATGGCCACGTGCTCGAGGACGTGGCCGAGCCAGGTACCTTCCTCTTCGCGCATGCGCCTGAAGAAGCCGCCCGGTTCCTTATAAGAGCAACCGTGTTCGGCTAGGCCGGGGAGGGCGGCGGCCAGCGCGTCGATGAAGCTCGGCCCCAAGCGGCCGGTGGGCCAGGCCTCCAGGGGGCCCAAGTCTAGTTCGAGGCGGATGACGGGAAAGCGCGCGTACAGAGACGGGCCAAGATACACAGATCGATCGAGAATACGCATGAGGCGTCGCTCCGCCGCTCTGCGGCTCCATTATTCCTTGGACTGGACGAGCTCCCCGGGCGCCGCCAATCGTGTATGCAAGTTGAATGTCGCACCTGCGACGAGAATGTGCAACTTCAACCCGAGCATGCAGACCGGCTGACCCTCGCTTACATCGCTGATGGACGAAAAGCTGGCTTCGGACGCGTCGACGACCGTCACGCCGCCGCTACCCTCGACCTCAATGGTCTCGTCGGGACCGATAAAGGCGGCCGTGTCTTCGTCGAGGCCGATGCCTATGGAGAACGGGTTGTAGGCCAATGCCGTGATTAGACGTCCCAGGCGGTCACGCTGTCGGAAGTGCTGGTCGATGATGAAGCGATTGGTGAGCCCCAGGCCCGGCGCCAGCCGCACGCTGCCGGAGATCACCGAGGATCCCTCATCGCCGAACGCTATCATGTGCTCGCTCAGAATACTGGCGCCCGCGCTGGTGCCGCCGACGGTGACGCCGTGAGCATTGCGCACCCGAATGAGCTTCGCCACCGGCGTCCCGCCGAGCAAGGTGGTGAGCCGCAATTGATTCCCGCCGGTGAAGAATATGCCGCTCGCCGCCTCGATCCGCCGTAAACGCCCGGCCTCGTGGCAGTCGCGGCGAGTGTCGAAATCCATGACGGTTACTTGTTCGGCGCCTAGGTCTTTGAATAATTTTTCGTAGCGCGGGCCGGTTTCGTGCATGCGGCTCGCGGTGGGAATCACGACGATGTTCGCGCCTGCGCCGCCCGAGACGCGTACGAAGCGTTGCAGAATGTGACGATCGTTTTCCTTATTTTCGGCGCCGCCGATGGGCACGATCCAACCGCGGGTCTCACCATGGGGAATTTTGCTGGGCATTACTTTTGCTGCGCCTCCTAAAGCGCTCGGTTGCAATCGCTGACGACGGTTTTGCACTGCAATGCAGCAGGACAGCGCGGCAGGTCCCGCAGCGCCGAGGTGAAGTGAGCAAAAACATCGGCGCTGCGAATCAGGAGCATGAATCACGATATTGGGAACAAGGCTGTAGTTTAGCAGGCGAAGCACAGCCAAAACTGCGAATTGACGCAGCTTGGGGATACTTGAAATGTCAACTATATTGGAAAGCTTGCGGGCACTGGGGGCTTTACACCAGCCGCGAGAGCCAAAATATGCGCCTTGCGATGCGCGCACACTTGTTCGCCGCTGCAACGCTGTCGGGCGCTTCCCTGCCGTCCTCAAGAGCGAGTATCCTTTGGCCGCGCCGCGCAGGCGGGTTACATGCGATGAGTACTCTGTATTGAACGCCACGCCGAGCCATTGGTCCTCGAATCTTCTCTTCCTCATCATTGCGATCGGCACCGAAGCCGGCATTGCCAATGTATGGAAATTCAGCTATCTCGCCGGTGCGAACGGCGGCGGCTTGTTCGTGGCCTTGTATTTCATATTTCTGATCGCCATCGCCGTCCCGGCATTGATGGCCGAAATGCTCATCGGCCGCCACGGCGGCAAGAGCGCCGTGGGCAGCATGAAAGTCTTGGTTGCGCGCGATGGCATAGCGCCCTTTTGGAAGGTATTTGGGATCATGGCGACCGTCGCCGTGTTCCTCATCCTCAGCTATTACTGCGTTATTTGCGGTTGGATGGTGAACTATTTCGTCTTCGGCCTGCGGGGCGGATTCAAGGGAATCGACGCTGCGGGTGCCGTCTCAGCGTATCAGCACATGCTGGCCAACCCGGCCGGCATGTTGTTGTATTCAGGAGTGATCGTCGCAATCACCGCGGTGGTGGTGGGGGGAGGCATCAACAAGGGGATTGAACGAGTCTCGGGTATTTTGACCCCCGTGCGTCTGATCATCCTGGTTTGCCTGCTGATGTATTCCATCGGTTTTGCGGATATCGGCGCCGCCATGCGCTTTCTGTTCATCGTCGATTGGACCCGTTTGACGGCGGATGTGTTGGTGACGGCTGCGGGGCAGGCGTTCTTCTCCCTCGGTATCGGCGTCGGTGTCATGCTCACCATGGGCGCGTACATGAAGCCTGAATACTCGATTCCGCGCGCCGTGTTTACTGTGGCGATCGCGCAGGGCTTGGTGGCGCTGGTCGCGGGACTGTCGATTTTCCCGCTGGTATTCACCTACGGTCTGGCACCCACTCAAGGTCCCGGCCTGATCTTCGTCACCTTGCCGGTGGCATTTGGGCGAATGCCGTACGGACAGCTGTTCGGCACCGCCTTGTTCCTGACTCTGTCGTTTGCCGCCATCACCGCGACCACCGTGATCCTGGAAACCGTGGTGTCGGTGCTGCAGGAATACATAGCCTTATCGCGCCGGCTGCTCGCCTACGGAACCGCGGCGTTGATTTGGCTAACGGGCATTTTGACGGTGTTGTCGTTCAACCGCTGGAGCACGGTGTACCCGCTGCGCTTTTTCGGTCTTCAGTCGTCAAAAACCCCGTTCGAACTGCTCGATTATTTGACCTCCAATATCATGATGCCCGCCGGCGGTCTCATGGTGGCTTTGATCGCCGGCTGGGCCCTCACGCGAGAAGTCACCTGCAAGGAGCTGGGCCTGGGGAGCGGCTTGGCTTTCACCCTGTGGCGTGGCCTGGTGCGCTACGTCGTGCCGCTCGCCATCGTCATCATCTTTCTCCATATCCGCTGACATATGTTGCGAAAAGCGTACATTCGTTGCGCCCAAGGCAACGAAGCGGCCTCGCAATGTCATTGCAAGAAGCGTCTCCGGGCCGGAATATCCTAGCCGCTTAGTGCGGCCTGCGAATCCATGTCGGTTATCTTAATTTCGCAGCACTCGTGCGTGGCTAAAAAACCATTGGAGCAAGGACTTCAGAATGCAGCGCAGTAAATTATTTACGGCAATCGTCACTGCCTTCGTCGCGGCGGCAGCCTTGCTGACCCCGCTCTCGAGTCGGGTGGCGCACGCGGCTACACCGGACCCCTTGGTGGCAATGTTCCAGTGGTGGAACACCGCCTACACCCAAAAAGACGGCTTCACGGCCGAATCCTTCTCCCATTACTTTACCCCCGATGCCGTCATGCGCATCAACGGCA
This sequence comes from Gammaproteobacteria bacterium, assembly GCA_025357835.1. GTDB lineage: Bacteria > Pseudomonadota > Gammaproteobacteria > Steroidobacterales > Steroidobacteraceae > Bog-1198. The sequence continues at coordinate 29,802 of JANYLM010000054.1, forward strand.
AGGATCGCTGCAGCGGGCTCGCAGATCTGGCGCAGCATTTTCGCGATATCCAAGCAGGCACCGAAATGGTGGTCATCGATCTACCCTTCATAGATGAGTTTACTTCGCCGAACGGCGATCGCATTTTCACGCACCACTTTGTCCGAGCGCGTGAGCACGGGAAGGACAGTCGCGAGCGGGTCATGGGGTATGCCTCCATCAAGAACGGCAAGATCTCCCTGATCAACTTCGTCAGCGTGCCCGATCCGCTGCCGGCTCCCGCCGACAAGAAGAATTGAACTAGCGTGGGAAGTAACCAGTATTGGCTCAACTAGTAGCGTCGCCTCTGGGCGGCGCTGATTTGTCGATTATCTAAGAACTTGGAGACTTTTATGACATTTACCCTCGACTCGAGTCTGCGTGCTCGAATCAGGCTGATTCTGTGCGGCGCGGCCGCGATTTTTGCGGGCTCCTATGCCGCCGGCGTACACGCCGAAGCAGCCGCCACGGATGCCGCCGCAGATACTTTGGAAGAGGTCACCGTCACCGCGCAGCGCCGTGTGGAGAATGCCCGCGACGTACCCATCAGTCTGACGGTGTTCAATTCCGCCGCCATCGAGCAACAGAATTTTCAGGGCGTCGAGAGCTACTTTTCGCAGACTCCGAACGTCAGTTTCACGACCCAAGGTACGCGTGACCGCAAGCAACTGTCGCTGCGCGGCGTGAGCGACCAACTCTCGGCGGACAACAACATCAAAGAGGGCAGCTTCGGTTTCTACGTCGATGAATTCAACGTGGCGCAGGGTACTTCCAATCCGGAAATTGTCGATATCGACCGCATCGAAGTCCTGCGCGGTCCGCAGGGTACCTACTTCGGCCGCAATGCCGTCGGCGGCGCCATCAACATCACGACCAAGCAGCCGACCAATGAGTTCTTCGCCGAAGCCAGCGCACAGTACTCGAGCTTCAATACCGTCGATGCCCATGTCATTTTGAACCTGCCCCTCATCGATAATGTACTGGCCGTGCGCATCGTCGGCCGCGATGAGACCAGCGATGGCAATATCAAGAACATCAACTTGATCGGCGGCGGCAACAACAGTAAGTACACCTACGGCAAGATCATCGTTCGCTACACCCCGAATGATAAACTGACCATCGATACCACCGGTACCGTGTCGAACGAGCATGTCGGTATGCGCAATGGCGTTCCATCGGGTGTCCTTGCAGATTTCTCCGGCGGCGTGCTCTACAGCGGCCCGCCGTACAACGGCCAGGCGATTCCCGATGGTGTGGGCTTCTATCCGAACAACACGACGAAAGTGAATTTCAACCGCCCGCAGGACGACGGCACCCGCTTCAACTACGTGAGCAATCGCGTCAAGTGGAACGCGGACGCATTCAGCGTCACGAACGTAGTGGGGTACATGTACTCCAACGAGTTCGAGGGTGGAGACATCGACGGTTCCAGCCTCGATCTATTCTACGAGCGCGAGTCCATCAAGCGTAGCTCCTTGAGCGAGGAATTGCGGATTCAATCGATACCGGGTCAGATGATCGATTGGACCGGCGGCCTGTACTATGGCCACGACATCGGCCACACCAACCAGCACACGTTCGCCGGCGCCGACAATCCATTCCAACTGCCCAACGGCTTTGAAGTGACGTCCTCCCTGTCCGATTCATCCGACGTCAGCTACGCGGTATTCGGCGAAGGCGTCTGGCATATCGACCCGGCGCTGTCGCTGACCGTGGGCGCTCGCTACACTCACGAAACGGTGTCCAACGACGGTTACGACACCTCCGGCGCGATGATCAACAACTACGTCAACGGCGATGCGACTTTTACCAACTTCTCGCCGCGCCTGTCCTTGTTGTATATCGCCTCGGACCAAGTGAACCTGTACGGCACCATTTCACGCGGCTTTAAGGCGGGCGGCGTGCAGGCCAAACTCACATCGAACGGCGCCAAGAACAATCAAATCTACAAACCCGAAACATTGACGAACTATGAATTCGGTGTGAAGAGCGAATCCGCAGACAAGCGCCTACGTTTTGACGCGGACCTGTTCTACATGGATTGGAAGGACATCCAAGCCAACTACTCCGTCGGCGTGCAGCTCCCCGGCGGCGGGGTAGAATTTGTGTCGGGCATTGCTAACGCCGCCACCGCACACAGCTACGGTTTTGAAGTGGAGACGACGGCGCTGGTGATACCAGGTCTAACGATGGGTGCGGGCGCCGGCTATAATCGCGCGTACTACGGCGACTATCCGGATGCGGCGAAGGGTGCGGGCGGCTCCCAGTCGCTCTCCGGAGCTACCCTGCCGAACTCGCCGAAGTGGACCGTACATGCCGACAGCGAGTACACGCATAAATTCTCCGCCGATGTATCCGGCTTCACCCGGCTGGAGTGGTACTACAAAGGCAGCATCAGGCCGGACCAGAATGCCGAGTTTCACACCGGTTTCCCGTGGGAGGTTCCTTCTTACAACGTGTGGAACCTGCGCGCAGGCGTTACTCGGGATAGCTGGAGCGTCACCGCCTTCGTCGAAAATCTCTTCGCCAAGAAGTACTACACCAATGCCTATGAAAAGGCCTTTGCGACGGGCATGTTCCTCGAGCCTTCGTATCGCAACGTGGGCGTCAGGCTGACGGTGCGGACCAAGTAGCCCCATGGGGTTGTCCGGCCGGGCAGGGTGGGCAAGTACTTTCCTGCGGGCCGGCCTGGTGGCGGCCCTGTTGTCAGGAGCGGCGAAAGCGGGCGACTCGGAGTCGCAGCGCTTCGCCGCTTTTTTGTCGGCGGTGTACCAGCAGAATCTGGTCAATAGTCCGCAGCTCGCCACCGAGTTCGGCTCGAAGGCGGGTGATGACCGCTGGGATGATAGGTCGCAACGGGCGTTGGCCGCCGACGCGTCGCGGGTCCGCGGCAACATCGCCAAGGCCAAGGCGGGTTTCGTTTATACCAAGCTCGATGCTGCAAGCCAGCTGCAATACCGGGTCTTTCTGGATGAACAGCAATTACTCCTCGATCGCTATCGCTGGCGCGATCATTTCTATGCGCTGAATCAGATCGTCGGTCTGCACATCGATGTTCCCGGGGTGCTAACTGGGCAGCAGCCGCTGCAAACCGAGCAGGACGCCGCGGCCTACATCCGGCGCATCAAGGCGGTAGGGCCGGCCTTTCGGCAGCTCGTGCTGCACATGCAGGCTCAGGCGAGCAAGGGAATCTACATTCCCAAAACGGTGTATCCGCTGCTGATCGAGGGCGCCCAGAATGTAATCACGGGAGCGCCGCACGATGCCGGGACCGACAGTCCTATCTATGGCGACTTCAAACGGCGCATCGGGCAACTCGACATACCGGCCGATCGGCGCGCGCGTCTGATCGATGAGGCCCGCAATGCCCTGCTGCAGCAATTGCAACCCGCCTATGAGCAATTGATTCGGCTCTTGAAGACGCAGGCCGGCCGCACGCCGATCACCGGTGGCGTGTGGCAACTACCCGATGGCGATGCCTTTTACGAATTTCTCATTCGCCAGTTCACGACCACGGACATGACACCCGCACAAATTCACGAGATGGGTTTGGCGGAAATGGCGCGGTCGCAGCGTGACATTGCGGCGCTCATGGAGAGGCAGGGGTTCAACGGCACGGTTCGAGAATTCATGGTCAAAATGAAATCGGACCCCCGCAATTACGAAACGGATGATGACGCGGGACGTGCCGCGTACCTGGTCCGGGCCCGCGGCATCGTCGCGGCAATGCAGGTCAAGATCACGGACGCCTTCAAGGCACCCGCACCGCTGCCGCTGCGGGTGGTGAGAACCGAAGCCTACAAGGAGGCGTCCTCACCCGTGGGTTTCTACGAAGCGGGATCCGCCGACGGCAGCCGCCCGGGAACGGTATATCTGAACCTGTCCGACATGAAAGTCCTGCCGCTGTATGAGCTGGAGGATCTGCTGTATCACGAAGGCATTCCAGGTCATCACATGCAGATTTCGACCATTCTGGTCGACCCATCCATACCGCAATCGCGCAAAGTGAATGAATGGTGGCAGGACAGCGCCTTTGTGGAAGGCTGGGGACTGTATGCCGAGCGCTTGGGCAAGGACCTGGGCTTCTTCCAAGATCCCAATTCGGAATTCGGACTTCTGACCGGTGAGCTGTGGCGGGCCAGCCGCTTGGTGGTCGACAGCGGCCTGCACTACAAACATTGGACCCGAGAGCAGGCAATTCACTATTTGAACGAGAACACGCCGAGCCCCGAGGCTACCAATATCCATGCAGTCGACCGCTATCTGGCGGTACCTGGCCAGGCCACCTCGTTCATGGTCGGTATGCGCAAATTCGTCGCGGAACGTGAGCGTGCGCGACAGGCGCTGGGGTCGCGCTTCGACTTGCGCGAGTACCATGAAGTCGCGCTCGGCAGCGGCTACATACCGCTGTGGGCACTCAATCAGAAAGTCACGGCGTGGATCGAATCGAAGTCTCGGGAGGACAAGCCGGCGGCTGCAAATACCGCGTTCAATCAGATGCTTGAGGATTATTGGCAGGAATATTTAGCACTGAATCCCCGTGCTGCCCTGTCCTACGGCGAAAGCCGAGACGAGGACCAATTCGACGACTCCTTGCAGGATGCGTGGCGCGCACGCACGCTGGCGATGCTGGAGAAATACCTGCACGCCAGCGCCGAATTCTCCGCCGGCGCTCTATCTCAGAACGATCAGACCAGCTTGGCCATGCTGCGCGAACAGATGACCATGGCCAAGCACTTCTATTCGGGCGGCTTGTTCGAGACGTATCGAATGCTGCCGATAGAGCAATTTCAGGGGCTGCATACTGAATTTGCCGCCGATGCGGCCGGCTCGGGCGCGTACCCGTTCAAGACGCTCAACGACTACGATAAGGCTCTTGATAGAGCCGATCGCTACTCGCGGTGGACGGACGATGCGATCGCGCGCATGCGCGAGGGCGAGAAAGCCGGCGTGGTGCTGCCGCGCGTGGTGGTGGAGAGAATCCTGCCGCAACTTCATGCGCATTTCGGCTTGTCGCCCGAGAAAACCGAATTTTGGCTGCCCATCGCCCATTTCCCGGCGATTGTCCCGCAGGCCGATAGAACGCGCCTGGAGAGGGCGTATCGCGTCAAAATCGCGATGGTTATCGAGCCCGCTTACCGGCGCCTGTTCGAGTTCATGCAGAACGAATACCTGCCTCACGCCCGAGATAGCGTCGGCCTCGGACAAATCCCGGGAGGCGCGGCCTTATACGACTATGACGTACGGTTCCATACCACGACACAGCTTTCTCCTGCTCAAATTCATGCCGTGGGCATCGAGGAAGTAACGAGAATCGAAGCGGAACTTGCCAAGGTGCAGGTCGCAGTCGGCTTCAAGGGCAGCTTGCAGGAATTCTTCGCCAGCGTACGAGCGGACTCCGCGCGAAAATTCACTTCCCGGGAGGACATCATTCCCGCCTTCGAGGCTGCCCGACAGAGCATCGTCGGCAAGCTGCCGCGATTGTTCGATGTGTCGCCGCGCGCCGAGTTTCAGATACGCGCCTTGCCGCAGTCATCGAAGCACTCCCTAGGCAACGGCTACTATGCGGCGGCCGGTGCGGACGGTTCGCGTCCCGGAATCCTGTGGATCAACACTTACGCACCCGGCATCAGCGACATGTTCAATGTGATGACCATCACCCTGCACGAGGGCTTGCCCGGTCACCATTTTCAGACCTCCATTGCTCAAGAACAGGCCCAACTCCCCAGCTTTCGGCGCTTCGATTTCACCAATGCTTACGGCGAAGGCTGGGCCCTTTATTCCGAGTCCTTGGGCAAGGAGCTGGGCTCATTCGACGATCCCTGGAATTATTACGGACATTTGAACTATGCCATCTTGAGAGCCAACCGCCTGGTGATCGATACCGGGTTGCACGCCATGGGCTGGGACGTCGAGACGGGGGTCAGGTGGATGATGCAGCATTCTTCCATGACTCGCGCTCAGGCGGCTGCCGAAGTGGAGCGCTATGTTGCGTATCCCGGCCAGGCACTGTCCTACAAGCTCGGCGAGATCAAGATCCGCGAGCTGCGGCGGCGAGCCGAACGGGAATTGGGCGCAAAGTTCGATTTAAAGGCCTTCCACGACCAGATACTGCAGGGAGGCAGCATGCCTCTGACCATACTCGAGCAGGGCGTCAATCGCTGGATTGCGGCTGCTCGCGCCAGATAGGCCATACTGCAAAACTATACTGGCAGCGTTTGAGGGCTTGGCGTCGTGCAGGACTTGAATCTCCGCTATCTCTATGAGGCTGCCAAGCTTGGGTCGATGCGTGCGGCTGCCGACAGTCTCGGCGTCGCGGTGTCTTCGGTGAGCAGGCAGATCTCCCAGCTGGAATCTGAATTGGGCATCGGCCTGATCGAGCATGGCCGGCGCAATATCAAGCTGACCGAGACCGGCGTGCTGTTGATCGAGCACTTCTCGGAGCAGCTGCGCCTCAATGAGGCCTTCGACGCCAGGCTTTCCGATATCAAGGGCCTGCGGACCGGACGCATTCATCTGGCGATCGGCGAAGGTTTTATCGGGCAACCCTTGTCGAATCTTCTGATTCGCTTCAATGCCAAGCATCCGGGTCTGTTCATCGACGTGCACATGTCGGCTTCGTCCAATGAAGTGGTTCGTTTGGTCGCGGAAGATGATGTGCATCTGGGACTCGTTTTCCAGTCCTCCGAGGATCCGCGGATTCGCGTGCTGGCATCCGTACGCCAGCCGCTATGCGCCGTCATGAATGCCGGTCATCCGCTGGCGGCGCACAAATCGCTCAAGCTTGCCGATCTGAAATCCCACCGGCTGTGCTTGCCCGAACCGTCGCTTAGAACCAGGCAGTTGTTACGCACGGCCGAATCCATCGAAGGGGTGTCGTTGCAGCCGAGCGTCACCTCCAATTCGATTACGCTGTTGAAGAGCCTGGTGCAGTCGGGGGAGTTTTTCACGCTGCTGCCGGTCCTCGCCGTCAGTAAGGAGGTGGAAAACCGGCAGTTCGCTGCCGTGCCCATCGTCAGCAGCGCCCTGCAAGACGCTGCGGTCCAGCTGATCTGCAGGCTGGGCCGGCGCCTGCCTCCGGCCCCGCTGCGCATGCTTGACGCTCTCACGGCTTATCTAGAGGCATCCGGTGCGACAATTGACTTGTCGGGCATCGTCAAGGAGACCCCGACCAAGCCTTAGTCGTCGCCGATTGGACGGGCAGGTTGCGGCAAACGCAATGCAGTTCGGCGTTCAGGTTATTGATGGGACTGGCCCGATCCAGCAGCATGCGATCACATGAGCGACGCTGAGAGCAACGATACCGGGAAGGTCGAGGAGCGCTCGCCCTGCTTCGAGCTATACGACCTAAGGGTGGAGGTCATCGCTCCTCCCGGTGCGAGAATTCTCTGCGGCGCAAAACCCGGCGATTGGTTCGAGCTGCGCGGCGAGATGCTGTATCTGCCGCCTGGTCAGGGCTTCTCGATTTATTCCCTGGCGGCCTTGATGCTGCTGCTGCCTGCCAAGCAGCGCATTCTGGATCCGTTTGATTGGATGGCTTCGGATTCGGATGTGGCATGTCCCGATCCGCATTGTCCCACCAGGTTCAGGATCACGCGCTTGGCTAAGCGCCGTTTCGAGCGCAGTTCGACCACCGCGACTGCGCTGCCTTCCCTACGTAAATAAACAGCTTCCATGCGAATCCAGCTGTCCGATGGATATGAAATATCGCGCGTCATCAAGGGCGGCTGGCAT
>JANYLM010000063.1 GCA_025357835.1 Gammaproteobacteria bacterium
GTCCCGCGCGAGCAATGGATCGCCCGGGTGCATCCTTTGGATAGGTGCAAATACGCGGCCGAAGACTACTCCCTGCTCATGGACGGGCGCGATTCGGCCGAGAGCGACTACCGGATTCTGTCCACGTCCGGGGAATGGCGCTGGGTGAACGTGCGCACGCGGGTCATCGAACGCAATGCCGCGGGACGCGCGCTGCGCATCGCCGGCGCCTGTATCGAGATCGATTCCCGGCGGCGCGCCGAGCAAACCTTGCGGACGCAGGCGGTCATTCTGGAAACCATGCGCGAGGGAGTGGTGTTAGCCGCTCTCGACGGGCGCATTGAGTTCACCAATCCCGCGTTCAACCGCATGTTCGACCGCAATTCCGCAGAGCTCGTCGGAATGTCGTTGCTGGAGCTCTTCAACATACGACAGGCGCAGTTACAGACCGCAGCGCTCGAGAGTTTACTAGAGCGCTACAGTCGCGGCGCCCGGCGCGACATGCTGTTGCGCCGCCGCGACGGTAGCCAGTTCGCCGGCGAAGTATTGTCGGTGGAAATCCAGCTGAGCGGCGAGAAGCGGATATTAGTGGTGGTGCAGGACGTCTCGGAACGCAAGCAATTGGAATTGGAGGTTATTGAAATCGCCAACCGCGAACGGCGGCGCTTGGGCGCCGATTTGCATGATGGCCTGGGTCAGGAGCTGACGGGCATCTCGCTCATGCTGCGCAGCTTCTCGAAGCGTGCCGGACTTGCGGCATGCGCGGTCGCCCCGGAACTGGATGAAATCATCACGCTCGTTAATCACGCCATCCAGAGCGCCCGGAAAATGGCGCTCGGCATCTCACCGGTGACATTGGAACGCGGCGGATTGCTGCCGGCGCTGCAGACCCTCGTCGGTTGGTCCTGCAAAAGCTACAACATCGATGTCCGGTTACGGCTGTCCATCCGTTCGCCGCTGCTGATCGGCGAGTCGGCTGCGGCGCACCTGTACTTGATCGTCCAAGAGGCCGTCAACAACGCCGTCAGGCACGGACGGGCCAGATCGGTATCCATTGCGCTGCGCACCAGCCGATCCTTGGTGTCTCTTTCGATTGCCGACGATGGTGTGGGCATAGGGGAGCACGCGTCCCACGGCGGCGGGTTGGGTCTGAAGCTCATGGAGTATCGTTCGGCCGTGATTGGCGGAGTCATGAAGGTAAAACGTGTGTCGACGGGCGGAACACGGGTGCACAGCGTATGCCCGCAGGCCGCCGTCGCACCGCGTTTCGGACAATATCGAAATACTCAGCCGGTGGACGGTTGACCTGCTTGCGGCAAGATCCCTACGCGATGGTGTACAAGAATTCGACGAATGATGCGACCGCGCCATCCAAGCCCTTGATTGCCGGATTCTTCGAATCGATCAGATAGTACTCGTCCGGAGCATGCGCGCCCGTGCCATGTCCCAGGCCGAAACCGCCGGCGGGGAGATTGAGCGGCGCGCTCGTGAATCGATAGCCGGGCCACGATCCCGGGCTGCGCGGCAGCACCAGAGGCGCCGGGCCGAGCTTGCTGAATGTCGCGAGCACGGCCTTGAAGAATTTGCTGTCGGGATCGGTTTGCGTGGGATCGTAGCCTCCGGTCATGTTGACTTCGATGTCTGAGAATCCGTGTTTGGCGAGATGCGCTTTGAGCTTGGCCAGCGTATCCGCCGCGGTCATATCGGGCACCAGGCGCATGTCGATCTTGGCAACCGCCCGATGCGGCAGCACCGTCTTGCCGCCGGGGCCGGTATAACCGCCCACCAGTCCTTCGATATTGATGGTGGGCTGCGAGAACAGTCGCAGCAAGGAATCGTGCCAATTCAAATCGTGGACCCAATGCTGGACACCGAATTCGCTCTTGACCGAGGCCTCTGGGACGGCGGCCGCATAGGTGGCGACCATATTCTTCTGTGCGTCGGATAGCGGCATCACTTTGTCGAAGAACCCTTCGACCGCCGGAGTGTGACCGTCTTTTTCCACCAAAGTGTTTAGCGCTTGCACCAGGTGCCAGGAGGGCGAATCCACCTGCGCCTCCA
>JANYLM010000088.1 GCA_025357835.1 Gammaproteobacteria bacterium
CACCGCGACTTGAAACCGTCGAATATTCTTGTGACCCCCGAGGAAAGAGTCAAACTGCTCGACTTCGGCATTGCAAAATTGCTCGATGGAGAGGCGCACCACGGCGCCACACAAATGACGCGGGGTGGCGCCTGCATGGCGACGCCAGCGTATGCTGCGCCTGAACAGCTGGCAGGGGAACCCATTACCGTTGCCGTCGATCTGTATGCATTGGGCGTGATCCTCCATGAAATGCTCACCGGGCAACGCCCTTTTCGCGACAATCGCAAAACTGCGGCCGAACGAATCAGTTCCGGGTGTGCCTCCGCACGCGTCGAATCCGGTCATGCCGAGTACGTCGGCGGACTGAACACCCGGCAGCTGCGCCATGCACTGTGCGGAGATCTCGATGCAATCATAGCCAAGGCACTCGAAGTTGATCCTGCCCGCCGCTATCCCTCGGCCGAGGCTTTCGCACAGGACATTCGCCGTAGCCGCGAGCACCGCTCGATTTCCGCCCGGCGCATCGGCAGCACGACGTTGGCGCTTAAATTCGTCCGCCGGCATTGGATCGGTGTGATCATGACCACGGCATCTCTTGTATTGTTCATTGGCGGCAGCGCCGGCATCGCATGGCAAGCCGTGCGCGCCGAACGCGCAGCGCAGCGTGCGGCCACCATCAAGGACTTTCTCATCGGTGTATTTCGCGCAAATGATCCGCGCATTGCCGCGGACACACCACGGGGCGAAATTACTGCCCGCGCCTTATTGGACGCCAGCGCAAAACGGATCGAAAGCAGCTTCGCACAAGATCCAGCCACGCAAATCGAGCTGCTCGGCGTCACGGCCGATATCTACCGGGAGTTGGAAGAGACCCAAAGGTCTGATGCATTGTATGCGCGCGAGTCAGAGCTTGCGGGTCGCTATTATGGGGTCGCCGATTTGCACTTCATTGATGGCTTGCTCGGCCAGGCGGACGTCGCCGACAACGATGGCGATGACGCTCGAGCGCTGGCGCTTCTATCACAAGCCGACCCGCTCATACGGGAAGCGCATCTCGATAAATCGCCGATCCGTGCGCGATGGCTGCTGATACGCGGCGAGTCGCTGTTCGGCGCTGCGGCAAACGGGGATCAAGCACAAGCATCGCTCGAGTCCGCCACCGCTTTGTTCAAGGCCATTGCTCCGCGAGATCCGCGCTACGTAGATGCATTGATCGACCTCGGTTCGCTTTCCCTTGAGCGATCGCAATTTACATCGTCGGCCGATTACTATCAACAGGCGATCGCCATTGCGCAGGCGAACTCGCTGTTGGAAGGCGACTTAGTGCACCCGTATGCAGGTCTCGCCTTGGCACGGAGACGTCTGGGAGATTTCGATGGTGCGGCAGTGGCATTTGCGCGCGGAACTGAGATCGCCGAGCGCACCTTTGGCCCCGACACACAGCGTTATTGGATGATCGCTTCCGATTGGGCACAATTCCGATACGAGCGCGGCGAACGCCAAGCCGCATTAGCGGCCTTTGATGCACTGCTAAAAAAACTACCGCGGGCAGAAGCTGGATTTCGAAACGCCACCGACGCTATGGAGGCGGCCCACGTGCTGCGGAAATACGGCTACTGCGTGGCCATTGATGGGCAAGGCGCGCGGGCCGTACGTCTATTGGAGCAAGCGCAGGCCATCCTGACGAAGTCTGCGCCGCACGCCTTCGATGCTGGGCGATTGCAACTCGACCTCGGTACCGCCTTTGAAGCCGCGGGCCGCGATGCGGAGGCGCGTACCGCGTTCACTGGCGCGCTGACCAACTGGAAAATTCAGAAGGCACCCGCATCGAAGCTCGCCGGGGCGCTGGAGCGATGGGGACGATTCTTGTTAGCGCAAAACGATCCGAACAGTGCGGCCTCAGCATTCCATGAAGCTATACGGATATCCGGGGGACACGCGACCGAGGCGGCAGTGTCCTCACAGGCAGGACTGGCAGCAATCGCTGTGTCGAGCGGCGATGCAAGTGCCGCACTGTCCACCAGCCAGACAGCCATGCAGCAGCTGGCTAACCTTGAGGGTTATTACGATATTCGCATCGAGCCGTATGTGTGGGTGATTCGCGCGAGATCGTTGCTGCTGGCCGGCGATCACGAGGCCGCCTCCGCGCTTGCGCGAAAAGCGCGCGACGCCGCGTCAGCTTACTATGGTCCGGACGCCGCTACACTCGTTGGGGCCGAGAGGGTACTACGAGACCTCCCCAATGGTGCCTCGCTCCGCTAACGCAGCCACGCCGACATCGCAGCAGTGCTTCTGCGCATGCATCCCAAATCCGTTAACCCCCCGGTCGATGGACTGAAGGAGCTTTCCCACCTCGGTAGTGAGCACTCCCTCGAACCCTATTTTGTAATTCATGTATGTCACCCCTTTCGGCATCGACTGCGATGAAGAACGGAGATACGCACCCTCCGTGCATGATAGTTCAACTTAATCATGCCCGCCTTTGACGCTACTCGGAGCGAAGGAACTCGGTGCGCCAACGTCATCGGCGATGGCGGCGGAGGCGGTCATGGCGTCGGCGGGCCCTGGTTGTTCCGGCGCGATCAGGTTTTTGGATTTTGGATCGGGCAGAGGCTCAAGTTCGGGCGACGTTGTGTCTTTGATGCTGAGTTGATTGTTCATGAAACACTCCTTGCGGCTTTCGATCTACTTTAGGGTCACGGGGTTTATTCGCGCCACCCACGTCCACATGCGAGCGAGCTTCGGAACACGGGCTACCATATATAGCAAAATCCGTCCTACTTCCCATCATTTGGATCCCCCGTGAGCGTGTCGCGCCGTGTCAATTCAACACAAAGCGCTGCGCCGCACAAAATAAATGATCAAAGCGGCTGAGCAAAAAAGTCCCGCCGAAGCGGGACATGGGTTTTCGATGTTGGTCTCCGTCGCCGGGTTTACTTATCCTCTATGCCGCGCGGGGTGCCTACTCCGGTGCAAAGATCGTAGCCGGAAACCGCCGCGGCGCCGTTCGAGCCGGTCGTGACGTCGTAGAAGTTGTGTCGACGGTCATCCTGTTCCGGCAACTGCGCGTATAGGAGATTGTTTTCCGCGTTCGTGAAATACGCATTGTTGCCGGTAGCCGCGTTCAACGACACCGAACCTACTCTGTTGCCGCCGCGATTGATGATGCCCGCCAGCGCAGGCGAAGAGACGCTCGTGCCGCCCACGATGAACCATCCGCCGTTGTACTGGCTCAGCATGTAGACGCCCGACGCTGGGTCCGCGTCGAAGGATAGATCGGGAGTGGCGCGGTTGCCCTTTCCGTAGATCGGGTACTGGTAGTTCGCCCAGGGTCCCATGTTCCCGCCGGTGAACGAGTTCGTGTAGGTCTCGATAGCGCTGATTCCACCGCCCGATCCTGACCAGCAGGACTCCGAGGTGACCGCGTGAGTGGACAAGTCGCGCAGCACGGTGGTCCCGCCCGCAGAAATCACCCACGGGTCGGTGCTCGGCCAGCCGGCCCCTTCGCCGGAATCGCCCGCCGATGCCAGGGCTAAAATGTGAGTCTTCCAGCCTGTGGCGCCCGTATAAGTGAAATCCGCGAACGCCGCGTCGTCGGCAATCTGACCGCTAAATTCACCGCCGCTCCAGCTGTTGGAAACCTGGCCGCCCGCCGGATAATTTTTCACTATGTATTCGAAGGCCACTTTTTCCGCGTACACGAGATCGGCGTACGAGTTCGAACAGGCTTCTACCAGAACGATCGCAGCATTGGGCGCGAAAACGTGAGCCCATTCGATGTCCAACGATTCTTCTAGGGCCCAACCGGCATCCGCGGGGGGAGAGGCGCAGGCACCATTGCCATTCGCGAAGACTTTCTCGAACTTGGCCGCAGGCAAGCCAAAGTGCGTGGAGAAAGCGGCCAAGTCGGATGCGGCGTCCGGATTATCGTACGCGTCTACCAGCGCAATTGCACCGTAACCGTTGGGAGTGGGTCCGCCTTTCGCGTTGAACGACGGCGTGCAAGGCGTGCCGGCCGGACTGCCCACGTACAGTGAGCCCAGCGAACAAGGCGTTTCGGCCAATGTAATGTTGCCATCCGGAGTAAAGATCGCTTCATCATTCGGTTGTGCCGCACCAGCAGGTTTTCGTCCGTCCACACTACGAAGTACATAGTTGGTGTGAAAGCGGCCTTGAGCCTGCGGCTTGCTGCTCTCGGGCTTATAGACACGGCCAAGTTGCGTACCGGGCACGGTCATTTGTTGCTTCGCACCGAGGGTGCCTGTGCTTGGCGACGGAGTCTCCTGTGCCGATGCACCCAGAGCAAGCAAGCCCATGGCGATCCCAGTCGCCGTGATTAGTGTATTGTCCATTATCGTATCCTTTGAATGTGTTTCTGACTGGCCTTTCGCATGGGTGAGAGTCGGCAGGAAGAAAGGCATTCGAGCCAGCAACTCAGCAGGTTTTGTCTTCGCACGCGACCTGCCTACCCTTTAATACGCAATTGGCATGACCGATCCAGACACAGCGACGACGGGATATTTTGCCGCGGCGCAAAACATTGCGCGCACATCGATGCCAATGACTGGCGGCGTCATCCGCAAGGGTGGGCCAGAGAATTCATTGCATCCAATTCGGCCATAAGGGCAGCACGCTGCTTTTGCGACCTCCGACCGTGAAGCACGAGGGGCGCTGGAACTTGGCCATCCAACGCGTGCTTGATGGCATCGAGATGCTCGGTGCGCTCGGTCAG
>JANYLM010000091.1 GCA_025357835.1 Gammaproteobacteria bacterium
CAGCCGTCCACAGTCTGGGACTGAAATGGGTGGTCGATGGGCATTCGCAAGGTGGATTGGCTGCCTGGGGGGTGGCGGAAGGGCAGCACGACCTCAAGGATCCCGACTACCTCGGGGCCGTCTCCGTGGCAGGAGTCGCCCGAGAGGTGGATTTCTTCAGTCATTTGAGCAATACGCCAGGGGTCGGCTTTTATCTAGCCTTCATGGCCGCCGGAATCCATGCGCGATATCCGGAGTTCAATCCGCATGACCTATTGGCGGATAGTGTGCTCGAGCACTACGCCGATGTCACAACCAAAGGCTGTTTCTTCTACGGATACGCGACCTACGCCGCAGCACCCAGCGGTACCCTACTTCGCCCGAAATGGGAAAGCAGCCCGTCGATCCACCGTTTTTTTGAAGGCAATGACGTGGCCAAAGCGCCCATCGGCGGCCCGCTGTTCGTGGTCGCCGGCGAAGCAGATCAGACCGTGCCCATCGAAGGTGTGCGCGCCGCGGTCAAGCAAATGTGCGCCGCGAAGCAGTTGGTGACGTTCCGCAGCTACCCGGGTCTTGATCACGATCCGACTATGCAGAACTCGACGCCGGATCAGTTGGAATGGATCACGGCACGCTTCGCGGGCAAGCCGGTAACGTCAAATTGTGCCGCAGGCAGCGGTTGATTAGGCGTCTCTACTTCGAGCCGAGCAAGCTGCCATGAGCAACGCCGGAGCGATCACGAATGTGGCCGATACGGCGCTATGGATGGCGCATATCAGGGCCATGGAGAACCGGCGATCGGACGCAATTGTTCGCGATCCATTAGCGTCTCTACTAGCCGGTGATCGGGGCCGCAGAATTGCCCGCTCCATGCCGCATTCAGCCGCGACCGCTTGGGGAATGATTATCCGGACGTCGGCGATCGATCGTTTGATCGATGAAGGCCTTAAGCTCGGTGTGGATACCGTCCTGAATTTGGGCGCGGGATTCGATACACGGCCTTACCGTATGCACCTTCCATCCGGCATTCGATGGATCGAGGTCGATTTTCCGGATCTCATCGAATCGAAAAATGCCCAGCTGCTTTCGCACACGCCTGCGTGCAACGTCGAGCGGATTGGCATGGACCTATCGAATCGCACGTCACGGAATGAACTATTTGCCACGATTGGGAAGAAAGCGAAGAACGGACTGGTAATCAGCGAGGGCATAATCCCTTATTTTTCGAATGACGCCGCCGCTCAGTTGGCGAGAGACCTCTATGGCATTCCCTCCTTTTGCCACTGGATACATGACTTTGATAACGCCGGCGAGCGCAGGAAGATGCCTGCGAGTTGGGAGAAGAAGCTCACGGCTGCGCCCTTCCTATTTCAAGTGAAGGATTGGTTTGAGTTCTTCAAGCAAGCCGGCTGGCATGCACACAAGATTATTACCAGCGCAAACGAAGCCGAGCACCTTCACAGGCCGTTTCCGCTTACTTTCCCTTTAGGTCTACTGATGCGTGCGCTGCCGAAGCCCATGCGGCGTCAAATACTCAGCTTGAGCGGCGCAGTCCTGATGGAGAAAATGAAAGTCTAAGGCCTCTATCCCTTATGCTCCGCTTTCCACTTCTGGACGGCAGCCAAGGTGTTGCCGACATGTTTATCGGGATCCAACGCCGTGTACTCATAGATGATCTTGCCGGTGGGCGCGATTACATACGAAGTGCGATTGGCATACTCAGGCTTGACGGCCAGCACGGCGTCATAGGCCTTGGTGATGCTTTGGTCCGCATCCGAAGCCACCGCAAATTTATTGCGGCACTCGCTCACCGAGAACTTGTTGAGCGTATCGATGGGATCGTGCGACACCCCGATGACCGTGGCACCCAGGGCCTTGAATTTATCGGTGGCCTCGGCGAACTCATGGGCCTCTACGGTGCAGCCCGGAGTGAATGCGGCCGGATAAAAATACAAAACCACCGGACCGTTCTTCAGCGCCTCAGCCAGGGAGAACTTGAACGGCTTGCCGGCGAGAGTCGCCTGGGTGGTGAAATCAGGAGCCTGGGCGCCGGTTTTCAATGCTGCGTACAAGGGTGCGGCAAAGGCCGCGCAGCCAAGGGCAAGAGTCATTAAACGCTTCATGTGGGGTTCCTTTGGAGCTGAATGGGCTCAGAAGCAGTCTGCGCCATCTCATTTTTGCTCGCAACAACCAAAGACTCAAGGGGCTGCACCCCAGCTCCATGCGTCTACAGCGCGGACGCCCAACCCAAATCTCCGCCGGCTACCAGGCCGCGGGCGCAGCCTGGTAGCCAGTGCTACTTCAGTACGCCTCTCAGCTCGCGGCACACTCGCACCACATCCTCATCGCTCATCGCCGGAAATAAAGGCAGCGTCACCGTTTCGCGTCCGACTCGCGCCGCCACCGGCGTGTCCTCGTCACGATACCCCTGCTCCCGATAATATTTCAGACTGGGGATGCTGGGATAATGCACACCTATGCCGATGCCGCGATCGGCCATGATTTTTTGGAATGCCGGCCGCGTCATCCCGCGCGCCCGAAAATCGATCAGCACTTGAAACATATGCCAACTATGTCCCGAGTCGCCTCGCGCGGGCAACACCACCGCGGAGAAACCGTCGAATTCCTCGAAGTAGCGCGCGGCCAGCTCGCGGCGCCGCACATTGAATCCGTCCAAGCGGCGCAGTTGATCGATGCCTATCTGCGCCGCCACGTCGGTGAGATTGCTCTTCGCTCCCGGGAACAGCACGTCTATCTCTCCGGCGGAATTGCGCTTGATGCCGTGAAAACGATACTGCTCGAACAATTCAGCCGCCATGGCGTCCCCGCTGCTGATTGCGCCGCCTTCGATGCTGGTCATGTTTTTGTTAGGGTGAAAGCTAAAAACCACCAGATCGCCGAAGCTGCCGATGGGTTTGTCCGCATAGCGCGAGCCGATGGCATGCGCCGCATCCTCGACCACCCGCAACCCATGCCGGGCAGCCAGCCCGTAAAGCCCATCCATGTCCACCGGCAGTCCGGAAAAATGCACGGGCATGATGGCGCGGGTCCGCGACGTAATGGCCGCGGGCACCTGGTCGAGATTAATATTGCGGGTATACAAATCGATGTCGACGAACACCGGCTTGGCACGCAAGCGCGCCACCACATTCGCACTCGCTGCGAAACTCATGGCCGGAACGATCACCTCATCCCCCGGGCCGATGCCGGCCACTTCGAGCGCCATCTCCAGGCCGGCGGTGGCCGAAGTCATGACCCGTACATGGCGATTGCCGCCCAGGTAGGCCGACAGTGCAGCCTCGAAAGCCTGTACCTTGGGACCGCTGGCCAATTGACCCGAGCGAAATACATCGGCGACGGCCGCAATGCTCTCGGCATCGATGGACGGGCGCGTAAAGGGAAGAAAGGGCTTCATGCCGAACTCCTGGAAACCAAAATCACACCGGCGCAGATCAATGCAATACCAAACACCTTGGCGGAGGTCATGGTTTCGCCCAGCCACATCACCGACACCGCCGCAACCACGACGTAGCCCAGCGACAACATCGGATAGGCGGTGCTTACCGGGGCCTTGGACAAAGCGGCCAGCCACACGCACACGCTGGCGGCATAACAGATCATCCCCGTCCAAAACGGCAGGCTCTTGAACAAGATCATCACGGCGCCGAAGAGAGTATCGGCATTGAAATCCGAGAAATGCGCCAGCGGCCGGGTCGCCACTTTGAGCAGCAATTGAGCGGCTGCATTCAACCCCACCCCGGTCAAGATCAAGCCCCAAGTAATCCAGCTCATTGGCGCGCCACTAATACGCGATTGGTGTCTTCCGCGATCCGGCGCATGGGCACACCACGACTCTCGAGATCATCGAACATGCTTTTCTCCATCACCGCGTAAGCCCGAGTCTGCAACGACCAGCGGCGAAGAAATTCCGCCACATCGGCAATTTCGGCGCCGGGCGCCTTTCGTAGTCCATAGTCAAGTTCGCCACGATACGCCACGAGCGTGACGCTTCGTTGCAAATAAAATGTCAGGGATTGATCGTAAGTAGCCACGCTGTAGAGAGGTGCATCGCGCTCGGCCATCGGCAGCGCGGCGGCGAGCCCTACCCCTGAGTAGATGGGCGCCACCAAGGCGGCGGCGCGGATCAGCAGCAGCCAAGCCAGACACCAACCCGCTCCCAGAAACACCCCGGCACGAGTCGCGTCGCGCGCCCGCTGCACCAGCACGAAGGCGCCCGACACGAGCAGCAGCAGCGCGATCTGCCCCAGCGGCTTGGCTAGCGGCAAAAAATACGCGCTGCGATCCGACGATGCGACGACTCGGGGCCAATTCAGGCTCGCCAGCCCCAAGGCCAATCCAGCTACCACGGTCAGTACCGCCGTGATCAGAAAATCTCGCTTCAGCTGCAGCGCCGGCAAAGCCGCAATAAGGAGCGCGAGCGCCGGCATCACCGGCAAGATATAGGGCATGAGTTTCGAGTCAGACAGCGAGAAAAACACGCCGATAAACACCACCCAGATCCACAGGAATAGTCGCGGATTGAATTCGGCCGGGTTCACCTGTCGCCGCCAGCCGCCCCCCAATGCCCGCAGAGCCGACGGCGTCCACGGCAGGCTGCCCGCAATGAACACACCACCGAAAAACCACCACGGTTCCTGGCGATCGGCGATGGGCGTCAGATACCGCGCAAAATGCTCATGCACGAAGAAGAACTCCAGGAAATCCTTGAGGCGCCGCGCGGCGAGCCAGTGCCACGGCACGGTGATCGCCAGAAATAGCGGCAAGCCCCACTTGAGGTATAGCCGGCGCCACGGCGCATAGTCACGCGAATACAGGCTGTAAAGAATCAACACCGTTACCGGCAAAGCGGCGGCGACCAGCCCCTTGGTGAGCATTCCGCAGCCGCTGGCCGCCCAGGCCAACATCATCCAGGGGCGGGGCTGCGAGGAACGTTGCGCCAGCAGAAATGCCGCCACGCTTAGCGTCATATAGAACGACAGACTCATGTCCAGGGTCAGGAGTTGACCCAAGACCACAAAGATCAACATGCTGGAAAGCACCGCCACGGCCCGCCAGCCGGCGCCCGGACCCCAAAGCCGGCGTGCCGCCACCCATACCAAAAACAGGGTCCCCAGCGCTGTCAGCGCGGAATATAGACGTGCGGCGAATTCGCTCGGGCCCAGCAAGCGATAGCTCAAGGCGGTCGCCCAGTACTGCAGCGGCGGTTTCTCGATATAAGCCAGGCCATTCAAATGGGGAATGACCCAATCGCCGCCGCTCAGCATCTCCCGCGGAATTTCCGAGTAGCGTCCTTCGTCGGGGTTGAACAGCGGCCGAGTGGTCAGCGTTGCGAGCCATAGCAAGGCGAGCAATGCAGCCAGCCCGCAGTACACCCACCGCTCGCGCGGAGCCAAGCCTGCAGGTTCGCTCACGCCGCGGCTGCCGGGGCCTGAATCGCCAACAGACCGGACCGCCCCGCCACCTCGCCCATGACCACCGCTCGCGCCGGCAGCGGCTGCCGCAGCGCCGCTTCGTGAATGACGGCCATACGCGTGATCGATGCGCCCGCCGCCCGCCACTTCACCAACAAGGATTCGAAGGCGTCGAGCAGCAGCATGCCTTCGAGTTCGGCGTGCAAGGTAAACACCTGTAAATTATCCTCGGGTGGGACAGCGGCGGCCGCGGCAGACAGGCGGAACATGGCGTCCGCAATATTCGATTCATCGATACCGTCGACCCCCAGGATTTCATCGAAGGTGGGCAGGGTGGTCGGCAACTGCGGACAGGAACTGATTCCTTGCGGTAGTACCGGCAAGAACGCCGGACCGCCGCGGGTATCGCTGGCGTAACGCAGGCCATAGTCCTGCTCGAGCTTCAGCGCGTGGCTGTTGATTTGCCAGCCCGCGGCGGCATGCGATTGCGGCTGGAACCCAAACACCCGCTCAAAGGCCTGCAGGCCACGCTCGAATTCCACCCGGGTCCAGGCCGCCGTGGCCTCGGCGACATAGTCTTGCCAGCGCACGTGATCGTAGGTGTGCAGCCCCACCTCGAAGCCCGCGTCATGCACGCCGCGCATCACCGCAGCCGCGCTTCGCCCTATATCCGGCCCGGGCAGCAGCACGCCGTACAACAGGGTTTTCAATCCGTAGTGCTTGAGCACCGAGGTACGGGCCACCTTCTGCGCAAAACCCTTGCGAAACACACGGCGCATGGCACGGCCCGTGTGGTCAGGCCCCACAGAAAAATAAAACGTGGCATCGACGCCGTGCTTCTTGAACAGCGCGACGAGTCGCGGCACGCCTTCGCGTGTGCCTCGCAAGGTGTCCACATCGACCTTCAGGCCGATGCGTGCGCTCTCAAGCATCGCGCGACAACAACGCCGATGCCGACGGCAGGCTGTGTGCGTAGGAATCGAAGATCGCGTTCAATGCGGCGCGCATATCGGTCTTGGGCGTCCACCCGAGTTCCGCGGTGGTGTTCTTGATCGAAGGCAGGCGCGCCGGAATGTCGGCATACCCCTTGCCGTAGTAGTCGAGAGCAGATATGTCGACGAGCTTGGTGTTACGCGCGGTGGGCGCATATTCGGGCCGCGACAAGGCGATTTCCAGCATCATCTCCGCCAGTTTGCGGATGGAATAGGAATTATAGGGATTGCCGATGTTGTAGATCTTGCCGTCGGCGATGCCGTTCGGGTTGTCGATAACCTTGGTCAGGCATTCCACGGCATCGTCGATGAAAGTGAAGGCGCGAGTTTGATTGCCGCCGTCGACCAGCTTGATTGGCTCGCCGCGGACAATGTGGCCGAGGAATTGCGTGAGCACGCGCGAACTGCCTTCCTTGGGATCATCCATGCTGTCGAGACCCGAGCCGATCCAGTTGAAGGGCCGGAACAAGGTGAACTGCAGCCCCTGTTGGCCGTAGGCATAGATGATGCGATCCAGCAACTGCTTCACGCAGGAGTAAATCCAGCGCTGCTTGTGAATGGGTCCCAGGACCAGCTCGGTGGTATCGGAATCGAATTCCTTGTCCTTGCTGGCGCCATAGACCTCAGACGTCGACGGGAACACCACCCGCTTCTTGTATTTGACGCAGTGGCGAATGATGGGCAGATTGGCCTCGAAATCCAATTCAAATACCCGCAGCGGCTCCCGAACATAGGTCGCCGGCGTCGCGATGGCCACCAGGGGCAGGATCACGTCGCACTTGCGGACGTGGTATTCCACCCACTCCAGATTGATGGTGATATCGCCTTCAACGAAGTGAAAGCGCGGATTGCTCAGAAGCGTGCCGACGCGCTCGGATTGCAAATCCATGCCGTAAATATGCCAATCGGTGTGAGCCAAGATGTACTTGCTCAGGTGATGACCGATGAATCCATTGACCCCGAGAATTAGAACGTTTTTCAAAATAAACCCCTACTCACGTATTCACGATAGACATTAAGGCCGGTGGCAGTGTTCAACCGAGCGCCAACGGCTGCTTCGCCAGGGCCGGCGGCGCCCGAACGGGCGTCACGAGCTTACCCTCGATCGCGAGCTGCACGATCCAGAGGCGCCGTCCGTCGACGCAGTCGGCGAACCACTTGCCGTCCGCGGCATATAGACAGGGCGCCGAGCTGCCGTACTTTGCCGGTTGTGCATCCACTCGGGTCTCAAGAACCGCAAGCCTACACCCGTTTACCTCGGTGAAGGCACCCGGAAACGGCGCTGCCACGGCGCGAACCAGGTCGTGTACCGCACGGGCCGTGCAGCGCCAATCGATGCGCCCATCCTCCGGCGTTCGTCGGCCAAAATAGGACCCTGCGCTAAGATCCAGCGGTCGTACCTGAGCGCTGCCCGACACCAAGGCCGGCAGACTGCGCCGCAGCACCTGCCGCGCCGCCTCGGCTACTTTGAGCGATACCTCGAGAGCCGTGTCATTTTCCAAAATGGGCACCGATTGCTGATCCACGAGGGCGCCGGCGTCCGGCTTTTCCAGCATGTAGTGCAGGCTGGCCCCGGTCACCGATTCGCCGTTGAGAATGGCCCAGTGCACCGGTGCCCTGCCGCGATACTTCGGCAGCAGCGATCCGTGCATATTGAGCGCGCCGCGTCCCGCAACCCCCAACCAGGCCTTCTCCAACATATAGCGATAATAAAACGAGAACAGAAAATCGGGTTTGGCGGCCAGCCCCGTTGCTATCCACTGCGGCGTATTGGGGGTAGCCGGCGTTTCGACCCGCAGGCCATGCGCCTCGGCCAATTGCCGCACGCTGCCGAACCACTGGTTCTCGCCGGGATCATCGGCGTGGGTGAACAGCAGAGGAATTTCGACGCCCTGTGCCAATAGCTCGCGCACACAGCGACACCCCACCTCGCTGTAGGCGAATACCACCGCCCGGGTCACTGCCGGGCAGCCTGACCGCGTTGGGGCAATGCCATGGGCAAGGTCGTCTGGACGGGCCCTGCGCCCTCCTCTTCCAACACCGCCTGCACGATGTAGCGCGGACGCTCGCGTACCTGGGCATAGATGCGCCCGACGTATTCACCCAACAGGCCGATGCCGAACAGCGCCACGCCGATCAGGAAGAACACGAGGGCGAACAGGGTGAACAGGCCTTCGGCTTCCGGACCCACGATGAGGCGACGCAGGAAGAGATAGAGCACGAACAGCGCCGAGAAAACCGCCACCGTCATGCCCACCATGGAAAACAGCTGCAGAGGCACCACGGAAAAGCCGGTGATCAAATCGAAATTCAGGCGAATCAAGCTGTACATCGAATACTTCGATCGGCCGGCGAAGCGCTCCTCATGGGCGATCGCCACTTCGATGGGCTTCATGGCATACAAGGACGCCAGTGCCGGAATGAAAGTATTGACTTCCCGGGTCTGATTGAGCGCAGTGACCACGGAGCGCGCATAACCGCGCATCATGCAGCCCTGATCGGTGATGCGCACCGGCGTGATCAGCTCGCGCAGCTTGTTGATGCGCTTGGAAAACCAGCGCCGCCACCAGGAGTCCTGACGCTGCTGGCGAATGGTGCCGACATAGTCGTAACCCTGATCGAGCATGTCGACCAACTTACCAATCTCTTCCGGCGGGTTCTGCAGATCCGCATCCAGCGTTACCACGTACTCGCCGCGCGCATACGCCAGGCCCGCCATGACGGCCGAATGCTGGCCAAAATTCGCGTGAAACAGCACCACTCGAGTGTGCTGCGGCCGCAGTGAGAACTGCTGGCGCAACAGCGCGACCGAACGATCCTTGCTGCCATCGTTGACGAAGACGATTTCGTAAGTAATACCGAGCGCATCCAAGGTCGGGTACAGGCGCGCAAACAAAGTCGGCAACACCGCCTCTTCGTTGTAAACCGGAATGACGACGCTGAGCTTCGGAATAGCGGACATTGTATCGCTTAAGTGTCCGCCGCCACCGCGCCATGCGACTTCAGCAACGCCAGCAGCTCTTCGGTCTTGGCGCGCATGAGATTCACTGAGCCGCGCGCCTCGACATTGAGCCTTATCAAAGGCTCGGTATTCGAACTGCGCAAATTGAAGCGCCAGTCCGCGAACTCGAAGGACACGCCATCGGTACGATCCAGGACGATGGCCTGCGGGGCGTAGCTTGCTTCGAAGGCCGCAATGGTCGCCTTGGCGTCCGGAACCCGGTAATTGAGTTCTCCGCTGACCGGAAACAGGCCGATGCGTTCACCCACCAATTGCGACAGGGTCAGCCCCGACTCGCTGACGATTTGTGCGACGATGAGCCAGGGAATCATGCCGCTGTCGCAATAGGCGAAGCGCTGAAAGTAATGGTGCGCGCTCATTTCGCCGCCGTACACGCCATCTACTTCGCGCATGCGTTCCTTGATGAAAGCATGACCGGATTTCGACAGCACCGACACCCCGCCGCTGGCCTTGACGACTTCGATGGTGTTCCAGGTCAGGCGTGGATCATGCACCACCTTGCCGCCGGCACGGCCGCGCAACAGCACCGAGGCCAAAAGACCCACGATGTAGTAGCCCTCGATGAAACCGCCGTGTTCATCGAAGAAAAAGCAGCGATCGAAATCGCCGTCCCAGGCGATGCCGAAATCCGCACCGTGCCGGCGGATCGCCTCGACGGTGGGCGCGCGGTTTTCCTCCAGCATGGGATTCGGAATGCCGTTGGGGAAATGACCGTCCGGCTCGTGGTGGATCTTGATGAACTGCAACGGCAGATGGGGTTCCAGCTTGTCGATGACCAGGCCCGCCCCGCCATTGCCGGCATTGACCACGACTTTGAGGGGCTTGAGCTTGTGTATGTCGACATAGGACAAAAGATGCGCGACATAGGCCGCGACGGTATCGGTTCGATGGCGCACGCCGAGTCGCGCGGGAGTCGGGAACTCACCGCGCTCCGCAAACCCGCGGACCTCCTGCAGGCCGTTGTCGCCGCTGATGGGTTTCGATTGCTCGCGCACGAATTTCATGCCGTTGTAGTCGGGCGGGTTGTGGCTAGCGGTGATCATAATGCCGCCGTCGTACCCCCCGTCGAAGGTCGCGAAATACACGCCCTCCGTCCCACAGATCCCGATGTCGTACACATCGACGCCGCTGTCGCTCAAGCCGCGGCACACCGCATCGGTGAGGCCGGCGCTCGACAAGCGAATGTCGCGCCCGACCACGATGCGCTTGGGGCTAAGAAACTGTGCATAGCCGCGCGCGACTCGGTAAGCCACGTCCTCATTCAATTCACCCGGAATCCGGCCGCGCAAGTCGTAGGCCTTGAAGCAAGTAATCGGTTTCAAGTCAGTATTTGAAGTCAAGTATTCGTCCCTTGACGGCCGTAGTTATCCTCGAAGCGCACGATATCGTCTTCGCCTAAGTAGGAACCCGATTGCACCTCGACGACGTGCAGCGGCACCTTGCCCGGATTCTCGATGCGATGGGAGGCGCCGATGGGAATATAGGTCGATTCGTTCTCGGACAACAAAAACGTCTTGTCATTGCAGGTGATGCGCGCCGTGCCCTGCACGACGATCCAATGTTCGGCCCTGTGGTGGTGCATTTGCAGTGACAACACTGCGCCGGGCTTGACCGACAAGCGCTTCACCTGAAATCGTTCGCCATTGTCGATGCTGTCGTAGCTGCCCCAGGGCCTGAACACCTCGCGATGCAGGGACGATTCGCTACGGCCGGCTTTCTTAATCATGGCGACCAATTCCTTTACATCCTGCACGCGTTCCTTGGGCGCCACTAAAATGGCATCCTTGGTTTCGACGATGATGTGATCGTCCATGCCCACAGCCGCCACCAAGCGGCTGGTCGAGTGCACGTAGCAGTCGTGGGTGTCATGCACCATGACATCGCCCTGCAGCACATTGCCCTGTTCGTCGGCCGGCAAGGCATCGAACAGCGAGGACCAGGAGCCTACGTCGCTCCAGCCCGCATCGAGCGGCAGGACCAGGGCATCGCGCGTCTTCTCCATCACCGCGTAGTCA
>JANYLM010000105.1 GCA_025357835.1 Gammaproteobacteria bacterium
CGTGCTGATGGTAGTGATGCTGCTGATGGTGCTGGGCGCCGGCATCGCCAGTTTCTTGGCGCTCAATATCGAGGCCTACCCCGATCCAGTGCCTCCTCTGGTCGATGTGGTTACTCAGAGTACGGGGCAATCGGCCGAGGAGATCGAGCGATACATCACCATTCCGCTCGAAATCCAGATGGCCGGCATTCCCAATGTTCAAGCCATTCGCACCATATCGCTGTTCGGTCTCTCCGACGTCAAAGTGCAGTTCACCTACGACTTCACTTACCAACAGGCCGAGCAATGGGTGACGAACCGCCTGTCCCAGCTCGCAGCCCTGCCGAACGGCGCGCAACCGCAGATTTCGCCCACCAGCCCCATCGGTGAAATCTTTCGCTACCGAGTGGTGGGGCCGCCGAATTACTCGGCCACCGACTTGAAGACCCTCGAGGATTGGGTGCTGGAGCGGCGCTTCAAGGCGATTCCCGGCGTCATTGATGTGACCGGTTGGGGCGGCAAGACCAAAACCTACGACATTGCCATCGATCAAAGAAAGCTGATGGGCTACGGCCTATCCGTGCCGCAGGTTCTTACGGCCCTCGCCAACGCCAACATCAATGTCGGCGGCCAGACCGTCAATTTCGGCGCCCAGTCCGCAGTGGTTCGCGGCGTCGGCCTGATCCACTCGGCCGACGAGATCCGCCACACCCTGATCACCAACAATCAGGGTGCGCCGGTGCTCATCGGCGATGTGGCCACCGTCACTATCGGCAATCTGCCGCGCCTCGGTATTGCGGGCTTCAATGATTCGGACGACATCGTCCAGGGCATCGTACTCATGCGCCGCGGCGCGGAAAGTGTGCCGACGATCAAAAGAGTCGAAGTCGAAGTCGACAAGATTAATCAGAGCGGCATCCTGCCGCCCGGCGTCAGTATCCAGCGTATCTACAATCGCAGCGATCTCATCCACATCACCACGCACACCGTGCTGCACAACATGATCGCGGGCGTCGTGCTCATTTTTCTATTGCAATGGGCATTCCTCGGAAATTTGCGCAGCGCCGTGATCGTCGCCATGACCATACCGTTCGCTCTGTCCTTCGCCATAGGTCTCATGGTGCTGCGCGGCGAGTCCGCGAATCTGCTGTCGGTGGGTGCCATCGATTTCGGCTTGGTGGTCGATGCCACCGTCATCATGGTCGAGAATATCTTTCGGCACCTGGCGGAGGCCTCCGCGCACCGCGGCACCGGGCCCAGCCCCTTGCATAGGATGCGGGCACCCAGCGGCTTTCGCGGCAAGATGGGCGCGATTTCAATCGCGGCGGCCGAGGTCAGTCAGTCGATTTTCTTCGCCGCGGCCATCATCATCGCGGGCTTCGTGCCGCTGTTCACTCTGTCCGGCATCGAAGGCCATATATTCGGCCCCATGGCGAAGACCTACGCCTATGCCATTGCGGGCGGATTGATTGCAACCTTTACGGTTGCGCCCGCCTTGAGCCTAATTCTGTTTCCCCAGGTGGTCAACGAGCGAGAGACGCCTGTGGTGCGCGGCATGCGCCGCATTTACGAACCCGCATTGGAGTTCGTGCTTGCCAACCGCATAGTCACCTTTACGGGCCTGGCCCTAATCGGGCTATTGGCGATATTTGCGGTGCGTTCCCTGGGGTTGGAATTCCTCCCGAAGCTCGAAGAAGGCAACTTATGGGTTCGCGCTACTTTCCCGCAGTCGATTTCGCTGGAGAACAGCGACACCTATGTCAATCGCATGCGCGTGCTGATCGCTAAGTACCCGGAAGTCCAGACGGTGGTCTCACAGCACGGCCGACCCGACGACGGCACCGACGCGACGGGGTTCTTCAACGCCGAATTCTTCGTGCCCTTGAAGCCCTTCGATGTGTGGCCGGCCGGCGTCGACAAGGAAAAATTGACGCTGGATATGACCCAAACCCTGCAGCAGCAATTCCCCGGCGTCGACTTCAATTTTTCGCAGTATATCCAAGACAACGTCGAAGAGGCCGCGTCCGGGGTCAAGGGCGAAAATTCCGTCAAGGTCTACGGCAATAATTTGGAGACTCTGGAGAAAACCGCCGACGCCATCGCCGCCGAGCTCGCCAAGGTGCCGGGGATCACGGATCTCGCGGTGCTTCGTTCTCTGGGCCAGCCGACCATTCGAATCGACGTCGATCGCGTGCGAGCCGCGCGCTACGGTCTCGCGCCCGGCGACATCAATGCCGTCGTTCAGGCGGCGATCGGCGGTCAAAGCGCAGGCGATTTGTACGAGGGAACCAGCGATCGGCACTTCCCCATGATGGTGAGGCTGGCCACTCCCTATCGGCAAAATCTCCAGGCGATTCGCCGCATTCCCATCGCCGCGCCCTCCCCGGCGGGCAGCGGCGTGATTCAAGTGCCGCTCGCGGATGTTGCCGACGTGCACTTGGGTGTAGGCGCCGCGTTCATCTATCGTGAGCAGCAACAGCGCTACGTGCCTATTAAATTCAGCGTGCGCGGCCGCGATCTGGGCAGCGCCGTGCTCGAGGCGCAGCACGTGGTGGATTCCAAAGTTCTATTGCCCGGCGGTTACCGCCTCGAATGGGTGGGCGAATTCGGCAATCTGCAGGATGCCATCGCTCGACTCAGCGTCGCCGTGCCCTTCTCGATCGCCCTCATCGTCCTGTTGTTGTATTTGAATTTCGGCAGCCTGCGTGATGCCCTGCTGGCCGCCAGCGTCATTCCCATGGCGCTGCTAGGAGGCATTTTCGCGCTGTGGGTGACGGGCACGGCCTTCAGTGTTTCCTCGGCCATCGGCTTCGTCGCACTGTTCGGCATCGCCGCCATGGACGGCATTCTCGTGCTGTCCTACTACCATTTGAGTCTCGATTCAGGCCTCGATCGCGCCGGCGCGATGCTGCAAACCTGCCGCACTCAGCTGCGTCCAGTGATGATGACCTGCATCGTGGCCTGCGTGGGTTTGTTGCCCGCAGCTTTCTCGACGGGTATCGGCTCGCAGGTGCAACGTCCCCTGGCCCTGGTCGTGGTGGGCGGCATGCTGCTGGCGCCGGTGCTGATACTGTTAGTTCTGCCGGTGCTCATTTTGAAATTCTCAACCGCCCGGGAAATTCCACTGGAAGGGCCGCGGGAGGTGCGCGGGTGAAACTCATGGAACCCAGGTACCGCCGCGGCTTGGGCCCCGCTCATGGCGGGCTCATGGGCATTTCAACCTTTGGCATTTTGACTGTGAGCGTTTGCGCAGCGCTCTGCGCGTGTGTGGGTCCGAATTTTCACCGGCCGGCACCGCCGAGGATCGACCGTTACACCGCCGAAGTGCTGCCGCCCGAGACCGCGTCCGCAACGGGCCCCGCAGGCGCCGCACAGAAATTCCTGAGCGAGCAAGACGTGCCGCGGGATTGGTGGGCCCGCTTTGGTTCCGAGGAACTTGATGCCTTGGTGGCCGACGCGCTGCGCGCCAACCCCAGCGTGCAAGCGGCGGCGGCGGCGCTGCGCCAGGCGCAGGAGAACACGGCGGCGCAGCGCGGTTATTATTTTCCGACCGTGCAGGGCAGTTTCGATGCCAGCCGCAATCACGATGCCCTTGGCGTACTGTCGCCGACTTTGGCTTCGCCGGCATCATTTTTTAATTTGTTTCGACCGGCGGTTACGGTGAGCTACGTTCCCGATGTGTTCGGCGCCAACCGTCGCCAAGTGGAATCGCTCGCGGCGCAAGCTGAGGCCAGCCGCTTCCAGCTCGACGCCACTTATCTGACGCTGACCGCGAATGTGGTTACGGCGGCCATAGAAGAGGCGGGTTTGCGCGCGCAGATATCCGGAACGCAGCGCGTAATTGCACTCGAGCGGGAAGCTCTGTTGGTACTCCGGCGCGAATTGGAACTAGGCGCAATCGCTGAAGGTGATGTATTTGCCCAGGAGGCGGCGCTAGCCCAACTGGAAGCGACGCTTCCGCCCTTGAATCGTCAACTACAGCAAACCCAGGATTCACTAGCTGTGCTCACGGGCCATCTGCCTGCGCAACTCAAGCCCACTCATGTCGAGCTTGACCGGTTGACGCTACCCACGGATTTGCCGCTGGGCGTGCCCTCACAACTGGTGGAGCGGCGCCCCGACGTCCGTGCCGCAGAGGCGCAGCTGCATGCTGCCACCGCGCAGGTGGGCGTGACCATCGCAAGCCTCCTGCCTCAGTTGACCATCACCGGCGACATCGGCAGTTCCGCCACTGCGATGAGTGATTTGTTCAAGGCCGGCACGGGCTTCTGGAGCCTCGGCGCCGGTGCGAGTCAGACATTGTTTGCGGGCGGCACGCTGATCCACCGCAAGCGCGCCGCCGAGGCTGCAGTTGATCAAGCCGGTGCGATATACCGATCAGCCGTGTTGACGGCGTTCCAAAACGTGGCGGATGCTTTGCACGCTCTAAACACCGATGCGGACGCATTGAACGCAGCCAGCCGAGCCGAAATCGCGTCGCAAAAGAGTCTCGATGTGGTTCGCCATAAGCTGGAGCTCGGCTCTGTGAGTTACCTGGCGCTCATCAATGCTGAACAGGCCTACCAACAAGCCGTCGTATCTCTGGCGCAGGCACGTGCCAATCGCTATGCCGATACCGCTGCTCTGTTTCAAGCACTGGGCGGATCGGTCAGTCCCCCGCCCCTCAGCAATCTATCGCAGTCTCACTGACCCCGGGTGAAAGGCGGCTCCTGGGCTAGCGTTCTATGTCTATGCAGCGATCGACGAAGCTGCGGGTGCCGGCCCAAATTGCGGTCCACAGCGCAAGCACGGTGCGACCTTGATCGGTAATTCGGTAGTAGCGCCGGGCCGGCCCGGAATAGGAGGGCACGATGCGGCTGGTCAGCAGATGCCCAGCCGACAGGGCGCGCAGCACGGGATAGATGGTGCCTTCCTTGAAAATGGATGTTCCTTCGTTGGCAGCCGCCAGCCGTTTGCCGATTTCGTAACCATAAAGGTCCTCGGAGGACTGATTGAGGACCGCCAGCAGTACTAGCCCAACCAGGCCCCCGTTTAGCTCCTTTTGAAATTTCTTGCTGTTACTATCATCCATAACACAATACTATATAGTTAATAGTAGTAGTTAGCAATCAATATTGATTAGTCTGCACTAGACGCCTGTCTGTGCGAGTGCTGGACTTCCGATCCGGGTCGGGCACACTAGGCAGCGTTTTTTCCTCCACTAATGGAGATTTTGCATGTGTGGAATCGTGGGTGTTGTTGCGGAGCGCAACTCGGTTCCCATACTCATGGAGGGTCTGCGTCGCCTCGAGTACCGCGGCTACGATTCGGCCGGCATCGCCGTACTCGAGGACGGCCGGGTAGCCCGGCTGCGTACCGTCGGCAAGGTAAGGATTCTGCAGGATGCCCTCGACGCAACCCCGATTAGCGGCCATGTAGGCATCGCGCACACCAGATGGGCAACTCACGGTGTCCCGACCACTCACAATGCCCACCCGCATATATCGCGCGACGGCGTTGCCATAGTGCACAACGGAATCATCGAGAATCATGAGGCGCTACGCGCCGATCTGAAGGGTCTGGGCTACGCCTTCACCTCCGAAACCGATACCGAAGTGATCGCTCACCGCGTCCACCATCACCTCGCAACCTCTGCCGATCTATTCGAGGCGGTCCGAAAAACCGTCGCCGAACTGCAGGGCGCCTACGCCTTGGCGGTAGTCTGCGAGGCCGACCCCGAGTGCATCGTGGCGGCGCGCGAAGGTTGCCCCGTCGCAATCGGACTCGGCATTGACGAGAATTTCGTTGCATCGGATGTTGCCGCGCTGCTGCCGGTCACGCGCCGCTTCATGTTCCTGGAAGAAGGCGACGTGGCCGAGATTCGCCGCAAGTCCATCAAAATAATGGACGCAGCGGGGGCCCGCGCCGAGCGGCCGATACGCGAAAGCGAGTTGCCCGCAGATGCGGTCGAACGCGGGCAATACCGTCATTTCATGCTCAAGGAAATTCACGAGCAGCCGCGGGCGATTGCGCAGACGCTGGAGGAGCGGGTGGCCGGCGGCAAATTGCTGGACGCCGCCTTCGGTCCCTGCGCCGAACAAATATTCAAGAAAGTGAAGGCCGTGCACATCGCGGCTTGCGGAACCAGTTTCCACGCGGGCCTCGTCGCAAGCTACTTCATCGAACAGGTCTGCCGAATACCGGCACGCATCGAGATCGCCAGCGAATATCGATATCGCGATCCCGTCATTACACCGGACACCCTGTTCGTGACCATTTCCCAGTCCGGCGAAACGGCCGACACGCTGGCGGCGTTGCGCAACGCCAAGCGAGCGCAGTATCTAGCTACGCTCACTATTTGCAACGTTGCTGAAAGTTCGATGGTCAGGGAATCCGAATTGGTGCTGCTTACCCGTGCAGGACCTGAAATCGGAGTTGCGTCCACCAAGGCATTTACCACTCAGCTCACCGCGCTCGCCATGCTGACCGTCGCGCTGGCAAAGAATCGACGGGACGCGGCACAAGAGCACGATCTCGTCTCGCAATTGCTGCAATTGCCGGGTCTCGTCGAAAAGACCCTGAAGCTGGACGCGACCATCGCGGTAGTTGCCGAAGCTTTTGCCGACAAGCGGCATGCCTTATTCGTGGGGAGAGGACCGCTGCACGCCATCGCCATGGAAGGCGCGCTGAAACTCAAGGAGATCTCCTATATTCATGCGGAGGCCTACGCTGCCGCCGAGCTCAAGCATGGCCCGCTGGCGCTGGTCGACGAAGACATGCCGGTGGTGGCCGTCGCGCCCAATAATGAATTGCTGGAAAAACTCAAATCGAATCTTCAGGAAGTGCGCGCGCGTGGCGGAAAATTATTCGTGTTCGCGGACCCTAAGGCAGGTATGCACAGCGAGGACGGGGTAACGGTCATCGACATGCCGGCGCCGGTGTCCGCCCTGCAGGCACCGATCGCTTTCGCCATTCCGATGCAACTGCTCGCGTACCATGTGGCCGTGCTCAAGGGCACCGACGTCGATCAACCACGGAATCTAGCGAAGAGCCTGACGGTAGAGTAAGCGCGTGACCCGCAAAGCGAAGATGTGCGTGGAAATCAAAGTCGTTTAATACCGAGAGTCGGCGAAACTCGCGGACTCGCGCAATTTCGCGCGAGATCAGGGAAGGGCCTTAGCCAACACGCATGAGTTAAGCGGAAATGAGGAACAAACTTAATTTTCGGGCGACAGAGGAGGCTTTCGATTCCGCCTACTTTCGCAAGTACTATTTCAACGCCGCGACTCGAGTCACGACGGCGGTGGAAATGCGCGGCCGCGCGCAGCTGATCACCGCGATTCTGCGCCATGCCTGCGTACCGATCCGCAGCATTCTCGACGCAGGCTGCGGCATTGGCCTATTGCGCAAGCCCCTCGCCACGGCGATGCCGCGTGCCCGTTATCAGGGCCTGGAGACCAGCGACTACCTTTGCATCCGGTATGGATGGATCAAGGGCTCGGTGGTCGATTTCGCGGCGCGCTCCAGCAGCGATCTAGTGATCTGCTACGACGTACTGCAATACCTCGACGATCGCGAGGCTGCGCGCGCCCTCTCGAATCTCGCGAAACTTACCAGTGCCGCCATCTACGTATCCGCACTGACCCGCGAGGACTGGCGCGAGAACTGCGACCGCACACGCACCGACCGAGCCGTGCATCTACGCTCTGGGGACTGGTATCGCCGCCGCCTGCGCAGGCATTTCAAATATTTGGGCTTCGGCGTGTGGCTGCGCAAGGAAATGGCCGCCATACTCTGGGACATGGAGCGCTCTTAAGCACAAAGGCACTTGCTCGAGCCGACGAACTTGCGTCGCATTGCTCGGGTGGTTGAGGCAGCCGCACTACAAGTTGTCGAGCATCCAATTTACCAGTGCAGCGTGTACCGGTTCGCCGGCGCCATAGTCCGCGCGGCTATGATTGACCAACGAAACCAATACGTAGGTCTTGCCGCTGCTCGCCGTGACATAGCCCGCGACTCCGCTGACCCCGTCAATGTGCCCAGTTTTCAATCGTACCGCGCCCGCCGGAGTCAATTTCATGCGCGACCGCAATGTGCCGTCGACGCCGGCCAGCGGCAGCGACGCTAGAAATTCCGGGGCGTACGGGCTGCGATAGGCCGTTCTGAGGACCTGCGCCATTTGCAGTACCGAAATATGCGTGCTGCGCGACAGCCCTGAACCATTGTCCATATCCACGCCCTGTAAATCGAGCCCGCGTTCGCGGCTCCAGTCGGCGATCGCGGCCACCCCTTTTTCAACAGTTGCGGGGTTTCCCGAATGCTCCTCGCCCATGGTCAGCAACAGGTGGCGCGCCATCAAATTGCTGCTGAACTTGTTGGTCAGCCGCACGACCTCAGCCAAGCTCAGGGAGTCGAAGCTGAGCAGCGTTTGGGCATCGGGCGGTGCCGCTTCGACGCGCAGCTTGCCACTAACCTCGCCGTCGAGTTCGTGCCAAAGCTCGACGAAGGTACCGTAGGCATAGGTGGCCGGCTGCAGCAGTACGCGGGTAAAGCTGCGCTCCGCGCAATGCGGCGACAGCGCCCCGCCGAATACCACCCGGTCCCAACGCGCAGAGGCCACCTTGAAATCCACTCTGGCGGCAGCGCCGCCGCAGCGGCCGGCGGCGAAGCGCACGTGATTCTCAATCGTCAGATTGGCCGGGGCGGGACTTGCGATCACAGCGACGCGTCGCGCACCCGCGTCGGGGATCACGCGGAATTCCACGGACTGGAAATTCACCATCAGCGCGTCCGGCACGACGTTGTAGGCACGATTCGGCCGGCCGTCGAACTCTCCGGGATCCTCGGGCGACAAGGAGAACGCGGTGTCGTCAATGACGATGTCGCCGCGAATCGTCCTCAGTCCTTTGACGCGCAACGCATGAGCGAAGCTCCACCATCGTTCGAGGGTCATGTATGGGTCGCCGCCGCCCTGCAGAATCAAGTCTCCGTCGAGAACCCCATCCTTGAGTACCCCGCGTATCGACGCGCGGGTGTGCCAGATGTATGCGGGCCCGAGCAAATCCAAGGCGGCATAGGTCGTGACGACTTTGATGGTGGACGCAGGAGCGCGCGGCGTGTCCGGGTTCTGAGCGAGCACGGTGTGGCCGGAGTCGGGATCGAGGATAACAAAGCTGACCGCGCTCGGTGGTAGCCGCTGTGCAGCGATGACTTGGGTCACGGCGGCCGGTACTTCGGCGCCGCCCGCCGGCCACGCGCAGTACGACGTACAAGAGATCAACGCCAGCGCGGCTCGTACCAATACTGTCGACCTGAACACTCTCAAATGCATACGGGCTTCTTAGGTGAGGGGCAACGCAATGCGCCGCCAGGCGCCGGACCACCAGCGAAGAAAAAGCATCACTCCCAAGCAACACACATAGGTCAAGGCCGCAAACCAACCGCCGACGGCGCCCCAACCGAATTGCGGCAGCCAATCAACCCACCCCGCACCTGGTGCGAACGACAGGCTATGCGCAAGGGGCACGAAAAGCAGCCAGGATAACGCAAGCACCATAATGGCCGGAAGGCGAACATCGCCGGCGCCCCGTAGACAGGCGCCGCTGCTTAGGTTGAAGCCGTCGAACAACTGATAGCCGGCGGCAATCCAAAGCAACTCACATCCCTGTGCCACCACGGCTGCGGCCTGTGGATCCGCTCCATTGGTAAAGAACGGCAATACCCAAGGTCCGGCGAGGGCCACAAGCACACCGATCGCGCCCATGTAGAGCACGGCTAATAATATGATTCCATTGCCTACCTTGAATGCCCAATCGCGGCGTTGCGCCCCGATGGCCTGCCCGACCAGTGTGGTGCCCGCCATGGCGATGCCCATCGCGGGCATGTAGCAAAAGGAGGTGAGCATCATGACGATTTGCGTAGAAGCTCCGTCGACGATGCCGAGCCGCACCTGCATGAGCTGAAACAGCGCAAAGCCAAGCACGTCGGCGGCGATCAGCAATCCCATCGGGAATCCCAATTTCAATAGACTCAGCAGCGCCCGCGCACGCAGCCGCATGGTGAGATGGGATCGGTAGCGCCGTCGTGTCGCGTTTCCCAAGAACACGGCCGCCGCCATGGCCACGCCGATCAGTTGGGCGACATCGGTTGCCCAGCCTGACCCGGCTATCCCCAGCCTGAAATCGAAGATGAAAAGCTGATTTAAGCCGACATTCGCCGCAGCCACGGTCAGTGTCACCCATAACGTAATGGTC
Organism: Gammaproteobacteria bacterium; assembly: GCA_025357835.1. Taxonomy (GTDB): domain Bacteria; phylum Pseudomonadota; class Gammaproteobacteria; order Steroidobacterales; family Steroidobacteraceae; genus Bog-1198. The sequence continues at coordinate 10,212 of JANYLM010000105.1, forward strand.
GGGCGGCCGACGCCGTTGAAGAATCCGAGTAGCGACCACAGCGCTATTCCCAGCGATCCACCGAGCACGCGCGGATACCAATATTCGAGAGCTAGTTGCAAAGTCTGCTGGGGAATGTCGAAAGGCGCAAAAATCCGCGAGCCCCCCAGTGCAAGCAAGACGAACAGGGGCAGGGTGAATAGCGAAGCCCAAAGGGCAGTCCAAGTCGCCTGCGATGCACGTGCGTAACGACGACCGCCATAAGCCTGCGCCACCGAGGTCTGCACCGACAGACCCACGCCCCCGAGCAGCAGCACGCACACCAGTATCGGCCAGTACACCGCGCCTACGCCCGCCGTGGCGGCGGGAGACAAACGCCCGATAAACCAAGTGTCCGTCGCATTCAGCACGGCTTGCACGGCGCTGTTCAGCATGAAGGGAAAGGCCAACAAGGCCACGGCGAGGTAATCGAGCCGCGGGCGGCCGCTCGAGCTCAACGCCTGTCCCGGAAGTAATTTTATGGACGTGTCCATCCCCGGTAGGATGAAGCAATGAAAACAAACATGCGAAGCAATTTGCCGGGTTCATTTCTGGCTCGGGACCTCGAGGACGGCGCGTGGCGTCTATCGCGCTGCGAGCCCTGGCCCATCGAAGTGTTTTTGCGGGGCGCGGAATCGGCGGCCGCGCAAGCCCTGCGGTCGTCGCAAGTCCGGGACATCGACATAGAGTGGTGTGCCGAATCCGTCCTGTTGACCGTGACGTCGGCCGAGCATCGCACTTCCATTCATGCGCAAAACGCGATCGTGCACGAACCCCTGGCGCATCTCTACGAAGCGCTGCCCTTGGCCAGTCTGGATGACAAGGCGATGCGCTTCTGGCGCAGAGTGTTCCGGCTAGTCCGGACCCCCGGCGGCGGTTATCTACTCGGTGTCTTGGCGCGCCGCTCGCGGCGTAGGCGTTGAATCCGCGGTCTGCTTCACGGGATTCGGTGACTATTGTCAAATGCCTAGGGGAAACCCTGGCGTTATTACGTTGAATTGCGACTCTCGTCAAGGCTGATTTGGCCGGTTTGCCGCACATTCATTCGCGAGTTACACAACGAACCCGACGGGATGGCCAAAGTGCTGGAAATCAATCCAAACGCCATCGAGGGCCCCGCAGCGGATGCCTCGTTCGAGCCCTATGGCCGATTGCTTCGAATGCTCATGCCCAGCCTGCGCGGCGTAGTAGTGCATGACGGCTTCTGCAACTTGGTATGGGCCTCCGACGAATCGGATCTGGTCGATGACCCGGATATCATCAAAAGCGCGATCGCCAATGCGCTGTCGGATGCCGCGGAATTCGCGGGCGTCGTGCGTACCCTCGACGCCGACCGCGCCGTGTACTGCTTCGCCATTCGCGGCGAGCAGATCGAGCTGCTGGGCGTCGTCAGCCTCATCGCACGTTTATCCGGCAAGCAAACCGAGGCGCGCCCGCTGCAGACCGTGCGTCAGCTGGTGCAGCCGGCGCTGGAGTGTCTGCGGCGCGAACTAAATCTGCGTTCGAAATTGGGGTGCCGCGAACGCGATCTGGACGTTCGCGAACGCGACCTCGATCTTATGCTGGAAATCGCCTCGCATCAATCGGCGGCCGCCAGCGACACGGACGAATTCGGGCTCATCATGAAGACCGGACTGGAGCGCGCGGGTTGCGCGCTCGCGGCATTGTGGGTGCCTGACAAGAACATCGCGCTGTCCTTGACGCGCAGCGGCCAGCCCATGTCGCCGGACTCGCTGCATCGAGCACAGCATCACTTGATGGCCTGGATGCAGCTGCAGCAACGCACCATCGTCGTCAACCATATTTCCAAGGTCGCAACCGACGTCGCGGCGCCCTACAAGATTCTGGCTTGCCCGGTGCGGCACCCTTCGGAACGAGTCATGGGCGTGCTCGCCCTGTTCAATCCACCCAGCGCACCGGACTTCGATTTGCACCAGACGCGCATTGCCGAAGTGTTGGCGAAGAGAGCGACCAGCATTATTCAGGCTCAATACGATTCCAGCACCGGCCTGATGACTCGCCAGGCATTTGAACGCCAGGCCTCGGCTTTGCTCGGATCGGCGGCGTCCCTGGACGCACACACCATTTTGTACCTCGACATTGATCGGCTGCATGTCATCAATGAAACCTTCGGCATGCATGTGGGCGACGATGTCATCGTCAGCGTTGCCGAATGCATGGCCAAAGCCCTGCCCGCAGGGGCTCTGTCGGCACGCATATCCGGAGACCGGCTGGCCGCGCTCATACCGAACTCCGGCATGGCGGCGGCGGCCATCATCGCTGAAAAAATTCGCGCTGCGGCGGCCGGCATCGTGCCGCGCGCGGGCCAAGGCTCATTCGAAGTGTCCGCCTGTATCGGCGTCGCGCCCATAGGCCACTCCGACAATCCGCTCGCGCATGCATTGGCTACCGCGGAAATCGCCTGCAAAGCCGCCAAAGATCGCGGACGCAATCGCGTAGAAATGTTCCAGGATTCCGATCAGAGCATCATCAGGCGCCACACCGACATCATGGTCATCGGCAAGCTGCGCGATGCGCTTGGCAACGACAGTTTTCGGCTCGATGCTCAGCCCATTCTGCCGCTGCGCGGCAACTACGGCCGGCCACGCTTTGAACTGTTGATCCGTATGCTGGGCGATCGCGGCGAAATCATTCCGCCCTGCAAATTTCTCTCCGCGGCGGAACGCTACCAGCTCATGCCGACGATTGACCGCTGGGTGGTGCGCCGTAGCTGCGAACTGCTCGGTGAACACAGCGCGTCGGTGGGCGAGGATATCGCGCGCTTTGCCATCAACCTTTCCGGCCAGTCCCTACAGGATGAGTCCTTTCTGCAGTTCGTGATCGGTGAGATCGAGGCCAGCGGCCTGCAGCCCGGCGTCCTATGCTTTGAGCTTACCGAAACCGCCACCATTGGCAATTTAGCCAAGGCCCAGAATTTCATGCGCAGTTTGCAGGAACTGGGTTGCCAATTCGCGCTCGATGATTTCGGCACCGGCGTCAGTTCGCTGGCGTACCTGAAAGACCTGTCGGTCAACTACCTCAAGATCGACGGCACTTTCGTCCGCGATGCCATCGTCAATGCGCGGTCCGAATCGATGATCAAGGCCATTGCTCAACTCGCGAAAGTCATGTGCATGGAGACCATCGCCGAGTATGTCGAAACCGACTTACTGCGCGCGCGCATGGCGGACTTGGGCGTCGACTACGGTCAGGGCTTTGCGATGGGCAAGGCGCAACCTCTCGAGGAACTGCTGCGCGAGCTGGCTATCTACGAAGCCACCGTCAGCGATTGGGCTACGGGCGCGGATTGCGGGCCGGGCGAAGTCGCGGCTACCCGCTAGGGTCGGCACCGTCCTACAGCGGCTCGCAGAATAGGGCTTATGGCGGGGTGGTTCGAGGCGTGCGCTAATGCGGGCTTAGAACCCAGGGGAGCCTTTAATCATGCTGATACTCACGCGCCGCGCCGGTGAAAGTCTGCGCATCGGCGACGATGTCGAAGTAACCGTGATGGCGGTGAACGGTTCGCAGGTTCGCATCGGAATCAAAGCGCCGCGCGATGTCGCCGTCGATCGCGAGGAAATTGCCGCACGCAAGCAGCGCGATCGGGAGCCCAGGCCGTAAGTACCCGCGCTTTAACTCATCGTTCGAAAATTCGCAAGAATTCTCCGCAAAGCTCTCGCCGCGCAACCTGCCTCTTGTAATTGATGCCTGCTTCGAGCACACAATAGGCATACCCTGGGTCAATCAAAAAGCCAACGAAGGACATTTGCGTCTCGGTAAAGCCGGCGGCGCGCGCGCCATTCATGACAATCGCTACGTACGCGCCCGAGCTACTCGTGCAAACTTGGTTCAATACGGATCGACCCCTGCTGCTGTCCGGTCTGCGCGGGCGGGTAGTGGTGCTTGCCGCGTTCCAGGTGTTGTGCCCGAACTCGATCGGCAACGCGATTCCGCAGGCGCGGAGGATTTTCGAAACCTTCGAGCCGCAGGACGTGACGGTGATCGGCTTGCACGCGACCTTCGAGCATCACGACGCCATCAGCGCGGCTGTACTCAAAGCCTTCATTCATGAATATCGCCTGAAGTTTCCGATTGCGCTCGATCAGCCGAATCCGACCAGCCCGATTCCGCACACCATGGAGCGGTACAAGATGCGCGGCACGCCCAGCCTGGTGTTGATCGACCGCATGGGGTTGGTGCGCAAGCATGCGTTCGGTGCCGTGGACGATCTGCGTATAGGGGCGGAGATCGGTGCACTCACGCAGGAGTCGGACGCAGTCGCGCTGACCCGCAATTCAGCGGCCTGAAGGTACGGGCCTGCAACTTACTTGGCCAACGCAAAGCGGATTCGAATGCGGGCACGCTGCGCGTGGAGTTTGGCGTCGCGCTTGATAGGCTTGTAGCGCCATTGCGACAGAGCGCTGATCGCCGCGGCTTCGAACACCCCCGGTGCGCTGGCGTCATGCACGTCAATGTCCCTCACCGCGCCGTTTTCAGCGACGGTGAAATCCAGTTCGACCCACCCCTGGGTGCCGCTCAATTCGGCTTTCTTCGGATAGATGGGCTTCACCGTGTCGATTAAAGTGAGGTCGCCCGCGGCAACAACATTCGCCAGAAATTGCTGCCGGGCGACGCCGGCTTCCATGTCATGCTGTGCCGAATTGGATTCAGCGGAGGAAAAGCCGATCGCGCCCACTTCATCCAGCCAGCTCCGCGCGGCATCGTATTGCCCAAGGGCCAGGGCGCGGCGCGCCTTAGCTAGCAGCTGCGTCCCGAGATCCTGCACTGCGGCGGCAAGACCGGCATGGCCCGGATCCAAGCCTCTCAGGGTCAGGAGGTAGTACTTGGCGCTGTCGTTCGCCGGCTCGATGAGCCGATCCTGCTGCAAGCGCTCCGCGGCGTTCTTGAACAGCTGGGTCCAGGCATCGGCGTCTGCCTGTCTGCGTGCGGCGCCTAGCAAGCCTTGGGCCGCCCCGACATCGGCCGCGGACGCGACGCCGGTGGCCGCCTCGAGCCAGTCGGCGGCATGCGCAAAGTCGCGGCGATCGACGGCGCCGTGAACTTCGGTAAGCAGTCGGGTGGCCAGGGCATTTTCGGCAGCTCGAGCGGCGTTGCTGTTGGGATCGAGCCGCAACGCCTCACGTATGTAAAAAAGCGCGCTGTCGCCCTCCGGATCGATGAGGCGCGCGTCGCCGACGCGCTGCGCGGCCAGCTGCAGCAAGGACCCCATCTTGTCTTCGCCCGCCTTAGCCTCACTTCGTGCCCGCGCCGCGGCCTGCGCTGTTTTCACCTGTTCGCGCGATTTGGCGAGCTGCGCCGTCAGGAACTCGATGCGGCCGCTTTCAACCCCCGTGTTGCGCGCCGTCTGGATTGCCGATGATGCTTCATCGAGGCGCTCTTCGAGCAGGGCGTTCTCGGCTCTGGCCAATAGTCTTTCGTGGACTTCCGCGATGCCGGCGCGAGCCGCGTCGTTCGCGGGGTTGGCTGTGCGGGCTGCGGTGTACAGTTGCAACGCATTGTCGCCGGCGGGCTCGGTCAGTCTATTGGCCGCCAATGCAGCGGCGGCCTGTATGAGCAGCGGCGACTCGGCAGCTGGCGGGCGGGCGGCGGCGGCCTGCGGTGGTCCGGCATCGGTCTCGGTGCCCCTGTGCAGCACCCAGCCGGCCGCCAAAATCACTCCCAAGGCGCCCATCGCGCCGCCGACCAGCATACCGCGCGGGAATCGCGAACTGGGTTTGCTCGGGGGAGATGCGGCGGCGTGCCGACGCTGCCCTGCGTACTTCTTGACCGCGGCATCCGCGAACAGCTTTGCGCGTCCCGGCGACATGGGCTTGTGGATGAATCTGTAGACGGTGCCGGCGCTAATCATGCCGGCAAGCGAAATTTCCGCGTCACGATTGCCGGCGACTACGACGACCAGATCGGGGAATTGCCGTTTGATCTGCCCGATGAACACGCTTGCGATCTCGGTCAGGGCTTGCACGTCGACGACCAAGATGCCCACTTCACCGGCCACCAAGAGATCGCTGACCTTGTCCGACGCGGCAACATGCCACAGGCGCTGCGCGCCGCCCACCGCGTCGCGCATGGTTTGCAGGAATATTTCATCACCGGTCAGCACCACGAGCTCGACAATGTCGCTCGCCAGGCTGAATCGCAGCGCGTCCAACGGGCCATCTTCTTCGTCGGAAGCTAGCACCGGTTATTTCCTTTCATTGAGACCCTTCGGGCTGCGGAGCATCTACATCTGGTACCGCACTGCAGCAAGATAATTAACGCACAGCCGCCTAAGGCTAGTGTCATTACCTGGGCGACGCTATACGATACGGAGTCTCAAGCGGCAGACAATGTCTGTTGCATTGCGTCAAGTAAATTCTGTGACTGGACACTCACTTGAGGGGCGCGAGCACTCATGGCCGGGATAGCATTGAGCCGTTCAATCGGGATTACATCGAAATTGCCGGCGGACCAGCGCAACGCGCTGGAACAATTGCTGTTTTTTAACATCAATCAGCACCGTGTGCGGCACGGTATCCAACAATCCATAGAAACCTATGGCGTGCCGGAGATCTACGAGCAGGACGGCGGATTGCGCGTCCGGGTGGGTGATATCGACGGGGTGCAAACTCTGTTTGCGATATCTGAATTGGGGCGGCCGGTGGGCGTTGCCGTGTTCGTGCGCTCGGCGCATGAGCGATTCGCGGTGCTGCATCTGGGAGTGGACCCCCATCTGGGCGTAGCCCCGGAGGTTAACACCCGAGTATTGCTGAAACTCATGCACGAAATCCGCAGTGCGGCACGCCGCACGCGCGGAGTCGATCGCATCGAATTTGTTTACAAGGATAGCCACGCCGTGCGGCTGCACGGCTGAATCGGCCTACTGGATGGCAAGCCCACCGGACCGACGAAAACTCGGGGCCCAACGTCATGCCGACGGCAAGCTACGCTGCGCGTGGTGTTCAACGGACCCTCTGTACCTCGACTACCACGATACCGAGTGGGGAGCGCCCGTGCATGCCGACCGGCAGCTCTTCGAGATGCTGTGTCTGGAAGGGGCACAAGCGGGCTTAAGCTGGCTCACCATCCTGCGCAAGCGTGAGACCTATCGACAGGCGTTCGACGGTTTCGACGCCGAGAAAATGGCCCGCTATAACGCCGCCAAGCGCAGGCGCCTGCTGCTGAACCCCGGCATCGTCAGAAATCGACTCAAGGTGGATGCCTTCATTACCAATGCCAAAGCCTATCTTGAGATCCGTGCTTCCATGAACTCCTTCGACGACTACATCTGGCAGTTCACCGGCGGCAAGGTGCTGCACCACAGGCCGCTGTACTTGGGCGGCGTGCCCGCTTCGACCGCGCACAGCGACGCCATGAGCAAGGACCTCAAACAACGCGGCTTTCGTTTCGTCGGATCGACTATTTGTTATGCGTTCATGCAGGCGGTGGGAATCGTCGATGAGCACCAACGTCACTGCTGGGTAAATCAAAGGAAATCTTCATGAATGATCGCACGCCGCTACGGCTGTGGGCCGGATTGCGGCACGGCGCAGCGGCATTGATTATGTTCACACTGGCCGCACCTGGTGTGGCGCAGCTGGTGAAACCCGCACTCAAGCCGCTGGATGTGTTCGATCTGCAGTGGGTGAGCGATCCGCAGATCTCGCCCGACGGCCGCAGCATCGCCTACGTGCGCATGAGTTTCGACATCAAGACGGATAAAGCGCGCGGCGTCATTTGGCTGGTCGGGATCGACGGCAAGCATGCACGCCCGCTATCCAGCGCCCCGACCAGCAGCTCGCCGCGCTGGTCGTTGGATGGCACCCGGCTGGCATACCTCGGGGCGGGCGCGGACGGCTCGACGCAACTATGCGTGTATTGGACCGACAGCGGTGCCACGGCCGCCATCAGCAATTTTACCGAATCGCCCAATGGCCTAGCCTGGTCGCCCGATGGCCGCCTGCTGGCCTTTACCATGCCGGTGGCCGCCGAGCGCAAACCCCTGAAGGCGGATTTGCCGGAAGCACCGAAGAACGCCCACTGGGCGGACCCGCCCAAACTCATCGACAGGATGGTGTTTCGGATCGATGGCGAGGGCTATGTGCCGAATGTATTCACCCAAGCGTTCATCATCGGGGCCGACGGCGGGGCGCCGCGCCAGCTAACGCAGGGTGATTTCGACACCCAGGGCACGCCTGCATTCACCTTCGACGGCAAAAGCGTGCTGATTGCGGCGAATAGACGCGCCGATGCGGACTATGAACCGCTGGACAGCGAAATCTACCGTGTGGATTTATCGGACAACTCCATTCATGCACTCACGGATCGTCGCGGACCGGATAGCCATCCCGTGGTCTCCCCGGACGGCAAGCACATCGCCTACTTGGGGTTCGACGACAAGCGCCTGGGCTATCAAGCGACCCAGTTGTATGTGATGAACCTGGATGGCAGCCACTCTTATTCACTCACCCCCCATCTGGACCGCGACGTGGCATCGCCGTGTTGGAGCGGCGACGGTCGGCAGTTGTTCTTTCAATACGACGACCATGGAACGATCAAGATCGCAGCAACCGATCTCGGCGGGAAAATGCGGGTTCTCGCCGACGATGTGGGCGGCCGCGACATCACTCGGCCCTATTCGGGCGGCTCGTTCTCCATTGCCGCCGCGGCCAAGGGCAATGTCCGGTTCGCCTATACCAAGGCCGCCTCCCTTGCGCCCGCGGCGCTGGCCACTGGCACATCGACTCGCGATATCGCGACTCTCACCGCGCTAAGCGACACTCTGTTGAGCCAGCGAACTCTCGGCGCTGTCGAGGAGCTCTCCTTCGACTCGTCGGTAGATCATCGCCGTATCCAAGGATGGATAGTCAAGCCGCCGGGGTTCGATGCCGCCAAGAAATACCCCCTGCTGCTGGAGATCCACGGCGGACCATTTGCCAGCTATGGGCCGGATTTCGCTGCTGAAATTCAGCTTTACGCCGCGGCCGGTTACGTGGTGCTGTATCTCAATCCGCGCGGCAGCACGGGCTATGGCGAGGAGTTCGCCGACTTGATCCACCACGATTATCCTGACAATGATTACGGCGATCTCATGACCGGGGTGGACGCTGTCGCCGGCCGCAGCTACGTTGATACAGAGCGCCTGTTCGTCACGGGCGGCAGCGGCGGGGGCGTGCTCACGGCATGGATCGTCGGCCATACCGATCGGTTCCGCGCCGCCGTGGTCGTCAAACCTGTGATCAATTGGACGAGCTTCGTGCTCACGGCCGATATGACCAACTATTTCTATCGCTATTGGTTCGACGGCTTTCCCTGGGAGGACGTGCAGTCGTATTGGAAGCGCTCACCGCTGGCCTATGTGGGCAATGTTCACACCCCGACTATGCTGATGACCGGTGAAGCGGATTACCGCACGCCGTCGAGCGAGGCCGAGCAATTCTACCAAGCCTTGAAATTGCGCAAGATCGATACCGCCCTGGTGCGGGTTCCGAACGCCTCGCATGACATCTCGGCGCGTCCCAGCTTACTGATTGGCAAGGTGGCCTATGTGCTGGCCTGGTTCAAGTCGCACGACGCCGCAGCGCCCTGATTCACTCATTGTCGATAGTCTGTGCCGTCTGACCGAACAGAATTTTTCGCGACTCTTCGTTGACGATGGGATTGCTGCTCACCGCTGCGCCGCGCTGGTAGGCGCGTACCGCGGCGGGCCGGATCTTGATGACTTCAAACCAGCGCTGCAGGTGCGGAAAGTCGCTCAGATTCTGGCCCTGTGCGTCGTGCGCTACGATCCATGGATAGGCGGCCATGTCGGCGATGGAGTAGGCGCCGGCGATGAATTCGCGGTCGGCGAGGCGCTTATTCAAAACTCCGTATAGGCGATTAGTCTCTTTGACGTAGCGCTCGATGGCATAGGGAATCTTCTCGGGGGCGTATCGGGCGAAGTGATGATTCTGCCCCGCCATGGGCCCGAGTCCACCCACTTGCCAGAACAGCCATTGCGTCACCTCGGCCCGGCCGCGCAAATCCGGCGCGATGAATCGCTCGCTCTTCTCCGCCAGATACAACAGAATCGCGCCGGATTCGAACACCGATATGGGCGCGCCGCGCTCCATGGGTGCGTGATCGACGATGGCCGGCATGCGGTTGTTGGGCGAGATGGCGAGGAATTCCGGCTTGAATTGCTCACCCGTACCTATGTTCACCGGCATGATGGTGTACGGCATGTCCGTCTCTTCCAGAAAGAGAGTGATTTTGTGCCCGTTGGGCGTCGGCCAATAGTACAGGTCGATCACGGATGTACCTCCGGCGGGTCGAGCGCCACCTTGTGTTCTCGCAGTATTGCAATGCAGACGTCCTCTTCGCGCGGCTTGGCGCGCATCCGCGCCAGGCGCGCACGTGCGCGCGAGTTCTTCGTCCAAGGCAGCAGGGCAGTATCAAACTTTGCTGCGGCAGCCACGCGCCACTCCAAAACATGCCGGCGTTCGGCAATCGCCCGGGCCTCCTTGCTGTCGAGTGGGAAGAGATGCCTCTCGATGCTGAAACCCGCCATTTGCGCCACAACGGTGTCGCCTCGCTGCATGGTCTTCGACAATTTCAAACAAGTCTCGCGTCGCTCCGCGGCGGCGCTCCATTCTCGGCAGGCTTCCACCAACGCCGCCAAAGGAGGAATTATCTCGCCGCTCGCGATTCCGCCGACAGTGGCCAAGCGTGCCGAGTCCGATGCCGCGAAGCCGCCGAGGTGATCGTTGTGAGCGGCATCGAGAGCATCGACCATCATGACCACGATGCGGTTCCAATAAAAATCGAAGCTCGTCGCATGCGCCATGTCCGCGAGTATCCGGTCGACTTCCATCGTGTCCCGGTCTTTTTGCGCAACGCTAAGAGTCTGCAACCAGGCCGCGGCATTGTCCGCGTCGACCCAGCGCATGACGGTCGCAACGTCGCGAATGTTGCAGCTGGGGACCCCGACGCACAATTGCAGGTGCAGCCAGCCGATGCTGGCGTCTTGAGGAGCCAGCTCGCTGGCGCGGCCGGCTAAATCCAGCGCCGACGGCTTGGGGTTGGGGGAGCCCGCCTTGGCGCCGCGGCCGTCGCTATAGAGCAACGCGGCGGCCGTCGCCAGCGAGTTCGCATCTGCGCGCGCGCTGAGGGCCGTCGCTGCCGCGGTTCTCCACCGCTGGTACTTGTCGGCGGCGGCATGAGCATTGGGCCGGGGCATGGCCGGTATGCCGATCCCTGATGCAATTGCTGGACAAGCTGCCGCGAGCGCAAGGACTAGCAGACAGTACTTCAACACAAGCAGCAGATTCCTTAGCTGTTGGCGCGGCTACCGGCCGCAGTTAGGCCCGCGGTGATGGCCAATCGCATGGCTTCTTCGACCGAAATGTCGAGAGGCTGAATGCGGTCGCGCGGCAGGTAAATAGTGTAGCCGCCGAAGGCATAGCTCATGGGGAAGTAGACGGTCACCCAGTCATGACCTCCGTGAGCATGCAGCACCGAAGGTACGTCTTCGCGAGTGACGAAACCGATGGCATGCACATCCGCGAATCGGGCCAGTACCACCCGCTGCAAATCGCGCTTCTCGCCGCTGCCGGACGGCAGCAGGCTGACGACGTCGCGAAAACCGCCGTAGAGGGTCTTCACGAACGGTATCCGACCCAGAAAATCGTTCCAATATTTAAGCAAGATCCTGCCGGCATAGGCATTGACCAAGCCGCCGACCACCAGCAACAGCAGGAATCCGGCGATCAGGCCGGAGCCCGGCCAGTAATGCTCGGGGCTGACAATGCGCAATGCGATCAGAGCACGCCGCAGCCAGCCCTCGACCGTATGCACCAACCAATAAATCACATAAATCGTCAATGCCAAAGGCAGTACGGTCACCAAGCCGCTCATGGTCAGCGTTAGAATCTTGCGCATGGCTCAATCATCGCATGATAAGGCTCAGCGCGCCGCAACCGCGCAGAACGTCTGCGACGTTCGCTGATATTCGCCGCCCTGCGCCAGCTGCGCAGTGATCTGATTCCATACGTAGTACTGTGTGGCCACCGCGGCGCCGCGCACGCGGGAAATGCTCAACAGCCTGCTGTCGCGTCGAAACAGCAGAGCTTCGTCGGGCCGGCACGGCAGCGGTCCCTGGATCTCACCGAGCGGCGCCGGCTCCAGTACCCGCCCGCTGCGCCAGTCCACCAGCACCAGGCGCGCACATGTGGGCCCGCAACGCGTCAAGGCCGCCGTGACATGGCCGGCGAAATTCGGACCGCCCAGGAGTGCGCGCTGCACGATGTCACGATCCTCTTCGGACAGTTCGCTGCCGCCGAAATCCACCTTGGGCGCCGCAGCGCCGTCGAAGGGTTCGCTCGGGTATTCGGAAAATCGCGGCGCGCTCAAAGGCTCTGAATTGAAGCGGGCGCCGCCGGCGGCGCCCTCGAGGAGGCGGCCTATCTGCCCCGCAACCTCATCGGTCAAATACCAGTCATCGATGGTCACAGCTGCATGCGGCGCCTTCGCAGTAACGGCAACGGGAATCAAGGCGTGATCCTCGCACTGTCCGTCGACATCGTGCGGCGAACACAGGCTGTACTGTGTGTACGCCCCATAGATATTCGGTGCGCCGGGCTGATTAGGTGCCAAAAAAACCAGGTAGCGGCCGGGAGGGACCTCGACAGTGAAATTCGCCTGCCCGCGAATCAGCTGTGCGGAGCGCACTCGCGGGCTGTCAAGGTCGGAAACATAGACAGTCATCGAGGGCACCCGCTGGGCCGGGAAGGCGACGACCCCCGCGATCGCACCCGCCACGCCTGCGCAAGGCCCAAGCGACGCCATGGCCGCCACAGACAAGCGCACCAGAAACTGATATCCCAAGGCCGTGACTCTCCATGAACGAAATCGATTCGCGCACATGGTAACGACGCCGGACTGAGCAAGCTAGTGCCGGTTTGCCCGATTGCGCGCTTCCGCAGTGCTGTCGGACTCGGCGGATTAAGGCTGCCGCGGCAGAATGAAGCGCAGACCCTGGTAGTTCAGCACCACCCCATCACGCCGAATGCGCTCGACGGCAGGACCTTCCTGCAGCGCGCCGCCCTCGTGGTACTTGCGCATATTGATGTACACAAAGCGCTCGGCCGGATTAGTTGCATAGACATGCACGTCGAGATGCAGCTCGGGCAGCGCTTGCGCGCCGCCCAGACTAATTTCACTGATCGAGGGCAGTACCTCTTGGACTTCGCTATTGGCGTCCGCGTCGCTCAACATCGGGTCCGGGCGATGCACGGGGCGCACGAGCGCGCCACCGGTTGGGCCGGTGCGCATGGGCGGCGATTCCCGAGGCGCGGCGCTGTCCGTGGAGGTGACCGGAATTTCCGGCGCGTACACCGGTGCGGTGTCCAAGGGGCTGAAGTGTTCCGGCACCGCAGACGCGGCTGCGGCTTCAGGCCGGGGCACTGCGTCCGCCGGCCGCGCGGCCTGCGCGGTGGTCGCGTTTTTTCGCGTCAAGACATAGGTCAAAACCAGCAGATTGATGCCGAGCAACACGCCGAGCGCCATGGCCCAGATAGGCAAGCGGCCGCGCCTTGGGCTTGGGCGCGCGTCCATCAGGCCCGGCACAGACTGCCGCTGCCTTTCGGTTTCCGATTTCTTCAGTGCGTCGAGGATGAAGGACATGATTTCCTAACTGCCGCGCGGCATGTTGGGCAGCAACAGGGGTGAGCCAGGCTCGGCCAATGCGGTGTCTAGTACGACTTGGGTTTGCACTCCGGCAATGCCATCGACATTGAGCCGATGCTCACGCTGGAAATTCTGTACGGCAATCGCCAGATCTCCGTCGTACACATCGCCGTGTTCCGGATCCGACGCGGCACCCTGTAGAGCGTTGAGACTGCGCCGCAGCCAGCGCACCTCCTCACCCCTCATCCCCACGGTCAAGGGCCGGGTGCGCGCGGTCTTGGGTTTCCAAATGAGGGTGAATTCCCCGAACCAGTCCCGCGAGAGATCATCGAGGGCCACCCGCTGATTGTGCTCACCCAAGTTCAAGGTGGCGACCTGATCGTCCAAGGCGGAAAGCACCACCCGGTGCCTTTGTCCGCGATCGTCGGTCAATGTCAGGATGGCCGGTCGATTCAAGGCTTTGACTTGCGCCCATGAGCCGCGCTGCTCCAGACAGGATAATCCCGCCTTGGCTGCCTGGCCGCAGGGATCTTTGTCATCCGCCATGGCCGTTCCCCACAACGACAGCAGGCGGCGGAAGGCCGCCGCGTCGCCGGTGTTGGCGGCGTTGGCGGCGAGCAGCGAGTTGACGGGCAGTGTCGGCTCGGCGGCTGCAGGTTTCACCCCGGCTTTCGCCGTCACGGAACCCAGAACAGCCGTTGCCGGAGCCGAGCGCACCGTAGCTGGCCCCGCTCTGTTGCCCGAGGCGTGCAGGGGAGCGCTTTGCCGCTGCCACAGTTGCCAGCCGCCATAGGTGGCGCCGGCGATTCCTATGAACGCCATGACCCCGGCCGCCCATCCCATCCACGGCGGGATGAAACGCCGGCCGTAGACCTCGCCTGCGGCCAGGCGCACCAGCCCGGCACTCACCCTTCTCGTCTCCTGTGTGTAGGCACCCAGCAAGGCGCGGTCGCAAGTCACGTTGATCACGCGCGGAATACCCCCCGCCAGACGGTGCACCTCGGTGAGTGCCGCGGGCGTGAAGACTTCCTCGGCCGCGCCGGCGACGCGCAGCCGGTGGCGTATATAGCCCTTGGTTTCCTCGCGCGACAAGGGCTCGAGATGGTATCGACCGGTAATTCGCTGTGCCAGCTGGCGCAGATCGGTGCGGTCGAGCAACTCGCGAAGTTCCGGCTGCCCGATCAGAATGATTTGCAGCAACTTCTGCGTGGGAGTTTCGAGATTGGTCAGCAAGCGAACCTGCTCCAGCACCTCGGCCGATAGGTTCTGCGCCTCATCTACGATCACGATGATGCGTCTTCCCTCGGCATGGGCTGCGAGCAACCGCCGATTCAGCGCGTCGACCATTTGTTTGACGCTGTCACGATCGGCGTCGGGCAACCCCAAGCCCAACTCCTCGCAGATGGTGAGCAGAAACTCGGGCGGGGTTACTCGCGGATTCATGATGACGGCGACGTCGGCGTGCTGTGGGATGCGCGACAGCAGAGTGCGCACCACGGTGGTCTTGCCCGTGCCCACCTCCCCGGTGAGTTGAATGAAGCCGCCGGATTCGTTGATGCCGTAGAGCAAGTGCGCAAGGGCCTCGGCATGACGCTCGCTCAGATACAAGTAGCGCGGGTCCGGCGTAATGGCGAAGGGCTTTTCGTTGAGACCGAAGAAGCGGAGGTACATGGCCGGCCTAGAATACCAACTTTAAGCCTGGGACCCGGAGCCGCCCGAAGCGCCCGGCAGCAGGCTGGCGCGAGTCAGCATGGAAGGCCCAAAGCGGCCGCGGATGCCGTCGATCGCCGAATCCAATCGCGAAACCTGCGCGGGGCCGCCGGCGAACAAGTCGCCTTGCGGTAACAGCTGTAGGTCGCTGACCCCGACCCCGAGCAGCCGCACCGCGGCATTGGGCTGAGTTGCCAGCCATCGCTGCAGCAGTGCTTTCGCGGCGGCCGATACGACTGCCGTATCCTGAGTGGCGGGTTCCACCGCTCGTTGGCGAGTGTAGGTGGTGAAATCCGCGCGGCGGATCTTGACGCTGACGGTACCGGCGGCGAGTTCGTGCGCCCTAAGCCGCGAGGCCGCCCGATCCGCGAGGCGCAGCAACTCCACGTTGAGCGTCGCCGCCCCACGAATGTCCTTGGCATATGTCTCTTCCGCGCTGATGGACTTTTCTTCGCGATTCGGCTCGACCGGCCGATCATCCAAGCCGGATGCGCGGTCACGCATGGCGTTTCCGTGCCTGCCGAAGGCCCGCCACAACAACTCGTCGCCGGCTAGGCGCAAATCGCCGAAGCTGCGAATTCCGGCCGCGTGCACGGCGGGCAGCGTCTTTGTCCCCACTCCGAACAATTTCTCGATCGGCAATGCATCCAAGATATCGCGCATATTGTCGGGGCCGATGCGGCACATGCCGTCAGGCTTGTTGAGGTCGGAGGCGATTTTGGCCAGAAGTTTGTTCGCTGCGACTCCCACCGATGCGGTAAGGCCGGTTTTGCGGACGATGCGGCTGCGAATTTCGCTGCCAATGAATTCCGCGCTGCCCAGGAGTTGCTGACTCGAAGTGACGTCGAGAAATGCTTCGTCCAGGGACAGGCCTTCCACCAGCGGCGTGAATTCGCGAAAAATCGCGAACACTTGTTCCGAGACCTCTTTATAGCGCGCCATTCGCGGCGGCACGCAGACAGCCTCAGGGCAGCGGCGCAGCGCTTCGCGCATGGGCATGGCCGAGCGCACGCCATAGCGCCGCACGGCATAACTGGCCGCGGCGACCACGCCGCGGCCGTTCGTGCCGCCGACGATTAGGGGCTTACCCTTGAGTTCCGGGCGATCCTGTTCTTCCACGGACGCATAAAAGGCGTCCATGTCGATATGCAGTATCGCCCGCATATCATTCCACGGTGACGATGATTTTCTGCGAGTGCAACGGCGGATCGAAGGAGTCGTGCAAGTAGTCCGCGAACACGAGCTGCAGCGTGTGCTTGCCGGGAGCCAATGTCAGCGTCGTCTCTGTCTGACCCTTGCCGAAGTGCAGGATCTTGTCGGTTGCGGGCATCGGCGCGTCGAGTTTCACCTCGCTCAAGTCGGTGTCGACCAACAGGTGATGATGGCCTGTGTTGTCGAACTTGACTCCCGCCGGCGCGATTCCCATGCCCTTCAATCCAAAACGTACGGTCACCGGTCCATGCACCTTCGCACCGTTGATCGGGGCGACGATGTACACCTCGGCATTGGCGGCGGGCGCGATACGTTCCTGAGCCGCAGCTAAGGTGGCGATGAAAGTGACGCTCAACGCGAGAAGTAGACGATTCATGCGGATCTCCTGATTGGCCGACTCGCCCTATCTTACATCCGCGGCACGGCATACACGAATACCCCGGCAGGGGCGACCTAAGGATCCGAGCGGCCGCCCGCGGCTAATTCATGCGCCGCGAAATCATCGACATGGACGAGAGCCGAGACCTTGGCATCGTAATCGCGCAAAACCGCCGCTTCGGCCTCACCCAAGATGCCGATGTGCAAGGCTTGCGCAATCTGTCCCGGCAAATCAAGCGCCGTCACCCGACCGGTCTTGACGCCGTCCACTCGGATGCGCTTTTCCAGTGCTTCTGCCGTGCTCGATAGTATCAATGCCTCCTGCAGCAGCCCGAGAGGGTTGTTCGGGGCTAGAGTTTTGTAAATATGCTGGCTTAAGCGTTCTCTTGCCGCGCCAGGATTCATGATTAGGTCGACGATGTTGCGCCCCAAGCGATCGCTGGGGGGGAAATAGGTGAGTCCGCGCGGAAAGATGAGCAGCCGCATGAGTGCGGCAAGTGGTCGATTCGGGAAATTACGCAGGAATAGATGCAATTGTTCCTGCGCCTGGTACAGCAGACTGCGGCAGGCCCACTCGACCAGCGGCAGGTCCTCTGCATGGCGCCCCTGATTTTCGTGATGCTTCAACACCATGGAAGCCAAGTACATTGCCGACAGCACATCGCCCAAGCGAGCCGACAAAGTTTCCTTCTTTTTGAGATAGCCGCCGAGCGCCAGCATGGCGATATCGGTCGCCAGCGCAAACGATGCACTGTACCGGTTCACATGCTGGAAGTAGCGCGTGGTGGGCCCGACCCGCGGTACCCGGGTGAAACGCGCGAAAGTGAAAGCCATGACTGCTGAGCGCGCGGCATTGGAAATCGCAAATCCCACATGCCCCAGAAGGGCTCGATCGAACTCGGCGATGCCGGCTTCTCGATCCGGATTGCGAGCCGCGTTCATCTCCCGCAGCACGAAAGGATGGCAGCGCACCGCCCCCTGCCCGAAGATGATCAAACTGCGCGTCAGGATATTAGCGCCTTCGACCGTAATCGCCACCGGTACGATCTGGTAGCCACGCGCCAAATAATTGTTGGGTCCCAGGCAAATGCCCTTGCCGCCATGCACATCCATCGCATCATTGGCGATCATGCGGCCGAATTCGGTGGCGTGATATTTCAACATGGCGGAAGGCACCGACGGCTTCTCGCCCCCGTCGATCGCGCCCGCGGTGACCGAACGCGCCGCGTCCATGATGTAGGTGCGGGCGGCCATGCGCGCCAACACCTGCTCGACCCCTTCGAAGCGGCCGATGGGCATGTTGAACTGGCGACGAATGCGTGAGTAGGCCGCCGACGCATACACCGCCGCCTGCGCTGCGCCGGTAGCATTGGAAGGAAGCGATATACAGCGGCCCACCGACAATTGCTCCACCAACATGCGCCATCCCTGGCCGGCCATACTGAAGCCGCCGATGATGGCGTCGATGGGCACGAACACATCGTGTCCCTGAATGGGTCCGTTCTGGAAAGGCACATTCAGCGGAAAGTGCCGCCGACCTATGGCGACTCCCGGGGTATCCCGCGGAATCAATGCACAGGTGATGCCAAGGTCGGCGTTATCGCCCATGAGCCGGTCGGGATCGAACAGACGAAAGGCCAGTCCAACCACGGTGGCGACAGGCGCCAACGTGATATAGCGCTTCGAGAAATTTAGCTTGATGCCGACGATTTCCGAACCCTGCCACTGGCCTCTGCAAATGACGCCGGTGTCGGGTATGGAGGCGGCGTCGGAGCCTGCGCGCGGGCCGGTGAGCGCGAAGCAAGGCACTTCCTCGCCGCGAGCGAGGCGCGGCAGAAAGTGATTCTTTTGGGCCTCGGTACCATAGTGCAGCAGCAGTTCCGCGGGCCCCAAGGAATTCGGCACCGCTATGGTCGAAGCGGCCATGGCCGAGCGTGAGGCAACCTTGATCAGCACGCAGGAATGGGCATACGCCGAAAATTCCAGCCCGCCGTAGCTGTGCGGAATAATCATACCGAAAAAGCCCTTCGACTTGATGAAGGACCATACCTCGGGCGGCAGGTCGGCTCGGACGTGCGTGATGTCCCAATCGTCGAGCATGGCGCACAGCTCCTCGCAAGGCCCGTCGAGAAAGGCCTGCTCAGTCGCGGTAAGCGTCGGCACCTTTGCCGACATGAGCTTTTGCCAATCCGGGCCGCCCGAGAATAACTCCCCGTCCCACCACACGGTCCCCGCGTCCAAGGCTTCGCGTTCAGTGGCCGACATCGACGGCAGCAGCTTGCGGTAGCTGCGTAGAAAGGGACGGGTCACCAGGCGCAGCCGCAGAGGCCGGACATTCAGAAGCAGCAGTAAAAGATAAGGAGCGGAAATGACAATCTTCCACCACTCCGCGGCGGAGCCGAACACCCAGTAGGAGAGGAGCAAAAGCCCCAGCACGCAGGAACTCAGCCAGAGACTCACGCGGCGATAAGCCAGAATAAGGAGGACGCCCAGGAACAGGGCCGCCCACGCCAGGAACACGCCGGTGCTGTGAGCCATAGTCATCCTTAAAGTGCCCGCACTAAATCAAAGGAATGTTACCTAGCCCTCGCCCGGCCCGAACCCGCCGAGCAATCCAAGGTCCGTTACGGGTCCGTTACGGGTCCGTTACGGCACGAGTGGGAGTTGTCCGCTTTAAATCAAATCTTTTACGCCGTCGCGTTCTTCGAGTAATTCACGATGGGTCGCCTGCATTTTGTCACGGCTGAAATCGCTGATGCTCAATCCCTGAACGATACTGTACTCGCCGTTCTTGCAGGTCACAGGATATGAATAGATTACTCCCTCCGGGATGCCATAGCTGCCGTCGGACGGAACCGCCATGCTGACCCAATCGCCCGCGGTAGTGCCGAGCATCCAATCGTGAACGTGATCAAGCGCGGCGGCCGCTGCGGAAGCCGCGGAGGAGGTGCCGCGCGCCTTGATGATGGCCGCGCCGCGTTGTTGCACAGTCGGAATATAAGTGTCCCTGAACCAAGCCGTGTCGACCACCGACAGAGCCGCCTTGCCCGCCACAGTCGCATGATGCAGATCGGGATACTGGGTCGCCGAATGATTGCCCCAAATGATGACCTTCTTGACCTGCCCCAGGCCCGCTGCGCTCTTTTCGGTGAGCTGTGCCAGTCCCCGGTTGTGATCCAATCGGGTCATCGCCGTGAACCGATGTGGCGGCAACGAGGGGGCATTGCGCTGAGCGATCAGAGAATTGGTGTTGGCCGGATTGCCCACCACCAGTACGCGCACGTCGCGGCTGGCGACCGCGTCCAGTGCCTTGCCTTGGGCCAAGAAAATCTTGGCATTCTCCAGTAGTAGATCTTTGCGTTCCATGCCGGGGCCGCGTGGCCGTGCGCCGACCAACATGCCGAAATTACAGTCCTTGAAAGCGATGTTGGCGTCGCTGCTCGCCGTCACTCTGTTGAGAGTCGGGAAGGCGCAGTCGTTCAACTCCATCACCACGCCCTGCACCGCCGCGCTGGCCGCCGGGATCTCCAAAAGATTCAAGTTGATCGGTTGGTCGGCCCCCAGCATTTGGCCCGAAGCGACGCGAAACGCGAGCGCATAGCCGATATTCCCGGCCGCGCCGGTGATGGTGACAGTGACTGGCTTTTTCATGACTAGCTCCCGACGCAAAAACGAGGAATGTTAGCCGAAATTGGCCCGTCCAGGGGGGGCCTTATGGCCGGTTCGCCGGCTCGGCGGCGGAGCGATCGGCGCCTACGACTTCTGCATAGCCGGGGTAGGCACTGCGCAAGCGGCGAAATTCCGCGTCTGCCTCGCTGCCGCGTCCGGCGCGGCGTAGCGCCGCGATGTGCGCGATCCATGCCGCCGGCGGGCGCGCCGGAGGCGCATTGCTTCGCGCCCGCGGCGGATCGCTGCTGTAGAGGCGCAGCTTGCGATTCAGAGGAGCGTTTGGCGACACCTCCCCATGTGCCGCGACCCGCACTAGGCGCGGAGCATCGTCGATCCGCTTGGCGGTTTGCGGGCCGAACACGATGGCGAGCACCAGCGCCACCGACAATAAAACGCTGGCGGCGAACGCCAGCGGCGCCAAACACGGCGACTCGTGTGCCCCACGCGAATCGCGAACCTGCCGCGAATAGAGCGGCTGTCGCGCAACCTGCAGCACGCGACGATCGAGAGCATGCGGCGGTGCCGGCGCGGATTCCTTGCGGTACCGGCGCGACAATGCGCTGTCGCCGCGCAAATAACTATCCAAGTCGTCAGGCGGATCCATTGACCAATGTGTCCTTCAAATTTCTGCGCGCTCGCAGTCGCTGCAGCGTGGAAACCGGCGGCGTACTCAGGGATTTCTTCAATTTGCGAATCGCATAGCGCAGCCGGCTCTTGGCGGTTTCGAGTCCGACGTCGGTCACACGCGCGATTTCCTCGATGGTCAACCCCGTTTCCTCGTGCAAGAGAAAGGTCTCGCGCTGTTCCTGCGGCAGGCTACCTAGGGCGGCAAGCAGTGCGGATTGCTGTTCTGCGAATTCCGCCATGGCGTCGGGGCGCTGATATGCGGGTGCCTCAGGCTCCATTGGCGCTGAGTCGGCGTCATCCTCTCGCGCGCCACGGCTCATTTTAATATCGCGGCGGAAAAAATCGATGGTGCAGTTGTGCGCTATGTGAAACAGATAGGTCGCAAATTTCGCACGCGCCTCGTAACGAGCACGGGTCGCTATCAATCGCGACCAGACCTCTTGAAATAGATCGGCAGCGGCGCTGGCACTGCGCACCTGCCTCAGTAGATAGCGGTAAAGAGGGCCCTTGTGATGCGCGTACAGCTTGGCAAAAGCGGCGGCGTCACCGTCTCGATACCGCAGCATGAGTCTTGCGTCCTCGTCGAGCGACTCCATGGGCTACAGCATACGCGCCGCTAAGCCGCCGACTTTTTGAGATTGTGCTGCGGCGCAGCATGTTAACGAACTCAGCAAAACAGAATTGCATAGTCCTTGCACTAGACAGTGTTATATGTAACTATATCACCAAGTCACTAAAACACCTTGGTGGCCACAACCGGAGACTCTTATGACTACGCAAATCTCAACAAAACTTGCAGCCCTCGCGGTCGCCCTAGTGATGAACAGCATGATCATCGGTGGAGTCGCGTTCTTGTTCAACAGCCAGATGCACCCGCATACCATGCTCGTGTCGGTCACCCACGGCGCCCAGGAGACCTCACACAGTGCGGTCTGAACACCGATAGAAACGAGGGCGTTGCATTAGATTAGAGTGCTATATAGCCACAACAGCACGTCGAGTGAGGAATGGACCCTAATTGGAACGACAACCAACCCATCTATCGCCAACTGCGCGATCGAATGGTCGCCCTGATCCTAGAGGGTGCGCTCAAGGAGGGTGACCCACTGCCCTCCGTGCGGGCGGTTGCCGCCGATTACCGACTCAATCCGCTGACGGTGTTGAAGGGTTATCAGCAGCTGGTCGACGAACGCTTGGTTGAGAAACGCCGTGGACGGGGAATGTACGTCAGCGAAGGTGCTCAGCGGCTGCTGCTGGCCGGCGAGCGTGAACGCTTCCTCCACGAGGAGTGGCCGCAGATTCTAGCGGTCATCCACAGGCTCGGGTTCACCGCGCAGGAATTGTTTGCGCAGACTCCGGCGCTAACCCACCCGGCACCGCCGCCCCGTGGCGGCAATACTAAACCGAATGAGACTTAATATGACTGCTCTCATCGAAGCTCGCGATCTGACAAAAAAATATGGGGCACAGCTTGCCTTGGATCGCGCCAATTTCTCCGTGGAAACCGGCCGCATCGTCGGACTCATCGGTCCGAACGGCGCCGGCAAAACCAGCGCCCTGCGCGCCATCCTGGGGTTGACCGCCTACGAAGGCCGGCTACGAGTGTTGAATCGCGAGCCATTTCGCGAGCGCACCGAGCTCATGCGTGACGCCTGCTTCATTGCCGATGTAGCGGTACTGCCCGCATGGTTGCGCGTCGATCAGGCCATCGACTTCGTCGCGGGGGTGCATCCGCGATTTCGCCGCGATCGGGCGATGGCCTTGCTGGCCAAGACCCAAATCACCGGCAAGCGCCGCATGCGCGAATTGTCCAAGGGCATGAAGACTCAAGTGCACCTGGCATTGACCATGGCCATCGACGCCAAGCTGCTGGTGCTAGACGAGCCCACCTTGGGGCTGGACATTCTCGCGCGGCGCGCCTTCTACGATGCCCTGGTCAATGATTACATGGACGAGACGCGGACCATATTGATCACCACTCACCAGGTGGAAGAGGTGGAGAATCTGCTGACCGACGTGCTCTTCATCGACAAGGGGCGCATCGTTCTCGATTCGTCGCTCGACGATATCGGCACTCGCTACGCGGCGGTCGCGGTGGCCGCCGACCGCGTCGAGGCGGCGCGAGCCGAAAAGCCGTTTTTTGAACGCCGCATGTTGGGTAAAGTGGTGCTGTACTACGAACAGCCCAATCTGGAAAAGCTCGCGGGTTTCGGCGAAGTGCATACCCCCAGCGTCGCCGACTTATTCGTCGCCAAACTATCGGGAGCTGTCGAATGAACACCACGATCTGGCTGGTGCGCCGGGAATTTTGGGAAAATCGCGCGATCTGGATGATGCCGGCGATCATCGGCGGTCTCATGATACTTGCCGCCCTATTCGGCAGCGTCGATCTGATGGCCAGCGCCACGCAATTGCCGAGCCGCGCCGTCGGACAGCTGTTCTTTGTAACCGTCGGGGCGACTTTTTTCGCCGTCATGTCGATCTACTCGACCTGGTACTTGCTGGATTGTCTGTATTCCGACCGAAAGGACCGCAGCGTGTTGTTCTGGAAATCCATGCCTATATCCGATACACGAACGGTCATGTCCAAATTGGCCACCGCCCTGATCGTGATTCCGCTGGTGTATTTCGCGGCCGCCAATCTGACCACGCTTCTGATGGGGTTCATCATTTCCGTTCGCGCGATTTCATCCGTCGGCGGCGCCTTGTGGCACGTCGACCTCTGGCTGCAGACGCAGGCTTTATGGCTGTACTTGATCTTGACCGCCGCTGTCTGGTATCTGCCCATCGCCGCGTATCTACTAGTGGTCTCTGCCTGGGCCAAGCGCGCCGTGATGCTCTGGTCCATTATGCCGCCCCTCGCGTGCATCATTGCCGAGCGATGGCTTTTCGGTACCCAAGTAATTGCGCAAAGGCTCGGGGAGCGTCTCATGGGCCTGCCTCGAGTAGCCTTCAATGCCAAGTTGGGGTCCTGGGTTAGCGCCGGCGTTGACACCAATACCTTCACGACTCCGGCCAATCTGTGGAGTTTCATCGATCTTCGCGGATTCCTTGCAAACGCGGAAACCACGATCGGCGCCGCGTTAGGAGTCGCCCTCATCGGCTGCGCCATCCAACTCCGCATTCGGCGCACCGAGATCTGACGCTCCATGCAGTCACCACGACGATTGGGCGTCGTGCGGCAGCCAACCAGTGCGTGGCCGACACCGCTCGCCCCGCGGCTCTTGCCGGCGGCAATGCTGGTCGCGCTCCTGGGTTTGGTCTGCGGGCAGGTTCGCGCCGAGGAGTTTTTTGCCACTCGCGATCAGAATCCCCTGTTGCGGGGTTTCTATCTGCCGCTGCCCATCGATACCCGACTGGACGCGGGCGCCGCGGTATCGGCGACGGTGCTGGTCAGCAACACGCTCAACGTGGAAGGCAATTCACAAGAGCATTTGTTCGTCGACGGCGAGAGCCTTGCGCTCTACCTGACCTATGGGAACTCGCTGAGGCAGGGTTGGCGCTATCGCGTCACGCTGCCCATCATCCACGATAGCGGCGGGGTTCTCGATGGCGTCATCGACACCTGGCACGTAGCGTTCGGCTTTCGGCGCGGTGACCGGCCCTACTTTCCGAAAAGGCAACTCGACTATTTCTATTCGGGCCAGGGAACGATTTACCTCAACCACCCGCAAACCAGCCTCGGTGACTTGGCGGCCGACGTCGGCTGGTACGCGGCCGACGATGTGCGCCGAACCGTATCATTCTGGGGTGGCCTGAAGGCACCGACCGGCTCGGTGGCGGGCTTGACCAGCGACGGCGCCTGGGACGGCACCGTGTGGGCGCATGCCGCCATGCGTTGGCCAAAATGGCAGCTGGCGTCGGAACTTGGAATCGCGCAACCCTTCGGCGACGAACTATTTGCAGGGCATGCGCACCGCAGTTCCGCGTTCGCGCGGCTGGCGGCGACGCGGGCCCTCGGCCCCGTATGGTCGCTGCGCGCGCAACTAGACGGGCGATCCGGTCGCGTCGCCGGCAGCGAGATGCGCTTTCTGGGGCCGAGTATGCAATTAACGGTCGGTGCGGCCCGCCGTTTCCGCGGCCGATGGCGCATCGAGATGGGTTTGGCGGAGGACGCCGCGGTCAACACCGCCCCCGACATTACCTTCTTTCTTGGGATTCACGGCTAAGCAGTGCAAAATAGCGATGAATTCGATTTCGTAATCTCGAAGGAGCGCCGATGTACAAGACCAAGATTGACCTTTCGGAGAAAACCCGCCGCAACGTCATCCTCATACTCAACGATCGGTTGGCCGATGCCATCGACTTGCAGAGTCAAGTCAAACAAGCCCATTGGAACGTGAAGGGGCCGAATTTCATCGCTCTTCACGAATTGTTCGACAAGATCTCCGATCTGGTTCTTGAACAAGTCGACGAGATCGCCGAGCGCGTGACCAGCTTGGGCGGCACGGCCGAAGGCACGGTCGCCGTGGCTGCCAAGCGCAGCAAATTGAAGAACTATCCGCTGAGTATTACGGCCGGCAAGGATCATCTTTTCTATTTGTCGACTCAGCTATCGGTGTTCGGCAAAGCGGTGCGCGCGGCCATCGACGACACGGGCAAACTGGGCGACGCCGACAGCGCGGACCTTTTCACGGCAATTTCCCGCGACATCGATAAATATCTGTGGTTCCTCGAAGCGCATCTGCAAGAGAAGGCGTGATGGCCGATCCCGCGATGGGCGATCCCCGCGAGCCGGGCCTGGGGGCGGCCCTCGCCACGTTGCGAGGTCTGCTCACGTCCGGCGAGACTTTGGAAGCGTGGGCCGTGCAGCATCGCCTATTTGCGCTGACGCATCGCCGCGCCTGCATCGCCGCAACCAGCGGGCGCTTTATTTCTCTTGATCGCCGCTTGCTCGGCGGCTATGAATCGGCCGACATTCGCTGGCAGGATCTCAAGGAGACTCGTATCAGCGCCGGCATTTTCGCGGCGGACCTCACCCTAGTCGCGCAGACCAACTCGGACCTGAACATCGGGTCCGAAGTGAATCGAGTCTGGACCTTTGCGGGACTTAGGAAGGATCAGGCACAGGCCATGTATCGAATTTGCCAGCAGCATGACCAGGTGTGGCGTGAGAAACGCCGCATTCGGGAGCTTGAGGAATTACGCGCGAAATCCGGCGGCGTACAAATCGGCGGCGGTCAAAGCGCCTATTCCGGCGTGGAGGCCGCGGGCGCGGAATCGGAACCGGCCCGCCGCCTGCGGCAGGCTCGCGAGATGCTCGACGCTAAGCTCATCAGCGACTCGGAATTCGAGTCGATTAAGGCGAAGATCGTTTCCGGCCTGTAAGGCTAGCCTAGTAAATAGGCAAAGTAGCTGTTGCGCAGCCTATTGAGCGGATCCGTGCGTTGACGCAGCGCCCGAAACAGCTTGATGCGTTCGCCGAATGCCTTCGCCACATGCTCAACTTGCAGGGCGCGCGTTTGATTGAACGTGGGCGTGCCGCCCAAGCCGGATGCGAAATCGTTGAAATCGATGAGAAAGTCGTCCCAGCCCTGGTCGCCGGTGGACGATGGCTCGAGGGTGAACATGGGGCCGGTGTAACTAACGCTGAACAGGGAGCCGCGGTCCTGATGCAGGCGGCTGGCGCCGGTGACGACGTTACAGCGGTATCGATGCTCTTTGTAATACGCCTTGCAGAACGCGAAGTATTCGGCCAACACCTGGGGGAAGGCAGCCTCTGGAAACGCCCACAGGCTGTAGGTATGGCGCGCCTTCCAGGCTTCGGTCGGCATGTCGCGCATCCACTCGTGCGCGTAGATCGCCACCCCGCGCGTGCTCCCCAGCGCCTTCTGCATGCCGGAAAGCATCACGGCGCGAAGGCCCGGTGCGGCCAGCACGCTGCCCACGGTGGAACCGAATGCCGGCAATACATTGCGCATCACGGAATTGCGGATTTGCCAAATCCCGGAGCGGGTCAAGGAAGCCATTTCGTCCAGGGTGCGGCGTTCAACTGTGATTCGATCGTTGAAAGGCGAGATGTGCAGCCGCAATGCGCCCGGTGCCTTGATAGTCGAATTGAAGCGCGCGCTGAAGTCCTTGAGCGACAGATTTTGGTAGTCAATCTTGACGGGGGTCTGGGGCCGCAGACGCAGAACCACCTCGTGCACCACGCCCAATAAACCAAAGCTGGAACGCAGCACGCGCATCAGGTCGCGCTCTCGCTCAGTCACGACCATTTGCTTGCCCTGCGGCGTGATCAACTTCAATTCCGTGACGCAGGAGGATAGTTGCGCGAGACCAGCGCCGTACGAGGCCTGTGGCAGGGTGGTGACGGCCAGCGCGCCCAGGGAAATCTGCCCCATTTCCGGCGTCAGTGGCAGTTCGAGACCGCGCTCGGCGAGCGCCTGCACCAAGGTACCCAGACGCACGCCGGCCTGTGCCCGCACCGTGGTCTCGCCTATCTCCAGAATCTTGTCGAGTGCTCCCAAGTCGACCGTGGTGCCGCCGTCGCCGCCGACGCAGCGCGTCTGCGAATAGTCGGCGCCTACCACCCGAACCGGAGTGGGATAGCTCTTGGTTTTATCGAGCACGGCCGGCAGGTCTTCGAAGCGCTTGAGCTTGAGGACGAGCCGAGGGCGGCGGAAAATGCCCGATGAGTCCGCGCCTGGCGAACGAGTAACTTTGCTGACCATATGCTTCCCCCCGGAAGACTAGAAAATAAGCGTGCTGTCGGGGGTCACAAAACCGAGTGGTTTCGGAGTGCGCTCGTTGCGCTTGAATACTGGCGACCCCGCTATCGTCAGACTTCCGTGACGGAAGTCCCTTAGACCGGTGGTTTTGCGTCCCCACCTTTCGGCGGGTTTGCCCTTGAACAGCCCTCACACTATGCGATGGATGCGGCAGCTGTGTAAAGGGGTTTCTTTGCCACACCGCCGGGCCGGGCGCTCAGCCCATCAGAAGCAGAGTCTCGGCATGTTCCACGGCCTCCGGGGTGCCGCACACCACCACCACGTCGCCCACCTTGAACAGGGTATCCGCGGCGGGCTCGCGTCCGACTATGCCGTCGCGGCGCACTGCACTGACCGCCGCCCTCGATCCGCGCGCCGCTAGGTCCGCGATACTGCGGCCCACCGCCCAGGCCTGCGGCGGCAGAATGACGCTGTGCAGTTCCTCGCGAAAGGCATGATTTTGGTCGAGGTGTTCGGCGTCCGCGGCGCGAAAGTACTGGCGCAACATGCTGTAGCGATGGCTGCGAATATCGTTGACCGTGCGGATCACGCGCGGCACCGGCAGCTTCAACAATAGCAATAGGTGCGACAGCAACATGAGACTGGCCTCGAAGGTTTCCGGCACCACCTCCGTCGCTCCGGCCGATTGCAACTGCTCGAGCTTGGTGTCGTCCTGAGTGCGCACCAAAATCGGCACGTCGCCACGCAATTCGCGCACCGCGCGCAGTATGCGCAGCGCCACTTCGGGGTTCGCAAAGGTGACTACCACGCAGCTGGCGTGCGCCAGCCCGACGTTCTCCAATACCTTGGCCTGGCCGGCATCGCCGTAAATGACCGGATCGCCGGCTTGTCTGCCGGCGCGAATCCGGTAGGCGTCGAGTTCAAGGGCGATGAATTCGAAGCCCGTTTGTTCGAGTACTCGCGCAATGTTCTGGCCGACACGGCCGAAACCGCAGATGATGACGTGATCGCGCTCGGCCACGGCCAAAGTCGCCCGGGATTCGCGCATGGCTTCGCTGTGCGGCGGCCCGGACTCGCCGAGCAGTGCACGCGTGATCCGCCGATTGTGCCGAATGAGCAGGGGCGAGAGGACCATGCTCAGAACGGTGGCGGCCAGCAGCGGCTGCACGACGGCTGGATCCAGCAATTCGCGCCTCAGTAGAAGAGTCAACAGCGCAAACCCAAACTCGCCTCCCTGACCCACCACCACCCCGGTGCGCAAGGACTTGAACCAACTCTTCGTCGCCGGCTTTGCGGCGACCGTCACCACCGCCGCTTTGAGCAGCAACATTCCGACGAGTATTGCCGCAACCAAGGGAAAATGCCGCAGCAGCAAGCCGACATCGAGCAGCATGCCGACGGTGATGAAGAACAGTCCCAGCAATACCTCGCGGTACGAGCGAATGGTCGCCTCAATCTGGTGACGAAACTCGGTTTCCGCCAGCATCATGCCGGCCAGAAAGGCGCCGAGCGCCAGCGACAAACCCACCGCGTGGGTGGCCCAAGCCGACGCCAGCACCGCGAGCAGTACGGCGAGGGAAAATAACTCGGCGGAACGCACCGAGGCGATGAGTAGAAACAGCGGCCGCAGCAGCCATCGTCCGGCGGCCAGCACCAGCAGCAATGCCAGAATCGCGATGCCGATGGCACCCACGATATGCGCGGCGTCAGCAACCTGTACGCCGCCGCTCAGGACTGAAACCAAGGCGAGAAACAGCGGGAAGCTCAGATCTTGAAACAGACAAATCGCCACCGCCAGCCGGCCGTGAGTCCGATTGTTCTCCGATTGTTCGGTGAGCTGCGAGATGATGATGGCCGTCGACGACATGGCCACGGCGCCGCCGATCACCACGGCCACCGCGGGGACGACACCGAAGAGTATGACAGCGCCCGCTGCGACAATGCCGGTGGTGACCAACACCTGCGTGCCGCCCACGCCGAGCACTTCCCAGCGCATGGCCACCAGGCGCGGCAGGGAGAACTCCAGCCCCAGAGTGAACACCAGGAATACCACACCGAAGTCCGCCAACAACCGCGTCGTCTCATTGTCGACTGCCAGAGCGAAGGCATGCGGACCGAGCAGCATCCCCACGGCGAGATACCCCAAGATCGCCGGCAATTTCAGCTTACGCACTGCCGCGATCACGCATACAGAAGCGGTGAGCAGTATCAGGATTTGTAACAGCGGGTCGTTGTGTACCATGTACTTAGAACTTCAATTCAGCGCCAAGGGATTGCCTGCTAGCATGTAGCGATGAGCCCAAGTATGACGGTCCTGGCGCTGGAGGGAAAAGGCGACGACTGGCGATTGCACCTGAACGGCGATTGGTCATTGACGGCCATGGCGCAAATCGAGACTCAGCTCAACAGCCTGCCCACCGCGCTGCGCGGCACTTTGGTCTGCGATTGGTCGCTGGCCGAGCATCCTGGGATAGGCGCGGTGTGGGCCTTGCTGGGGCGTTTGGCCGATTTCGGCGCCGCGGGCCTGAACATTCGCCACAGCGGCAATCCACCGCATTACTTGGAATTTCTGCAGAAACTGAAAACCGAACGGGACGCCGCGCCGGCCGCGCCCCCGCTCGAACCGCGTTTGGGGAGGTTCGTCGGCAATCTGGGTCGATGGGCCGTGCTCCAGGGCAGCGAAGCGCGCGCGGTGATCGGCTTCTTCGGCCGCATCGTCACCGTGCTCCGCGAGGTTTTTTCGCAGCCGCGTGCGCTTCGCCTATCGTCGCTGGCGCGGCATGTCTACGAGACCGGCATCACCGCCATACCCATCGTCTCGCTCATCGCCTTTCTGATCAGCGTGATCGTGGCCTATCTGGGGGCGCAGCAGTTGAGCAGATTCGGCGCCGACATTTTCGTGGTGGACTTGGTGACCATTTCCGTGCTGCGGGAAATGGGGGTGTTGCTGACGGCCATCATCGTCGCCGGGCGTTCCGGCAGTGCATTTGCGGCCGAGATCGGGGTGATGCAGCTCAATGAGGAAACCGACGCGCTGCGCGCCATGGGCTTGAATCCGATCGAGCTGCTGGTGGTCCCACGAGTGCTCGCTCTTATGATCGTTCTGCCCCTGCTGACGGTGATCGCGGACGCCATGGGCCTGGCCGGCGGCGGACTTTTATCTCTGGTCAATTTGCACATTCCCCTGCCGCAATTCCTCAATCGGCTGCGCGAATCTCTGGCGCCCACGACTTTTTGGTCGGGTCTGATCAAGGCTCCGATATTCGCCATACTGATCGCCGTGGTGGGTACCTACCGCGGCATGCAAGTGCGCGATTCCGCCCGCGAACTGGGGCGTCTGACCACAGTTGCGGTGGTGCAGTCTATTTTTCTCGTCATCCTGGCCGACGCTATGTTCGCCATATTGTTCGTGCAAATCGACTTCTGATGCAGGAACTCAACGCAGCTCCGATCATTCGAGTACAAGGCCTGGTCACTCGCTTCGGTGCGCAAGTGGTCCACAGCGGGCTCGATATGGAAGTGCAAGCGAACGAGATCTTCGGCATAGTCGGCGGCTCGGGAACCGGAAAGTCGGTGTTGCTGCGCACGATTCTAGGATTGCGGACCCCCGACGCCGGCGTCGCCGAGCTGTATGGCAAGGACGTGCAACAACTGGCTGCCGCCGACCGCAGCTCATTGGTGCGAAGCTACGGCGTGACCTTTCAAAACGGCGCTTTGATCAGCTCGTTGACCGTTGCGCAGAATATCCAATTGCCGCTGCGCGAATATTATCCGGCGTCCGAGAAGACCCTGGACGAGCTGGCGGAATTGAATCTGGCTCTAGTGGGACTGGCGCCGGATACCGGGCCGAAATATCCATCACAATTATCCGGCGGCATGGTCAAACGCGCCGCGCTGGCGCGGGCGCTCAGCATGGAGCCGAAGCTTTTGTTTCTGGACGAGCCCACCGCCGGCCTGGACCCGGACCGCTCCGACGCCTTCTGCGCGCTGGTGCGCTCGCTGCACCAGGAGCTGGGCCTGACCGTGGTTATGGTGACGCACGACCTCGATACCATTTACGAGATCAGCACCCGGGTGGCGGTGGTGGCGGAGAAGCATGTGAACGTGGACGCACCACCGCGCGAGGTCATCGCCTTTGAC
>JANYLM010000004.1 GCA_025357835.1 Gammaproteobacteria bacterium
TCCGCGATCATCGAGCCGCCGTACCCGCGCCGCGCCGGCACGATCCTGGTAAAAAATCTTCATCTGTCCCGGCATCGTGCCTGAAGACCAGAGCGATGCGTTTTTGGCGCCTTCAGCAATGACGCCATCCAAACGCTGCCCCAGAATCCCCGGACTGGGCTGCCCTCCGGACTCATAGTACCGGGCTCCGTCGAATACCCAAATGCCTTCAATGGCGATGCCGCTCGCAATTTGCGCCAGCCAGAAAACGATTGCGCTGATACCCAGCGTTCGATGCAGCTGCCTTATCACGAAGTCTAGAGACTGCCCAAGTCGCCGTAGACCACATCGCCGCGGTACATGGTGACCAGCACGCGGGTTTTGCCGATTCGCTCCGGTGAAATCTTGAAAATGTCTTGGTCCACGGCAACGAGGTCGGCGTTCTTGCCGACAGTCAGCGAGCCGGAGCGATCCTCGATATGCAGTGCGCGAGCTGACTGCAACGTGTAATTCCTGACGGCGGTGGCCAGTCCGACCCGCTCGGACGGCGCCAGCCGCTCCCCGGAGGTGGCTCCCGGCTCACGCCGCGTGACCGCAACCTCGAGACCTTCGAAAGGATTTGCGGAGGCTACCGGCCAATCGGATCCGTAGGAAACGGTTGCGCCCGCCCGCATCAGGCTGCGGACGGGATACATATGGGTCATGCGCGCAGGTCCCACGCGAATGGCAACCATCCGCATGTAATCGTCCATACATGCCCATAAAGGTTGAAAGATGGAGATCACGCCCAGTGCCTTGAACCTCGGATAGTCGCTGGGCGACACGAGATTCAGATGCGAAATCAGCGGCCTGTCGAGTGCGTTGTGCGCCTCGTTCTGCGCGTATTCCACTGCGTCCAACGCCGTGCGGACCGCGCGATCGCCGATGGCGTGGAAGTGGACTTGTACCCCTCTGTGGGCCAGAGCCGCGACGGCCTTCTTCAGCGCCTCGGGATCCACCTCGACGGAGCCGCTTTCTTCTGGCTTGTCGGAATACGGCGTGAGGAGAGCGGCGGTCCGCTGGGCCGGAACGCCATCCAGCAGGAACTTCACCGAGTGTGCTTGCACGCCCGCACTTATCAGACTCTCCGCCGCGGCCTGAAGTTGGCTTAGTTGCTCCATGCCCGCGCCCCTGTCCCAACCGAGGGCCACGGTTACATACGCCTTCAGCAAACCCTGCTTTACCAGTGCGACATACGTGTCGGGAGAATGAGGAGGGATGACCTGCGCCGAGTCATCGCCGCGGATCGGCAAAAGCGCGTCGTGAAAACCAACGATTCCGACGCTGTTGAAGTAATGTATGGCATAGAGCAAGGCCCGCTCGCGTTCGGCCTCCGACGGAGGCGGCAGCTTGGAGGTCACCAAGTCCACGGCTGCTTCCTGCAGTCCTCCGATTGGATCGCCCTGCGCATCTCGATCGATTCGCCCGTGAGGTGGGTCGGGGGTATTGCGCGTGATGCCGGCCGCCTCGAGCGCCTTCGAGTTCAACCACAGACTGTGTCCGCCGACTGAAGAGAACGCGACAGGTCGGTCAGGGACGATCGAATCGAGCAGGCTCTTGTCCGGAACTCCGTCGGGTTTGAATAGACCGTCCTGCCAACCGACGCCGTAGATCCACGGCGAGTCGTGCTCCTCGCGCGCGCACTGGGCGATGAGCTTCTGGTAGTCCGCAAGCGAGTGACCCTCGTACAACGGGCACCTTGCGTGACTCAATCCGCCCCAAACCGGGTGCGTATGCGCGTCGATAAACGCCGGCAGCACCAACTTGCCGTTCGCGTTGACGACGCGGGTCCGCGGCCCCTTCAGTGCTGGGGATGGCGCTGAGTTGCCTAGGGCCTCGATGCGCCCGTCCCGAATCGCAATCCATCGTGCCTTCGGGTGCGCCTCATCGACCGTGTGGATGCGGGCGTTGACGATGATGAGATCCGCAGCGCGTTCTTCGCCGCTGGCTGCGTGGCAATAGAGCCCGGCCAAAAGAATTACACTCGCACATGCCTGCAGCCGGATTGAGTTCCTCATGGCGTCGGTCCGTCTCCTCGTCGGCATTGGCGGCGCGGGCGCATGGCCTGAAACTCCGCACCCGGCAAAATGTGCAGCCAGCCTATGACGCCAGGAGCACCGAAGGCTAGTGCACTACCCATCGCCGATGACCTCCTACCCAAATCCGAACGAAGCACGCCGACTGCATCGAACGGCTTGCCCGCGAAGTCGCAGCCTATCAACCAGCCCCCGCGGCCCGCGCGCCTATGTCCAGCCATTAAGGACCTCGATCTCCTGGTAGGGCGTAGCAATGCCTAAGGCGGATGGCCCCAGGATGGCGAGCGCTTCGGGTGTTCGCAGTGCCAGGGGCGCACTTGCCCCGACCACCCTCACACGCTGTCCGTACTTGAGCCTTTCAGTGACGATGGTCTCTGCTGTCTCGCGATCCACAATGGTGATGAGATCAGGGACTATTGCCCGGACCACGCCATCCAGCCGGGCCACCAGATTTTCGTTCTTGAAATCGATCTCGAGTCGAGCGCCCCCGCCCGCCGCCTCAATGATCGCCTTGCCCAGGGAGAAGCCGCCCTTGGTCTCCCGCTGGATGTCGATGATCTTGCCGTCGAACAGGACGCCGGCCTTGCTGAACTGGCGTGACGATTTCAATGCGGCGAACAGCGATGCGAAGGGATCACCGCCGCAATCACGACCCACACGAATACTTCGGCCGATCGCGAGCGCATCCGACACCGTACCCGGCAGCGCAAAGGCCTTTGTCTGGCTGCCGCTCAGCGAATACTCCATCAGGTGGCAACTAGCGCCGAGCACGGTGGCTACCGCACGCGCGATGCGTTCCTCGCTCACATTGTCGGCCGCTTCAATGATGACGCAGTTTCCTTTGTCGTCCGTCAGTACCGCGGGGCTCGCCGAGATACCGCAAACATTGAGGATCACCATCTGCGATTCGGGAAACGCGCGCCCCATGCCATCGCAATCGACGAGCGGAACGCCTGCGCGAAGTGCCAGTAAAATCGGCGCCAGACCGTTGCTACCGCCGATCTCGATCGGAAACACCGCGTCGACCCGCCGGCCGAGTCGGGCCTCGAGTTTGCGCAGGCCCAGCAATGCCTCCTGACCGCTCGGCAGTTTTTCTGCGGACACTGTCGGGGCGCCGATCCAACCGCAAGGAGCTACCAGCGCGTCATCGTCCAGAGACTCCGCGTCGAGCAACTCGACCGAGAAGTCGCCTCCGGAGTACGCTTCGAGCTCGATGAGCGTCGCTTGCGGATCGCCGCCGCCTCCCGATCCCAGGAAAGCGCAACCTCGTGCCAGGTCGGCCATTTCCGCCCATCCCAGCCGTCGTCGCGAGGCAGCAGGCAGCGCGCTCATCCAGAGCGCCCGGGGGAGCCTAGATCCCCGACGACTTTGATCCTGACCTGTGCGTGGCTGCCCGGCAAATAACTCAGATAGGTTTCGTCCACATCAACGACCCGAATAGTGGTGGGATCGGCACCCGCCGCGACCGCCTTATCGAATGCCAGCCGCTCGAGACCCAACAGTGCGTCCGCTCGACTGCCGTTCTCGTACGACAGCAGTCCGTCAACCTCGCCGCCGACCAGCGCCACCGCGGCACCAACCGCATTCGCAACCGCCGCGTGTTCCGGCGTCACCACACCCAAGGCGCCTTTCAGATTTCGCGGCACCAACATGCTGCCGCCGCCGACCAGAATCACTGGAACATCCAAAGCCGTTGTCTTGATCCGATCAAGACCGTCCTCGAAAATGTCCCTGAAGCGAAGCAGAATCTTGTCCATCAGTTCGGCGCTCAGCGGTGGCACCCGGCTCGCGTCGCCGAAATGCGCAAGCCCTGCCTTGACCGCGATGTCGCTGGTAGTCAGCGTGGCTCCGCCGAACACATAGGCCTCTTCCAATAGCCGGTAGCCGACCGAATCCGGCCCAACGCCGACGCCGGCGCCGTTGATGCCCGGGCGAATCCGCGTGCCCCCGCCAAGCCCGACCGATAGGATGTCCGGCATCCGAAAGTTGGTCCGAACACCCCCGATATCAACGGCTAGCGACGACTCGCTGGTGCGTGGTTTCCCCAGAGAGTCGTCGCTAGCCGTTGATATCGG
>JANYLM010000051.1 GCA_025357835.1 Gammaproteobacteria bacterium
CTTGTAGTCGTCGGTCGCGACCGATTCGCCCAGTCGGCTATCGCCTTCGACCAAGGCGGTGATGGCCTTGTGCAGCTGTTGTTCCACGAATCCGCCCATCTGCAACACCTGGTTGCGAACTTTTTCCAGGTCTTCGTTGAAGCGGCGAGAGATGTGATGAGTGAGGTCGGCCGTTTCCATAAAAATTACCTTTCTGCTATGCGCGTGTTCATTTACATCCGATTGCACCGCGCGTCAACACTGCGCACGATATTTGTGACGTCAGGCGCTCACCGCCGTATCCACGGTCTGCTGCCATATCCGCGCTTGCGGGAAATGACAGGTAAATGTGCTGCCCTTGCCCTCGGCGCTCTGCACATCCAGCCAGCCGCCATGCCTCTGCAAGGCGTGTTTGACTATGGCGAGTCCCAGCCCCGAGCCTCCCTGCCCGCGGGAACGGCCCGCGTCCACGCGATAGAATCGCTCGGTCAGGCGCGGAATATGTTCCGGCGGGATGCCGATGCCGCTGTCGATCACGGAAAAATAAGCGCCCTCCGCATCGGCCCACCAGCGCATTCGCACCGTGCCTTCGGCCTGCGTGTACTTCATCCCGTTCACCAGCAAATTGGTGAAGGCGGATTCGAGTTCATGGGCGGCACCGCACAACCCATCCGTGGTCTCCAATTCCAGGACCACATGGCGCGGACGATCGGCGCTCGCTAGTGCATCCCGATGCAGGCGCTCCAGCATGCTCGGCACATTCACGGCATCGCGGGGGGCCTCTCCGTCCGTCGACTCCAAACGCGACAATACCAGCAGGTCGGCGATGATGGCATTCATGCGCTGCGCCTGTGCGCGCATATCCTTGATGGGACCGGACCATGCAGGATCAATGGAAGAGTCATCGGCCAAAGTATCGAGATAACCGGAAATTACGGTCAAGGGTGTCCGCAACTCGTGCGAGGCATTGGCGACGAAGTCTTTACGCATGGCCTCCAGACGCATTTGCCGGGTCACGTCGCGCACCAACAGTAAGTATTGGCCGCCGCCATAGGGGACGACCTGCAGGGCCAGGTACAAATCCAACTGCACCGGCGGCCGTATCACCAGCGGCATCGCAAAATCATCGCCGTGCAGGTACAGCACGAACTCCGGCGAGCGAATCAAATTGTCGATCCGCAGACCCACGTCGACCGGACGTTTGAGGCCCAGCAAGCGCGCCGCCTGACGGTTGAACCAGACGATTTCACGCTGGGCGCTCAATATGATCACGCCGTCGGGCAGCGCCGCCGTGGAACGGCGCAATTCGCGAAACAGCTGTATCAGTCGCTGCTTATGAAACTGCTTACGCCGATGCAGGCGTATCACTTGGGCGACTATATCGCCCCAAATCCCGCCGAAATCGGGCGGGTCGATTTGCGAGCGCAGCCGCAGCCAGCGGTCGAGGCGGTAGAGAGTCACTAGCTGCCAGCCCAGGTACAGGCAGGCGGCCGCCAGAATCCACAGCCAAATAGGTCCTATGAGCAGGCCCAGACAGAGGCCCAACAGGAGAATGCCCGCGAGCCGCGCGAGCGCGAAAGTCCACATCGCTACCATTGATTAGTTGCGTCCGCCCTCCCTATGCGTCCCGTGTGGAGAACCGGTAGCCGGCGCCACGCACAGTTTGCACCAACCGCTCCAGAAGATAAGGCTCCAGCGCCTTACGCAGCCTGCGGATGTGTACATCTACTGTGCGCTCCTCGACATAAGTATTACCGCCCCAGACCCGATCGAGCAACTGGCCCCGCGAGAACACCCGCTCCGGGTGCGTCATGAAAAAATGCAGCAAGCGGTATTCCGTGGGCCCCAAGGCGATCTCGCGCTCGCCGGCGCTTACCCGGTGGCTCGAATCGTCCAGTCTCAGACCATCCGCCTCCACCACATCGGCCGCACCCGCCGGCGCAGCGCGGCGCAGCACCGCTTGGATGCGCGCCAGCAATTCGCGCGGCGAGAACGGCTTGGTAATGTAATCGTCCGCTCCTCCCTCGAGGCCGCCGACCTTGTCCTGCTCCTCGGCACGCGCGGTGAGCATAATGACCGGGATCTCTTCGGTGTCCTTGGCGCGCTTCAGCGAGCGGGTCAGCTCGAGCCCGCTCATATCCGGCAGCATCCAATCAACCAGCATCAAATCCGGCCGCACATCGACGATCCGGGCACGCGCTTCCCGACAATCCTCGGCTTCGCCGACTTCGTAGCCCGCGCGGCG
>JANYLM010000129.1 GCA_025357835.1 Gammaproteobacteria bacterium
CGGGAGACGTGTGAATCTTCGCCTTGTAGGGGGCGCGCACCTGCGGGGTGTCCTGTAAGGGTATCCAGGTACGCGCGCCTATGGGCTCCGACTGGGTGTATAGAAAGCCCTTGCGGCGGCCGGCGGTTTGCTTCGGCCCCAGCCACTGTAGTGCGGCGGCAGCGGGCAGAGTTTCGTAGTCAATTCGGATGGACTCGAGGGTCTTGCGCGACGTCGGCAGGTCGATGACCAGGGCTTGCCCCAGTATGGGATCCGGCTTCTCGA
This sequence comes from Gammaproteobacteria bacterium, assembly GCA_025357835.1. Taxonomy (GTDB): domain Bacteria; phylum Pseudomonadota; class Gammaproteobacteria; order Steroidobacterales; family Steroidobacteraceae; genus Bog-1198. The sequence continues at coordinate 265 of JANYLM010000129.1, forward strand.
GGTGAAACGGCCGGCTAACCCAGATGGTCTGATTCTTGGCGGTTGCCCCCAGCACATCTGTGGCCTTCTGGCTCACGTCGTTGATCATCAGGCCCTTGGTATCGAGCACCAGCTGAGTGGCGCGCGGATCGAGCCGCTTGAGCTCGAGGTCGACGACGCCGCTGATCACTTTGTCGTCAAGGTCGACGCGCAAGTCCAAGTCAATGTGCGTGACCCGAAATTGATCGACATTGGCGAAGGAATGATAGTCCAGGCCCGGTTCGATGGGCGACAGATCGGCGCCGGCGGCGGACAACCCCACGCAGGCCGCGCCTAAGCCTGCAAGAAACAAGCGCACACGAGATATGGGCATCAGTGAACGGCGGCTTGGGTCTGCGATGTCGGTGGAGCTTCGGCGCGGCCTCCGACCAAATCCTTGAACGTCTTTTCGTCCACCAACAACCCGCTCTGGCCATCCCAATTGGAGCCCGCCGGCAATGTGTTCTCGACCAGCGACGATTTCCCGATCACATCGTCGATCCCGCCGAGGCCGCCCGTGACGGGCACGGGTACGGCGCGCGGCGCGTGCGCCAAATCACCGACACGCTGCCAGTCAATTTCCTTGTCGTACCCGGCGATCTTCTTTTGTAATTTGGGGTTCAGTAAATTGGCCAGCAGGCGCTTGCGGTTCTTGCTCCAATCGCGTGAATCGTCTTCCATCACGGAATAGGCCTGCAAGTACAGCGTGCCGTCGCGCCAGCCGAACACGTACGGCTGATTGACCACTGTCACTTTCGTGCCGATGGGAATCAAGTCGAAAAATACCGCGATATCTTCAGGATACAGGCGCATGCAGCCATGGCTCGACCGCATGCCCACGCCGTAGGGCTTGTTGGTGCCGTGAATCAAGTAGCTCGGCCACCCCAAGCGAAACATATATTGGCCGAGGGGATTGTCCGGTCCGGCAGGTACTTGCGCGGGCAGCTTTTCGCCATCCTCTGCATGTTCATCTCGAACCGACTTGGGCACCACCCACACCGGGTCCTTTTGGCGGCTGACGATCTTGGTCGAGCCTTCGGGAGTCCTCCACCCCACCCTGCCGATGCCGATGGGATGCGTAAAGACGATTTGCGGTTCGCCCTTCTTGTGAGGCGGATAGTAAAAAATGCGCATCGCCGCGACGTTCACCACCACACCCTCATGGGGAGCCGCCGGCAGAATGAATTGCGTGGGCACCACCACCTCGCGACCGACACCGGGCAGCCAAGGGTCCACCCCGGGGTTTGCCCACAGCATTTCCTCGTAACCCACGTCGAAGCGCCGCGCGATGTCGGGCAAAGTGTCTTCCTTGCCGATGGTGGTTTTCTGCACATAGCCCAGGATATCGTTGCCCGGATCGACTTCAAAACGATGGGTGGCTTGGGGCTTGGGCAGTTGCGGGACCGGGGGCGGCGTCTGAACCACGGGTGGCGGTGCAACAGGCGTGTGGCGAAACACAGAACAGGCACCCAGACCCAATGCGCCGACCCAAACGGCTAATCTTAATAACTTCATCCGCTCTATCTACAGCAAAGTCGGTCGGTCAGGCAATTGGTTGTGGGATTGCGACGCGGACCTAAAGTTCGGCGGAAAGTGGCGCCCCAGCAAATCACCGATGGCGTCGACTCCGGCAATGGACCCTGCTTCAAATCGTCCAGCGCGAAAATGCTCTTCCATGAGACGGCAAACCGCCTCCCATTCCGCGGGGCTGACGCGTCCCTCGAAGCCCCGATCCGCGACGATTTCAACAACTCGGTCCGCCAGCTGCACGTAGATCAAGACCCCGTTGTTGTGCTGGGTATCCCAGACGCGTAGATACGCGAAAACATCGAGCGCGCGGGCGCGAGGAGATAAGCCGTTGAGAATGTGAAGGGGCGTTAGCGAGGTTTCAACGGCGAAACGAATTTCCCCCGCATGCGTGCTCTCAACTCCGGTGATGGCCTTTTCGATGGCATCCTGCGTCGTACCGGGGAATAACATTCGCGTGCGCCAATGAGTCGCCGCAGCGTGACGGATTAGGCGCCCGACCTGCATCACCAGCCTCCCGAGGCACCGCCGCCCCCGCCCCCGCCGCCGCCGCCGCTGAAGCCCCCGCCCCCGCCCCCGAATCCACCACCGCCGCCAAAGCCGCCCCCCAGGCCGCCACCCCAGCCACCACCACCGGCCGACCATCCGCGGGAACTGGAACCTGCCAACATGGCGAACAAGAACGCGACTACGCCGGCGCCCAAACCGATGGGCAGGAAGTGGCTCAGCAGCCAGGCGATAGCGCCGGTCAAGCCACCCGTTGCCACCGACCCCATCAGTCTGCCGAGAATGGCGCGCAACACCCCGCCGGCAACGAATACCACCACCAATAGCAGCGGCAACAATTTGCCCAAATTGCCGTGGTGCTCCCACTTTGTGTCGGGTTCAGGTAAAGGCTCACCGTTAACCACGGAAATCATCTGATCGACACCGGCTTCGACCCCGCCGTCGTAATCCCCCAACTTGAAATGCGGCGTTATGGTCTCGGCAATAATCCGGTTCGCGATTGCGTCCGGCAGCGCACCCTCCAAGCCATAGCCCACCTCGATACGCACGCGCCGATCGCTCTTGGCCACGATGAGGTATGCCCCGTCATCCACGCCCTTGCGGCCCAGCTTCCACGCATCCTCGACGCGAATGCTGAATTGCTCGATCTCCTCGGGGGCCGTGGTGGGCACGATCAACACCGCGATCTGACTACCCTTCTTGGCCTCGAGGCCCGCGAGCTTGGCCTCGATACGCGTGACGGCTTCGCCGGACAGGGTACCCGTGAGGTCAGTGACGCGCGCGGTAAGAGCCGGCACGGCAACCTGCGCCTGGACCAGCACCGCCGCAAGAGCCAAGGCCAACCCCGCTCCCAAGCGGCACATGCTGCGAAAAGTAGTCACGTGAGTACCACAACCCTAGGTGCGATGGGGCTAGTGTGTCGCTGCCGGCGCCGCAGCCGGCGGCGCGAAATCAACCGTCGGAGGCTTGGAAATCACCGCTTCATTCTCGACAGTGAAATTAGGTTTCGCTTTGTAGCCGAACATCATAGCGGTCAGGTTTCCCGGGAACTGCCTCACCGTGACGTTGTAGTCCTGTACGGCTTTGATGTAGCGGTTACGCGCCACCGTAATGCGATTTTCCGTGCCTTCGAGCTGCGCCTGCAGGTCGCGGAAATTCTGATCGGATTTCAATTGCGGGTAGTTTTCGGTCACCACCAAGAGGCGCGACAAGGCCCCCGATAGCTCCCCCTGTGCGGCTTGGAACTTGGCTAGCGCCGCCGGATCATTGACTAGTTCAGGCGTCGCTTGAATGGAGCCGACCTTGGCTCGCGCTTCGGTCACACCCAGCAGCACCGAGCTTTCCTGGGCTGCATAGCCTTTGACCGTATTAACCAAATTGGGGATCAGGTCGGCCCGGCGTTGGTATTGATTCAGGACCTCCGACCACGCGGACTTGATTTGCTCGTCCTGGGTCTGCATCGTGTTGTAACCGCAACCCGACAACATCAAGCCGGCAATGGCGGCTAACCCTAAAGCCAATTTACGCATGAAATCCCCTCCTGGCCCCTCTGGTATGGGGGTGTTGGAGCGAGTTTAACACCATGGCAAAAAAAGCCCCGAGTGTTGAGCTCGGGGCTGAGATGCGGACTTCAATGAAGGGAAATAAAGCCCGCTAGGGGAAAAAAGCGATCACTGCTTCAGTGCAGATGGTCCCATTGCAAAACCTGGATATCGGTCTCCTCCAGATCGAAGCTGCGCGCCAGCATGCGCGCGATGTCGCGATCACCCTCGACTTTGCTCGACCGATCGAGAAGTTCCACGACGCCGCGATATTCGTTGTATTCGACGGCTCCGTCCGATTGCGCGATAAAGTGGGTGTAATATTTAACGCTCATGGGTAGGGAGCTTATGATTCGGGGAGCGTGCAATCTGTGAGCAACCGCTCAGTCGCTCGGCTCCGCTCCACAACTTAGTTCACGTCCTAGAATTTCCTTAGAATATATTGCAGCGTGTCAAGATATCGCCCCCCCACCCAGCCCGGCTCACAGTACATCACCCCCGCAGGGGCCAAGCGGCTGCGGGATGAACTCGATCAGCTATGGCATGTGGAGCGGCCCAGGGTGACCCAGGCGGTGGCCGCGGCCGCCGCGCAAGGCGATCGCTCCGAAAACGCGGAGTACACCTACGGCAAGAAACGATTGCACGAGATTGATCGACGCGTGCGCTTTTTGCGCAAGCGTCTGGAAGGCATGACCATCGTGGACCCCCAAGACTCCTTAAGCCGGCGCGATCCGACGCGGGTCTACTTCGGCGCATGGGTGCAAATCGAAAGCGGCACCAAGCTGCGTTGGTATCGCCTGGTCGGGCCGGACGAATTCGATATGGCGGAGGACTACATCAGCATGGACTCGCCGCTGGGGCGCGCTATGATCGGCAAGCGCCTCGACGACGATGTGAGCGTCGCTCTGCCCGGCGGCACCACGATGTTTACCGTGGTCGCCATCAGCTACGGACCTCGTCCCTGAGGTCCCTGCAAAGTCATTACCCGCTCAAACCACCCGGATGTTCTTGAATTGCCACGGGTCCGAGGTGTCCAGATCCTCGGCAAACAATTCGCCGCGCTGAAGCAGAGGCGTCCAATCCGTGTACTTGCCCACCACACGTCCCAAGTACGGCATGCAGATCTCGAGTGGCCGCTCGAACTCCATGTCGTCGGGTTCAACGATGCCGCGGTGTGGATTCTCCATGGCCCATATCATCCCGGACAATGCGGCCGATGTGACTTGCAGACTGGTGGCGCTGTTGAACGGCGCCAATTTCCGCGCCTCCTCGATGGACAGCTGTGAGCCGTACCAATACGCGTTCTTCTTGTGACCTGCGAGCAGCACCCCCAGTTCGTCAATCCCTGAGGTGATCTCATTCAGCATGATGCGTTTATGATCCTGCAGCCGCCAATTGTTGCCGGCGAACTCGTGCACCGACAACACCGCGTTGTCGCTGGGGTGGTAGGCGTAGTGGCTGGTGGGCCGGTACGCCACCCGATCGCCATCCATGACCGTGTAGTAATCGGCCAATGAAATCGCTTCGGAATGCGTGATCAGGAACCCGTGGAAATGCCCCGCCTTCGGGGTCCAGGTGCGCACCCGCGTGCTGGCGCCGGGCCGATTCAAATAGATCGCGCAGCCCGAACCGACCGTGTGCCGTCCGCCATCCGCCGGGAAGTGCTTCTCGTGCGTGCCCCAGCCGAGTTCGGCGGGTTGAGCCCCCTCGCTGACGAAGCCATCGACAGACCAGGTATTGACGAACTCATTCGCCACCTTGGGCACATTCGTAATTTGCGTATCGCGTTCAGCGATATGTATGACCTTGATGCCTAAGGTCTGGGCGAGCTTTGCCCAGGACTCGCGGCTGCTGGGCGCTCCCGCATCCACCCCGGTATCTTTAGCGATGTTGAGCAAGGCCTGTTTGACGAGGTGCGAAACCAAGCCCGGGTTGGCGCCATGTGTGAGCACAGCCGTGGGCGTTTTCTTCGCACCGTCGCGCAAGGCCAAGGCCTGCAAACGCATGGTGTAATTGCTACGCGTATCCACGCTCGCCGTCGAGTCGGTATATCCCCCCGCCCAGGGCTCGATGCAGGTATCGAGATACAGGGCGCCGCGTTCGCGCGCCAATTGAACGAGCGCGATGCTGGATACGTCGACCGATAAATTCAACAGGAAGTCCCCGGCATCCAGCAGGGGTTCCAGAACCTGCCGGTAGTTCTCCCGCGTCAACGCGGACTTGTGGAATTTCACTCCGAAGTGCTCGGCTTCGGCCCGGCCGCTGTCTTCGGCGGTGACGATGGTGATGCGATCGGACGCAGTGCCAATGTGACGCAAGATCAAAGGCAAGACGCCCTGTCCGATGCTGCCAAAACCCACAAATACGATCTTGCCCGCAAACTTCACATGGATCATTGACTTAACTCTCTTGATTTAACTTTTTAAAGTGACGCCGGTGGGCCGGCGCCGCCAGACTACCTGGCCGGCCAGGAATTGCTCAAGCTTCTGCAAAACTGAACACCGTCATCGAACAGCCAGTGCCGGTTTGTCAGCAACTCTCGCTAAGTCTGGCTTTCCCGCCAATGAGGCGGATAAGTTCGTTCGTAGCCGGGAAGCGCCTCGATGCGGTGAATCCATCGTGCCAGCGCCGGATAGTTGCGCTCCATGGGCAGAAAGCGCGCGCCCAGTTCGGCGGCGGCGCTTCTGTCCAGGGCGCGGCGCAGCACCTGAATCCAGGGGAAAATCACCATGTCGGTGGCGGAATAATTGGCGCCGACTATCCACTGCTCCTTGCTCAGGCGGCCCTCGATGGTGCGTGCCTCGCGCGCCACCACGTGCATGGCATCGGTGAGTTCGTCGATGTTCTCAGCAACCGTGTCCGTGAATATCGCTGCTGTGATCTTGAGCAGCGACGGCTCGGCGTACGCCATGAATTCACAGATGACACGCATGATGACACCGGCTTCCTCGGGATTCGCGCCGAATATCGGCGCCTGGGGATACTTCACGTCGAGGTAGTACAGCACCGCAACCGACTCGAATACCACGTAATCGCCATCCTTAAGGACGGGCACGCGGCCGCGCGGGTTGAGCTTGAGCATCTGCGGCGATTGGTGTTCCTGCTTGTCGAAGTGCAGCAGTTGAGACTCGTAGGGCAGCCCCTTGTGCTCCAGGGCCAAGAGTACACGCCACGAGAACGGACTACCGCTGCCCCAGTATAGAGTGAGTGCCATGGCGCCGATTGTAGCGGTAAGTTCGTACACCATCGCGTTAAGCTGCTAATCATGAAATTTCAAACCCTGATCAGCGTGAACTCTTTGCAAGAACTGCTGAGCAAGCCAAGCCTGGCCGTTATCGACTGCCGTTTCGATCTCATGCACCCCGAGGCCGGACGGCAGGCGTACCTAACCGCGCACATTCCCGGAGCGCACTACGCCGACCTCAATACAGACCTGTCGGCGCCACTGGGATCTCACACCGGCCGCCACCCGCTTCCGGCGCCGGAAGCTTTCGCCGGCTGGCTGAGCGCAATCGGTATCGGCAACGACACCCAAGTCGTTGCCTACGACGCCGCCAACGGATCGATGGCGGCACGGCTTTGGTGGATGCTGCGCTGGGTGGGGCATGACACAGTCGCCGTACTCGACGGCGGTTTCAAGGCTTGGACCGCTCGCGGCGGCGCACTGCAGTCGGGCGAGAACCCACCGGCGGAGGCCGTCCCAGGCGCGCGCCGTCTCACACCCAGAATCGCCGCCGACACTGTAATCAGCACCGCTGAGCTCGAGCGAGCACTGCGCGATCCGCATGCCATGCTGGTGGACGCGCGCGCCCGAGAACGCTTCGCCGGCGACATCGAACCCATCGACCCCGTGGCCGGGCACATACCCGGCGCCATGAATCATCCCTTTACCGAAAGTCTAAACGCCGACGGCTATTTCCTGTCCCCGGACGAGATCAGGCGTCGCTGGCAGGAGCGCCTCGCGGGCAAAGCGCCCAACCATCTCATCGCTATGTGCGGCTCAGGCGTCACCGCCTGTCACAATCTGCTGAGCCTCGAAGTAGCCGGCCTGACCGGCGGCAAACTGTATGCCGGCTCCTGGAGCGAGTGGATTCGCGACCCACGCCGACCCGTCGCCCGCGGTTAGGCCACTGGCGGATTTAGTGGTCGCCTCGTGCGTACCTACCCGTTTCCGGACTTGAGCCGCCGAGCAACTCAAAATCCATTCGGCGCAGAAGGATTCATTTACTTGCAGCCCCAATTTGATAAGGTGCGCGCGACATGAACATACCCGCCAAGATGCTGCCCGCCAACGCGTGGAAAATCGAACAGTCGCTGGATTTGTACCAAGTCGAGGCTTGGGGCAAAGGTTACTTCTCCATCAACGAGCAAGGTCACGTGGTGATCCGGCCCAGCATGGATACAGCTCGTGAAATCGATCTGTACGACGTCGTTCAAGGCCTGCAGGCCCGCGACCTACACACTCCCGTGGTCATTCGCTTTTCCGACATTCTCGCGCACCGCCTGCGCCACATCGCGGATGCCTTCAGCACGGCCATCGCGGAGAACGGCTACAAGAATCGCTATGCGGCGGTGTTTCCGATCAAGGTCAACCAGCAACGACTGGTGGTAGAAGAAGTTTACCGCTACGGGAAGGAATTCGGCTTCGGACTCGAGGTCGGCTCCAAACCCGAACTGCTCGCGGTAATGTCCATCACCGAGAACGCGCCGGACCGCATCGTGGTGTGCAATGGCTTCAAGGACGATAGCTACATCGAAGCCGTCATTCTGGCCACCAAGCTCGGCCGCACCATCATTCCGGTGGTGGAGAATTATGAGGAAATTCATCTCATTCTGAAGCATGCCGAGCGCTACGGCGTGCGGCCCAAGATCGGCGTGCGGGTGAAGCTCGCCAGCGAGGGCGCCGGCCGCTGGCGCGAATCCGCCGGCGAGAAATCCAAATTCGGCCTCTTCATCAGCGAGATCCTGGACCTACATGCCCTGCTCAAGGAGCGCGACATGCTGGATTGCCTGCAGCTCGTGCACTGCCATCCGGGCAGCCAGCTACAGGATATCCGCCGCGTGAAGGATGCCATCAACGAACTGGCCCACGTGTACGCCGAACTCAAAATCATGGGAGCCGGACTGCAGTACATCGACATCGGCGGGGGCCTGGGCGTCGACTACGATGGCAGCGGCACCAACTTCGAATCGTCGATGAATTACACGCTCAATGAATATGCGAGCGATGTCGTCTACCGTATCAAGAGCGTATGCGACGCCCGCGGCGTGCCGCATCCCATGATAGTGAGCGAGTCCGGGCGCGCCATCGCCGCGCACCACAGCTTGCTGGTGTTCGACATCCTGGGCTCCTCCACTCTCGACCAATTCAAAGTCACAGGCCGGCCCGAAGAGGACTACCACGGCAAGGAAGAAGTGCCGCAGCCGGTGCGCGATTTGTTCGACAGCTACCGATCCATCAATGAGCGCCGACTGGTGGAGTGCTACCACGACGGACTGCAAGCCCGCGAGCAGGCGCTGCAGATGTTCAACTTGGGCTACTTGAGCCTGGAATTTCGTGCGCTGGCGGAAAAACTCTACTGGGCGATTTGCACCAAGATTCGCGACCACTGCCGCAAGCTCGATCGGGTTCCGGAAGAACTGGAAAATCTCGAGGATATGCTCAGCGACATCTATTTCTGCAACTTCTCGGTGTTTCAATCGCTGCCGGACAGCTGGGCTATAGGCCAATTGTTTCCCATCATGCCAATACAGCGGTTGGGCGAGCGGCCTGCGCGCAACGCCGTGCTGGCCGACATCACCTGCGATTCCGACGGCAAGATCGATCGTTTCGTACACCCCAGGGCAACCAAGCGCACTCTTGAGGTGCATGAACTAACCCCCGGGGAACCCTACTATATGGCGGCGTTTCTGGTAGGCGCCTACCAGGAAACGCTGGGAGATCTGCACAATTTGTTCGGCGACACCCATGTGGTGCACATTCGTCTACAAGAGAGCGGCGGCTGGTGGATCGAGGAGATCGTCAAGGGCGACACGGCCAACAAGGTGCTGGAATACATGGAGTACGACACCGATGAGTTGTATCCGGGGATCGCCCGGGACTGCGAACGGGCGGTTCAGGAAGGCCGGATGTCGCTCACCGAAGCGCAGGCGGTGAAGCGCTTTTACGAGAACGAGCTCAACGGTTATGCGTATCTCGAGGTGGAATGACTGGACCCGTTTGCCAACAATAATCCCCTGGCGTAGCATCGAGTCGTAGGGTCGTGCCCTACACGGGCCCTTTGTACAACACAGTTAGTGAGATTAGTTGAATGACGACGATCTACGTTGGCAACCTGCCATTCACTGCTACAGAAGACGAAGTGCGAGCGCTGTTTGAGCGTCACGGCAAAGTCGAATCCGTCAAGCTCATCACCGATCGCGAGACCGGGCGTCCCCGTGGGTTTGCGTTCGTGGACATGGCGGCCGGAGAAGCGCACAACGCGATTCAACAGACGAACGGCTTCCAGATGGGTGGACGTCCTCTGCGCGTCAATGAAGCTCAGGAACGGGCGCCTCGGTCCAAGCCTGCAAGTGGGGACGGCGGCGGTGGCGGCGGTCCGCGTCGCTGGTAACCGCACCGACAGCCTCGTCTCGATTGGGGTAATCACCCGCGGGCGTGATAGCCCGTCGTCACCACATTTCCTTGAGCTGCGCGACCACGTCGACCGTTGCCGCCTCGCCCTCGCGCAAACTTTCCACACCGCGCATATTGCGCAGCGAAACTCGTTCGCATGAATCCAACACCTTATCGGTCATGAATCGGCTCTTGGCGCCATAGACATGCGCGTCGCCGTCCTTGGGCTGCTGCGTGATCGCGTACTTGAGCGGCGCGCAGAGATGCAATTCGTTCCGGGCCCGCGTCATCGCCACGTACAGCAAGCGCCGCTCTTCTTCGATCATTTCGGGCTTGCCCGTGGAAAATTCCGACGGAAAATTACCGTCGGAGACATTCAGCACATAGACGATGTCCCACTCCTGACCCTTGGCCGAGTGAATCGTGGACAGAATGACGTAGTCCTCGTCCTTCGAGGCGTTGCCGGATTTATCGCTGGTCACCACCGGTGGGTCCAGGGTGAGCTCGGTCAAGAATCGCTCGCGGCTCGCGTGCTGCGTCGACAGCGTCTCCAGCTGTTCCAGATCGCCCATGCGCGCCCAAGGAGCATCGTGAATTCGCTCGAGCTGAGGCTTGTACCACTCGCGCACCAAACCAACCTGACCTGGCCAGGGCGTCGCGGCGTCGGCAAGCCTTTCGAATAAGGCGCAAAACCGCTTCCAATCCATTTTCACCGGCTGCGGCGCGTCGAAGTCGGTGAGGGCTTTGGCGTTGTAGCTCTGCGCTTCGAAATAATCGAGCGCCTGCTTGGCATGGCCCGGGCCGATGCCGGGCAGCAGCTTCAGCACCCTGAAACCCGCCACGGAATTGCGCGGATTGTCGGCCCAACGCAGCACCGACATCATGTCCTTGACGTGCGCTGCCTCCAAGAACTTCAGCCCTCCGTATTTTACGAAAGGAATATTGCGCTTGGTGAATTCGACTTCGAGCACATCGCTGTGATGCGAGCTGCGGAACAAAATGGCATGGCGCTTCAGCGAACCGCCGATTTCACGCGTCGCCAATATCTTGCCCGTGATGTATTCGGCCTGCGCTTGCGTATCATCCATGGCGACGTAGAGAGTTTTCTGGGTGGATTGCCGCGTGCCCAGCAAGGTCTTACGATGCTGGCGCGCCCCGTCCGCCATGAGTGCATTGGCCGAATCCAGGATTTGCTGCGTCGATCGGTAGTTCTGCGCCAGAATCACAATCTCGGCCTTGGGCTTGTAGCGATCGGCGAATCCCAAGATATTCTCGACCGCAGCGGCGCGGAACGAATAGATAGCCTGCGCATCGTCACCGACCACCGTGACTCCCGTACCGTCGGGTTTGAGCGCTTGAATGATCTCGCCCTGCAAGGTGCTGGTGTCCTGGTACTCGTCGACCAGCACATGCTCGAAATTCTTCGACAAGCTTTGCGCCAAGGTCGGGTTCTGCATCATCACATGCCAGTACAGCAGCAGATCGTCGAAATCCAGAACGCGATTCTTTTGCTTACGGCCGACGTACTCGCGGTACAGGCGCGTGAGATCCGCTTCCCACTCCTTGACCCAAGGAAATTGCTCTTCGAGAGTTTGCTTTAACGATAGCCGCGTGTTGACCCGGTACGAATAAATCGCGAGACAGGCATCCTTGCGCGGAAAGCGCTTGTCCTTGGCGGAAAAGCCCAATTCGTGGCGCACCACATCCATCAAGTCGGCGGCATCGGCGCGGTCCAGCACCGTGAATTGGGGATCCAAGCCTAGATGCTTGGCATACAGGCGCAATATACGGTTGCCCACCGAATGAAAGGTGCCCGACCAGAGCAATCGCGACACCACACTGCGATCGCCAGCCCTGCCGCGATCCGCCAGCACTTCCGCGACGATGAGCTGGGTGCGTCGAATCATTTCCTGAGCGGCCCGGCGGGTAAAAGTCAGCATCATGATGCGCGCCGGATCCACCCCGTTCAGCACCAGATGAGCGGTGCGATGCGCCAACGTGTTGGTCTTGCCCGTGCCCGCACCGGCCAATATGAGCATGGGGCCCGCATCCACACCCTTGTCCGGAACCGGCGTACCGAAAGTAGCCGCCCTGCGCTGCGACGGGTTGAGCGAATCGAAGGCGGTTGTCTTGGCTTTCATCATAGGAAGGCGTTCGCTACTGTACGTATATCCACATTGCGATGCAATACGCTTTAGCAGCCCCCAGGATGGCCTATGGCGCACCTCGGGCGCCAGGAGACAGATCACAGGCGTGCTATAGACTTGACCTATGCGCAAACCCACACCCATAGCCAGTCGGCACATTCACAGCGGCCGCATCATCGACGTCTCCACCGAAAGGCTGCTGTACAACAACGGCCGGGAATACGACTTGGACTTCGTACGTCATCCCGGCGCCGCGGCGGTGGTGGCCGTGGATACTGCCGATCGGGTTTGCCTGGTACGTCAGTACCGGCACGGCATCACGGATTTTCTATGGGAGATTCCCGCCGGCAAACTCGACCCAGGCGAGGCGCCGCAGGTCTGCGCAGTGCGCGAACTGGCCGAGGAAACCGGCGTATCGGCCAAACGCTGGACGTCCCTGGGACAATTTCTGCCGGCCCCCGGGATATTCACTGAAGTCATTCACCTCTACCTGGCGCGCGATCTAGTGGTCGGGGCTGCCGCGCCGGACGCCGACGAAGAACTGGAACTGCAATGGCTGCCGATCGCCGCTGCGATCGGAATGGTGCTGCGCGGCGAATGGAACGACGGCAAGACGGCGCTCGGGCTTTGGCGCGCTCAATACCAACTACAATTGTGACGGTTCGCCGGCTTTTCACGTATTTGGGTTGACTTCGGCCGGTGCATGGTTAGAAAGGTATTGTGAGCACCAATAAGTCAAAACCGACCACCCGATCCGGCATGGCCGACGCTGCCAAGCCGTCCGCGCCGGAGCCCAAATCCGATGCCAAGAGCACCGGGCGGGTCAACTTCGACGACCGCGGCAATGCAATCTGGGAATGGTCTATTGCCACCGGCGAGTTCGGCCGCGAGGTCTCAACGGAGCGTCTGCAAAAGCTTGAGCATCCGGCCCTGTCCATAGCCGAAGATGCCCCTACGCCGTTCGAGACCGTTCGCGCCAACCCGCTCGGCACCAAGAAAGGCTACGACCCGTATGATAGCGGCAAGCTGGGCAAAGCACCGGCACCGCGAAAAAAGGATTTGCGCCGCCTGGGCGAGTTTCTGAAGTCGCAGAAACAAGGCACCGGCAACAAGGACGACGATAAGTAGCTTGTCGCGGCGCAATCACGCCAGTGCGTGGCGCAATTTTGCCGTGCTTCCCAAGCGATAGAATTTCCGCAGCTCCCGCACCAGCGCCTCGATGCGCGCCTGACCCCGGCTCACGAAACGATGTTCCAGTCTCCGGCAATAATGCGCGGCGGAGCGATGCGCCGTTCGATACCGATGATACTGATCGGGTTCCAAGCGCACATCGAAGCTCACGCGATCGAACAGCCGCGCATGCACCTGCGCAGGGTAGCCTCCGCCTTGCTGATCGGCCAGCAAGAACACGGTAACCGCGTATTTATCCACTTCGGCCTGCGTCTCCAGCTCCAGCAGCGACACCGGAAGATCGCAATTCAACCGCCAGGTCGAATACACGAAGTGGCTGACGCCCTCGAGAGCCGTGCAGTAATCGGCCAAGTTATTTTCGGTCAGAGCGCCGACGGGATCCGCGCCCTCGAGTCGCTGCAACAAGCGCGGGTCCAAGTACAGCGCGACACCGGCTCCGTCCGCCGTTTCGGCCAACAACAATTCTTCTTCTGATGCCCGCGCATCGTTGCCGGGCACGACCCCCGGTAGGGCGCGCCGATCCGTGACCAAAAAGTCGTAGACATCGTAGTTCAGGTCGACGTCGTAGAGCCGGCTGAGGAGCGACTGCAGGCCGTGCAGAACCATGATTCAATGCTCGCGGCGTGCGCCGCCCGCCACCACCGGTTGCACGCCAAGCTGCTTCAGCAAGCCGTGCGCTCGCCGACTGCCGGTCTTCATCCATATCTCATACAGCCGCAGGATATCCGCATCGCTGTGCTGGTAGGACATCTCGCTGACTTCATTGAGGGCGTCGACCAGGCGCTGAAATTTCCGCGCGAGCTGCGCGTAGATGGCCGCGACGCAGCGGCCCGATACGGAGCGTTGCATGGTATCCGCCAGCGAGCCATACGCATTGCCTCCCATCGCGATGTGATAGTCGATGTCGATCAATTTGCGCGCGAAGCTGCGGGCGAAGAATCCCGCGATGAACAAAGAGACGTCACCAAGGCGTTGCAGACTTCGCTGCCGCGCCGCGGCTGTCGGCGCCTCGAGCGCGTCCGCCAGCATGTGCGCCAGCGGCCG
>JANYLM010000146.1 GCA_025357835.1 Gammaproteobacteria bacterium
GCCGCGAAACTCGTCGAGCGTGTGTTCGAAGCGCCTGCAGAAGGCGCCAAACCCAATCTTCTCTGCGTCGCCCTGCCGGCGATGCAATCGCCAATCATTGGCGTCGATGTCCCATCCATAGCGGCCTATGTAGCGCTTGGAGATCGGCAGTTCATTGGCGAACGTCGAGAATCGCGGATCGGACCATGCTCCGCCCGGCGCCCGAAACGGGATCCTTTGACGGGAAACGAACTGCTCGAGTTGCTCATGACAGGCGATAATTTGACGGGCGATTTCGGTGCGGTGATCGCCACAAAAACGGTCCAGGTTCGGGTGGCTGAACGTGTGATTGCCGAGGCGGTGTCCGTACTGGACGACCGCAGAAAACGCCGCCCGGTTGGCACGTTCTCCGAGCACGAAAAAAGTGGCCGACACGCCTTCGCGATACAACAGCCGAGCGAGATCGGTTGTAATTCCGTCCGTGGGGCCATCGTCGAAGGTCAAAGAGTACTCGTTCCTTCGATAATTCAAATTCCGGCCGCGCAACTCCTTGGTTAGAAACATGGTCTATTCCTAAACAATTCCATGAAGTTCGAGACCGGCGAAGCGCTGGCGGCCATGCTGCTCAGCAAGTCTATGCGCCTCGCGAAAATGCCAAGCCGGCGCATTGGGCTGGAAGAATTGCAGCCAGCCTCGCTCCAGGTAGGGTCCCCACCAGTCATGCGGCACGACATCGACCTGCGCCGCCGACTCATCGCGCAAGGCCCAGTCGTATATCTGGTTCAGGTCGGCGGCGGTTCGCGTGCCCGGATAGGTAACCGTCTCCATCATTTTGTACCAGGCCGCTTTGCTCTGCAGCCGGATCTTGTTGGCAAACTGCAAATGAAACAGGCCTCCGCGGTCCCTACCGGAAAATAAAAGCCCTTGGTCGAATGCATTGAAGGGAGACCGCCGGTGACATTGATAGGCGCTTGAAAATTTCCAACACAATTCCGCGGAATCGGCGAACGCCCAAGGGATGGCGCTGCGCTCGCCCCAGAGTCCGTCCCAACGATAAACCGTTGGCGAGTGATAAGTCGCGATCATAGGCAGAGACACCCAGCAGCCCGGGTGCGCGCTAAAGGCCAGGCCTCTCAATTGAGGCAAAAGATTTCCCGTGGGAACCTCGTCCGCATCGACGATGACGAAATGCGTGCCTCCGAGGCGCCGACCGCGCTCCAGCATCTCCTGCCGAATGTCCGCCTCCCGCCATTCGGTTTGCCCGACTCGACGCACATCGATCGGACAATTGGGAAATTCGGCCTGTGCCTCGTCAATGATCTGCGCGGTTCGATCTGTCGAGCCATGATCAGCGACTACCACCGCGTCGCAGTAAGACATGCTGACGCGAAGCGACAGTCCGAGGACCCAGTCTTCATTACGCGTTGCCGTGAGCGCCACAAGTTTGGGCGCGAGCGAAGGCCGGGCAATCGCACGCGCGCGCCAACAGAGTCGCTTGATCGTCTGCACCGCTTTTCGGCGCAGGCCCAGGATCACAAGGGCACCCGGTTCAAAGGGTAATGATCCGCTAGCTTGGTAGACCTAGCTTTGCGCATATTGAAGAAAATGGTCAATCCTACGACCGGAAGCCCGGAGACACGGTACTAACTTGGTTAGTACCTCCAGAGCGGGAAAATGTTACTCGATCAAATCTGCGATCAGTTTTATGAACGAGAAAGGGTCGCGCTCGGTCCACAAATACGGTGCCATTCTAACCCAATCGCTACTTGGGCGTTCCGCTCCGATACCCCTTGCCCATATGCCGGCTTTGGATTGCGTAAGGACAGTCGCCGTCTTAGATGCGGGCGCGACTTGCGTTCTATGCATATTCGCGCCATTTCAATTGGACGCTTTCGCGACTTAGGCCGCGGCCGCGGCATTCCACGATGACGAGCGAATTTCACGGCCAAAAACGGCCCCTTTTTTGTTTTGATTAATTGTCGCGGCGCTTGGATGTATAGACCTGGCCGTCCTCAAATCATCTGGAGCCCTATCCCCCAATCTCGGCAGTCTGGCGACGTTTGGATATCTCCAGAACATGAGCCGGAACTGCCAGTACGCATGGGATACACGATGATAAAAGCAGCCGGCCGAGGATGGTCCCACGAACTTCACCGCTTTCTCATCACTACGAGAAAATGGTCCCCTATGCCACGAATTGCCGGCCAACCGGACACGCGCCGGTCCAAGCGCCAAAGACGATCATACCAGGTCGGGTGCTGGTCTCGGACCCATGTCAAATACGGCGGAGGCGCGAACACGCACAGTCCGCGGTAGTGTTCGAGAGCAAAGTCCTGTTCGAATGCTCGATAGAACTCGTGAGGACCATAGTAGCGCGTCCAGATGGTGTGGTTATTCATGGTCACTGGCACGACGTTTCTGGCAAAGCGCAGCATTGCTCTGGCCCACCGCCCGCGACGCAGATAGTGGGCAATCTCCCACGGACAGATTCTGCCCATGACGGTAAACACAAGGACCCCGCCCGGCTTGAGCAGGCGGGCACATTCACGAGCGACATCCACAAGTTCAGGCACGCAGTTGAGGGGGCCCAGATCGGAATACGCACCATCAAATGCGCCAGAACCTTCCAAGCGATGCAACTCATGGGCCCCAATGTCCAGTGCCTCCACTCGATCCGATAGTCGTTGCTGCAAAGCACGATCGCGCGTCCGCTGCACCATCTGAGGCGACCAGTCTGTCGCGGTTATTCGATGACCGAGCTTGGCCATGCGGACGGCATCTAAGCCGGTGCCACATCCCAAGTCGATCAAGCGGCTGCCGGGTGAGAACTTGGCATCCAGCCAGCGCCACATTTCGCCTCGCATGTCCTGAATGAGTTCATTGTTGCCCCGAGGTCCATCGTAATCCGGTGCAACGCTGTCGAAGGCGTCTTGGGTATCGCGCAATTGAGGACGTATTGCAGGCTCTTGTAGTGAAGCCGAATGTTGGGTTCTGTGCATAGTTGAAATTGGCGAGATGAAAATTCTGTGGCCGTAATGACCGCGTTCTCGATATGCTGAGGCTACGTATGACTCCTCAGCAGGCCATCATGGTACCCGATCTATCGTCCGATCCCTTTGGAGAGCTATCCCCACAGCCCTTTGAAACGGAAGTGCAAGTATTGGGCGGGAGATTTTACTTTGAAAGCAACAGTCGGCGGCTGCTCCGTCTGGTGGACGCCGCGTACGCGGGCCTGCCGGCGCACCGACTATCGCGACCGGGACCGAAATTCCGGGTCAAGCTGGCGCTGACGCTGCCTCTCCGTTCCGGTAGTCGCGCAAAACCCCCACGCCTCAGCATGTTGAGCGCGACAGGCTTACTCGGCGGGTCGACGGCAGATTCGAACTTTGTGCTAATTTGCGCTGCCGAGCGGTCAGCACTTGTAGTCGTGTCGCCGCAGATGTTGCGCCATGGCTATAACACTCGCTACGAATTGATCGAATTCGCGGTTTTTACGCTGGCCGCGCGCGCTCAAAAGTTGGTTTCCCTGCACGCGGCTTGCGTTGGCCACGCCGGCCGCGGTGTTTTGCTAATGGGGCCAAGCGGAGCCGGAAAATCGACCGTGGCCTTGCAATGCCTGTCGCTGGGTCTGGATTTCCTGTCGGAGGACGCCGTATTTGTCGAGCCGAAAACGATGAGGGCGACCGGCTGCGCCAACTTCCTTCACGTCCGCGCCGACTCATTGCGCTGGCTCGAACGTACAGATGCTGCGACCATCCTCAAATCGCCAATGATCCAGCGACGCAGTGGCGTGAAGAAGTTCGAGGTGAACTTGCGGCAAGGAAGTTATAGGCTTGCCTCCTCTCCGTTGGAAATCGTCGCGATCGTATTCTTGTCGGCGCAGAGCGCAGCACCTGGCGTGCTCCTGAGGCGAGTCCGGAAGTCCGAATTGCGAGCACACTTGACGGCAGACCAAGCCTACGCGGCGAGTCGGCCCGAATGGCCTTCATTCGCCAAACGTGCTGCCTCCATCGATGCATTCGAGTTGTGCCGCGGCCTCCATCCACGTGAAGCCGCCGAGGCCCTTCAAACGCTGCTCCGAATCCAAACCCGGCTGCGCTAGGTTTGTCCCACCACCAGCGTGAAGCTCTGCAGAAAATGAAAATCTGGGCGACGCAGCGCATATTGCTCGTGCCGCCGATCGCACAAGCGGCTTAGTTGAGCATAGTCGTCTTCCGATAAGTAGGGTTGCAGGCGTGGCCCCCAAGTATCTCGGAATATCGCCTCAAACAGATACGCTTCATCGACAGCGCCCAGGGGTGATAGGCGCTCGATCATGATGGTTCGGGCCTCGACATTGCGCAATTGCGCCTGCCGGAGCAGCCCCGCGAGCGACCGCACGCTGTTCACATCACGCTCGGCGAGACCATAACGATCTCGGTAATACTGACGTACGGCGTCATTGGTTAACCTCTCGAGCCGCGAATCCCAGGCAAAAAACATGTCCGGAACGAGCGAACTTTGGCCGAGCGCGATGCGACCTCTGGGGCGCAGGAGAGTCGACAGATAATCCACACCGGCCAACGGGTTCCGCAGGTGATTGATCGTGTTGATGCACCACACCAGATCGAACGTCCCGGCTACCAGGCCCGCATTCAGCAAGTCGGCCTGCAGAATTGTCGTCCGCGCGCCGGTGCGGGCCCGAGCTGCATCCACGTGAGCCGCAGACAGATCCACACCCACAGCCGTGCCGTCATCAGCTCCAACCGCGGAGAGCAGCCACCCGAGCGCTTCACCCGTACCGCATCCCGCATCGAGGACGCACATTCCGGGTCCCAACCCCAGTCCTGCGATTAGCTGTCGAAGCTCGGATTCCGCGAACGCATTGAATAGGTTCAATTTGCGCGAGTAGTCCCGCGCCGGCGTGTCGCCCAGCAAACCAGCGGTTGGCTCAATGACTGTGGCGGCCGGGGTGTTCAATGCGACAGAGGGAACGTGGCATACACTGAGTGCATGGTCAGTAGGCAAGTCTGACGCGATGTGAACAGTCGACGGATCATGAGGCTTGCCTGCAAGGGATAGGCGTTCAAGCGGGGCTGCCGGGGCCGCAGAAAGGCAAATTCCGAAACATCCCTAATGTGCCATGGCAACCTCTCGCAGATCCGCTCATGGAGTTGGATTTTGATGCTGTTATCCGAGTTTTCGCCCAGCTCGCCACAAATGTTATTGCCAATTGGAGTGAATACCCTCTCCGTCCCGCTCTCAGACGATTGGTAGTAACGCGGCCATTCGAGTAGCGAGCGGTACTTCGCGCGTCGGTCGGCCGCACCAGCAAATCGGTGTCGGCCATAGGTCGATCGCCGATAGCATAGTGGCCCATCGCATGCGGCGACAATGCATGATTGGATTGGATCATGGGCACTGCATCGCTAACCCGTGGCGGGCGGGCGAGCGATACCTAGGTTCACCGCTGACTAATTCCTGCCAGCGTTGATCAAGCGTACCTTTCGCGCGACGTTGGTCGGCGCTTTCCGACGATGTGGGCGCCGTCTGAAGCGATATTTGATCGTGTAGCAGATTCCTGACCGACCGGTAGAAATCGGATGTATAGGTTCCTTGAAACATCATTTCAAGATCATCGCTTTCCCGCCAGTGCGTCTTACCGCCCAGCTGCGCCTTGACTAGATCATAGAATTTGGTCCCCGGCAAGGGATAGGAGACGCTGACGCCGATCTCGTCCGGCCGTGCGGTGTCGAGCAGATCGCGCGTAGCCAGTATGTCGGTGATTTGCTCGTCCATGTACCCCAGCTGGATGAAGAAGCCGACGCGGATGCCGGCCGACTTGAGCCGATCCCGCGCGACGCGGATTTCCGTCACCGTGGTGCCCTTGTTCATCGCGTCCAACACCCGCGGGCTGCCACTCTCCGCGCCGATCCATGCCTCCCGGCACCCGGCATCCCGCAGTGCTTCAGCCATGCGTTCGCTGACCAAGTCAGCGCGGGTCTGTATGGTGAACGGCACGTGCGCGTCCGCGGCCCTTACGGAGGCGGTGAACTCGTTGACCCAGTCGACCCGAAATCCGAAAATATCGTCCGCGAACCAAATGTGATCGGGATTGAAGGTGCGCTTGAGATACGACATTTCCGCTGCGACCTCGGCCGAATTTCTCTGCAGATATTGATTACCCCAAATGGGCTTCGCGCACCATGCGCAGCGAAAGGGACAGCCGCGCGAGGCCGCCATGTTCAAACTGAAGTAGCCATGCGCTTTCAGCCAAATCGCACGATAGCGATCCATGTCCACCAGATCCCACGCCGCTAGGCCGATATCAGCAGCGATCGGCATAGCCTTCGATCCACTACTGGTGTGCAGCTTGCCGCCCCTGAGTGAGGCGATCCCGCTGAGCCCGTGGACGAGATCGGCACCATCGGCATTCGGGTTCGAATCAAGCCGCGACAGCACTTCAAACAGGGCGGTCAGCCCTTCTCCGATCAATGCCAGGTCCGCACCGGCTTTAAGGTAGGACGCGGGAGCGTCGGTGACGTCGGGGCCGGCAGCGATAACCCTGGCGCCAGCGCGCCGTGCGGATGCCATCATTTCACACGCGGCGCGACGCATCGCGCTCAAGCACATCTTGCTTAAGAAATTGAAATTATCCTCGTAGAACACGACGAGATGGGGCTGCTCCGCCTGCAGCAAGTACTCATAGTCGGCGACCCCATCGGCCAGCATGGCATCGAAGAACGATACTCGATGCCCGGCCTTGCGCAGCATGGAGACCACCTGCAACGTGGCAAGGGGCGGATAGGGTTTGGCGCGCAATACCTGCTTTTGATCGAGCCGCAGGTAGTACGAGTGGCAAACCAGGATTGAAAGCATCGGCGCTCCATCAAATGCGGCGCAGGAAATCTCTGTCCGGGCCACCGGTTCGGCCACGGCTTCACGCACGGTCACAGGCGCGATATACGGAGTGAGTGCTGCGATCCGGAGTTAAGGTTTAACTTCGGAGGGCGATTCTGGTATTTTTGTCGCCGGCCCACCCTTGCGTCGACGGCCCAGACAAAAACGACTTGAAAAGACAGGAGTCATACATGCCGCTGACAAAGAAGCTTACCGCCGAGTTCATCGGAACATTTTGGTTGGTTCTCGGCGGGTGCGGGAGCGCCGTCCTCGCCGCGGGCTTCCCACACGTAGGCATAGGACTGCTCGGGGTGGCGCTGGCATTCGGGCTTACCGTAGTCACCATGGCCTTTGCCATAGGCCATGTGTCGGGCTGCCATTTGAACCCAGCGGTCACCCTAGGTTTAGTGGTGGGCGGCCGGCTTCCCGCCAAGGAAATGCTGCCCTACTGGATCGTGCAGGTGCTGGGAGGCATCGCCGCGGCCTGGGTGCTGGTATTCATCGCCGGCGGCAATGGCGCCGACCCCCTGGCCGGCGGTCTGGCCGCCAATGGGTTCGGTGATCATTCGCCGGGGCATTACAGCCTGGCGGCCGGCTTTGTCTGCGAAGTAGTGATGACCGCGATATTCCTATTCGTCATCATGGGCGCCACGGATAAAAGGGCTCCCAGCGGCTTTGCGCCCCTGGCGATCGGCCTGGCGCTCACCCTCATCCATTTGATCAGCATTCCCGTGACCAACACATCGGTGAACCCGGCGCGAAGCACGGGCCCAGCGGTATTCGTCCAAGGTTGGGCGCTAGCGCAATTGTGGCTGTTTTGGGTGGCGCCACTGCTGGGCGGAGCCATCGGCGCGCTGGCCTATCGCTACATCATCGGTCCTACGAGGGAGTAGCGCCACAGGGCTTATAAATACGCTCCGCCGAGGCCGGGTGCGCCGCTAATTTACTTGGCGGACGCCTCGGCCTGGCCACCAATTCTCCGCCGCAATTGGGGCAAAGGCCGTGCAGCACCGTGGCTGCGCACGGTGCACAAAATGTGCACTCGAACGAGCAGATCCTGGCTTCCGTTGATTCCGGCGGCAGCGCCGTAGCGCAGCACTCACATGAGGGGCGAAGTTGCAACATGCGTATCTCCCGATAATTCGACTATTCTTGCCTTCACGGCATTGCCCGAGACCCTGATCTCACCCACGGAAATCGGCAGCTTGAACCGCCGCGGTCCGCAGCTTCCCGGATTGACGTACAAAATACCCTCGCGTTCTTCGACCTTCGGTTGGTGGGAATGGCCGGAAACAATGACACGGACTGCCGCAGCGCCCGCATCGATATCGAGTTCCTCGAGATTGTGGATGATGTAGACGAAGATACCACCCACTCGGATCAACTCGGTCCGCGGCAGGCGCACCGCCCAGGGCTGGGTGTCGTTGTTGCCCCTGACTGCGATCAGGGGAGCCATGACGGCGAGTGCATCAAGAATCTCGGCGCCGCCCACATCGCCGCCGTGAACGATGTAATCGCACCCCACGAGAAATGCCCGCGCCTCGGGCCTCAGCAGCCCATGAGTATCGGAAACCAAGCCAACGCGCAACTCGCTGTCTGTGTTCATAGCGGAGCTATTCTAAAGCTATGATCGGCAGGGTCGTGCAAACCTTTGATCAGTCGGCAGAATATGGAGTAACAGCCTCGGCCTTAAGGGTCGGTAATGTGGTGACGCTGCGGATTACCGGCCGCCGCCAGGCGATCAGCGCCAGAATCAGCGCTGTGGAGCCTGCGAAACCGAGGGCGACCCGCAGACCCAAGTGCTCACCTAGCCAGCCGCCCAGCAACGCGCCCGGTCCCGCGGGTATTAAAATGAGCCAGCGCATGGTGCTGGTCATGCGGCCCAGCATCGATGCCGGCGTGACGGACTGCCGCAGGGAAAGAAAGTTAATGAAGATGAACACCGCTCCGACGCCGAACATCATTAGCATGAGAGCGTAGGCAACGACGCCCAAGGCATTGAGCGGGGCGACGCTCAGCAGCAGCCAGCCGGTTCCGGAAATCGCGAATCCGAGGACCAGCGTGGGACCGGGACCGAAGCGACGCACCACGCGGTGACCGTTTGCGCTGGCGAGAACCGTACCGACGCCGAGAGTGACGTAACTCAAGCCCACTCCCCGCTCGGACAGCCCGAGCTCGCGCGTGGCGAATAGAATTTGCACCACCATTGCCGCCTGATTGCACAGTTGCCATGCGCCGACGCAACTCGCCATGGTCACCAACAAGGGGTGGCCGCGCACGAAATTGAGTCCCTCACGCATGGCTGCCCAGAAGGCCGTGCCCTTGGCGACCGGATGCTCCTTCACCGGAACGCCGCGCAGAATCGACGCCGATATCAGCAGCAGCAAGGCGTCCGCCAGCAGGGCAACCGGCGCACCCGTTATTTTGATCAGCGCGCCCGCAGCGCCGGGCCCCGTCACTTCCGCCGCCGAGCTCGCCAGCGCGTTCTTGGCATGCGCCTCGACCAAGCGCTCGCGGGGCACGATTTGGGTAAGCACGATTTGTGCCGCACTTCCGGCGGTGGTATTCACGGCGCCGATCAAGAAACCGACGATGTAGAGCCATTGCATCGACAGCCAGCCGAACCACCATGCCAACGGCACCGTGGCCACGGCCAGCGCTATGGACAATTCACCGACCACGTACACTGGTAATTTCCTGACGCGATCCAGCCATACTCCCGTCGGCAGCGAGAACAGCACGAAGGGAATGATCTCCATGGCCGTCAGCAGGCCCATCTGCGTCGGCGAGGCATGCATCAGCACGGCTGCGGTCAACGGCAATGCCAGCAAAGTAACTTGGCCGCCGAAGGACGAAATTAAAATCGACGTCCACAGCCGACGATAGGTCGCGTCGCGCAGCAGATCGGTGGGCGCAAGGGCAAAGCGATTCAGCCACCGATTGGGTAGCCAGGTACGAAGGGTTGCTAGATTCATGGTGCCGATGGGTAGACGAAATGGTAGTGGAAAACGCGCGCCGAGGCGAGGTGCGCGTTTCGACTATAATAAAGATATGGCTGCATTCACACACCTCCTGCAACCGCTGCGCATTCGCGGCTGCACGCTCAAGAACCGCATCATGTCATCCGGACATGACACGACCATACCGGTGGACGGGACGGTCAACCCAGCGCTGGTGGCTTATCAGGAAGCGCGGGCGCGTGGCGGCGTGGGCTTGATCGTGTTGCAGGTGTCGGGGGTCCACGAAACCGCGCGCTATACCAATCATGTGCTGATGGCGACGGACGATAGTTCGATTGCCGGATACCGCAGCGTCGCGGAGGCCGTGCATCGCTTCGGCACGGTGCTGTTCGGGCAGCTGTTCCATCCAGGGCGCGAAATTGCCGAGGCGGACGGCGGGTTGCTCAGCGTGGCGTACGCACCCTCCTCGGTCCCTAACGAACGATTTCATGTCATGCCGCGTCCGCTCAAACGGGCGATGATCGACTCCATCGTGCATGGTTATGGCGACGCAGCCCGGCGCATGCAGCGGGCGGGACTGGATGGCGTGGAAATCGTTGCCAGCCACGGCTACCTGCCGGCGCAGTTTTTAAATCCTCGCGTCAACCTGCGCGACGACGCCTACGGCGGCGATCTCGACGGTCGCCTGCGCTTCCTGCGTGAGGTGATAGCCGATATTCGCTCCAAGGTTACCGTCGCCTTTGTAGTGGGCTTGCGAATATCGGGAACGGAAATCGACGATGCGGGATTGACGGAGGATGAGACTCTCGACGCGCTGAGCCGTCTCGATGACAGCATAGATTATGCGCATATCACGGTCGGAACCTCCGCCAGCCTCGGGGGCGCCATTCATATCGCCCCGCCGATGGCCTTGAAAACCGCCTATGTCGTCCCCTACGCTGCCCGCATCAAGCGGCAGTCGCGAATTCCGGTTTTCGTCACGGGCCGCATCAATCAACCCCAGGATGCGGAAGCCATCATTGCGAGCAATCATGCCGACGTGTGCGGCATGACGCGCGCCCTCATCTGCGACCCCGAGATGCCGAACAAGACGACGCGTGGAGCGCTCGAAGACATTCGCGCATGCATCGCGTGCAACCAGGCGTGCATCGGTCACTTTCACAAGGGATATCCCATCTCCTGTATCCAGAATCCAGTCAGCGGCCGCGAACT
The DNA here is from genome assembly GCA_025357835.1 of Gammaproteobacteria bacterium. Lineage (GTDB taxonomy): Bacteria > Pseudomonadota > Gammaproteobacteria > Steroidobacterales > Steroidobacteraceae > Bog-1198. The sequence continues at coordinate 11,031 of JANYLM010000146.1, forward strand.
TCGGTTCGGCACTCTGCCTCCCGCCTCGCGCGGCAGGAAGGTTATGGTCGTCGGCGGCGGACCGGCTGGCATGAAGGCGGCGGCGGTCGCGGCGGAGCGCGGCCATCAAGTGACTTTATACGAGGCGGAGCGGCGCCTAGGCGGTCAAGCGCTGCTGGCGCAGATGCTGCCCGGGCGTGCGGAATTCGGCGGCATCATCACCAATCTGCAGCGCGAAATGGAATTGGCCGGCGTGCAAATCCGCAAAGGCGTACGCGTCGATCAGGCCATAATATTGGCGGAGGCACCGGATGTAGTGCTCATCGCCACCGGCGCCATTCCCTATCGGCCGGCATTTCCACAGGAAGGCGAATTGCAGATCGTGGACGCCTGGGCCGTGCTGCGCGGTCACGGAACCCTAGGCCAATCGGTGGTGGTCATCGACTGGCGCGCGGATTGGATCGGGATCGGCATTGCCGAACACTTGGCGCAGCAGGGACGAACCGTGCGTCTCGCCGTCGGCGGAATCGCCGCCGGAGAAACCCTGCCGCTGTATGTGCGGGATCAAGCAGTGGCGTCTTTACACAAACTTGGGGTCATGGTACTGCCGTACATGCGCCTGTACGGCAGCGATTCGGACAGCGTCTATTTGCAGCATATGAGCAGCGCCGAGGCCGTGGTAATCGACAAGGTGAATACTTTGGTTCTTTGCACGGGCCACATGCCGGTGGATGAGCTCTCCGATGCGCTGGAGAGTCTCCACATAGAGGCGCATGTGATCGGCGACGCGGCGTCGCCGCGCACCGCGGAGGAAGCCGTTTACGAAGGACTTAAGGTAGCCGCCGAGATCTGACGGCGGGACTGCCTCGAGTCATCTGCATCCTCGCCGAGGAATCCGCCGCTTTGGTGAGCCCACAATCGCGCATACAATCCGCCTTGCGCGAGCAGCGAATAGTGATTGCCCTCCTCGACGATTCGGCCTTGGTCGAGCACGACCAGCCTGTCCATGGCGGCGATGGTCGAGAGCCGGTGTGCGATGGCCACCACGGTCTTGCCCTCCATGAGGCGGTTGAGACTCTGCTGGATGGCGGCTTCGACTTCGCTGTCGAGCGCGCTGGTAGCTTCGTCCAGCAACAGGATGGGGGCGTCCTTGAGCATGACCCGCGCAATGGCGATGCGCTGGCGCTGACCGCCGCTGAGCTTGACCCCGCGCTCGCCCACATGGGCTTCGTAGCCCGTGCGCCCACCCGCATCCCCCAGCTTGACGATGAAATCGTGCGCCTCCGCGCGCTGCGCCGCGGCCACCATGTCCGCGTCGCCGGCATCCGGGCGGCCATAGCGGATATTGTCGCTCACCGATCGGTGCAGCAGCGAGGTGTCCTGGGTCACCATGCCGATTTGGGCGCGCAGGCTGTCCTGCGTCGCCAGCGCGATATCCTGGCCGTCGATCAGCACCCGCCCCTGAGAAATATCATAGAAACGCAGCAACAGATTGACGACGGTGCTTTTGCCGGCGCCGGAGCGTCCGACCAGGCCGATCTTCTCACCGGGGCGTATGTGCAGATTGAGATTGTCGATGAGGGAACCCGCAGCACTCGAGGCGGCGCCATAGGCGAAGCTCACTTGTTCGAAGCGTATGTCGCCGCGGGAGACGCGCAGCGGCAGCGCATCGGGCCTGTCGAGAACCGTCGGCGAACGCGCCAGCGTGTTGATTCCGTCCTGCACGGTGCCGATCTGCTCGAACAGCGACGCCATTTCCCACATTACCCAGTGCGAAATTCCGTTCAGCCGCAGCGCCATGGCGGTCGTCGCCGCCAGCGCGCCAACGCCTACGTGGCCTTGGGTCCACAGCCACAAGGTGACCCCTGCGGTGCTGACGATCAAGCCCATGCTCAAACAATGATTGACGATCTCGAAGCCCGTCACCATGCGCATCTGGCGATACACGGTCTGCAAAAACTCGGCCATCGCGCTCTGCACATAGCTTGCCTCGCGTTGAGTGTGCGAGAACAGCTTGACGGTGGTGATGTTGGTGTAAGCGTCCGTGATGCGGCCCGTCATCATCGAGCGTGCATCGGCCTGTGCCATGGCGACGGCACCCAGCCGCGGTACAAAGTAACCCATGGCGATGAGATAGGTCGCCAGCCATCCCATGAACGGCGCCAGCAGCCAGAGATGAAAGTTGCCGACGACCAGCGCGATAGTGACGAAATAGATAACCACGAAGACCAGAATATCCGCGAGTATCATCCAGGTATCGCGAACCGCCAGCGCGGTCTGCATGAGCTTGGCCGCGACTCGGCCGGCGAATTCATCCTGATAGAAGCTTAGGCTCTGGGCGAGCATGTTGCGATGGAAGTTCCACCTCAGCCGCATGGTGAAATTGCCGGCGAGAGTTTGTTGTTTGAGCAGGCTCTGCAGCCCGATCAACACGGTGCTGCCGGCGAGAACGGCGGCCAGCAGCAGGAGATGACCGCGCTGCGCCGTCCACAGCTGCGACGGCTCGACCTTGGCCAGCCAATCGACGACGCGGCCCAGCATGCTGAACAATAGGGCTTCGAACACGCCGATCGCAGCCGTGAACAAGGTCATCGCCGCAACGTAACGCCGCACGCCGCGGGCGCAAGCCCAAAGAAAGGCGAAAAAGCCCCGTGGCAACGGCGGCGGCGGCGTGTCGGGATAAGGCGCGACGAGTTTTTCGAAGTAACGGAACAAGGCAGGCGCTCCGGCGGTCACTGCAAGAGCGAAATGTTACCGCGAATTTTTGGCCCCGGCCTTATATACGCTCAGCGGCATGCAACCGCTGAAACGCCTCTGCCAGTTCGCCGCGGGGCGCGCGGTGCACAATGTCGTTTGTGAAACTCACATTTGCTTTTATTATGGTGCCCTCGCCCGGACTCGAACCGGGATGACCTTTCGATCAACGGATTTTAAGTCCGTTGCGTCTACCGATTCCGCCACGAGGGCTTAAGGGTTGAAATTGTAGCAGCTTCGATCAGTGCTCATAGCGCGAGCCGCTCGGCGGCGGGAACGCACCATATGTCGATGGGCACGCGCCGGCCTCGCAATTCGAATTGCGGCAATTGTAGAAACGGCTTGGCCCCCGCAGCGGCACCGGCGGCCGCTGCATCGCGCTCGAGTGCCGCGGCCACCGTGCAAGAGAACAACACCTCGCCGGCTCGCGCGCGGCTGCAAAGCCGGGCCGCCACATTGACCGTATCCCCAACCAGCGTGGTCGTCCTATGTCGAGGCGGTCCGAGCACTCCCACCGCGACTTCCCCCTCATGCAATCCGACTCCGATACCGGCATCGATCGACAGCTCGCTGCGCCAGCGAGCCGCAATGGGCGCGAAATCCTTCAGCATCGCATGGCCTGCAGCCAGCGCTTCTCGAGCGCCACTGACGCGACTAACGTCCACGCCGAATCCCGCCATCATTCCATCGCCCGCCATGTAGAAGACCTTGCCGCCGTGAGCCTCGGTGGCAGTCGCGAGGGTGCGGAAGAATTCCTCCAGGAGCGGCACAACGCGGACCGCAGGCAGCTGCTCGGCCATCCCCGTGTAGCCGCGCAGGTCGGCGAACAGCACGGTGACCCGGGCGGTATGCAGCGCCGCCGGTCTCACGCGGGAGACCAGCATCGCGGCCGTGCGGCTCAAGCGAGAACTCCCTCCTCGGTGATCCGTACTCACGTTTTGTTAAACGCCATAAATTTTTTTCCCAGGAATCCCAAGCCGTACTGCGCTCACAATCTACAGGTTCTTATCGATATGGCGCAAGGCGCTTGTGTCGCCGCGCCCGCTCAAGCGGCTGTCGATGGTTCCATGATAATCCGCCAAAGTGGTACTTCTGCCATACCACCGACAGGGGTATCTTAGGGACTCCAGCGGACAAACGTGAGATCGGCCATGCATGACAAATACTTACGCGGAGCGGCTTTGGTGGCCGCTCTCACCCTGTGGCAGGTCTTTGCGTTCGCGGCCGGCACCCCACCCTCTTCCCCCTCCGCGTCCGCGGCCGTCGAGCAATTGATGGACAAGGACCTGATGGGTGTTCCCGGCAAAGAACTTTTGATGCTGACGGTCGAGTATCTTCCAGGCGGCGCTTCCTTGCCGCACCGGCACGACGCCCAGGTGTTCGTCTACGTACTCGAAGGTGAACTGACCATGCAGGTCGCGGGCAGCCCTGCGGTCACGCTGCGGCCGGGTCAGACCTTTTACGAAAATCCCACCGATGTACACCTTGTCTCAGCCAATGCAAGCAAGACTGCACCCGCGAAAATTCTCGTGTTCATGGTGAAAGACAAGAAGGCTCCGGTAACGCGCGGCATCGCGCCCAAGGAAAAGCCATGAATACCATCAAAGCAATCTGCAGTCTTGCCTTGCTCTGCTGGTCTCTAGGCGCCACGCCCGCCCTGGCGGTAATCGACGGCCAGCAACGCGCACAGGCGGCCGGCCGTGCGATGCTGGGTACCCCAGCACCGAGATTGACGCTCAAGACCATTGACGGCGAAACTATCGATCTCGGCAGTCTCTACGGCAAGAAAGCCGTATATCTGAAGTTTTGGGCCACCTGGTGCGTGCCCTGCCGACAGCAAATGCCGCATTTCGAGCACACCTACGAAACGGCGGGACCGGATATGGCCGTCATCGCCATCGATGTCGGATTCAACGATTCCATCGAGGCCATCCAGACTTTTCGCAAAAAGCTCGGGATCACCATGCCCATCGTCTTCGACGATGGCAGATTGGGTTCCGCTTTCCACCTTCGGGTCACGCCGACACACATAGTCATCGGACGAGACGGCCGGATACAGTATGTCGGGCACCTAGCCGACAAGGACCTGGATACGGCGCTGGTCGCGGCGCGGGCGCCCGCCACCCACGGGCCGCATGCCGAGGCCGTTGCGAACCAGGATTCACCGCCCATTGGAATCGGCGACATGCTGCCGAAGAAATCGCTGCGAACTTTGGACGGGCAGCGCTTCGAGCTACAAAACGGCGGCGCGCAGCAAAAAGCAACCGCGCTGGTGTTCTTGTCACCCTGGTGTGAGTCCTATCTGGCGATCACGAGGCCAGAGGTTTCCGAGAACTGCCGCAAGGCCCGCGAGCAGGTCGGCGCCCTGACCGGCGATCCACGAGTGCGCTGGCTGGGAATCGCGTCCGGACTGTGGGCGAATTCCGCTGATCTGCGGGAGTATCGAGCAAAGTACAAGGTGACGATACCGCTCACCCTGGACGCATCGGGCGAGGTGTTCCGCGCGTTTCGAGTGAACGACGTCCCAACCGTCCTCATCGCCGCCGCGGGTGACCGCATGGTGCGCCGTATCGAAGGCGGCGCGACGCTGGATGCCGCCACCTTAACCCAGGCTCTCGATACCCGCTAGAATTGAGGCCCGCACGAATCACTGTGCGTTTAAGAAGGCACGCACGCCCATGTTCATTCGAGCCCTGGCACTGGCGGGTACATTTTACGGAGTTTGCGCCGGCGGCGCCGTGCCGATCGCGCCCGGTACCTATCTCATCGAGGGTGAAGCCACACCAAACCGCCAGCCCGACGGCAACAGCGTTATTATCGAGGCGCCGCAGGGATTGATCGTTATCGACAGCGGCCGCCACAAGGAACATTCACAGCGAGTACTGGATTTTGCCCACGCCCAGGACCGGCCCATCGCCGCCATTATCAACTCACACTGGCACTTGGATCACGTCGGCGGCAATCCGCGCCTGCGCGCCGCGTTTCCCGGCATCCGTGTCTACGCAAGTTCGGCGATCGATGCCGCCCGCACGGGATTTCTCGTCGACTATCGCGCGCAATTGGTAACGGAAATCGCGGCCTCCGCAAAAAATCCCCAAGCGCAGGAATCCATGCGCGCAGAAGTCGCGTTGATCGATCAGGGAGCCGCGCTCGGCCCGACCGACGTAATCGCGAAATCCGCGCCCCTGAACATTGCCGGACGCACCTTGCAGCTGCATCTGGAATCGCACGCGGTCACCGCCGGCGATGTCTGGGTTTTCGATCCCGAGACGCGCGTGCTCCTGGCGGGTGATCTTGTGACCCTGCCGGCGCCGTTGTTCGAAAGTGCCTGTCCGGCGCGTTGGCGCACCTCGTTGGCGCGCCTCGAGAAAACGCCCTTCGATTGGCTGGTGCCCGGGCACGGCGCACCCATGCGCAAGCAGGGGCTTAACGTCTATCGCAAGGCATTTTCCAATTTGCTCGAATGCGCGGCCGCAGATGCGGGGAAAAACCACTGTGTCGACGGCTGGATCAACGACGCGTCCGTGCTCATCGATTCCAAAGACGTGAGCTACGCGAGAACGCTTGTCGGCTACTACGTGGAGAATTACCTGCGCCATCCCACCGAACGCATACAGAAATTTTGCAGCAACTAGTCCTCAAAACGGATAGTTGAGCCCGGTGAACGCCGCGACGCCCTCGCTGCCGTAGCCAAGATCGACATATCCGACCACGAAGGGCCGCGCGATGCCGCGGAACCCCACACCAAAGACATGGTGGAGATTACTCAGGGGATTCGTACTCGTTCGCCCAAACACCCGGCCGACATCGAGGAAGGGGGTCAACTCCACGTCCACGACGGTCGAGGTGGCATCGAAAGACAGGACCTTGCGGCGCAGCTCCACACTGGCGGAAAAGGAATCGCGATCGTAGAAACGCCCGGAGCCGAAGCCGCGCAACGGCTGGGGGCCGCCGATCAGGGTACTACCCCCGCCGATACTGCTGAGCGCCCAGAAGGGTACGCCGTGCGAAGTCGGCAAATAACGTATCGACACATGTCCGGCCACGATCGTGTCCCGCGCAATGGGCCAAAACACGCGCCCGTCGGCTCCCACTTCGCTGTACATGGACTCGTTCACCAAGCCATTGCGGCTGGACAGGCCGCCATAGGCAACCAATTGCAGGCCGCGGCTGGGTACGGTCTGGTCATCGCGGGTGTCATAGACCAGGGATAGGCGATTGACGAATTGCTTGTTGGTACCCACCCCCAGGATGCGGCCGAAGCGGCTTTCGAGGGTCGCGATCTTCGCCAATGTCCCGGGCAGCACCTCGACGACCTGCAGGCGCGCGGTGTAGAGCAATTGCCAGGCATGAGTCAGATTCAGGCCGGCCTGAATCATTATCTGTTCCTGCGACTTGGTGTAATTCGTTTCGTTGATCGCGGGCGATTTATTACCGATGCCGAAGAAACGCGGGGTACCGTCGCGATCGAATATCAGACTGGCATTGAACGACCAGCGACCCTGGCGCAGGCGCCCGCGTTGATACTCGGCATCGAACTCGCGTTCGACGCGCTCCTTGATCCCCGCCACCACCGACCATTGTTCGTCCTCGGAAGGGAAACCAAAGATGCGTCCGTGAATACCGTAGCCGAAATAAGGATTGTGAAGCACATCAGGCGCGATGATGCGATCGATCTCGTGATTCTCATTGGCATGCAGCCAGGTCGGAATGACACCCAGCGTCGTACCGCTGTTCGGATCAACGTCTATTTCAGGCACTGGAATGAACGGCGCCGTGGCAGGATTGAACCACCTCGACAGACCCTTGCTGGATGTGCCAGGCGGCAGCGGGATGGGACCGGGCACCGGTGCCTGGGTCGGCTCATTCTCGGGTGTGACCGCCCAGGATGCACTCGTCAGCAGTACTGCGAGCAGCACCGAACTGCGGCGCATGCGCCGCATCAGGCGGGTCTTGACCTCGGCATTCACTGTCCGGCTACCGACAAGGGCTGAAGCTGCGGCAACACTTCATGCGCGGCGCGCACCACGTCGGTGGGAAAATCGATCTCGATCCACGGCGCCCCGGTCACATCGGCTACCTCGAAGACGTGGCTGCGCTCGCGCAGCAAATCGCGCACCGCTTCTTCATGGGGCATATGCGCGCAGTCGCGCGCGACATAGTCTGCCACCAGCGCCGCAAGCCGGCGCGCGCCGGCATGATCGAAGCGGAAGAAGCCAACCGACTCGCCGATGGTGTCGTACTTCAAATCCGCCGCGAGCTGCTTGCGCAATTCGATGGGCACGCCGCCGCTAATGCATAGCTTGACGGGCTCGTCGCCGGCCTCGAAATCGCGGTCGATCAGCACGCGGTTGACCGATTGCTGGCCCGCCACCAGCGCGTTCGCGATGCGCTCGTCGTACAGCACATCGGCATCCATCAACAGAACGTCGCCGCCGCGGGTCATGGCGTCGGCAACGGTGTGCACGGTCAGCACACTGCCGAGTTCGAAGCGCGGATTCAGCACGATCTCGGGCCGGGGCTGCCAGCGCAACCGGTCGAGTTCGGCCTCCACCCGTTCGTGACGGTAGCCAAGCGCCAAAACGATGTCGTGAACACCGGCATTTTTGAGCACGCGCAAATGCCGTTCGAGCAGGCTCATGGCGCCGAATTGCAGCAGGCATTTGGGCATCTGCCTGTCGTCGGCTTGTTGCAGTCGCAGGCCGCGGCCGGCCGCGAGAATAATGGCGCGCATTGAAATCCTTTGGATAATTTGGCGGCGGGAATATTACACGGCGGCAGTGCGGGCGCGCGACGCAAGGTGCAGGTACAGCAGGCCCGGCGCACCCAGCAGAAGTTCGCGTGCCCGCTTCGCGAGGGACAGTGCCAATGCCGCGTCGGGCGGCAGGCCCGCCAGCGGCGCGAGCAGCAAGTATCCGCCCTCCTGCACACCAAGCGCACCGGGAATGGCGAAGGCCGCGCCGCGAATGGCTTGCCCCAGGCTTTCCAGCAGCAACGCATCCATCCATCCCACCGGACGATGAATAAGCTGCAAAATCAGATATACCTCACCGGTGCCGACCAGCCAACCGACCAAGCTCAATAAAAAACTGGCGGCCACCGGCCCGCCGCGGCCGTAGGTGAGCTGCACTTCGACATCGATGGCTTCAGCCTGGTTCATCCACCGCGACCAATCGCGCTTGCCTGAAAATCGCGTGGCGGCGCGCATCACCTTGCTGAAGAAGCCACGCCGCTGCATCCAATAAAATCCCCCCACCTGCAGCGCCAGCAGGCCGCTCGCTATTAACGACGAGGTACGCAGCGCCTGCTCTGAAATATGGCTGGCCTGCGCGCTCGCCAAGGCAGCGCCCAGAAGCGCGAAAGCGATTTGCGCGAAGGTTTGCAGCGTGGTGCTGACCGTAATGGCCGCGGCCGCGTTCTGCATGCTCATACCGCGCTGCGCCAGATGGCGAGCCATCAGCACCGGGCCGCCGATCTGCCCTGCCGGCATCAAGCTATTGGCGGATTCACCCGCCCAGCGCGCTAGCAGTGCATCTCGCATGGAATCGCGCGCCTTGCCGCCGACGAACAACACACGAATCGCCACGGCATCGAGCAGCAGCGGCAGCAGATGAAATAGCGCAACCAGCACCAGTCCCCAGCCGGCCAGCGCCAGGGTGGCCACCACCGCCGGCAGTCCTTGCGAGACCAGCAGACCGATGAACAGCAGCACACCCGCCGACAAGGCCCAGGCCGCCGCCTGCGTCATACGCTTGCGCCTCCCGCGGCGGCGCGATCCTTGCGGTGGCGGCGAAATACCTGGCGAAAGCCGAAGTAAGCGACCGCGTCCTTCAAATTGGAAATGACACGCCGCCAGGGACGCATGGTCGGGTCCGTCACGTATTCAAAGGTCAGCGACACACGCATTTCATTTTGGGCCAGCGGCGTGATGCGGTGGCGTAATTTGTCTCCGTCGAAAAACACCAACCCCCCCGGTGGGAGTCGCACCGAACCCGGCACCATCCCGACACCGGGCTCACGCGTGTGCAATTCGTAGTCCAGCCGGCACGAGGATTCGTCGACGACACCCAGCAGCAAGGTGTAGCGGCGGCCGGCATAATAAGAAGTATCGTAGTGCCAACCGATGTGGTCGCCGGGTCGCGTATAAAAATACAGCGCATAGGCGTGCGGATCCTGGGGCGGAGACTGTTGCAAGCGTTCGCCGGCCAGCCGCCCCAGCCAATCGATCAGGGTCGGCGAGCGATATAGATCGGCAACGAACGGCGCCAGACGGTCGATGGTGTGGCGGCTTACGCTGCCGCCCTGCTTGTGGCCCGGCAGGAAATTGCGGTTCACCGATGCCCTTACCGCGCCGACGGCGGCGGTCAGTTTCGCAGTGATTTCGGGCGCCAGAAAGTCCTCTAGATAGACGAAAGCACCCTGCGCAACGAACTCACGGCGCAGGGGTTCCACCGCGAAGTTCCGCAGCCGCAAATTCATGAATTGCTCGGCATTCGGCGCCGTTTGATTTGCGCCAATTCGCACAGACGCGGTAATGCTCTGCGGAAGCTGGCCGCTCCCCGTATCGGGCGCGGCCATTTAGTGCGCGACCCGCGCGGCCTGACGCCGCGGCACCCGACGGTAGTCGATCACCACCCAGACAGCGAACAGCGGAGCGCACAGCGCCGCCGCAACCAGAAACGGCAGTACGGCATCGCCAAGAGTCACCAGAGGCAGCAAGTACAACACGTCTTCGGTTTCGAACCCACCCAACGAGCCTTGTCGGCTGGCAGCCTTGCCGGCCATGTCCTCGATGCGCATGCGCAAAAAGAAAATCAGCGCGATGGCGCAGCCGGCAAGCAGTCCGAGCACGGCCGGAGGGATCTGCAAGGAGTTCGCTGGATTGTCACCCACGCCGATGCCGATGGCGATAAACAGCAGTATGGTCACCACGGCGTCGCTTGCCAGGTCGTATACATGTCCGATCCGGCTACTTTTGCCGCTTATGCGCGCCAATTCGCCATCCGTATGATCTAGAAAATTAGACAAGACCAGCAGCAACGCGGCCAGATTCGACCAAACGTAGGTTCCGGGTAGAAACGCCGCTGCGGCCGCAAGACCCACCCCTAAGCGGACCGTTGTCAGGTGATTGGGCGTGACCCAGCTATCTTTGAGCGGCGCGACCAGATGGCGTGCCAGGCGCGCATCCCATGGACGCTGCGCCACGGGGCCTGAATACCTTGTACGCTCGGGTGTCGACATGATGCGGGCTTATTCGATGGGCTTGCCGCAGCGAGCCAGTACGGCGCGAAGGTCGCGTATGGGCGGAAACACTTCATTGTTCCAGTCCGCGCCCTGGGCGTCATAGGCCCGCTGTTCGTGTTCCACGATCTCCTTATCCTCGCGGAAAATATTTTCCGTAAACCAAGTCACGAATGGCCACACCGCGTGAATGATTCCCGGCATTCGCGGCTTCTTCACCGATAAGTAGCCGTAGGTGCGATTGGTGCGCTGCTCGGCGTCCAGCGGCGTATAGCCCAGCCACACGTCGAGCACCGGATCATCGGATTGCTGGATGTCGCGCCCCACCCAGACCTTCAGGCTCTGGGTTGGATAGTCGGTGCGAATCCGCATATGGTCGCAGAAATCCTTCTTGGCCTCGCCGCGCTTGCGCATCAAGTCCACGATGACGTGTTCGCCCATCGAGGATTTCCCTTCGGTACGGCTGAAGCTGTATTCCACCTGCGCCCAATCGTCGCCGTGTTGCCTCCCTAAGCACCGGGCCCTGATCGAGCCCATCTGCTTGCGGTGCATGAACTGGTGATTCATGTCGAAAAGATTCTCGTGCATGAAAGTGTAGTGGCAAGCCACTTCGCGGTTAAGCTGCCGCGTCTTGTAGTCCTTGCGCTGCGAGGAACCCAGACCCCCGGGCAGTCGGCTCTGCGCCAAGGCCGCATCGCCGGGAAAGACGAAGATCAGGCCGTCCAGTTCGCGCGCGGGATAGCTCTTGACTCCGGTTGGCAGCCGATCCGTGCCGAGATAGGGCACGTTCACGCATTTTCCCGTCCGATTGTAAGTCCAGCCGTGATAATGGCACTTGAGCTCATCGCCGCTCACCACCCCAAGGTGCAAGGGCACCTGGCGGTGCGCGCAGCGATCCTCGAGTGCGAACACCTGCCCGCTCTTGCCGCGGTAGAGCACAATGGGCAGCCCGGCGAAACGGCGCCCGAGCGTTTTGCCTGTCTTGAGTTCTTCGGACCAGGCCATGGGATACCAATGATCGGGATGCGCGCCCACACGACGCAAGTCGAGTGCGTTCGGTGAATTAGCGGCAGATATGCTGACTAGCTGGGAACTGTCTTCGGACATCGTCGGGTTCCAGTCGATGCCCGGGATGGTACCCGAAATGGAGGCTAGGAGCGGAATCGAACCGCTGTACGCGGCTTTGCAGGCCGCTGCATGACCACTCTGCCACCTAGCCTTGGTGAAAAATAACCAACCCCGGACTTGCCGGGGTTGTGGTCAGAAACTGGAGCGGGAAACGAGACTCGAACTCGCGACCTCAACCTTGGCAAGGTTGCGCTCTACCAACTGAGCTATTCCCGCCCTAAACAGACGCGCAATTGTAGGGCCGCGCCGCCGAGAGTCAAGGAGAACGCAGTGCGAAATGGCGCTAAAGCCTTGAACTACCCCGCAATTCGGGCCAAGCCAAGCGTAGGTATTGAACCATGGACCAGAGCGTGAGCACCGCCGCCACGGCCGTCAACACCAACCCCAACTTGTACGTCGGGATGCCGAAAAGGTTCTGCCGAAACAGCAACAGCGACAGTCCGACGATCTGCATAATGGTCTTGTACTTGCCCAGCACCGACACCTTGATGCGAGCCCGGGCGCCGATTTCAGCCATCCATTCACGCAGCGCCGACACAGCGATTTCGCGGCCGATGATGACCACCGCGACTATGACCATGAACCAGCGCGGATCCTTGCTGACGATCAATACCAATGCGGCGGCAACGATGAGTTTGTCGGCGACCGGGTCCAAGAAGGCGCCCAGGCGCGAAGTTTGGCCCAATTTGCGGGCGTAATAACCGTCCAAGCTGTCGGTTATGCCGGCCAGAGCGAAAGCCGCGCACGCCGCCGGATCGGCGTAGGGATAGGGTAGCAAGTAAAACAACGCGAGGATCGCGGGAATCATCAAAATGCGCAGCCACGTCAGCGTGTTCGGCACATTCCAATGCGATTGACCGTCAGCGCCCTGGGTGGAGGTGCTCATAAATTACCTCGGCGAGCTCGCGCCCTAACCCTCGGATTTGCACGAAATCCTCGACTCCGGCACGCAAAATCCCCTGCAAGCCACCGAACTGTTTCAGTAGCTCGCGTCGTTTGACGGGCCCCAAGCCCGGAATAGTTTCCAGTATCGACTGGTTATGACGCTTGGCCCGTTTGCGCCGGTGTCCCGTGATCGCGAAACGATGCGCTTCGTCGCGCACGCGCTGAATCAGATGTAGGGCTCGCGAGTCCGCAGCCAGTATAGTGGGCGTCCCCTGCCCCAACAAGAACAGTTGCTCCTGGCCCGGTCGCCGGTCGGCGCCCTTGGCGACGCCTATCAACATAATTCCGTCCATGCCCAGCTCCTTAAGCACCGCGGCAGCCTCAGCAAGCTGTCCCTTGCCACCGTCGATGAGCAAGATGTCCGGCTTGGGAGTTTCGCCGTCGCGCACGCGCTTATACCGCCGCGTCAGAGCCTGGTGCATGGCGGCATAGTCATCGCCGGGTTGAATCCCGCCGATGTTGAAGCGCCGGTAATCGCTCTTGATCGGACCCTCCTCGCCGAACACCACGCACGAAGCCACCGTATCGGTGCCGCCGGTGTGACTGATGTCGAAGCATTCGATGCGGTTCGGCGCCTCCTCCAGATCAAAGGCCTCGCGCAAATCTTCCAGGCTGGACTCGATGCTGGCGCGCGCCAGGCCGCGCATGGTCAGCGCCTGTTCGGCGTTGTTGTGCATCATCTCTAGCCAGCGCGCGCGAATGCCGCGCACCGAGGCGGCAATGCGCACCTTGCGGCCGGAGCGCTGTGCCAGAGTCGCCTCGAGCAGGGTCATTTCATCGAACTCGCTCTCGACGATGATTTCCTGCGGCGCCTCTCGATCCAGATAGTACTGCGTGACGAAGGCCGCCAGGACTTCTGCCGGCTCGGCCAGAGGAGCTTTGGGAAAAAATGTCGTGCTCCCCAAGCTTTGGCCGGCGCGAATGAACATTAAGGCCACGCAGTACTCGCCGTTGCCCGCCGCGACCGCAATGACGTCTGCATCGTGATCGATGTCGGCGGTAACGATTTGCTGCGCCTGAACGGCCTTGAGTTTCGCCATCTGGTCGCGCAGCTGCGCGGCCTCTTCGAAGTGCAGGCGCTCCGCGGCTGCCTCCATACGACGGCCGAGGTCCTGGCTCACCTCGTCGTTGCGCCCTTCCAGTACCTTGATGGCCGCGCCCACGTCGTGTGCGTAACTGTCCTTGGAAATGAGGCCCACGCAGGGCGCCGTGCAGCGCTGGATCTGGTATTGCAAGCACGGCCGCGAACGATTGGCGAAGTAGGTATCGTCGCAATTTCGCAGGCGAAATAGCTTCTGCACCTGCTGCAAGGTCTCGCGCACCGCGCCGGCCGACGGGTAAGGCCCGAAGAACCGCCCCGGCTGCTTGCGCGATCCCCGGTAAAAGGCGAGGCGCGGAAACTCGTGCTGGGTGTCGAAATGTAGATAGGGAAAGCTCTTATCGTCGCGCAATACCACGTTGAATCGCGGCCGATACTTTTTGATGAGATTGAATTCCAGCAACAGCGCTTCGGTGTCGGAATTCGTGATGGTGACTTCCATGCTCGCGGTTTTCGCGACCAGCGCCAGGACCTTGGGCTGCATGTTGCTGGGCAGAAAGTACGACCCCACCCGGCTCTTGAGATTGCGCGCCTTGCCCACGTACAGAATCTCGGCCTTCGCATCGAGCATTCGGTAGACGCCCGGACGGCCCGGCAGGCTATCGACGAAGGCTTTGGCGTCGAATGGGGCCGCGGCAGCGTTTGCGGGCGCAGCCGCCGGGCCGGGCAAGGCCAGGGGTGATTTTCGCTCCGCGTTCATCCCGGCCGCGCAGCGAGCGCGAGGTCACGCGCCCTGCTGATAACGCCCTCGAACATGACGGTCGTCAGCCGCCGCGTCTGGGTGTTGTAGCGGCTGCAATGATAGGAATCCACCAACACCCGGCCGGCGCCCAGCGAGTATTCCGCCGCATGCGCAAAGCGATGCGCGCCGATCGGTAGATCACTGGCGCGTAGCACCGCCGCGTGGGCGATGGCTCCCAGCGCCAGGATCACCTGTAACTTAGGACTTTGCCTAAGCTCGGCGCGAAGAAATGTATTGCAGATCTTTATTTCCGCGGGCAGCGGTTTGTTGGCGGGCGGCAGGCACTTCACCGCATTGGTAATGCGCGCCCCGGAGAGCTTCAGACCATCATCGGCGGCGGTGGAAACGGGGCCGCTGGCCAGCCCGAACTTATGCAGGGTGGCGTACAGGAGTATTCCGGCATGATCCCCGGTAAAGGGCCGGCCGGTGCGATTAGCGCCGTGCATGCCCGGCGCCAAGCCGACGATGAGTAATCGCGTGTCGGGATCGCCAAATGCCGGAACCGGACGACAAAAATAATCCGGCTCATCCAAGCGCACGGTATCGAGAAATGCGGCTAGGCGCGGACAGCGGCGACAACCGGAATCAAAAGTGCTGTTCATATCGGGCGGGTAGTCGCAATTCTCGCTGGGACAAAAAAAACGGGCTACGCGGAAACTCCGCGTAGCCCGCCGTCGATCACGCGCGGCTTTGGACTAACCCGAGCGCAACCCAACCTCGCCGCAGACCCTTAAGGGCTGGAAATCGTCAGACTCCTTGCGACCCGAAAACATTCCGCGCAACGCGTCATTAAATACTTGTGTCGTCTGAGCTTGGAGGCCGGGCGACACTCAATCTCAAGGGGCGGGAAAGGATTGCAAGTCAGAATAGCATCTGCACGCATCGAGGCAAGTCGGCTTTTCAAAAACCGCCGGCGAGGTTCTAGAGCAACTCTAGATATTCTCTATAATAGATTGTTTTTATTAACAATATTCATCCGGAGTGCTTTTGACATAATCCTTTGCCGGCTGTGCTAAACCGGGGCTTTTGGGGGCTTGCCCGTTCGCCTGTTGGCGCCGGCCCGGCGCGCAATCACCATGGCCAATTCCAAGGCCTGTTCGGCGTTCAGGCGCGGGTCCACCTGCGACCTATATGCGCGCGCTAGATCGGCCTCCGCCAAACCCCGCGCGCCACCGATGCACTCGGTCACATCTTCGCCCGTGAGCTCGATATGGACCCCGCCCAACATGGAGCCCTCCTCCTCGTGGATGCGGAAGGCAGCCTCCACCTCGCCCAATATATTGTCGAAGCGGCGCGTCTTCACACCGCCCGCCGTGGTTTCGGTATTGCCGTGCATGGGGTCGCAAACCCACAGCACCTGGGAACCCGTGGCTCTCACCGCCTTGATCATGGCGGGAAGCCGCTGCTCGATGTCCTTGACGCCGAAGCGATGGATAAAGGTCAAACGGCCGGGCTCGTTCTGCGGATTCAGCACGTGAACCATTTCTTGGAGCCACTCGGCGCTCATCGCCGCGCCCACTTTCACCCCGATGGGATTGGCGATGCCGCGGAAATATTCGATGTGCGCGCCGTCGATGTTGGCGGTCCGCATGCCGATCCAAGGCATGTGCGTGGACAGGTTGTACCAATGCTTCTGACGCTCGATGTAGCGAGTCTGCGCCTGCTCGGACAGCAAGTGCAGCCCTTCATGGCTGGTATAGAAGTCTCCGCGCGTGGCAGCATGTACCCGCTGGCCGCTCATGGACTCGAAGAAATCCAGCGACTCGGCGATCGAGTCGACGATATTTCGATAGGCATCGTGCAGCGGCGCGTGGCGCAAAAAGCTCAGGTCCCAGTATTCCGGATGATGCAGATCGGCGAAACCGCCGTCGATCAAGGCGCGCACGAAATTCAAGGTCAGGGAAGCGCGCTCGTAGCCGCGCAGCAGCAGTTCCGGGTCCGGTTCGCGCTCCGCCGCGGTGAATCCCGGCCGATTGACATTGTCGCCGCGGTAGCAGGGCAAGGTCACTGCATCGCGGGTCTCCGTATCGGCCGAGCGCGGCTTGGCGTACTGGCCGGCAAAGCGGCCTACGCGGATGATGGGCTTTTTCAGCCCTTGCAGCAGCACCAGACTCATCTGCAACAGGATCTTCAGGCGTCTGGCGATATTGTCGGATTCACAATCCTCGAAGCTCTCGGCGCAGTCGCCGCCCTGCAGCAGGAATTGTTCGCCGCGCTGCGCCTGGGCCAGCTTCGCGCGTAGCGCCTCGACTTCCCAGGAGACCACCAGCGGCGGCAAGCGGCTCAATGCTCCCACGGCTCGCTCCAGAGCTTGCCGGTCGGAGTAGTTGGGCTGCTGGGTTGCGGGGCGGGTGTGCCAACTGGCGGGATGCCAACTCGTCAAGGCGGGGCTTTTCGACATGTGGTGATGCTAGCGTTGTCGGCCAACCCAAGTCAAAATGCGCGCCCTACGAACGTCCGGAATTTTACTATGCACACCACCGATCCCCTGCAGGCCCTGGGACTTCTCGAAATCAACCCCGGCTCTTGGTCCGGCAGCCACGGCTGGAGCCGACAAACCGATGGGCCGTTGATTGATTCCATCAATCCTGCGACGGGCAAGCGGCTGGCGCAGGTTCGCGGCGCCACGCCCGCGGACTACGAGCAGGTGATGGCCGCGGCCGTCGCCGCCGCCGCCGCCTGGCGCCAAGTGCCGGCACCGAAGCGCGGTGAGATCGTGCGGCTCATGGGGGAGGAGCTGCGCAAGTACAAGGACGCGCTGGGTACATTGGTGTCCATGGAAAACGGCAAGATCAAGGCCGAGGGCGACGGCGAGGTCCAGGAGATGATCGACATCGCGGATTTCGCAGTTGGTCAATCCCGCATGCTGTACGGCCTCACTATGCACTCCGAACGGCCGCAGCACCGCATGTACGAGCAGTGGCATCCGCTGGGCGTGGTGGGTGTAATTTCCGCCTTTAATTTTCCCGTTGCCGTGTGGTCCTGGAACGCGTTCCTGGCGGCCATCAGCGGCAATGCCACGGTATGGAAGCCCTCGCCCAAAACCGCTCTGTGTTCGCTGGCCGTGCAGCACATCTGCAATCGGGTGCTGGAACGCCATGCGTTGCCGGCGATTTTCCAGATCTTCATCGACGCGGGCACCGAGCTCGCGATGCGCTTCGTCGATGACCGGCGCGTGGCGCTGGTTTCATTTACCGGCTCCACCCATGTGGGCCGGCAAATCGGCGTGAAAGTCGCGGAGCGGCTTGGCAAGAGCCTGCTGGAGTTGGGCGGCAACAATGCCATCATCATCGACGACACCGCGAATCTCGACCTGGCGGTGCCGGGCATCGTTTTTGGTGCGGTGGGTACCGCGGGTCAGCGCTGCACCACGACGCGACGCGTGCTGGTGCATCGTTCGCGCGCCACCGAGCTGGAGCGGCGGCTGATCGCAGCCTATGGGCAGGTGCGCATCGGCGACCCGCTCAAGCCGGACACTCTGATGGGACCGCTGATCGACACGGGCGCCGTGGCGCGCTATTCGGCGGCGATCGCCACGGCACAGGCCGAGGGTGGACAGCTACTGTGCGGCGGCAAGGCGTTACCGGGACCGGGCAATTTCGTGGAACCGGCGATCATCCGCGCCAACGCCGGCATGGCGGTGGTGCGTACTGAAACCTTTGCGCCGATTTTGTACCTGCTCGCCTATGACACCCTTGATGAGGCGCTGGCCATACAAAACTCCGTCCCCTATGGCCTCTCTTCGGCGGTGTTCACGGACCGGTTGCAAGTGGCCGAACGCTTCCTGTCCGCCGACGGCAGCGATTGCGGCATCGCCAATGTGAACTTAGGCACCTCTGGCGCGGAGATCGGCGGCGCCTTCGGCGGCGAAAAAGACACCGGCGGCGGCCGTGAGGCGGGTTCGGATTCCTGGAAGGCCTACATGCGGCGTCAGACGAACACCATCAACTGGAGTTCGGAGCTGCCGCTGGCGCAAGGCATTCGGTTCAACGTTTAGTTCGTTGGTCGCTGCGAATACCCAGAAGAGGAGTAGGTACACACGGGGCGACCACTAAATCCGCCAGTGGTCGCCCCGTGTGTACCTACCCCCTTTTCTGGTCTGGGCCGCCGATGGGTCTAAGGTTTTCTTGCAGGAGAACTTAAGAGAGGTGGTGACCGTTATCATGTTTCAGTCAGTTCTCGCATTTCCCGCGCCTTCACCTCACGGCCAATCCGTTTGGCGCTCGCAATCTCTGCCAGCCGCAGCTCATACACGGACTGAAGATTGAGCCACGACTGCGCATCGCCGCCAAAGTAGCGAGCCTCATACCGTCAACTCCAGTTCAGTAGTGGTAGTCCACTATTTCGACGCCTTCAGGGCCCGCATCGGTCCATCGGAAGCAGATCGGCCACTTGTCGTTGACGCGGATGCTGTGCTGCCCGAGGCGGTCTCTGTCCAATGCTTCGAGCCGGTTGCCTGGCGGCGACCGCAAAAACTCCAGCGTCGCGGCCGCCTGCAATTGAGTCAGTTTCCTCGTGGCCACTTTCGCGATTCCGCGGAAGCGAGCCGACTTTCCCGTTTCAAAGAGCTTCTGCGTATCGGTGCACTTGAAGCTCTTTATCATATTTGAGGAACTCCATAACGCTTAACGTTAAACGTCAATCCGATTCCCTCACATAACTTCCCTAAGAGATCGACATCGGCCTCGCCGTACATTCGAGGTAAAGCTGTTAACGATTGAGCCAGGCTTCGATGGCCGCTGCCCGCTGTTCCAGGCGAGTCGCCGAGATAGGGCCTAGCGTTTTGAGTTCTTGGGAGTACAGCGACACGCGGTATTCTTCGATCCAGCTTTGCAAGTCGTCAAGTTCCGGGATCCAGCGCATTTCTGCGCCGACCCGCGTCGCCAGGGTCTGATGACGCGCTGACCATTCGTGAAGTTCCTTAGCGATATGCGGCGACTCGCTGCCTCGCGCCCTGCCGCGTTGCCAGCGCCGCTCCTCGGCCTTCAAATAGCGTGGCAGCTGGCGGAGCCAATCCATCGAAAGGGATTCGAGGTTGCCGGCGTCCAGCAGCAGCCGCAGATGCTCGTTGGCCTCGTCTACCGCGTCGGCCGACGATTGAGTACGCGCGGCGTCGAGCGCCCGGCGCACCGCGCGCGCCTCCTTGAACCAGCCCATGGCGGTCGCCGCCATTTCCTCCAGGCAGGGATGCAGGCGTGCGCGTCCTTGGTCGACGGCGCTTTCAAACGATTCCCGGCTGCGCGGCGCGTCGGCGTCGCCGAAACAGGCGCGGCGAAATACCAGCTGCAGCATGGTCTCGTTCAGGGCGCCGCTCTGAACGTAGGGGCTGGCGGCGAGCATTAATGTGGCATTGCCCGCAATGGCCTTGCCGATATCGCGCGCCTGGGCCGCGAGCAGACCACGCGCCAGATACACGGCGCCCCGCCGCCAACTGCGCGCTGCCTCGGCAGCGGACCATTCATACCGCACCTCCAGTCCCTGACTGCCTCGCGCCAGCGTCGGGAACACCCACACCGTGCCCTGCTCGAGCGCCAGCGGCACAGTGTCGGGCAATTCGTCGATCTCGAAGCGTCGCCAGGCGCCCAAGACCCCATATGTGGCCTGCGCGCGGCGTTCGAGTTCGGCTCGGGCGGCGACGGCGCTGGCGCGACGTAATTCCGCCAGAGTCTTCCCGTACGCCAGGTCCTTGCCGTCAGCGGTCACAGTGAGTTGCGGCATTAAATGAGTGGGCACCGCGGTAAGATCGAATCGCAGCAGCGCATCGGGGATACCGCGCTGCTCCTTCAGCCAAACTTTGAGGCTTTGCGGGTCCGCGGCGGCAACGCCCCTAGCCGCCAAAAATTGCGCGGCCGTCGCCCCGATCGGAATCAAATTCCGGCGCGCATCCTTGGGCAGGGAGCGCAGCAGCGCCTCGATTCGCGGTTCGGCAAGTCCGGGCACCGCGGCGTCCACGGCGGCGCGAGTGAGTCCGGGCAATGCCAGCATCGGTATGCGCAAACTGGCGCCGTCCCGAGATTCTCCAGGCGCAAAGCGGTATTCGACGGGGATGGACAGCGCATTCACACTGGCGACTTCGGGAAATTTCGCGAGCGCCTCAAGCTCCGGGATGCGGGCGAAAATATGTTCGGGGTCCAAAGTCACGGCGCGCTGTCCGGCATCTGTTAGATGCCGAGTGAAATACTCCAGCGTGGCCGCGCTCGATACCTGCCGCGGCAGCGCTCGGTCGTAGAATTCAACGAAAGCTTCGGCGCTTTGCAACAGATCGCGCGTGCGCAGGCGTTCCTCCATCCGCTGCACATCGCGGACCGCAGCATCATTCTCCAGCAGCCACTCCGGTCTGCGCTGCAGACGCTGGTACACCAAGGCCTCGCGGGCGAATATGAGTCGCGCTTCCTCCGGCGCAATGGGGCCGTAGTTCACGACTCGATTTGCGCTCAAGGTCAATCCAAGGAAGCCGATGCGCTCGCGCGCCACCACCTCCTCGCGCGCCTCGTCCCAATCGGGTTCAAGATATTCACGCTTCAACAGGTGTGCGGCGGCCGACTCGATCCACTGCGGCTCGATTTCCGCCACGCGCCGCGCGAAGACTCGCGATGTCTCGACGATATTCGCCGCCATGACCCAGCGCGGCCGCCGCCGCGCCAAGGGCGACCCGGGAAAGATATGGAAGCGTACGTTGCGGGTGCCGAGATAAGCGCCCTCCTCGCCGCGTACACCCACCATGGTGCAAAAGCCGGCGAGCAGCGAGCGATGTATGCCCGTGTAGCTGGCCGCCTGCCGCTGCGCCGTGATGCCAAGGTCCGCCGCGCGCTCGGCGACCTGCGCATACACATCGTCCCATTCGGACAGCCGCAGCAGCGAAAACCGCCGCTCCTTGCACCAGCGCCTCAGCTCGCGTCGCGGGCCTTCGCGAGCCTTGCGGTACGCCCGCCAGATTTTCACCAGGGAGACAAATTCGGACTTGTGGTCGTCGAAAGCGGCGCCAAGGCCGGCGTCTGCGGCGCCGCTCGCGGCAGCGCTGTTCGAAACGCCGGGGCTCCCGGCAGTGGGACCTGCGGCCGCGGCGATGCGAACGTCAGGCACACTCAGGCCCGCTACGATGGCCAGTAACTCGCTCTCGGCGTGAAAGTGCTTGCTCTCCAGCAAGGCCCGCGCCAGACGCGGATCGAGCG
The DNA here is from genome assembly GCA_025357835.1 of Gammaproteobacteria bacterium. Classification (GTDB taxonomy): domain Bacteria; phylum Pseudomonadota; class Gammaproteobacteria; order Steroidobacterales; family Steroidobacteraceae; genus Bog-1198. The sequence goes on from JANYLM010000146.1 coordinate 33,091, forward strand.
GCAGCCGCGCCATGGCGCGGCCGCGGCGGGTGATCCGCCGTTCCTCGTCCAATGCCTGCAATTCTTGCAGCAGCCGGTAACCGTCGCTGAGCGCGCGTGAATCGGGCGCATCGATGAAGGGGAAATTCTCTGCCTCGCCCAGCTCGTCCGCGGCCAGGCGCAGCAGCAAGGCTGCGAGATTCGTGCGCAGAATCTCCGGCTCAGTGAAGGCTAGGCGCTCGTCGAAGTCAGCTTGAGTGTACAGCCGCAGGCACAGTCCCGGGCCCAACCGGCCGCAGCGGCCCTTACGCTGATCGGCGCTGGCGCGCGATATGGGCTCTATGGGCAGTCGCTGCAGGCGACTGCGCGGGCTGTAGCGGCTGATTCGCGCCAGCCCTGAATCGATGACCGATCGAATACCCGGCACGGTAATCGAGGTCTCGGCCACGTTGGTCGCCAACACGATCCGCTGCCGCGAGCCGTGCTGAAATATCTTGCTCTGTTGCTCCCACGACAGCCGCGAATACAGCTCCAGGACCTCGACATCGGTGCGCAATTCGCGCTGCAGGTGCTCGCCCACATCGCGTATCTCGCGCTCGCCGGGCAGAAACACCAGAACGTCGCCACTGCCGAGCGTGCCCGGTTCCGTCGCGATTTCCAGGTACGCCTCCAACACGGCGGCAGGCAGATCGGGATCCTCCGCGTCATCCGGCGCTTCGCGGTAGCGCACTTCGATGGGATGGCCGCGGCCACTGACGGTGATGATGGGCGCAGCATTGAAAAAACGCGATATGCGCTCGACGTCTAGAGTCGCCGACGTCACGATCACCTTTAGATCCGGCCGGCGCGGCAGCAGCCGCTTCAGCACGCCCATCAACAAATCGACGTTCAGAGTACGCTCGTGCGCCTCATCGACAATGATGGTGTCGTAACGGCGCAGCTTCGAGTCCGACGCCAGTTCCGCCAACAACACACCGTCGGTCATCAGCAGCAGGCGCGTAACATCGGATGCCTGATCGGCGAAGCGCACGCGAAAGCCGACGCTGCGGCCCACGGGCTGGCCGACTTCCTCGGCGATTCGCGCAGCCAGGGCGCGCGCCGCCAGTCGCCGCGGCTGAGTATGCGCGATCAGGCCATCCAGGCCGCGGCCCATTTCGAGGCAGTACTGCGGCAATTGAGTGCTTTTGCCCGAGCCGGTGTCGCCGGCGACGATCAAGACTTGGTTTAGGCGCAACGCCTCCATGATCGCTTCGCGCCGCGCCGAGATTGGCAATTCAGCGTCGTGTTTGAAAACGAGCTGCGCCGCTCCACGCGCGGCGCTGGCTGCCCGCCGCTCAGGCGATGTCCGCTGCTCACTCGCCACGCTTGACTTCTTGCCAAAGCCTCTCTTGCGCCTCGAGGCTCAGCTTCGCGAAAATCTCGCCGCGCTGCGCCGCCAGGGATTCCATGCCGCGAAATCGCCGTTCGAACTTGGTGTTTGCCGCACGCAACGCCGCTTCGGCGTCGACCTCGAGTTTGCGGGCCAAATTCGCGGCCGCGAACAACAGATCGCCGATCTCTTCAAAGATTTTCGGGGACACGCCCCGCTCTGCCTGGGAAGCGTTCGCGGGCGAGGCGTTCGGTTGCGCATTGTGCTCGGCGGCCTCGCGTACTTCCGCGAGCTCTTCGGCCACCTTGTCCGCGGTCTGACCAGCGTGCTCGAAATCAAAACCGGCGCGCGCCGCCCTTTTGCTCAGCTTGAAGGCGCGCATCAGCGCCGGCATGGCCTGCGGCACTCCGTCCAAGTGACCGGTTTGAGGGTCGGGCGCGGCGCCACGTTCCTGTGCCTTGATCTCTTCCCAGTTGAGGCTTTGCTGCGCGGGCGTCAATGAACCGCTCGAGCCGAAAACATGCGGGTGGCGGCGGATCAGCTTGTCGCAGATCGCACCGGCCACCGCCTCGAAATCGAACTGGCCCGCCTCGCTGGCGATCTGCGCGTGAAACACCACTTGAAACAACAAATCTCCCAGTTCGTCCTTGAGATGCCGCATGTCGCCGCGTTCAATGGCGTCCGCGACTTCGTAGGCCTCTTCGATGGTATACGGCGCAATACTCGCGAAGGATTGCTCTCGATCCCAGGGACAGCCGTCGGTCGCGCGCAGGCGCACAATGATGGACAGCAATTCGCGCATCCGACTCGTCACTGCGGTTTTTCGCCGCCGGCCTGCAACATGCGGCGCAATGTCATCAACATGCCGGCCGTCGCGCCCCAGATGTTGCGCTCGCCGTAGGGAATGTCGTGCACCTCGAAGGTCAAGTCTCCTAGATTGCGGCGGCGGGATTTGTGATTGGCCGAATCTAAGATGAATTCCAGCGGCACTTCGAATACATCATGCACTTCAGCCTTGGCTATGCGCAGCTGATAGTCCGGATTCACGAAGCCCACCACGGGCGTCACCCGAAACCCGGTGATGACGTGGTGATCGGGAAGATATCCCGCGAATTCCACGAAGTCGGGCAACAGACCGATCTCTTCATAACTTTCGCGCAGCGCCGCATGCCAGGCATCCTGGTCCTCGGGCTCGATGCGCCCGCCGGGGAAGCTGATTTGGCCGGCGTGATCCTTGAGCGTCTCAGCGCGCTGCGTCAACAGCACCGTCAATCCCGACTCGTGATCCACCAGCGGCACCAGCACGGCCGCGGGCACCCGCCGCGCGGGGAGCGAGGCACGCACTCTGGACACGACCTCAGCCGAGGCACCGGCCAACCACTGCATTTCGTCCGCCGGACTGGATGGCCGGAGATCCAGAGACTCGCGAATATGCGCCTTGGAGTAAAGAGCATCCATCAATCTTCTAAGCACCGGCACCGTGGATGCCGCCCTCGGTCAACGTCTTCGGATCGAGCAGGCGGCGCAGTTCATCGACGCTCAGGTGACTCATTTCCGCGGCGACCTCCAAAATGGGCCGCCCTTCGGCATAGGCCTTCTTGGCGATAGCCGCGCCTTTTTCATAACCGATGAGGGGATTGAGCGCCGTGACCAAGATCGGATTGCGAGCTAGCGCATCCTGCAATCGCGCCTGGTTGACGGTGAACCCTGCGAGCGCGTGATCCGCTAAATTACGGCTGCCGATGCCGAGCAATTCCACACTTTGCAATAAATTATAGGCAATCACCGGCAGCATGACGTTGAGCTGAAAATTTCCCGAGGCCGCGGCGACGGTGATGGTCGCATCATTGCCCATCACCTGGGCGGCCATCATGGCCACGGATTCCGGCACAACGGGGTTCACCTTACCCGGCATGATGCTGCTGCCGGGCTGCAGAGCGGGCAGCGCTATTTCACTCAAGCCGGCCAGAGGTCCGCTGTTCATCCAACGTAGGTCGTTCGAAATTTTCATCAGGCTCACACTAAGGACCTTGAGTTGGCCGGACAGTTCCGCGGCCGTGTCCTGGCTCGACAATGCGGCGAAGTAATTGTCGCTGGGCCGGAATGCCAGCCCGGTGCTCGCCGCCAGGCCACGTGCGAATACGGTGCCGAATTGCGGCCTGGCGTTGAGCCCTGAGCCGACGGCGGTGCCGCCCTGCGCCAGCTGGTACAAGCGCGGTGTGACCGACTGCAAGCGCGCCACGGCAGCGTCGATCTGCGACCGCCAACCCTTGAGTTCCTGCGCCAGAGTGATGGGCACGGCATCCATCAGATGGGTGCGACCCGTCTTGACCACATCGCCCAAATCAGCGGCCCTCTCAGCCAGGACCGTGCGCAGACGTTCGAGCGCCGGCAGCAGATTCTCCTGCAATAGGAGAGCCGCGGACACGTGAATTGCGGTGGGCACCACATCGTTGCTGCTTTGGCTCATGTTCACGTGATCGTTCGGATGCACGGCACGCGATGCCGAACGCGAGGCCACGGTGGCGATGACCTCATTGGCGTTCATGTTGCTGCTGGTGCCCGACCCTGTTTGAAATACATCCACCGGGAATTGGTCATCGTACCGGCCCGCGGCGACATCGAGCGCCGCAGCCTGGATGGCCAGCCCTAGATCCGGCGCCAAATCGCCCATTTCCACGTTGGCGCCTGCCGCGGCATGCTTTATTAGCCCCAATGCGCGAATGAAGGCCCGCGGCATGCGCAGCCCCGTGCTGGGGAAGTTTTGCACGGCGCGCTGGGTTTGCGCGCCCCATAGGGCATTCGGCGGCACTTCGAGCGCGCCCATACTGTCACGCTCGACGCGAGGGGTTGCCGGCATCGCGCCTTACTCCGCTGGTTCAATCGTTTACGGTAATATTGGCGATTCTACACTTAAAGCGACCTGTGCCCCGATGCCTACCTCCTCTGTTGACGCGCTTTCACCCCTCGATGGCCGGTACGCCGGCAAACTGGCGGCGGTCCGCTACTTATTCAGTGAAGCGGGCCTGGTGCGAGAGCGCGTGCGTGTGGAATGCGCCTGGTTTCTGGCGCTTGCCCAAGGGCCGGCTGCGTCTGCTCTGGCCCAGCTGTCGCCTGCGGCCCGCGATTTGCTCGCTACTCTGGCCAAGGACCCGGCCGGCGCCGACGTGGCGGCTATCAAGCAAATAGAAGCGCGCACCAATCACGATGTAAAAGCGGTCGAAATTTGGCTGCGCACTGAACTCAAGACGCATGGAGCGAACGCCGCCGAGCTTGAATGGCTGCATTTCGGCTGTACCTCCGAAGATATCAACAACCTCGCCTACGCGCTCATGTTGAAAGGCGCTCGCGCGACTTTGCTGCTGCCCATGCTCGATGGCATAGGGGGCGTGCTCGATTCTCTGGCGCAGCGACACGCAGCGGCGCCCATGCTGTCGCGCACCCATGGTCAGACCGCTACCCCAACCACGGCGGGCAAGGAACTCGCCAACCTTGCCGCCCGGCTTAAGACCCAGCGCGCCGCCATCGAGCGCGTCGTCATCCTCGGCAAGATGAACGGCGCCGTCGGTAATTTTAATGCGCATGTGGCGGCCATGCCGCAGGTGGATTGGCCGGAGTTCAGCCGGCGCTTTGTCGAATCCTTGGGGTTGGTATCGAATGCCTTTACCACGCAGATCGAGCCTCATGATTGGATTGCCGAGTACTGTCATGCACTCATGCGAGCCAACACTGTGCTGCTCGATCTCGCGCGCGACATGTGGAGCTACATCTCGCTCGGTTATTTCAAGCAGAGTGCGGTGGAAGGCGAAGTCGGCTCCTCCACCATGCCGCACAAGGTCAATCCTATCGATTTCGAAAACGCCGAGGGCAATTTGGGATTGGCCAATGTGCTGCTGGGCCATTTCGCCGACAAGCTGCCCGTGTCGCGCCTGCAGCGCGACCTGACGGACTCCACCGTGCTGCGCAATCTAGGGGTGGCGATCGGACATTCGGTGCTGAGCTACGGGTCGCTCAACAAGGGGCTGGGGAAAATCGAACTCGACAGGGTACGATTGGCAGAAGACCTCGACCATGCTTGGGAGGTGCTGGGTGAGGCCGTGCAGACGGTGATGCGCGCCCACGGCATTCCCGATGCCTATGACCGGTTAAAATCCTTCACCCGAGGCCGGCCCATGGACAAGGCCTCCATGCGAGCGTTCATCGCCTCGCTGGAATTGCCGGCGGTGGAGAAGGATGGTCTGCTGCGCCTGGAACCCAAGGATTATGTGGGTTTGGCGCCGCTACTGGCGCGGCGTGCCGGTGAACCATAAGTCATCGATTGCACCTTTCACCGTCCGAAACGTGACGCAGTTAGCACGGGGCATTCCAAGCCAAACGGTACTATCTCTCAAAGTACGCGAGGTGGGGCAAAATGTCCGTAAACCTCCAATCGAGGCTCAAGGTTATGGCGGGTAGCACGGAAGAACGGACGAAGCCGGCCGCGGACAGGGTTCCTGGCAAAGGAGCAGACCTGGCTACGGGATCGGGCACCCGTACCATTCTGACCACCATGCCGGAGGTTCGCGAAGCCAGCCTCAAGGTAGCCAAGTCGGCCCAGCGCCTGCTGTCCATTTTCACCCAAGATCTGGAACCCCTGGTCTATGGGGAAGAGCCCTTCCTCGAGGCCATCAAGCGGCTGGTACTGGCGCGTTCCTACGCCAAGGTACGTGTTCTGCTCGCTGATCCCTCGCGAGCCATGGTCGACAATAACCGCTTTCTTGCATTGGCGCGCCGCCTCACCAGCTGCATCGATTTACGCGCCATGAGTCCCGAATACCCTGCCAGCGCCGGCGCATTCATCATTGCGGATGACAGGGCCCTGGTGTATCGATTGCAGGCGGATCGCTGGGACGGAATCTCCGATTTGAACGATCCGGCCGTCGTGCGTCGCTACTTGAACTTCTTCGATGAAGTGTGGCAAACCAGCATGCAAGAATCGCAAATGCGGCAAATGCTCATGTAGCTTTCGGTCCGCTGCGGCCCACCCCGTATAATGGGCAGATGCCGCCCGCCCTCTCTGATTCGCCGCTTTCTGTCCCCGATCCTAAGCTTTCCGGACCCGTCATTGTCGGCATGTCAGGCGGCGTTGACTCGGCCGTTGCCGCACTCCTATTGCAGCGCGACGGCTTCGCGGTGCAAGGGCTGTTCATGTCGAACTGGGAGGAGGAGGAGGACTCCTACTGCACCGCCGCGGCCGATTTTCAGGATGCGCGCCGGGTGTGTGACACCCTAGGGATACCCCTACATAGGGTGAGCTTCGCCGCACAGTACCGCGAACAGGTTTTCAAGTTTTTCCTGCGCGAATACTCCGTGGGCCGAACCCCCAACCCCGACGTGCTGTGCAATCGCGAAATCAAATTTGGCGTCTGTCTGGACTACATGCATCGTCTGGGCGCTGCCTGGATCGCCACCGGGCACTATGCCCGCCTGCAGCACACAGCCTCGGGACCTATGCTCCTGAAAGCGGCGGACAGCACCAAGGACCAGAGCTATTTTCTTCACGGGGTCGCCGCATCGGCCTTCCGCAACACCCTGTTTCCCATCGGCGAGTTGCGCAAGTCAGAGGTGCGCCGGCTCGCGCATGCGGCCGGATTGCCGGTGTACGACAAGCCCGACAGCACCGGCATCTGCTTTATCGGCGAACGGCCTTTTCAAGAATTCCTCAGCCGCTATTTACGCACTGAGCCGGGACCGATCGAGAACGACCGCGGATTGGTTTTAGGCGAGCACCGCGGCCTGGCGCTGTACACCCTGGGGCAACGATCCGGTCTCGGTATCGGCGGCCGCGCCGGAACCGCCGCGGCACCCTGGTACGTGGCTCACAAAGTCACCGAGCGCAATGCACTCATCGTGGTGCAGGATCAAGACCATCCCCTGCTGCTCTCCGATGCCTTCGATGTGGAGCAGATGCACTGGTTGAATTCAGGCGCTGCCGTCGAGCAAGCATTCGAATGTGCGGTCAAGACGCGGTATCGGCAGAGTGATTTGAAATGCACGGTGCAACTGTCCGACGCTCGCGGCGCGGGCGGCGAGAATGGCGCCGCCCCCGAGCAAAACTGGCGCGTAACCTTGAGCCAGCCCGCGCGCGCCGTCACGCCCGGCCAGTACGCCGTGTTCTATGACGGTGCACATTGTTTGGGCGGCGGCGTCATCGCGCGACGATTCAATTCCCACTAGCCGCCCGTCGCCCGTGGAATGACTTATAATTCTTTTTTTTCCGTGGAGGGGTCATGACGGATAGCTTCAAGGCAAGAACGACGCTGAAAGTAGGCGCTGAGCACTATGAGATTCTCAGTCTCAATGCGCTCAAGTCGCTCAACGTCGACCGCCTGCCATTTTCCTTGAAAATTCTGTTGGAAAACCTGCTGCGCTTCGAAGACGGGGTGAATGTCACCAAGAGCGACATCGACGCTCTGCTGAAATGGGACCCGAAGGCACAGCCCAATCATGAAATCGCCTTCACGCCGGCGCGAGTCATCATGCAGGACTTCACGGGGGTTCCCTGCATCGTGGACTTGGCGGCCATGCGCGAGGCCATCGTGCGGCTTGGCGGAGACCCAGAGCGAGTCAATCCCCTAGCACCCGCCGAATTGGTCATCGATCACTCGGTGCAGGTCGATGAATACGGCACCGCCGACTCTCTGCAACACAACAACGAAATCGAATTCAGCCGCAATGGCGAACGCTACATGTTCCTGCGCTGGGGGCAAACGGCATTCAGCAACTTCAAGGTCGTACCGCCGAACACCGGAATCGTCCACCAAGTCAACATCGAACGCCTGGCGCGAGTGATTTTCTCGGACGACGCCACCGGCAAGAAGCTTGCATATCCCGACACCTTGGTGGGCACCGACTCGCACACCACCATGGTCAATGGATTGGGGGTTCTGGGTTGGGGAGTGGGCGGCATCGAGGCCGAAGCCGCCATGTTAGGCCAGCCGGTGACCATGCTGATCCCGCAAGTCATCGGTTTCAAACTTGCCGGCAGCTTGCCGGCGGGCACGACGGCAACCGACCTCGTGCTGACGGTCACGGAGGCTTTGCGCAAGAAAGGCGTGGTAGATAAATTCGTGGAATTCTTCGGCGACGGCCTGAGGGGCCTGCCACTGGCCGACCGCGCCACCATCGCCAATATGTCGCCGGAATTCGGCTCGACCTGCGCGATTTTCCCTATCGACGAAGAAACCATTCGCTATCTCGAACTCACCGGTCGATCCCCGCAGCAGATTGCACTGGTCGAGGCCTACGCCAAAGCGCAGGGCTTGTGGCGGATCAATGGCGCGCCGGCCGCCGACTACACCGATGTAGTCGAACTCGATCTGTCGACGGTCGAACCCTCTCTCGCTGGGCCGAAGCGCCCACAGGATCGCGTACCGCTGCGCAGCGCGAAGCAAGTCTATGAAAGCAGCGTGAAGAAGATGGCGGAAGAGCGCGCACAAAAGAATCCTCAGGCCACCGGACTCGCCAAAGCCACTGTCGGCGGCAACAGCTTCGAGGTGAAGGACGGCGCGGTATTGATCGCCGCCATCACCAGTTGCACGAATACCTCGAATCCCGCCGTGCTGGTGGCTGCGGGGCTACTGGCCCGCAATGCAAGCGCTCGCGGACTGACTTCCAAACCCTGGGTAAAAACCTCTCTCGCTCCTGGCTCGCGCGTTGTCACCGACTATTTGCAGAAGGCGGGCCTGCTGAAGGACTTGGAGGCGCTCGGCTTTTATACCGTGGGGTACGGCTGCACCACCTGCATAGGCAACTCCGGACCCCTGAAGGCGGAAATTTCCGAGGCCGTCAAATACGCCGACGTCGTCGCTTGCTCAGTACTGTCGGGCAATCGCAATTTCGAAGGCCGTGTGCATCCGGAAATCAAGATGAATTTCCTCGCCTCGCCACCCTTGGTCGTCGCCTACGCCCTGGCGGGCAGTTTGGACATCGATATCACCACGGAACCGCTGGGCACCGGCAAGGATGGCAATCCGGTGTACCTCAAGGATGTCTGGCCGAGCGCCGCCGATGTGGCGGCTGCCGTGGCCGCGTCGGTGGACTCGGCGATGTTCAAGAGGGGCTACGCCAATGTGTTCACTGGCGACGCGAACTGGAGCGCCATCAAGACGCCGGCTGGCAAGATATATTCTTGGGACGGTAAATCCACCTACGTCAAAAACCCGCCCTACTTCGACGGCATCACCATGACACCGGCGCCCCTGACCGACATCAAGGGCGCTCGAGCACTCGCGGTGCTGGGGGATTCGGTCACCACCGATCACATCTCACCCGCCGGCAATATCGCCAAGTCCAGTCCGGCTGCCAAGTACCTGGTGGCGCAGGGCGTGCAGGCCATGGATTTCAATTCCTACGGCGCACGCCGCGGCAATCATGAAGTCATGATGCGCGGCACCTTCGCCAATATCCGACTGCGGAACCTGTTGCTGCCGGGCACGGAAGGCGGTGTCACTGTGCACATCCCCAGCGGCGAGCAGATGGCCATCTTCGACGCCTCGGTCAAGTACAAGGCCGCGGGTACACCGCTGGTGATTCTGGCCGGCAAGGAATACGGCACCGGCAGCTCGCGCGACTGGGCGGCCAAGGGCACCATGCTACTGGGGGTCAAGGCGGTGATCGCCGAGAGCTTCGAGCGCATCCACCGCTCCAACCTGATTGGCATGGGCGTGCTGCCGCTGCAATACAAGGACGGCCAGAACGCGCTCAAGCTCGGGCTCACCGGCAGGGAGACTTTTGAGATCGCCGGACTGAATCGCGGTGCGGCCAAGTTCGTCACGGTCATCGCCAAGACCGACGACGGCAAAATCATGGAATTCGAAGCGCGCCTGCGCATCGACACCCCCAAAGAACTCGACTACTACCAGCACGGCGGGATTCTGCAATACGTATTGCGGCAGCTCGCCGCGTCAACCAAGGCGGCCTAAATTATGTCTCTTTCCATGCATACTGCCACGGTGCCCACTTGCACTCGCGCATTGAACAGCCTCGCGGCCATTCTCGAGAAGGCGGCGGCACACGCCGAGGCTCGTAAGATCGATCCTGCGGCATTGCTCGGCACTCGATTGTTTCCGGACATGCTGCCTCTGGCAATGCAGATCCAGCTCGCCAACGATTCGGCGCGCAGCGGCGCCGCTCGGCTCGCAGGAGCGGAAGTTCCGGCCTTCGAAGCCAAAGAACGGGGCTTCGCAGACTGGATCGCCGCCACGCGCGATACCATCGTCTTTCTCGAATCACTGCGGTCGACGCAGTTTGAGGGAGCCGCAGATAAAACCATCACTTGGCAGACTCGAAGTTCAACCAAGAGCATGCAGGGCACCCCCTACCTGTTCCATCATGTGCTGCCGAATGTGTTTTTCCATGTCACCACGGCGTACGACATCCTCAGGCAATCGGGCTTGGAAATTGGCAAGCAGGATTATTTGGGGAAATCTTAACTCGGTAATTCGATGTACGGGTCGCCTCTGGGTACAAGCGCGTCAAAGTGCCGCGTAATGGCACGGCCTCACAGCCACGCCCGACGCGGCACATACGGGAGAACCACCACGGCAACCAACAGCGCGGTGTTGCGTCCCGCTACTATGGTGAGCGGCCGGGCTTGAAGCCCGGCCTTCTGGTAAGTAACTTGCGATTCTAACTTTACTTCAAGTCGAGCTGCTGTCCCGTCCACGAACCTAGAACACGCCGGATCTTGCCGCGATCGACCGCGCCCTTATTGGCCGCCGCCACGGAGCCGTTCACCTCGGTGGATATCGCATCGCCCTTGGCGGTTGCACCGTCCAACGCGGCCCAGTTCTTGTAATAGACAACCAGATAAATGTCCGGATCATTTTCGCCGCGCGGCTCCACCGAGACGACTTTATAGCCGGTGCTGTAACCGGCCTTCTTCGCCGCTTCCTGCGTGGCCTTCCAGGTGGTGTCGAGGAATTTCATGTACTCGTCAAACTTCCCATATTCAGTACGTATTGCGGACACCCTGACTACCGTGCCTTCGGTGAATGGATGTTCATCCGCGACAGCAACGACGCTGGTTAACGCAAGACCCAGGAAAGCCGCAAGCGCAGCGATGCCATTTTCGATCTTCATAATTTCTCCTCGAGTATTTTAATTTGTTCTACTAGAGATACGCGGAGTCGGGCCGACCCCAGACTCCGCCGAACATATTAAACCCAAGGAATGCATGTTGCGGGGCAATAATTAATCCTCGTCACTCTCCTCGTCAAAATCGAACGGCGGCGTCAGACCGGTGTAGTCGCCGATGCGCTTGGCGTCGTACGGCCCATTCAGCCCCTGGCTGGTATTTTGCTTACCGAACCCAGGGGCATTTAGGTTGCCGTAATGGGCGACAATCGTGCCCGCCTTGTCGACGATTATTACCCGGTGATTGAACTGATCGCTGATGATGGTCTTGCCGCCGTGCGTGCGGATCGCGCGCGTCGGCAGCGGCGCCACATTGCTATGCGGGTCGGTTTTCGTCATGTACTGCCACACCGGCTGATCGTGTGCGTCGACTTCCACGATGCGACTGTTGTTGGAGTCGGTGAGCAGGGTATGGCCATTCGGCAGCCGGCTGGCGAAGGCTACGCCGCTGACGCTGCCGCCGGCGGTGAAGGTGCTAACGATTTTGTGATCCCGGGTGACCTCGATAGCGCGATTGTTGTTCTCGTCGCTGATCAGGATATGGCCGTTCTCCAACAGTTCGGCGGCGTTGGGGTTGTTAAGCTGGTTGGGGCCGTTGCCCGCTATGCCGGTCTGCCCGTACTGCCATAGGATTTCTTTATTAAAATCGACCTCGATTATTCGCTGATTCCCCTGGTCGGTGATCAGCACGGTCTGATCCGGGGTCCAGGTGTTCTGCACCGGCGTGTTGAGTTCGCCCGGCGCCGCGCCGGTGACGCCGAATTGGCCGTATTGCCAGATGATGCGACCGTGACGGTTGACCAGCAGCACGCGGTTGTCGGCACAGCCGCCAGGACATGCCGGCTCGAAACCGGCGGGAACTCCGGTACCGGCCATCAGAGTGGCGCTGCCGACGCGCTGCGCATCGTTGACGCCGACGATAGACTTCGCGCTGGTGTCGGCCGGGCCGACACCAAACTGCCAAACGATTTCACCGGATCGGTCGATCTCGATGACACGGTTGTTGAACTGGTCGGAAATCAGCAGATTGCCGTCATGATTGAAGTGGGGCGGGTGGCCCAAGGCCACGCTGGTGCCCAACACCATCAGAGCGGCAACGCCCAGCCCGGTGCGAAAGCCGATGCGGCTGCGACGCCACTCCCCCACCACATGTTTGCAGTCCAGCATTAGCCATCTCCTTCGGTTGAGGTGAATCGTCGCTCCAGTCCGTTTGTGCCGGCTCCGTTGCAAAAGGTTGCCGCGCTGAACGCGTACACTGTGGATCGACCGTGCCACAGATGGCGATCAATGATCATGCGGCAGCGCGATCAACCTCCGCCGTCGAGCAGTTTGATGTCCTCGGCGTGTTGATAGTCAAGTATAGAACCGAGGCCGACTCAATGAACCGCCGACGGAACGCTCCCAGCCTCGACCAATACCATTGCACCCGGATTGAGGTGCTTCTTAACGGCGCTATTGACCTGGTCGCGCGTCAAGGCGTTGACGGCGGCCGGGTACTCGACCAGCCGGCTCACATCGTAGCCGCGCTGCACATTGGTCAGAATGGCATTTGCCAGTCCGGTGGTGGTCGATAAGCCGACGAGGTAGCTGCCGACCAAGCCTTGCTTGCGTGACGCCAATTCCTGATCGGTGACGCCGCCTGTCCACCACCGGTCAAGTTCGCGCCGGGTCGAAGCCAGCCCCTTGTCCAGAAGAGCCGGCGCAAAACTGGCCGAGATATACCAGCCACCGTCGACGATGCTGTCCTCGGAAACCGCGGCCCCAATGTTGTACGTCAGCCCCTCCTTGTCGCGCACTGTGCCCATCAAACGTCCGGTGAAACCGCTGCCCAGAATCGCCGTGCCCACGCGCAGAGCCAGTGCATCGGGGTCCTGGTACCGCAGTCCGGTAGGTTGCCCGATGATCACCGACACGCTGGGTTTGTCGGCGAGCGGCACCGACGTAGTCTGAGCCGCCGTCAAGGTGGCGGGCGTTGCCGGCCGTACGAAATCCTGGCCGCCGGCCCAGCCGGAAAACGCCTTGCCGATCTCGAGCTGGGTTTCGGGCGTGGTCACGTCGCCGACGACTACCAGAGTCATGTGCGCAGGGCCATAGTACTTTGCGTGAAAGGCCTTGAGCTCATCGAGGGTAGCGGCCTTCGCAGCGGCCTCGTACTCGCCGATCGCGTGCGGCCGATTCGGATGACCGTGAGGAAATGCCGCTCGGCCGAAAGCCTCTTGCGCACGCGCTTCGGTGTTCTGCGCCGAGGCTTCCAAGGCGCCGATGAATTGCTGTTTCGCCTTGTTGAATTCCTGCATCTGCAAGGCCGGGGTGCGCAGTTCCGCGGCAATCAGCCCGACCACCAGGCTCAGATCCTTCTTGAGGCACTTGGCACGAATCTCCACGGATTGCGTGCCCACGCTGAAAGCGATTTCAGCGCCCACATTGGCCAATCGTTCGGCAATCACAAACTTGTCGAGAGTTTTCGTGCCGCGATCGAGCATCATGCCGGCGAGCGTTGGAATCGCAATATTGCCCGACTGCACCATGGCGTCGCCCGCCGGCAGCGATCCTAATATCACCACCACGTCCTTCACGTCGGTGTGATACGTGATTAGATCGATTCCGGCGACCCGCGCGCGCTGGCTTTGGTCCACCGTATCCGCACCAGCCCCACTCGCCGCGGCGCCGCTCACCAATAACGAAGCAGTCAACATAAGATGTCGCATCACGAGCCCTTCTCCACCGTCGGCGGCACCGGGATAAACCAGCCCGTCGTACTCTGATCCTCTTTGAGATATTCCTTGGCGACGCGCTGCACGTCCGCCGCGGTCACCTGCTGCACCCTTTGTGGAAAGGTCACATACAGTGTCCAATCGCCCACCGCGATCCACTCGTTCATTTCTCCGGCAATCGCCGCCGTGCCATCGCGCTTGTAGGCGTCGGCGGCGATGTATTGCTGCTTCACTCTGGCCACTTCGGCCGCGGTGACCCCGTCGGCCTTGACCTTGGCGATTTCCGCCAGCAGAGCTTTCTCGACTTCTGCATGTATGGCGCCAGGCGCGAGAACGGCATACACCGTGTGCAGCGACAGGTCGCGATGCAGGTCGGTGCCGGCGCCGGCGTTCAACGCCAGACCTTGATCGACGAGGGCCCGATACAGCCGTGCATTCTTACCCGAACTCAAAATGGCATCGAGCATATCGAGCGCCGGCTGATCGGCGTCCCGACCGTTCGGAACCTTATGAGCGATGATCACGGTCCCGAGTTCTCCCGGGCGCTTGACGGTGACGCGGCGTTCCCCGCTCTGCGCCGGCTCCTCGGTGTAAATCGCGGGGATGACCGCCGCGGAATGCGGGTAGACGCCATAGTATTTCTTCACCAGCCCCAAAGTCGCCGCGGGTTCAAGGTCGCCGATCACCGTTACCGTCGCATTGTTAGGCCAGTAGAACGTGTCGTAGAACTCGCGCAATTTGGCGGTAGGGATATGTTCGATGTCGCTCTTCCAGCCGATGGTCGGATGATGGTAAGGAAGTGCTTCGTAAGCCGCCGCCGTCACCTCTTCCATGAGCACGCTGTCCGGATCGTTCTTGCCGCGTTCGAATTCGTTGCGCACCACGGTCATTTCCGACTGCCGATCGGCTTCACGCAGCCACAGATGGCGCATGCGGTCGGCTTCGATGGCGATATACCCTTCCAGATTCTCGCGGCCGATGGTCGCGAAGTAGTTGGTGCGGTCAAAGGAAGTGCTGGCATTGAACTGACCGCCGACGCGTTCGAGGTATTGCTTGACGCTATTGCCCTTCGGGTCGTTGAAGCCCTCGCTGCCCTTGAACATCATGTGTTCGAGGATGTGCGTAGCCCCAGTGGTGCCCGTCACCTCGTTGCGTGAGCCGACCTGGTAGGTCACCTGCAAAGTCACCACCGGCGCCGAGTGGTTGGGCACCAACAGCACGGTGAGACCGTTGCTGTCGAGCCTATACTCGTCTATTCCGCCCAGTGACTTCACGAAAGTAAAGCCGGCCACGGCTACTGCTCCGGTTTGCGGCGTTTCCGCGAGCGGCGGCGACACGGCTGCGGCCCATGTCGCAGGCATCAGCGCGGCCAACGAAGCTACGCACAAGCACGCAGCCCAGGTAGTCCGAGATCCAGGAAATCCGACTCCATCACTCATACAGTCTCCCCACACCGTTCGTGCATCAATCGAAACGCAATCCCCCATTCTAATACGATATATTCACCCCATAGCTTGTATTGCTCAGCGGCTTGAGGCCAGGAAAGGGGTAGGTAAGTGTCATTCCGCTCATGACTGCTTCAGAATCCGCCGCGCCGCGCCGCTGGGTAGCCGTATTCGATCTCGATGGCACCTTGACCTGGCGCGACACTCTCCTGCAATTTGTGATGAGCTTTCTGCGCCAGTATCCGTGGCATATCTTCGGCTTCTGGCGCCTGCCGTACGCCTTGTTCAGCTACCTCGCGCAAAATCGCGATCGAGGCCTGCTGAAATCACGAGTCATTCGTATGGCCATGCGCGGCGCCACCCGCACTGCCATCGACGGTTGCGCCGAGTCCTTTGCGAACTCCCTGCGGTCGCACCACCGACTGAGACCGGCTGCTCTGGCAACGCTCGAGGCGCATCGCGCGGCCGGCGACCACCTAGTATTGCTGTCGGCGAGCCCGGATTTATACGTAGCGCGAATCGGCCGGCTTCTGGGGTTCGAACGCACTGTATGCACCGAAGTTCAGTGGCGGGGCGACCGGCTGGACGGAGCGCTGAAGACCGCAAATCGCCGCGGTGCCGAAAAGTCGTTGTGCCTGACCCGGCTGCGCGCTCAATACCCCGAACTGCCCGTCGTCGCCTACGGAAACAGCGCCTCGGACCTCGATCATATGCGCCACGCCGATCGCGCATTGCTGGTGAACGCCAATGCCCCGGCACGCGCCCTGGCTGTGCAATACGGGATACCCTGCGCGAATTGGACTTAAAGCTGCAGGAACAGAAACAAACGCCGGGTTCGACCGGTCTACCCCATAGACCTATACTCAAGATTAAAGAGAAAGCCATGCGCAAGAGATCAGCGGATTCGGTCGAGATCGTGCCGTCCGACATAACGCCGTTCGAGAAGTACCTGTCGCGGCGGGCTGTGCTCGCAGGCGGTATCGGTCTGGCTGCTGTCCAAAGCATCGGTGGGTTCGCCCGCAGCGCCTATGGCCAGTCAACGGGCGCTCTGGCCTACACGCGCAATGCGGAATTGAGCGTGACGGAGCCGGCTAATTCGTACCAAGACATCACCACGTACAATAATTTTTACGAATTCGGCACGGATAAATCCGACCCGTCGGAGCACGCGCAGAAGTTTCGCACCCAGCCATGGAATGTCACCATAGGCGGCGAGGCCGAAGTGACCGGGACTTTCAGCCTGGAAGACATCCTCAAGCCTCATCCCTTGCAAGAGCGCATCTACCGGCTGCGCTGCGTCGAAGCCTGGTCGATGGTGGTGCCCTGGGTGGGCTTCCCCTTGGGCGATTTGCTGATGCGATTCAAGCCCACATCGAAGGCGAAATTCGTTGAATTCAAGACTCTATACGATCCGAAGCAAATGCCCGGCCAACGATCTTCCGTGCTCGAATGGCCTTATGTGGAGGGGCTGCGCATCGATGAGGCCATGCATCCCCTGACTCTCGTGGCAGTAGGGCTATACGGCAAGACCTTGCCGAACCAGAACGGCGCTCCGCTGCGGCTGATCATTCCTTGGAAGTACGGCTTCAAGGGGATCAAATCCATTGTGAGCATCAAGTTCGTGGAGCGCGCGCCGCGCACCACCTGGGCGGGCGCCGGGGCCAATGAGTATGGATTTTTCGCCAACGTCAACCCGTCCGTCGATCATCCGCGATGGAGCCAGGCAACCGAACGGCACATTGGCGCCAGCGCATTCGGTCCGCGCCGCCCCACCCTGCCGTTCAACGGCTATGCCGCGCAGGTGGCCGGTCTTTACACCGGGATGGATCTGCGGAAATTCTTTTGATGTGGCAGGTGCGTTGGGTCGTCAAGCCCATGGTGTTTCTGGCCTGCCTGATTCCCGCCGTGCACATCGGGCTGGGGGCGCTGAACGCCGCGGGGGTGCTACACGTCGGCAGCATTTCCTTGGGGGCTGATCCGGTCAAAGTCATGCTGCACACCTGCGGCCGCTGGACGCTCAACTTCCTAATGATCACCTTGGTGCTGACCCCTCTGCGTGACCTGACCCATTCGGTGTTCTGGCTGCGCTTTCGGCGCATGTTCGGGCTATTCGCTTTTTTCTATGTGCTGCTGCATTTATCTGTGTACTTGCTGCTCGATCAGAGCGGCAACTTAAGCGCGCTGTGGCAGGACATCGTCAAACGGCCCTATATCACCATCGGCATGTTGGGGCTGCTGCTGCTGATTCCGCTGGCGCTAACTTCCACCGCCAAGGCGCAGCGCCGCTTGGGGAGGCGCTGGACCCGATTGCATCGCCTGATCTACTTGATCGCGATTCTCGGCGTATGGCACTTCTGGTGGCAAGTGAAAAAAGACATCCGCGAGCCGCTGCTGTATGTCTGCGGCCTCACGATTCTATTGGGGTACCGCCTATGGAAACACCGCCAGTCCCTGGCTCGCCTCAGCGTTGCACGCTTTGCAAGGACTGATGGAGCTTGATCAGCAAGCTCTCGGTGGTTTGCCAATCGATGCAGGGGTCGGTGATGGAGATGCCGTATTCCAGCTTGCTCAAGTCCTTCGGAATGGTCTGATTCCCCGCCTTCAAGTGGCTCTCGAGCATGAGCCCGACAATGGAGCGGTTGCCGTCGACTATTTGCGTGACGCAGTTTTCGGCCACGACGGGCTGCAGACTGGGATCCTTGTTGGAGTTGCCGTGGCTGCAGTCAACGACGACGGTGGCGGGTAGCCCTGCCGCCGCCAGCTCGCGCTCCGCCACGGCAATGCTCACCGCATCGTAGTTGGCTCGGCCGCCGCCGCCGCGCAGCACCAGGTGCGCATGCAGGTTGCCGCGAGTACGGAATACCGCCGACTGTCCCTGCTGGGTTATGCCGAGAAAATGATGCGGGTGCCGTACTGACTGCAAGGCATTGATCGAGGTCGCAAGCGAGCCGTCGGTGCCGTTCTTGAAGCCCACCGGCGTCGAAAGTCCGCTGGCCATTTCGCGATGCGTCTGCGACTCGGTGGTACGGGCGCCGATGGCCGTCCAGGTGATGAGCTCGGATAGGTACTGCGGCATGATGGGATCGAGAGCTTCCGTACCTGCGGGCAGCCCCATCTCGGCGACGTAGAGCAATAGCTCACGCGCCATGAGAATGCCCTTTTCAATGTGAAACGAATCATCCAAGTCAGGGTCGTTGATCAGGCCCTTCCAGCCCACGGTGGTGCGGGGTTTTTCGAAGTACACGCGCATGATGGGCAGCAGCGTGGAGTCGACTTGAACGGCCAAGGCTTTGAGACGATCGGCATATTCACGGGCCGCAGCCACATCGTGGATGGAACACGGTCCGACGACCACGAACAATCGCGGATCGCGGCGCTCCAATATGGCGCACACGGTTTCGCGTGATTTGAACACCGTTTCGGCGGCTCGCGACGTGAGCGGCAGGCGATTCTTGACTTCTTCCGGTGTCGCCAAGAGGTCGCTGGATACGACATTGACGTTCTGCAATTGATCTTGGAAATTCTTCACTGTTCGGCCTACATGGAGGTTCTGATGGTCCAAAGTTCGGGAAAGAACTTCAGTTCCAACGCTTTCGTTAAATACGACACGCCGCCCGTCCCGCCGGTGCCGCGCTTGTTACCTATGATGCGCTCCACCGTCTTGACATGGGCGAATCGCCATAACTGAAACTTGTAGTCCAGGTCGACCAGGCGTTCCGCAAGCTCGTATAAATCCCACTCCTTGACGGAGTTGTGATAGACGCTGAGCCAAGCCGCCGCCACCGGCTTGCTGGCCTGGTAGGGCTGCGTAAAATCGCGATCGATGGCCTCCGGCGGCACGTCGAGCCCGCGCCGGCTTAGGAGGCGCAGGACCTCATCGTACAGGCTGGGCGCGCGCAACGCGCGTTCCAACATCTCGTAGGTCGGAGGATCGGCGCGAAACACCTTGATGGTATCGGCGTTCTTGTTGCCGATGAGGAATTCCAGCATCCGATACTGGGGCGATTGAAAGCCCGAGGATTTTCCCAATGTATTGCGAAACGCCGAATAATCCGACGGAGTGATCGTCGCCAACACATCCCAGGATTGCAGCAACTGCTGTTGGATAGTCGACACGCGGGACAGCATCTTGAATGTGGGGCCCAAGTCATCGCGGCGCACGCAGTCCACCGTCGCGCCGAGTTCGTGCAGGCACAATTTCATCCACAGCTCGGAGACCTGATGAATGACGATGAACAGCATTTCATCGTGCTGGTAGGACAGTGGATGCTGGGAGTCGAGCAGCTTGTCCAGGTTCAGGTACTGCGAGTAACTTAGGGACTCGCTCAGGTCCCAATGAACCTGCTCGTCGCTCAAATCGACGAAGGGCTTGACCGGCGGAGAGCTTTCGCGCATCTCTTTCAAGTCTGGAAGACCCAGTCGGGCACCGTGCGCCAGCCCGCCAACAAGTCGCTGTCCAAGCGCCGGTAGTCGGGTTCGATCTTTTCCACCAGATCCCAAAATTTCGCCGAATGATTCATATGCTTGGTATGCGCCAGCTCGTGAACGAATAAATATTGCACGACCTCCCGCGTCAGGAACAGCAGCGAGCAATTCAAGCTCACTGTGCCGCGCGTCGAGCAACTGCCCCAGCGGGTGCGCTGACATCGAATGGACACGCGCGCCACCGAATAATTCAGCTCGCTCGCCAATTGCAGCAGCCGGGGGGCCAATCGCTCATGCGCGGCGCGCTTTAGCCAAATCTGCAGCAAGGCGCGGGCGCCCGGCTCGTCCGGAGCCTGCACCACGATACGGTCCATGGTTTGCTCAAGGCCGCGTTTCGGCCCGTTGCGCCAGTCCACCGCGAATTTCTCGTTCGTGCAGGCGAAAGAGATAGCCTCCGGCACCGCGACGCTGGGCGACGCAAAGCTGCGCATGGCGGCGACCTTGCGATCGATCCAAGGCGTGAATCGCTGCACGAAGTCGCGCACCGTGTGAGCCTTGACGCCCGGGGGCACCACAATTTCCACGCGGCCGCCTACATGCACGCGCGCCGTTAGCCGCCGCGCACGCGGGCTGACCCGAATGGCGAATGGATCGCTGGAGCTACGAGTTTCGAACAGCGATAACTGCGTGCCTTGTGGCTTCATCGCGCCGAATCATACCAGGTTCAGCCGGCAGCGCCGACGGACTCACGCTCAGCGCCGCACCAAGATAGCCAACTGTCGCTGCGCCTCTTTGTAGTCGGGTGCGGCGATTAGGGATTTTTCAATCCAGTTGCGGGCGCCCAATTGATCGCCGCGCGACTGCAGCTCCCGCCCCAGAGCCAAGTAAGCCTCCGCATGCCCCCAGCCGGGCGTCTCGACGCTAGTGGCCGAGGATGCATCGAACAACTGCACGGCCAGCTGTAACTGCGCGAAAGCGCGTTGCTGCTCGGCGGAACCGGGCTTCGTTTCGCGCAGGCCATCCATGCTCGCGAGAAACACCGCGCGCGGATTGCGCGGCGCCAATTTGAGCGCGGCTTTGAGCCTTTCATCCGACCTTGATCGCAACAACACCGACTCGATCTTCCTATGGTTGGCCAGCCCGGAGTAGCAGGCGGACTGGAGGATCAGCGCCTCCACCGACTTAACATCTCGCGACAGCAGCGGCTTGAGCGCGTCGATACAATCCGCAAACGCGGACTCGGCCTGGTGAGCGGCATGGGCGCCGGCCATTAGGCCGCGGCGATACTGGGCGTGCGCCAAATGATATCGCAGCGGCGCGTTAGCCGCATCCGCCCTGACCTGAGTGGTCAAATCCTGAATCAAATTCACCAGGCCATTGCCATCCTCACTCTGATACGCGTAGAGAATTTGCGCCTGTAAATCGCCGCCCTGCTGCCCCGCGGCCGCCGTAGCCAGCAGCAGCAGCGCCGATACCAAGAGATTTCTGGCGACGAACATCTTGAAGACACTCCCATACGCCCTAAAATTGCGGCGCTCCCGATTACAATGATGGCATGAAGATAGCATTAATCGATATTGGGTCGAATCTCACGCATGACAGCTTCGCACCGGATCGTGACGCAGTGATGGCACGCGCTCTGGAGGCCGGCGTACGGCGCCAGGTGGTCACCGGTGCCGATATTGCCGGTTCGAGCCTGGCAGCGGCGCTGGCGGCCGCCCACCCCGCCCGCTTGTCGAGCACGGCCGGCGTACACCCTCATCATGCACAGAGCTTCGATGCCTCCGGGCGCGCCGAATTGGAGGACCTGCTGCTACTGCCCCAGGTGGTGGCCGTGGGCGAATGCGGCCTGGACTATTATCGTAGTTTCTCGCCGCCCGATGCGCAGCGCGCAGCCTTCATCGGCCAATTGCAAATCGCGGCCACGGCACGCAAGCCGGTATTCCTCCATCAACGCGATGCACACGGCGACTTTGTAGCCATTCTCAAGGAGTTTCGCCGCGAACTGACCGGCGGCGTCGCGCATTGCTTTACCGGAAGCCGCGCGGAACTGGACGACTACCTTGCGCTCGACCTGCATATCGGAGTCACTGGCTGGGTGAACGATGAACGCCGCGGCCAGCAACTGCGCGAGGCGGTTCCGCACATTCCGGCCGGCAAACTGATGCTCGAGACCGATGCCCCCTATCTATTGCCCCGCGATCTCGTCCCGTATCCCAAATCGCGCCGCAATGAACCCGCCTTTCTGCCTCACATCGCACGTACCGTCGCGCAATTGCGCAGCGAACCCCTAGAGCACCTAGCCGCATCGACCACGCATAATGCGCTCCGATTTTTCGGGCTCGACGACGCCTAAAGATTAGTGAATAGATGCGGGCTAGGCCGCAATTGCGCCACCAGCCGGCTCCACGCCTCAGAGAATTCGACAAAAGGCGGCGACGATATCAAGCTGCGATCGACGACCGGAAATTCCACTTCGATGCCGTCCAGCATCAGCACCCATTTCGGAAAGCCCTTGGTAAATTTGCCGACATTGGAAAACAGCAGGCGCCCTTCAACCGGCACCTCGCCCACCAGAGCCTTCACGGCTGCGATTCGGTCATACAACGAAGGCTGCGGGTTATCGAAAGTGTAGCGGCGGCCCCGGCCCATGACCGTCCAGTCGCTCATTTGGTCTCCGCCGAAGATCAGCCCGGCCACGCGGCGCGTGTCCAGCACCAGCACGCCGCGCGGCGTGAGCAGCAAATGGTCGATGTGGATGAACCCGCCCATGCCGTCGGGAACGAGGACCTGGTGCACAGCTTCGAAGGCGACGCGTTCCAAGCGCGCCAGCAAGGCACTGCGGCGGGCGCGACGCTGGTACACCCGCAAACCCCAGTAGCCGCCGGCCAGAAGCAACACCGCGACGGCGCCGATCCCAATCAACTCCGGGTCTATTTCAATGCTGGTCATTCGAGAGCTGCGGCCAGAGCCTCAAGAGTCGGCGGCAAATCCACGGCATGCTGCGGCAACCGCAGCAGCCGATCCAGACTTTCGGGAATCGTCACGGGCTTGCCGATAATGGGTTCCACGATTTCATTGAATTTCGCAGGATGCGCGGTGGCGACTACTACCCAGGGGCGGTCACGGCGTTCCGCAACGCTCAAACGGCTATAGACTTCTGCCGCCGTTGCGGTGTGCGGGCACCATTCGCGTCCATAGCGCATGAAGTCTTCTCCGATACGACTTCGGATTGTAGCGTCATCGACACTGTCCGCGCTCAATTGTTCGCGAATCTCGCTCAAGCTCGGATACAGCGCCCGCATGCGCTCCATATTGCTGGGGTTACCGACATCCATGGCCGAGGCCAGGGTCGCGATACTGGGGCGCGGCTGCCAAACTCCGTTCTTCAAGAAATCAGGGACGGCGCGGTTGACGTTATGCGCCAGGACTATGCGCTCTATGGGGAATCCGAGTGCCCGAGCCCAGACCGCGGCGAAGGCATTGCCGAGGTTGCCGGCCGGAATGATGTACGACGCCTTGGCATGGGTGCGGCGCTCGATCTCCAGACTCGACGCCACGTAGTACACCATCTGCGGCAGCAACCGGCCGATATTGATGCTGTTGGCGGAACTGAAGCGGTGCCCACGATTCAAGCGCGCGTCGCTGAAGGCCTCTTTCACCAGCCGCTGGCAATCATCGAAAGTCCCGGCTATGCGCAACGATGAGACATTGTCTCCCCAACAGGTGAGCTGCTGCTCCTGCCGGGGACTGACCAGACCTGCCGGGTACAGGATCACCACCCGCACCCAGGGGCGCTTGTGGAAGGCCGCAGCCACCGCGCCGCCGGTGTCCCCAGAAGTCGCTACCAATATGGTCAGGGTCTGAGGCTGCCCCGTTTCCAAACGCTCCAAGCTCGCGGCCAAGAAGCGCGCGCCGAAGTCCTTAAACGCGGCCGTCGGTCCGTGAAACAGCTCAAGTGCAAATAAGGGGTCCGGACATCCCGCCACCGCGGTGGTCGGAGCCGGCACATCAAGCGCCGCATCCGCAATCTCGCCAAGTGCCCGCCGCAACCGGTCGCCCTCGAAGAACCCGGCAAGGGCCCCGCGCGCGATCTCCGGCAAGCGCGAACCGGCTACGCAAGAGCCGACGTCCACGGCGGGCAGGTGCGAGGGGATGTACAAGCCGCCATCGGGCGCGAGTCCTTGGGCGATGGCCTCGCTCAGGCTCACGGCTGGCGCGGCGCCTCGCGTGCTCACGAACCTCGGTTCTGACATCAGGCTTTCACCACTCTGGCGCCGTAATTTTCCATACCCGAAATCCAATAATCCGACTGCAAGCCGTGCGCGGCGAAGGCGGCGACCATGGCGCCGCGCACCGCTTCGGCGTCTTGGACCTCGGCCCATGCAAATACCGTCGGACCAGCCCCGGAGATCGAACAACCGAGAGCGCCGGCCGACATGGCGCCCTGTTGAACGTCCTTGAATCCCGGGATCAACGAATGCCGCTGCGGCTCGATGATGACATCGTTGAAGGAGTCGCGAATCATGTCCAGATCGTTCGAATAGCAGCCGCTGATGAACCCGGCCAGATTGGCGCTGGCCCAAACGAAATCCGAACGGCTGATATCGGTTTTAAGGATGGCGCGCGCCTCGCGGGTTCCGAGGTACATGTGCGGATGCGCCAACACACAGCGCACCGAAGGGGGGACGGGAATCTGCTTCACCCGCGGGTGATCGATGCCCACGGTGAGCGTCAAACCGCCGAACAGGCAGGGCGCGATATTGTCGATATGCGCAGAGCCGCTGGCGACAATTTCCCCCTCCATGGCGAACTTCAACAGCTGCAGCCGCGGCAGCGGCGCCTGCAGCAGTGCATTCGCGGCAACCACCGCCGCCACCGCGGAAGCCGCCGACCCACCCAAGCCCGAACCAAGCGGGATGCCTTTATCTATATCCATTTCAAAACCGAAATCCAGCCCAAGCGCCGCACGCAGGGCCTGCACAGCGCGGCCCGCCGTGTTGTTCGCCGGCTCCACCGGCAAATCACCGGCAATTCCGCTGATGGAGCGAATCCGTACCGTGGGCTCAGTGATCCGGCGCAGGCGCACCTTGTCGCCGAGAGCCTCGACCGTGTGTCCTAAAATATCGAAACCGATGCCGACATTGGCAACAGTGGCCGGCGCGAACGCGGTGACATCGGTAAGCATTACAAATGGGCCCCAAGATACGCGGATAACCGCAACAGATCCGAAAATACGCCGGCCGCGGTCACTTCAGGGCCCGCGCCGGGACCCTGCACGATCAATGGATTGTCGCAGTATCGGCGAGTCGCGAAGCGCACGACGTTATCGGTCAACGCGATGTTCGCGAAGGCGTGTTTAGCATCCAGGCGCACCAACCCAACGGTTGCGTTGCCGTCCGCATCGACCCGCCCGACGTAACGCAGGACTTCATTCTTCTGTCGCGCATCAGCCAGCAGCGTCGCCATCGTGGCGTCGAACTCGGGAAGACGCGCCATGAATTCATCGACGCTGCATGTCTCGAGTGCCTTCGGCACCAGCCCTTCCACGTGCACGTCCGTCATTTCCAGGGTCAATCCCATTTCGCGGCCCAGAATGATGAGCTTGCGGGCCACGTCCATCCCCGACAGATCATCGCGCGGATCGGGCTCCGTATAGCCCTTGGTCTTGGCGGTACGCACGATCGATGAGAACGACTCGCGGCCGTCGAACACATTGAACAAGTACGCCAGCGTGCCGGAGAAAATGCCTTCGATGCGAGTGATCTCATCGCCGGTTTCGCGCAGGTCGCGCAGAGTCTGGATGATGGGCAAGCCCGCGCCCACCGTGGCTTCGTACAAATAATGCGTGCCGGCCGCACGCCGCGCCTCCTGCAACGCGCGGTAGAACGGCAGCGTGCTGCTGTTGGCTTTCTTATTGGGCGTCACGATGTGAATGCCGCGGGTCAACCACCCGACGTAGTTCTTGCTCACATCGGCGCTGGCCGTGCAATCGACGATGACGCTGTGCGGTATGTAGTCCGCTTGCACGTGGGCGGCGAATTTTTCAAGATCCAGCGGCTCTGCCGCCTCGGCGAAGCGTTGCTCCCAACGGTCGAGATCCACCGCCGTTTCTTCCAACAGCATGCGTTTGGAGCTCGCGATGGCACGCACCCGCAAATCCAGATTCTGGGCGCGCAAACGTGCGATCTGCGTCTGTATCTGTGCCAGCAACACGCGGCCAACGGTGCCCGGTCCGATTAAGCCTATCGACAGAGTGTTCGGCGACAAGTAGAAGGCAGCATGCACGGCGCGCAACGCCTTCGCGGCGACCTTGCCGTCCACCACCACCGAGATATTGCGTTCGGAGGCGCCTTGAGCGATGGCCCGCACGCTGATGGAGGCATCGCCCAGCGAGTTGAACACCTTCGCCGCCACCCCGTGCGCGCCGGCCATGCCGTCGCCCACCACCGCCAGAATGCTCATCCCTAAACCGATTTCCACATGCTGAATTTGTCCGTCGCGCAATTCCGCATCGAATGCGCGCCGCACGGCTTCCTCGGCCCGTACCGCCTGCGCCTCGGGGATGGCGAAGCAAATGGAATGTTCGGAACTGCCCTGGGAGATCAGGATTACCGAGATCCCTGAATCACGCAACGCACCGAACAGGCGGTGCGCGGTGCCGGGGACACCGATCATTCCGGCGCCTTCGAGGTTTACTAGCGCGACCGGGTCGATAGTCGTAATGCCCTTGACCTGAAGCGCCGATTTTGGGTGAGCACAGATCAGCGTGCCGCGCTTCTGCGGGGCAAATGTGTTGCGGATATAAATGGGGATGTCGCGCGCCACCGCCGGCTCCATGGTCTGCGGGTGAATCACCTTGGCGCCGAAATACGCAAGCTCCATGGCTTCGTTGTAAGACAGCTGGTCGATGACCTGGGCGTTGGGCACCAACCGCGGATCGGCGGACAGCACGCCGTCGACATCGGTCCATATGATGATTTCCGCCGATCCCAGCAAGGCCCCGAAAATCGAGCCGGAAAAATCGCTGCCGTTGCGGCCCAAGGTCGTCTGACTTCCGTTGAGCGTGCTCGCCACGAAGCCCGTCACCACCAGGCGGCCGGTGAACCCTAATGGCACGAGCCGCTTCAGATTCGCTTCGCTCACCGGCCATTGAACCGCCGGCCCAAGCGAGCCCCATTCGACGATGATGACTTCGCGCGCATCGATCCACAGCACATCGCCCTTGATCCGCGCGCGCTCGCGCAAGAAGGGAGCAAACAGCCGTGTCGACCAAATTTCACCGTAACCCGAAATCACATCGCGCATGGGGTGCGTGGAGCCGCGAATGAGGCGCACGGTTTGCAGCATGCCGGCGATGTCGCGGCAATCCTTCTCTAGCTGAGTGTAGTAGCGCGCGCAGGCTTCGTTCGAAACCAGCGCTGCCGCCAGCTCTATGTGCCTGTGCTTGAGCGCCTCGATGGCCGGAACGAAATCACCATCGGGCTCTTCCGCCAGGGTGACCAAGCCCAGCAGCGCATCCGTCACGCCGCGGCAGGCGGACAGCACCACCGCTTCGCGCGGATTGGGCGAGGCCTCCACGATCTCTGCGACCCGGCGGAAACAACCGGCGTCGGCGACGCTGGACCCTCCAAACTTATGTACGATCCATTTGTCCATGCTACACGCGCGCCCTTTCAGCCTGGGCGTTCTCATCGCTCCCAAACCATATAAGTTGATGAATTGCGGTGCGAAACCGCTAGACAGCCCGGAACTTTAATCGCACGGCAGGGAGGCTAGCAAGCAATTCCGCTCCCCATCAGGCCGATCGCGCCGCTTGCCTGCGGCCGGCGACCGCTTCCCTAAGGTTGGCCGCGCCTCTTACTTAAGCCGGCACTGCGGCCGGGCCTGCCGCTCTGGCCGCGGCCCGACTTGGGCAGACCCGTGTGTTGGGTTCGAAACGGCAGCGTCGGCGCAGCCGGGCGCTTGAGGGAGTTTCGCACACCGGTTCCCACGGGCTGGTAGGCCGGGATTAGATGATGCCTGCCGTTGCCGATTAAATCCGCACGGCCCAGGCGCTTCAACGCCTCGCGCAGCACCGGCCAATTCTCAGGGTCGTGATAACGCAGGAAGGCCTTGTGCAGGCGGCGCACCTTGATGCCCTTGGGTATGATGACTGCCTCGCTGGAGCGCGTAATCCGCTTGAGCGGATTTTTCCCCGAGTGATACATGGCAGTGGCGGTGGCCATGGGCGAGGGCAAAAACGCCTGCACCTGATCGGCGCGAAAACCGTTCTTCTTCAGCCACAGCGCCAGCTCCAGCATGTCCTGATCGCGGGTGCCCGGGTGAGCCGCGATGAAGTATGGAATTAGATACTGCTCCTTGCCCGCCTCTCTCGAGTACTTGTCGAACAGTTCCTTGAATCTGTAGAACGCACCGACACCGGGCTTCATCATCTTCGACAGCGGGCCCTCGCCGATGGCCTCGGGCGCGATTTTCAGGTATCCGCCGGTATGATGGGTGGCAAGTTCCCGGACGTACTCGGGCGACTCGATCGCCAGGTCGTAGCGCACGCCGGAAGCAATCAATACCTTTTTGACGCCTTTCAAGGCGCGCGCTCGACGGTATAAATTGATAAGCGGCGCGTGGTCGGTATTGAGGTTGGGACACACACCAGGGAACACACAGGAGGGCCGGCGGCACGCCGACTCGATAGTGGGACTCTTGCATTGCAACCGGTACATGTTCGCGGTCGGGCCGCCGAGATCGGAAATCACTCCCGTGAATCCGCTGACCTTATCGCGAATGGTTTCGATTTCCCGTATGACCGAGTCTTCGGAACGGCTCTGAATGATTCGGCCTTCGTGCTCGGTGATCGAGCAGAAGGTACAGCCGCCAAAGCAGCCGCGTTGAATCGACACGGAAAATCGAATCATATGATAGGCGGGAATTTTCGCCGTGCCGTACGCAGGGTGCGGGCGGCGGGCGTAGGGCAATTCGTAGATCGCATCCATATCGGCCGTGCCTAAGGGAATCGGCGGAGGATTCAGCCACAACTCCAAATTGCCGTGTCGCTGCACCAGGGCGCGCGCATTACCGGGATTCGCCTCCAAGTGCAAAATGCGCGACGCGTGCGCGTACAGAACGGCATCCCGACTCACTTGTTCGAAGGACGGCAGGCGGATGACGCTGTGTTCGCGCTGCGCGTTCGGCACCTTGCGGTAAAACTTGACCACCGTTTCCGCGGCGCCGGGAACCGCGCGTGGAGCTGGCACTGCCGCAGCGGCCGCGATAGAGGATGCACCCGCAACGCTGGCCGGCACCGCTGCCTTAGGCGGCGCCTGCGCCGCACGGCGATCTTCCTCGCTGGCGTAGGGGTCAACGGGCGGATTCAATGGCCCCGGCGCATCCAACTCGCTGGAATCTATTTCCACCCAACCCGACGGCATGCCGCGTCTTAAATAAGCCGTGCCGCGCAAGTCGGTGATCTCGCTCAAGGTTTCGCCCGCATCGAGGCGCTGCGCAATCGCGCCGATTTGTCGCTCTGCGTTGCCGTACACCAGCAGGTCCGCCTTGGAGTCCACTAAGACCGAGCGGCGCACCTGCTCCGACCAGTAATCGAAATGCGCGATACGCCGCAAACTGGCCTCGATGCCACCGATCACGATCGGAACGGTTTTGTAGGTTTCGCGAATTCGCTGCGAATAGACGATGACGCAGCGATCCGGGCGTCTGCCGCCCTGCCCTCCGGGCGTATAGGCATCATCGCTTCGTACACGGCGATCCGAGGTGTAGCGATTCACCATCGAATCCATGTTGCCGCCGGTGACGCCGAAAAACAGGCGCGGCTCCCCCAAGACCTCGAAATCCCGAGTGCTGTGCCAATCGGGCTGGGCAATGATGCCCACCTTGAACCCCTGCGCCTCCAGCACCCGGCCGATGATGGCCATGCCGAAGCTGGGATGATCCACGTAGGCATCGCCGGTGACGATGATGATGTCGCACTGCGTCCAACCCAGTGCCGCCATTTCGGCACGGCTGGTCGGCAGGAACGCCGCCGGTTTAAGGCCGGCGGCGTGCTCTTTTATGCCGGAAAATAATGGGGCGGCTGCTTGCACGCCCGCGATTAAGCCTGAAACATAAGCTTAAGTACAAGGGAATCCCCCCTTTTTTACATCAGCCTATATCGATGGGAACGTAGATCTGAGCGTCCTCCCGCTGGATCAGCAAGGCGACGCTGTGGCCGGCCCGCGCGACTTCCCGCTTCAGGTCCGCCACCGACGCGACCCCCGCGCCATTGACGCCCAGCACCACATCGCCCGCCTGCAATCCCGCGGCCAGCGCCGGACCCGAAACGTCCTCGACCAGCAACCGGCCCCGCGTATGCAACTCCTGTTGTTCCTTCGGCTCGAGCGGCCGGACCGCAAGGCCAAGTTTGCCGCCGCCGTCTTCACGGTCGTTGCGCGCGTTCCGCGCCGGTTCGTCGTCCAGCAGCACGGTCTTGACATCCACCTCACCGGCCTTGTGATCGTGCCATAGGCCGATGTGCGCCTCGCTGCCCGGCACAATGTCGGCGATGAGCGTCGGCAAATCGAAGGAATGATCGATGCTGTGACCATTGACGCTGGTGATGACATCACCGGGTTTCAGGCCCGCCCGCTCGCTCGGACCCTTGGGGTCCACGGAACTGATCAGCGCGCCGTGCGGGGTACCCAAGCCGAAGGTCGTTGCCAGCTTTTGATCGACTTCTTGAACGGCGACGCCGATGCGGCTACGGCTCACCTTACCCTTGGCCAGCAACTGATTCTTCACGTTAAGCGCCAGATCGATGGGAATGGCGAAGGACACGCCCATGTAGCCGCCGGTGCGGCTGTAAATTTGCGAATTGATGCCGATCACCTGACCGTCGACATTGAACAAGGGGCCGCCGGAATTTCCCGGGTTGATGGCGGCGTCGGTCTGAATGAAGGGCACATAGGTTTCGTCCACCGGACGCGCGATCGCGCTCACGACGCCGGCGGTCACGGTGTTCGCGAAGCCAAACGGCGAGCCGATTGCAACTACCCACTGACCGGGCCGCAGGCGCGACGAATCGCCGAAGCGCACGGTGGGCAGTCCGGTCGCGGCAATTTTAATCAGCGCTATGTCGCTGCGCTTATCGACGCCGATCACCTTGGCCACGAATTCTCGCCTATCGGTGAGCTTGACCGTCACTTCCGACGCATCGGCCACCACATGCGCGTTGGTCAAAACGTAGCCATCCGGACTGACGATGAATCCCGACCCGACTCCCCTGCTCGGCGGCGCACGTTCGGGCCCCGGCCCCTGGTAGCGGCGGAAAAACTGCGACAGCGGGTCATCGGGGTCGGGCGAATCTCCCAATCCCGCGGCTTTCTGTGTTTTTTCGACGACGCTGATATTGACAACCGCGGCACCGTTTTCGGCGACCAAACCGGAGAAATCAGGCAATCCCATCACTCGACCGGCGGCGGGTGCCGACGTCACCGCGAGCGCCGCGGCGGCAGGCCCCGGGCCGGCCCCTGCGGGCTGTGCATCGGCAGCTGAGCGCTGATGAGCGACGACCACAACGAAGATGCCCGCTATCAGTGCGAGCGACCAAGTTCTGATACTTCCCATTGAAACGATACCTCTCTTAATGCGATGTGTCCGGCTACCCTACAGACCGACGTATAGGGGCGTTGGTTTCAAATTTCCAGCTTACAGGCTGGTAATTTTTGATTTTGCGGCTTTGCGGCGCCCCGGAACCTCGCCGGGGAACCCCAAAATGTGAAATCCCGACGGGCCAAGCCACGCCCTCACGCGCTAGGCTGACCTTCTTAGTGGCGGATCCCAACTATGGCAGACGCGACCGGTCCAAACTTATTGGTGGTGGGAGGCGATACCAAACGCCTGCAATGGCTCACCCACCATGTCACCAGCCACTGGCCGAACGCCCAGGTCACGACCGTGCCGGATGGCGAATCCGCTTCCTTGGGCCGGCTGATCGCGGAACGCACGCCGGACGCCCTGATACTGCAGGCCGACTTCGCCGACGAAACGGCTTCCGCCACCGTGCTGCACCATATGGGGCAGATGCTGCAGAGCCAGCCTGCGCTGCACTGCATTTTGCTCGCCGAAAACGGCAGCGAAATGTCCGCGGTGCGTGCCTTGAAGAGCGGCGCCAGGGATTATTTGCCGCTGGCGCGCATGACCCGCGATCAGCTGCTCGGCGCCATTACCGAAGCTTGCTCGAAGCGTCGCGCCGCCGCGCAGGCCGCTCATGGCCTGAGTCCGTCCGGCGCCGAAAGCTCAGGCTTGGCCGTTCCGGGCTACTCCATCGTCAAGGAAATCTCCGCCAGTAATTTCTCGCAGGTTTTCCTGGCACGCAGCGTGAGGCTGCGGCGCAACGTAGTGCTCAAGGTCATGAATCGCGGCGAAACGGCCCGAGAACTGGACGATGCCGAGCGCTTCCAGCGCGAATACGAAATCATTTCCAGCATCTCCCATCGTGCCATCGCGGAGATCTATGATTTCGGCTCGCTGCCTCGTCATTTGTACCTGGCCATGGAATATTTTCCCTGCGGCGATTTGCGCGATCGTCTGCGCAATCCCATGAGCGTGGACGAGAGCCTATACTACCTGCGCGCCATCGCCGAGGCATTGCGCGTCATCCACGTGTTCGGGATTTTGCATCGCGATTTGAAGCCCGCCAACGTGATGTTGCGCGAGGATAATTCTCCGGTGCTCATCGACTTCGGCTTGGCGCGCCGCTCTATTGACGATGTCGGCACCACCGGCGTCGGCCAGGTGCTGGGCTCCCCGTACTACATTAGCCCGGAGCAATCGCAGGGCCAGCGCGTCGACTCCCGCACCGATCTGTACAGCCTAGGAGTCATGTTCTACGAAATGCTGACCGGCCAGAGACCCTACGCCGGCCGCACCGCCATGGCTATCATGGCGCAGCACGCCGGCTCCCCCGTGCCCATCCTGCCTGCGGGCACGGCGGTACAACAACCGCTGCTCGATCGCCTCATGGCAAAGCAGCAAAGCGCCCGCTATGCATCGGCGGATGAATTGCTGGCCGATTTAGGGCCGCTGGTGGCCGCCGCCTGATTGTGACGCGCGTCGCAATCGCTCCAGACACGGTACCCCATCCTAGGTTGGTCGACCCCAAGCTGTGACCGCCATCAAGCCCTCTGCCGCGCAGGTTTGGCACCCTATTCATCCATGTTCATTTCCGTCAAACGCCATGAGCGCGAGAAGCAGGAACTGATCAGCGCGAGCACTCGGCTGACGGATTCCATTCTCAAAGGCAGCGCGCAGGGACTATTTCTACTCGACGCCAAGGACAAAATCCTGCCCCAGGTATCGGCCTCCATGGCCAGCCTGTTCAGACGCCAGGATTTCACCAATCTAAGCTTCGACAAACTGATCGGCCCACTGGTCACCGCGAAGACCTTGAGCGTGGCGCGCGCCTTCATGACTCAATTGCAGGGTGCAGCGGCGCCGAGTGAGCGCGCGGCTGTCGGCGATACGACACCGCCGAACCCCTTGCAGGACGTGGAAGTGCGGTTGGTCGATCGGGACGGCACATCCGAGACGGCCCATTATTCCTTCGAATTCAATGCCGTGGATTTTCCCGGCGAGCCCCGTGCGTGGCTGGTCCGCGTGACGGACATTACTGCGCGCGTGCAGCAACATCGCGAGCTCGAAGACTTGCGCATTCAATTGCAGACTCAGGGCGAAATCTTGCGCAGCGTCATGCAGTCGGGAGGCGCGCGCTTCGGCGCGTTTCTGCAGCGCACCGATGCCGCGATGAATACCATCAACGGGGTTTTGAAAAAGCCGGCGCGACAAGCCGAGGCATTTCGCAACAAGCTCGAAGAAACGCTGGACGAGGTTGATCGAGTGCGGCGCGATGCTGCGGCGCTGAAGCTCACGGGCCTTACGGACGCGGCACGCCTGATGGAAGATTCATTGCAGGAACTGCGCAGCCGGGGCGCACTCAGCGGCAGTGATTTTCTGCCGCTGGCCGTCAAGCTCGACCAGCTCTACGGACAGTTCGCATTGCTGCGATCGCTCGCCTCGCAGGCAGGGCCCGTCGCGGAATCCGACTCCGCTGCGGAATCGCGTATGACCGACAACGGCACGCAGATCATCGAAGTGCCGAAATTTCTCGCGCAGATGCCTCAAAAATCGCAAAAGTCGTCGCAACCGAAGGCGCATCGCATGGCGCAGGCGGGCAGTCTCGACAGCACGCTGACGGCGCTGACCGAGCTGGTGGCGCATGAACACCACAAGACCGTGGTAATCGAGACCACCGGCCTGGTACTAGTGCCGCCGCGTTATCAGGCGACGATCAAAAATGTGGCGATTCAGTTGATTCGCAATGCAGTCATGCACGGCATTGAAACTTCCGCCGCACGCCAAGCCGCGAGCAAACCGGTGCATGGAACCCTGCACCTTGAATTCAAGGCCCTGCCCGATCAAAGCTTTGAGCTGCACTTCCAAGACGACGGACGAGGTCTGGACTCCGATCAGGTCCGCACCACCGCCATTGCCAAGGGTCTGATCACCGCGGATGCCGCGACGCGCTTGCGGGATCGCCAAGCCATCAAATTGATCTTCAAGTCGGGCTACACCACACTTACCGTGGCGGCCGGCGAAGCCCCGCACGGCACGGGCATGTCCCTGGTACGGCGCTATGTGCACGAGGCCGGCGGCAAGATTGCGCTGGCCACACTGGTGGGGCATGAAACCCGCTTCAAAGTTACTTTACCGTCGCTGGCGGCGGCTGAGCCGCAATCGGCGGGCGAAACACCGGCAGCTGCCGAGGAAAAAGTCGCTTAAGGGTCGAGCGGCGCGAGTTCCACCAGAATCGCACCCGCCGCCACCCGCTCTGCCAGGCCGAAGGCAACGCGCACCACCGATCCTGCGTAGGGCGCGGTCAACGTATGCTCCATTTTCATGGCCTCGACCGTCACCAGAGGCGTGCCGCGAGCGACCTGTTGCCCGGCCGAGACATGCACGGCGACCACGGTTCCCGGCAGCGGCGTGAGCAGCGAGCCTTCCTCCGCCCCGGCGCTGACCTGCAAGGCATGCTCGGTTCGCACCTGTCGTAACACCACCTGCCGCCCACCTCGGAACAGATGCAGTTCCTCATCGGCCTCGATGATGTTCAGGTGCTGTACCTGTCCGGCCAACTCCACATCCAGCGATTGCGCACCGCGCGCCACAATGCGCAGCGCATAGTCCCGCCCGGCCAGGTGCGCCACATAGCCATGGCGTGCGGCGTCACCGTGCGGCGCGCACGATTCAATAGTTACCGAGCGGTCCGCAAACTTCCATACGCTTCTGGACGCCGCCCCCAGCCTCCAGCCGCGGCTGTCCGCCCACAGCGCATCGCCCTCGGTGTGGCGAGTCGCGCACCAAACTCCCGCCAGTACGGCGTCGAGGTCGCCGGCCGGCGCCTCGCCGAATGATAGGTGCTTGTGGCGCGCAGTGAGAAAGTTCGTGGCAACGGCGCCGCGGCGAAATACCTCGTCCGCCAGCACGCTGCCGAGCAGCGCCCGATTGCTGGTCACACCCACGATCTGAAGATCATTCAGCGCCCGGCGTAGGCGATCGGCGGCTGCTTCGCGCGACTCGCCCCAGGCGATGACCTTGCCGAGCATGGGATCGTAGAAAGTCGAGACTTCATCGCCGGCGTCGACACCGATATCCAGCCGCACACCGGCAACAATCTCGGGCCAGTGTAGATGCGTAATGCGCCCTACGCTGGGCATGTATCCATGCTGCGGATCCTCGGCATACAGACGCGCTTCCATAGCAGCGCCGTGCCGGACGATATCGCTCTGCGCCTTAGGGAGGCGCGCACCCTGTGCAATACGCAGTTGCCATTCCACCAGATCGATGCCCGTAATGAACTCCGTGACCGGGTGCTCCACCTGCAGGCGGGTGTTCATTTCCATGAAGTAGAAGTGCTGGGACTCGTCGACCAAGAACTCCACGGTGCCGGCCCCCACATAGCCCACCGACCGCGCCGACTGGATGGCGGCCTGCGCCATCGCCGCGCGCACTTCGTCGCGCAGACCCGGAGCCGGTGCTTCCTCGATGATTTTTTGATGGCGGCGCTGCACCGAGCAGTCGCGATCGAACAAACTCACGATATCGCCGTGGGAGTCGGCGAATATTTGAACTTCCACATGACGTGCCTGTGGAAAATAACGCTCCAGCAGCAGCTTGTCGTCGCCGAACGCGGTGCGCGCCAGCCGCTGCGCCGATTCGACCGCCGCCGCGACCTCGGCGGCGGAGTTCACGACCTGCATGCCCTTACCGCCGCCGCCCGCACTGGCCTTGATGATGAGCGGATAGCCGATGCGCTGAGCCTCCGCGGCGAGCCGCTGCGGCGACTGCTCCTCACCGTGGTAGCCAGGGGCCACGGGTACGCCCACGGCCTCCATGGCGGCTTTGGACGCACTCTTGGACCCCATGGCCTGGATGGCGGACGCGGGCGGTCCGACAAAGATTAAACCGGCGTCGACGCAGGCCTGCGCAAAAGCGGCGTTCTCCGAGAGAAATCCGTAGCCCGGATGCACCGCATCGGCGCCGACGCGCTTGGCCACGTCCAAGATTTTCGCGATGTCCAGATAGCTTTCCGCCGGCGGCGCCGCCCCTAGATAGTAAGCCTCGTCGGCGACACGGACATGGCGCGCTTGGGCATCGGCCTCGGAGTACACCGCAATACTGGTGATGCCGAGGCGGTGCGCCGTCCGCGCAATGCGGCACACGATTTCGCCGCGATTAGCGATCAGCAGTCGTCGGAGCATAGGCCGCCTCACATTCGAAACACGCCGAAGCGTGTCGGGGTCGATGCCTGGGCCCTGGTCAACGCCAGTGCCAACCCGAGGGCGCGGCGCGTGTCGAGCGGATCGATGACGCCATCGTCCCAGAGGCGCGCGGATGCATAATAGGGGTGCCCTTGGCGTTCGAATTGCTCGCGAATCGGCGCCTTGATTTGCTCTTCCTCGGCATCGCTCAAGCTGCTTCCGGCACGTTCCAAGGCTTCGCGCTTGATAGTTGCTAAGACGCTGGCGGCTTGCTCACCGCCCATCACCGAGGTGCGCGCATTCGGCCATTGAAACAAGAACCGCGGACTATAGGCGCGGCCGCACATGGCGTAATTGCCGGCGCCGAAGCTGCCGCCGATGACCACGGTGTATTTCGGCACCGCGGCGCAGGCCACGGCCGTGACCAGCTTGGCGCCGTCCTTAGCGATGCCGCCCGCCTCCGCGGCCTGGCCCACCATGAAGCCGGCGATGTTTTGCAGAAACACTAGGGGTATCCCCTCACGGCAGCACAGCTCGATGAAGTGCGTGCCTTTCAAAGCGCTCTCGGAAAACAAGATGCCGTTATTGGCCAGAATTCCCACGGTCGTGCCGTGGATATCGGCGAAGCCGCAGACCAGGGTCGTGCCGTACAGCGCCTTGAATTCATCGAACCACGAGCGGTCAACCAGGCGCGCGATGAGTTCGCGCACGTCATAGGGCTTGCGCGAAGTTGGGGGGATGATGCCGTAGAGTTCCGCGGGATCGTACGCGGGAGCGGTACCGTTGGCGAAGATGCCGCTCACTGTCGCAGCCGCGCGCATGCCGATGCCGCCGCCTGTGCCGGCATCGGGTCGCATCTCGGTCGTGCGCAGCCGTGCCACCGCGCGGCGCGCGAAGGCCAGCGCATGCGTATCGTTTTCGGCGTAATAGTCGGTCACGCCGGAGCGCCGGCAATGCACATCGGCACCGCCCAAGGTCTCGGCATCGATTTCTTCGCCGGTCGCCGCCCTCACCAGAGGCGGCCCGCCGAGAAACACCCTACCCTGATTGCGCACGATGACGGCGTGGTCGGACATGGCCGGCACATAGGCGCCGCCGGCCGTGCATGAGCCATGCACCACGGCGATCTGCGCGACGCCCTGGGCCGAAAGCCGGGCCTGATTGAAAAATATGCGGCCGAAATGCTCGCGGTCGGGAAATACTTCGTCCTGCCTCGGCAGAAATGCACCTCCGCTTTCGACCAGGTATATGCACGGCAGTGCGTTCTCGCCGGCGATCTCCTGCGCCCGCAAATGCTTCTTCACGGTGAGCGGATAGTAAGTGCCTCCCTTCACCGTGGGATCGTTCGCCACCACCATGCATTCGCGGCCCGAGACTCGGCCGATGCCGGTAATGAGGCCGGCACCGGGCAAATCCTCGCCATACACGGCGTGACCCGCCAATGCGGACAGTTCCAGGAACGGCGAACCCGGATCGAGCAATACCGAGATCCGCTCTCGCGCCAGCAGCTTGCCCGACTTGGTGTGCTTGGCGCGGGCCGCCGCGCTGCCGCCGACGGCACTGCGCTGCAGCGTGGCTCGCAAATCATCGACGGCCCGCTGCATTGCGGCGCGGTTATCGGCGAATTCGCCGCAGCGGGTGTCGATCTTCGAGACGATCTGGGCCATTGGCTTTGTTGCCTCAAGAGTGGCAAAATTGTCCAACAGTCCGATTATCCAACGATTTGGGGCCCGATGACAATGGGGGTTCGGTGACAATGGCCAATTCCGCATACCGCGAGTTCAATTTCGGGCTCGGCGAAGTCATCGACGCCGTGCGCGAGCAAGTCCAGCGCTTCGCGCGGGAGCGCATCGCTCCGCGCGCCAATGAGATCGATCGCAGCAATGAATTCCCGCGGGATTTGTGGCGTGAATTCGGCGAACTAGGCTTGTTGGGAATGACGGTGAGCCCGGATTACGGCGGCGCCGGGCTCGGCTACCTGGCGCACACGGTCGCGATGGAAGAAATCTCGCGCGCCTCGGCCGCCGTGGGGCTGAGCTATGGGGCGCATTCGAATTTATGTGTAAACCAGCTGGCGCTCAATGCCAGCGAAGCCCAGAAGCAGAAGTACCTGCCCAAGCTCATCAGCGGCGAACATGTGGGCTCGCTCGCCATGTCCGAGCCCGGTGCCGGGTCCGACGTCGTATCCATGCAGCTAAAGGCGACCAAGCACGGCGATCGGTATGTGCTCGACGGCCGCAAGATGTGGATTACCAACGGCCCCGAGGCCGATGTCTTAGTGGTATACGCCAAGACTATTCCCAGCGGCGGCGCGCGCGACATCAGCGCCTTCATCATCGAGAAGAATTTCAAGGGTTTCACGCCGGCGCAAAAACTGGACAAGCTCGGCATGCGCGGCTCCAGCACCAGTGAATTGGTGTTCGACGGCTGCGAAGTGCCTGCCGAAAATCTTATGGGCAAGGAGAATCAGGGCGTCAAAGTCTTGATGCGCGGCTTGGATTACGAGCGCGTCGTGCTGTCGGGCGGCCCGCTCGGCATTATGGCCGCCGCCCTCGATGTGGCGGTGCCCTATGTGCGCGAACGGCGGCAATTCGGGCAGGCCATCGGCACCTTCGAACTCGTGCAGGGCAAGCTCGCCGACATGTACGCCTCGCTCAATGCCTGCCGCAGCTATGCCTACATGGTTGCGGGGGCCTGCGATCGCGCCGACTCGACACGCAAGGATGCTGCCGCCTGCATTTTGTTCTGTGCCGAGGCGGCGACCCAGGCAGCCCTGGATGCCATCCAACTCCTGGGCGGCAACGGCTACATCAATGACTATCCGACGGGTCGTCTGCTGCGCGACGCAAAGCTGTATGAAATCGGCGCCGGAACCTCGGAGATCCGCCGCATGCTCATCGGCCGCGAGCTGTTCGGGGAGGGCTAGTGACCGATCTGTTCGTGCCGCTGGATGATCATCCGGCCTATCGCCAAATCGCGAATGTCATCGAGGAGCGCATCGTCGGCCGCTCCTTGCGCACCGGCGATGCACTGCCCTCCGAAACGGATCTGGCCCGGCAGTTCGGCGTCAATCGCTCAACCATTCGCGAGGCTATTCGCGAGTTGGAGACGCATGGTTTATTGGGTCGAGCGCGCGGCGAGAAGCGGCTGCGGGTCACGCGGCCGGAGCCTCGGCGCGTCAGCTCGAGCGTGAGCCGCGCCCTGGCGCTGCACGATGTAACCTTCCTCGAGCTGTGGGAAGCGATGATGGCGATCGAACCGGTGGCCGCGCAGTACGCAGCTGCGCGGCGCACCGCCGCGCAGCTGCAAGCCCTGCTGCGCGCCGCCGCGCGCTTCAGGCGCGAAGTCGCCGATACCACGGCTGCCGTATCCGCCGTGGTGGAATTTTTCACCGCCGTCGCCGCGGCCAGCGGCAATCAGGTACTGGCGCTGTCGCAGGCGCCACTCAATCTATTGCTGGCCCCGGCACTGACCCGCATGATCGATCGCGTGCCGCAGGCCCGCGCACGCATCCACGAAGCACAGGACAACATCACCGAGGCCATCAAACTCAGGCGCAGCGAACAGGCACGCACGTGGATGGAGAAGCACATTCGAGATTTCAAGCGGGGCCACGAGCTCGAATTGACGGCGTCACTTACCGAAATCTAACCGAATATTTCCCCGACAAGGATCTTGATATCCGGAAACGCCTGCGGTGTCACCGTGTCGGCTGCCGTGAACTCGTCTTTGCGACTGTAGCCCTTGACCGCGGGCTCGCGGTACGTCAGGAGCCGCTTGCCCTCAACATCGACTACCCAGTACTCGGAGACGCCGTACCGAGCGTAGAGATTCAATTTGACGCTTTGATCGAATGATAAGGGGCTGTCGGACACCTCGATGAGCAACAAGACATCCGCGGCTTCGGCGATTTTATCGATGTAGAAATCCGCGCGCCGCTTCAAGAGCATGAGATCGGGCTGTGGCTCCGAGAACTCGCCTAAATTAACCGGCCCGCCACCGACGATGGTGGCCGAACGCGATGCCGCCAATACGAATAACTCGTTAAGCCTCGACGTTATGCCCGAATGCCTTGTTCCCATCGGCGCCATATCGAGCATTTCGCCTTCAATCAATTCAACGCGATCGTATTTGGTCAACACACCGGTGGCCACCATCTTTTGGTAGCGATCTGTGGAGATTCGCGTTCGCGTCGGTGTGAATGCGGTGCTCATGGTGCTCGCCCTAAGTCTACCTAGAGAATCTGCTCTCGCAGAGTGTCGGAACCCATCGGATCATGCAAATTGGTGCTGAATGACACCAGCACCATCATCGAATCGCCGGTATTGCGAAACGCGTGCACCACCCCGGGCGGTAT
The DNA here is from genome assembly GCA_025357835.1 of Gammaproteobacteria bacterium. Taxonomy (GTDB): domain Bacteria; phylum Pseudomonadota; class Gammaproteobacteria; order Steroidobacterales; family Steroidobacteraceae; genus Bog-1198. The sequence goes on from JANYLM010000146.1 coordinate 74,364, forward strand.
GGTGAGGCGCCAGGTCTCCCCTGCCGGCACCTCGAGATCGCGGATCACGCCGGCCTCCTTGAGGCGGATCAGGCAGGGTCCCACCACGCTGGTGGTTTCCACGGCCGTGCGATGCACATGATTGCCGCGTACTTCATTGGGCTGTGTGAGCACCACATGCACGTTCTTCTGACCCGCGAGTTCCGCATCGGTCAGAGGTTCGAACAAACAGCCGCGCGCATCGCGATGGGTCTTCACGGATTGCACGGCGACCTGGGTCACATTCGGCGTATACATGCCCAAGATTATAGCTTAGTGAACTCGAATTGCCCGGCGGTTCAGGCCCGAAAGGTACGGGTACGCACGGGGCGACCACTAAATCCGTCAGTGGTCGCCCCGTGCGTACCCACACCTCTCTCGGTACTTTCCGAGACGAGCTAAACGGAGTTAGTAGCCGAATGCCATGCGAGTGAACTCGTTATTGCGGGGGCCGTCGGACATGGCGCCGGCCCGCGAGCACTACGCCGACCACGAACATCATGTCCAGCCAGTCCAGGGCACCGCCACCGCCGCCGCTCTTGCTCGGAGCGGTAACGGTCAGCGAGGCCGAGGCGGCACTGGCTGACTTGCCGCCCGCTGGTCCCGTCGCCAGAGCGTTCGCGGCTATGGCGTCGGTGTAACTGCCCGCCGTCGTACTTTTTACGCTTAAGGTTATGGAGCAGCTACCGTTCGAGGGAATATTGGCGCCGGTCAGGGTCACCGCACCCGCGGAGCTGGTCAGTGTTTCAGACGCTCCGCCGCAGGTGGTCGTCGGCGCCGGTGAAGTCTGGACGCTTAGGCCAGCGGGCACCGTCTCCGTGAAGTTCGACTGAGTCAACGCGAAGCCATTTGTGTTGTTGAAAGTAATCGTGAGCGTCGAGGCAACATTCACGCCGACGCTGGTGGGAGAAAATGCTTCGGTAATCGTGGGTGGCACCGGCGTAATCGTCCGGGGCGTCGGACACGCGGATGCCGCCGTGCCTGCGGATGACGGGGCGTTCACGGTCGCCACGCCAGACGTGAATGACACGGTACCCGTATCCACGTGGCCGGCGGAATCTGTCACGGTCAGCGTCAAGGTGCCAGCGCTGCCGGAGGGCGCGACGGTCACCTGGGCCGCATTGTTGGGTCCCTGAATAGTTACACCGGGGCCCGTCGTCCATGCGTAGTTCTTAATCGTCACCGTCGGAATGCACGCGGCCACACTGTGGCTGGCATCAAAGGTTGTGTTGCTGACGACGGTCGTGATGACGGCAATCGGATTTAGCGCTGCGTTGACGGCGCTCAGAGCGTTGACCATACCGGCGCCGCACTGGCCCGTAACGCAGGCGCACTCGCCTGTCGTCGTGGCGGCCGGGCAGACCGGCAGACCTGTGGTATTCGGCGGAAAAGGACTGGCGCTCGCTTCAATGCGCGTGATCAGCTGTGCGGGAGTCAAATTGGCATTGACCGCGCGCATCAGCGCAGCGATACCCGACACGATGGGTGCCGAGAAGCTCGTGCCGAGATTGGGGTTGATCTGATCCGTGTAGCTGTTGCTAGCCGGGAACGTCAGACCCGTGTTGTAAGTCGTGTCGATGGATCGATAGCAGCCACCGGATGAAACCACGCAATTGCCGGCGGGCGCGGCAATCCCCGCTGCGGCGCCGAAACTGCTATAGCCTACTTTTGTACCAACGTTCCTCAAGCCCACCACTGCGATTATGCCGGGTACAACGGCGCCACAATTAGCAGGTAACTCCACAGGCCCATTGGCGTTGCCCGCGGAAATGACAACCAGCACTCCCATACTGGTCACCGTAGTTAGGGCGCTCTTATAAGCCGCACCATTGGAGCCCGCGCAACTGTCGGTCCCGCCGCCCAAGCTAAGATTGATGATATCGGCGGGATACGGGTTGGCGGGGACCGGTTTGCCGGACGGGTCAGTCACCGTCATGCCCGCCGCCCACTCAATGCCCGCAATGATGTCCGAATCGTAGCCGCCGCATTTGCCAAGCGCACGCACCGGCAATAGATAGGGGTTCCAAGTCATTCCGGCGATGCCGATGCCGTTGTTGGTGAGGGCGCCCAAAACGCCCATGACCCGAGTTCCGTGCCACGAGCTGTCCGTTGGGCCATTGTTGTTTTGCGGGTCTGCGCAATCAGTCGGGGGGAACAGGGGATTCTTAAGATCGTCACTGCTGACCCAATCGCCTGGGTCCGACGGGTCGGGATCCCAGCCATCGCCATCGTTGGCGATGAGAAAAGTGCCGAGCGCGCTGTAGGGAGTCGTCCGGCTGTAATCTTGGTCGACAAAATCGTACCCTGGAAGCAGCCGCCCGCCGAAGCCTGCGCGCAGAAGATCGGGATGATCAAATCGCACGCCGGTATCGACATCGGCGATGATAGTTCCGGTGCTGCCCGTGGTAATCGACCAAGCGGATACCGCATCGGTGGCCGACAAATCCATGGTTGAAGTGCCACCCAGGATGACGGGCGCCGAGCTGGGTGTCTGCATGTACCACTGACCGGTGGCGCCCGGAGTCGAATTGGGCGTTGCGAACAACGGATCGTCGGGAAGCATCGCATGCGGATAACGACGCTGATCGACAACGGCAAATTCGACTGCCGGGTCCGCCCTCAACTTTTTGAGCGCTACATTGACATCGCCTCCATAGAGCGCCTTTCCCAAGAACACCACATGCATGCTCGGGGTTATCTGCCGCGACCTTGCCATCGCCAATCCGGCCCGCTGGGCGAGGCCGGCGACGTCTGCGTCGGACGTATTGGCCTGGACGAATTGGATGCTTTGAGCCTGCGTGCGGTGCTTGATCGCTTGGACTACAGAGTTGCTGTCTGTCGCCCGAAAGCCCACCACCAGCCGACCGGCTTCCGGTCCTATCTGGACAGAATGCGTGCGCACGGTGTTCCATTCAGGGACCGCCGCGTGAGCGAGCCCAACCGTCACGCTGGCGACGCCGCAAACGGCAAGCACCCGCAACAATCTTCCGGTACCCGGCATAAACACTCCAAACCTATGTATTGGGGAGGATCAGCACGTAAACCCTGCGAATCCAGGTGAGAAGACTAACAATTCTACGCCGCCAGAATGCGAACCACGACCGCAAAACGCGCGGGAACTCTAGGATATACGGCCTGTCAGAAGCAGGCGTCGGCGGCCGGCGACAGAGATCTGCGCCCCACCCGGCCAACGGGTAGAATAGACGGCTGAAATTTATGAATAATCGAGGGGCAGCTCAATGACTTACGACAATCGGCAGTTCTACATTGACGGCGCCTGGGTCGATCCGGTCGAACCCAAGGAATTCAAGGCTATCAACCCGGCCACCGAGGCTGTTGCCGGCGTGATCTCCATGGGTAGCGCAAAGGATGTGGATCTGGCCGTTGCGGCTGCGCGCCGCGCTTTCGATAGCTATTCGCGCACCAGCCCGGCCGAGCGCCTGGCCCTGATGGAGCGCATCCTTGCGGCCTACAAGGCACACTTCGATGAAATCGCGCAGGCGATTTCCACGGAAATGGGCGCGCCCGTGACGCTCGCCAAGGGATCGCAAACCCGCATTGGCGTCGGCCATATCAGCGCCATGATCGAGGTGCTGAAAACCTTCAAGTTCGAGGAAATGCGCGGCACCGTGCGCCTGGTGCAAGAGCCCGTAGGCGTGTGCGCCTTGATCACGCCGTGGAATTGGCCGATGAACCAGGTGGCCGCGAAAGTCGTGCCCGCGCTCGCCGCCGGCTGCACCATGGTGCTTAAGCCCTCGGAGTATTCACCGTTCAGCGCCATCCTGTGGGCCAAGGTCATGCACGAGGCCGGCGTTCCCAAAGGTGTGTTCAATCTCATCAACGGCGATGGCATCAACGTCGGCGCGCCCCTGTCCTCGCATCGTGAAGTCGACATGGTGTCGTTTACCGGATCGACTCGAGCCGGCACCGAGGTCGCGCGCAGCGCTGCCGCATCGGTCAAGCGAGTGCACCAGGAATTGGGCGGCAAATCACCGAACGTATTGCTGGACGACGCCGACTTCGAGCGCGCCGTGAAGCAAAGCGTGCTGCATGTATTTCAAAATTCCGGCCAGTCCTGTAATGCGCCGACCCGCATGCTGGTTCCAGCAAGCAAAATGGCGGCGGTGGAAGCCATTGCCAAGCGCATCACCGAGACTTTGGTCGTTGTGGGTGATCCCACTGCGGACAAGACCACCGTGGGCCCCGTGGTGTCCAAACTGCAGTTCGAACGCATCGAGGGCTTTATCGAGAAGGGCATTGCTGAGGGCGCGCACGTCATTACCGGCGGCGCCGGCCGCCCCGAGGGCCTGAGCAAGGGCTACTTCGTCAAGCCGACGATTTTCTCGAACGTGCGCAACGACATGACCATTGCGCGCGAGGAGATATTCGGACCGGTGCTGTGCATACTGCCCTATGAGACCGAGGAGGAAGCGGTGCAGATTGCCAACGACACGCCGTACGGCTTGGCCGCCTACGTCTGGTCGCAGGACAACGTGCGCGCACGCCGCGTCGGGAACCGCATCCGAGCCGGTCAGGTCGCCCTGAACGGCGCGTCGGGCGATATGCAGACTCCGTTCGGCGGCTTCAAAATGTCAGGCAACGGCCGTGAGTACGGAGAATTCGGTCTGCGCGATTTCTTGGAGGTCAAAGCCATGATTGGGGTCGACGCCGCTTAATGCTGGTGGATCGGCCATTGTCCATCGATGGGGCTTTGGCCGATCCCGCCGTTCTACGGCTGGAGAACCTCAGCAAACGCTATTCGCGGGATCGCCCGGCAATCCTCGACGGCATTGATCTGGAGCTGCGGCAGGGCGAGTACCTGGCCGTCATGGGGGAATCCGGCGTGGGCAAATCCACGCTGCTCAATTTACTGGCCGGACTCGATCACCCGGATTCAGGGCGAATCCTGCTCGAAGGAATCGATCTATCGACTTTGGACGACGACGCCGTCACTTTGCTGCGGCGTCGCTCGGTCGGATTCGTCTTTCAAGCCTTTCATGTCCTGCCCTATCTGAGCGTGGAGCAGAACGTCGCACTGCCCCTCGATTTATTGGGAGTCAGAGAACCCGAGCGCAGTCGACGCACCGCTGAGATCTTAGCGGCGGTGGGCATCGCCCCACTCGCCCGGCGATACGCGCGCGAGCTGTCGGGCGGCGAGGTACAGCGCATCGCCATCGCACGCGCCTTGGTGCATAAGCCGCGTTTGCTGCTGGCCGATGAGCCGACGGGAAATCTCGACCCGCGCAGCGCGGCGCAGACCCTGGCGTTACTTCGAGCCCAAGTCAAAGCAAATGCCGGCGGCGGCATATTGATCACCCACTCGCGCACCGCGGCGGAAACGGCCGATCGCATCTTGGTGCTCGATGTCGGCGGACTGAAACCCTTAAGAGCCGGTGGATGAGAACCCCGCACGATTCCCGCGGCGCGTTCACCATTTGGCGTGTTCTGTTGCTGGCGCAATTAAGAGAATCACCCGTGCGACTGCTGGTCACCGTGCTTGCCATCGCGCTAGGGGTGGCGCTCGGCGCAGCGGTATACCAAGTCAATAGCTCCGCTCTCAATGAATTCGGCTTGGCCACGAAACGGCTGGTGGGCGAAGCCGATGTTGTCGTGCGCGGTCCGCGCGAGGGATTTTCCGAGCTGCTGTTTACCCGGCTGGCGAACGACGCCGCGGTAAGTGAGGCTAGCCCGGTGCTGGAACTGGAGGTGGCACTGCCCGGGCGACGCGACACTCTCAAGGTCTTGGGAGTAGACCCTTTCCGTGCCGCCACCCTGCAGCCCGCGCTCATCGGCGATATTGCCGGCGGCTTGTTCGCACTCTTCCAGCCGAACGGCATATATTTGAGCATCAGCGCCGCTCAGGAACTTCAGTTGCACCCTGGCGATCCGCTGCAAGTCATCGTCGGCAGCTCGCCTAAGACACTGCAGGTCATCGGCATTCTGTCGGAAGGTACGTACTCTCAAGCATTGGGGCTGATGGACATTGCCTCGGCGCAATGGACTTTCAATCAAATCGGCCGACTGAATCGCATCGACCTGCGCCTGAATCCGGGAAACGACGTCGACGCATTTCGCCGCAAACTTGGGCCCACCTTGCCAGTCGGTGTTCTCGCTATTGCTCCGCAAGTCGAGCGCGACCGCGCCGTGACTGTGACGCGCGCGTATCGAGTCAACCTGAACATGCTGGCGCTGGTCGCACTGTGGACCGGCGCGTTCTTGATTTTTTCAACGCAATCCCTAGCGGTGCTGCGTAGGCGTCAATCCCTGGCATTGCTGCGGGCACTGGGGGTGACGCGGAGCCAATTGCAGAAAGCCCTCGTCGGCGAAGGCGCCGCCCTCGGAGTCGTCGGCTCACTCCTCGGCGTCATTCTCGGCTTGGCTATTGCCGCCGCAATCTTGCGCTTCTTGACGGGCGACCTCGGCAATGGCCAATTGCGCGCCGTCGGCGCATCGATGCGTGCGGCGTCGCTGCCCATGTTTGCGTTTTTCCTGATGGGTACAGTAGTCGCCAGTATCGGTGCCTGGTTTCCGGCCCGCGCGGCGGCGTACCAACCGCCAGCCCGCTCCCTGAAGGGCGGCGACGGTGACTTCGCCGTAGTGGCTCGAAGCAGCGCGTACTCCGGCCTTGCCCTATTGATTGTGGGGGCCGCGCTATCCCGGTTGCCGTCCATGGCCGGGCTGCCGGTATTCGGCTACGCCGCGATCGCCTCGATGTTATTCGGCGCGGTGTTGCTAGTGCCGACGCTGACCGTCAAAGGCTTGGGTCTGGTGCCACGCACCCGCCGCATTGTGCTCGACACCGCCGTGGCGCAGTTGCGTGAAAACGTCGGACTCTCGACCTTGAGCCTGGCATCCATCATCGTCAGTTTCAGTCTGATGGTCGCCATGGCCATTATGGTGCACTCGTTCCGAACGTCCTTCGATCACTGGTTGGGCAGAATGCTGCCCGCCGATATGCAACTGCGCGAGCCCTTGGGCAATGACACGGCGTATTGGTCGGCCGCGGACCAAGCGAAGCTCGCGGCGGTCCCTGGAATATCGCGCCTGGAGTTTCGCCGTACCCGTCAGCTACTGCTCGACCCGGCCCGTGCGCCGGTGACATTGATTGCACGTGGTTCAACGGCCGCACAGGCAGCAGAAGAATTGGCCCTGGTGCGCAGCGGCAAGCTACCCCTGCCGTCCACGGCCGCGCCGGTGTGGATATCCGAGGCCTTGCAAGACATCTACGGGTACAGGATCGGCGATCCCATCGACCTACCGCTCGGGGGCCACAGCAGGCGGTTCGTGGTGGCCGGCATTTGGCGCGACTATTCGCGCATGTTCGGTTCCCTCGTGATTTCACGGCAGGCGTATCTTGAGGCAACCGGCGACGGCGGCGCCAACGAGGGGTCCATATGGCTGGATGCCGGCGCAAGCGCCTCACTCGTGGAAGCACAGCTCCGCGCTCGGTTCGCACGCGGCGATTCATTTGAAGTATTGACGAGCACCGCGTTGCGCGAGCGCTCGCTGCAAATCTTCGATCGAGCCTTTGTGATCACTTACGCGCTCGAAGCCATCGCCGTCATCATTGGTCTCACCGGCGTGAGCTTTGCGGCGAGTTCGACCGCCCTCGCCCGCCGCGCGGAGTTCGGCATGTTGCGGCATATCGGCATGCTGCGCGGACAAATCATCGGCATGCTTGCCAGCGAAGGCGTTCTCACCAGCGCCTTCGGCGTTGCATATGGACTCGCGCTCGGCACCGCATTGAGCTTGATCCTGGTTTACGTGATCAATCGCCAGTCTTTTAACTGGAGCATCGATCTTGCCATTCCGGCCTGGCAACTCGCCCTACTCAGCCTCACGTTGATCGCCGCCGCCGCCATCACCGCCATTTGGAGCGGACGCGCCGCCATGAGTCAGGACGCCGTGCGGGCCGTGCGCGAGGACTGGTGACGGCATGAGCACATCATGGACACATTGGGCGGCAAGCCTGGGCGCCGCCGTTGGATCGGTGAGCATGGTTTCCTTGGTAGTAATGCCCCCGCGCTCAGCGGCAGCGCCGTTTCGCTCTGCCGCAATGCCCTCCTACGCGCCCGTCACCGCCAATCAACCGCTGATATTTCCCGTCGACTACGGCAGTCATCCGCAATTTCGCACCGAGTGGTGGTACGTCACCGGCTGGTTGACCACCGAACGCAACGAGTCTCTGGGCTTTCAAATCACTTTTTTCCGCACCAAACCGGACGTGGACACAGCAAACCCCAGCGCATTCGCGCCACGCCAGATACTGATCGCGCATTGCGCCATCAGCGACCCGAAGCGCGGCCGGCTATGGCAGGACCAACGCATCCGGCGCTCCGGATTGGGATTGGCCGAGGCGGCGACAGGTGACACCGATGTGTGGATCGATCGATGGGCGATCAAACGCAATGCGACCGCTTATACCGCGAAGATCGATGCCGAGGACTTTTCATTCGATCTGTCTCTGTTGCCGACACAAGCGATTCTGCTCAACGGAGATTCCGGTGTCAGTCGCAAGGGCCCTTCCCCTGAAGCAGCGAGCTACTACTACAGTCTGCCGCATATGCGGGCGTCGGGCGCTATCTCGCGTCAGGGCAGCAAGGACCGAGTAACGGGCGAAGCCTGGTTCGATCACGAATGGTCCAGCGAGTACCTGGACGATCAGGCAGTCGGCTGGGACTGGATCGGCATCAATTTGGACGACGGCGCCGCACTGATGGCCTTCCGTATCCGCGGCGCTCAGGGCGAGCAGCGCTGGGCCGGCGGCACTCTGCGGGGCAGCGACGGTCATGTGCAGATTCTGCAGCCTACCGATATAGAATTTCGGGAGGACCGACGATGGGCATCACCGCGAACGCGCATCGCCTATCCGGTGCAATGGCACATCAGGGCAGGAACCCGAGAGTTCGACCTCGAACCCCTCCTCGACGATCAAGAGAACGATACCCGGCTTTCCACCGGGGCGATCTATTGGGAGGGCGCCATGCGGGCCTATGAGCAACGCCGAGCCGTGGGTCGTGGATATTTGGAGCTGACGGGATACGGAGAGCGATTGAAGCTACGGTAAGATCAATTGAGTCAATCTGGTATGGCACGCTATAGGATCACTGCACGATGCCCCGAGACCCCCGCTACGATATTCTCTTTGAGCCGATCAAAATCGGACCCGTGATCGCCAAAAACCGCTTCTACCAGGTGCCTCACTGCAATGGCATGGGACATGTCAGGCCTCGAGCTCATGCCGCCATGCGCGGCGTGAAAGCGCAAGGCGGGTGGGGAGTGGTGAGCACGGAGGAAGTGGAAATTCATCCCACCAGCGATCTTTCGCCCTACATTGAAGGCCGCCTGTGGGACGAACACGATGTGCCGGCCCTCGCCCTGACCACCGAGGCCATCCACCAATATGGGGCGTTGGCCGCCATCGAATTGGTGCATGCGGGCATGAATGCGCCAAATCTCTACTCGCGCGAGGCTTCGATGGCGCCGAGTCCGATTGTAAATCCTGCCAGTTACGCACCCGCCCAAGCTCGGGGAATGACCCTGCGCGATATCCGCGACTATCGGCGCTGGCACCGCGCCGCGGCATTGCACGCCCGTCGGGCGGGATTCGATATCATCTATGTCTACGCGGGCCACAGCCTATCTCTGGCCATGCATTTTCTACAAAGCAGGCACAACCATAGGACCGATCAGTACGGTGGAAGCCTCAAGAATCGCGCCCGCCTATTACGCGAACTGATCGAGGACACTAAGGAAGCCGTGGGCGCTACCTGCGCCGTGGCGGTGCGATTCGCAGTCGATGAACTACGCGGCTCCGATGGCATCAGCGCCGACAGTGAGGGACGCGAGATAGTCGAAATGCTCGCCGAGCTTCCCGACCTGTGGGACGTCAACGTCAGCGACTGGGCCAACGACTCGAAGACATCGAGATTTGCCGCCGAAGGATATCAAGAGGATTTCGTACGCTTCGTCAAGAAAGTCACGACCAAGCCCGTGGTCGGCGTCGGCCGATTTACCTCCCCCGACACCATGGTCTCGCAAATTCGGCGCGGAGTCCTCGACTTAATCGGCGCGGCGCGACCGTCCATCGCCGACCCCTTCCTGCCGAATAAAATCGACTCGGGCGACATCGACGATATCCGTGAGTGCATAGGCTGCAATATATGCGTCAGCGGCGATTACACCATGACCCCCATTCGATGCACGCAAAATCCCACCATGGGCGAGGAATGGCGCAAAGGCTGGCATCCCGAAGCCATCCCGGAACGCACGGGCAACGATTCGTTTCTCATCGTCGGTGCGGGCCCGGCGGGATTGGAATGCGCGCGTCTGCTCGGCCGCCGGGGCTACGCCGTCCATGTAGCAGAAGCTCGTGAACTATTGGGCGGAAGGGTCACTCGGGAGGCATTGCTGCCCGGCCTGGGTGCCTGGGCTCGGGTCCGGGACTATCGATTGAATCAACTGAATAAGCTGCCGAATGTCGAGATTTTCCGCGCCAGTCACGTCACTGCCGATCAAGTGCTGGAATTCGGAGCAACCCGAGTCGTGCTTGCCACCGGTGCAACGTGGCGCCACGATGGCGTAGGGCGTACCCATACACGGCCGATTCCGGGATTCGATTCATCAAATTCAGTATTCACACCGGATGATCTGATGGACGGATTGCAGCCCTCTGGGCCGGTAATTGTGTTCGATGACGACCACTACTACCTAGGCGCAATTCTCGCCGAACGGCTCCACGCCGCCGGGCTCGCCGTCACACTGGTGACGCCGGCGGATCGCCTATCCGCCTGGACGGTCAATACCCTGGAACAGCATGCCATTCAAAAGCGAGTCATGGATTTTGGGATTGAGATCGTCACCAGCCAGAACATTGTCGAATACGATGGCCGGCGAGCTGTCCTGCACTGCACGTACACCGAACGCATCTCGGAGTTGCCGGCGGCGTCGATCGTCACGGTAACCTCACGCCACCCGAATGCCGATCTTGCCGCGTCGCTTGACGGCATGGGGGACTCAGTGAGAAACGCAGGGATCATTTCCGTGGACTCTATCGGCGATTGTTATGCGCCGAGTACGATCGCGGCCGCGGTCTACACAGGCCACCGTCACGCGCGCGAATTCGACTGGCCGCAGAGCGATGTCGCCGGATTCAGGCGCGAGCTTCCATCGACGATGGCCGGTGATGCTCCCCAGGAATTCAAGAGATGACGGGCGTGACTATCTATCACAACCCCGCCTGCGGAACCTCGCGCAATACTCTCGCGCTCATTCGAAACGCCGGCATCGAGCCGCGGGTGATAGAATATCTCAAGACGCCGCCGGACCGCGCGACGCTGGAATCCCTGCTGGAGCGCATGTCCCTCAGTCCGCGCGAACTGCTTCGCGAGAACGGGACCCCATACGCCGAATTGGGCTTGAGCGCAGATCATTGGACCGACGCCCAATTGATCGATCACATGCTCACCCACCCCGTTCTCATGAACCGGCCGATAGTCGTGACGCCGCGGGGCGTGAAGCTCTGCCGGCCGTCGGAAATGGTGCTCGACATTCTTCCCTTGGCTCGCCCCTGAAAGCCGCTATCGATAAGGACGAGCAGACTTCGCCAAGGAAATCGGCTTATGATGCGGACAGCTCTATCATCGGATCAATATCAGTGAACTGCGTGAACCAGTCCGCCAAATGGAACTCGCGAATCATCGCGAAGGGTTTTTGCTGGTTACCGCAGTTCACTGATATTGATCCGTTGATAGAGCTGTCCGCATCATAAGCCGATTTCCTTGGCGAAGTCTGCTCGTCCTTATCGATAGCGG
>JANYLM010000009.1 GCA_025357835.1 Gammaproteobacteria bacterium
TGCGCCACCCCCATCCAACCTGGGCACTGCATGAGTTCGGCGATCGACACTGCACGCCTCGCGGACGCCGGTTTACGTACCCCCAGCGGCGGGCGAATCGACCGGACACAACGCCTCAGATTCACCTTCGACGGCCAGTCGTACGAGGGCGTGGCGGGTGATACCCTGGCCTCGGCCCTGCTGGCCAATGGCGTACATCTGACCGGCCGTTCGTTCAAGTACCACCGGCCGCGCGGCATACTGGCCGCCGGATCGGAGGAGCCGAATGCCCTGGTGACGGTGAGCCGCGATGGCGCGCGAACGACGCCTAATCTGCGCGCGACTCAGGTCGAGCTATACGAGGGCCTGATCGCCGCAAGCCAGAATCGCTGGCCCAGTTTGAAACAGGATTTCGGCCGCATCAACGACCTGTTGTCAGTGTTTTTCCCGGCCGGCTTTTACTACAAAACCTTCATGTGGCCGCGCAAAGCTTGGAAGGCGCTGTACGAGCCCGTCATTCGTCGTGCCGCCGGCTTAGGGCGAGCACCCACCCAGGCCGATCCGGACCGCTATGCCCAGCGCTATGCACACTGCGATGTGCTGGTGGTGGGCGCCGGCCCCGCCGGGCTTGCGGCGGCATCGGCGGCGGCGGCCGGCGGCGCTCGAGTCATCTTATGCGACGAAACGGCCGAATTCGGCGGCAGCCTGCTAGCCGACACTGAAGGCTTGATCGACGGGCAGAGCGCGGCGGCGTGGCTGCAGGAGGCCATCGCCTCTCTGGCGAAGAACAGCCGCGTGACATTGCTCCCCCGCACCACCGCCTTCGGCTACTTCCCTCACAATCTTGTGGGGCTCAATCAACGGCTCACCGAGCATCTAGCAAGCCCTCCGAAAAATCAGCCGCGCGAACGACTGTGGCAGGTTCGTGCAAAGTCGGTGGTGCTCGCCACCGGTGCGATCGAACGCCCACTGGTGTTTCCAGGCAACGATAGGCCGGGCATTCTGCTGGCGGGCGCCGCGCACACTTATTTAAATCGATACGCAGTTCGAGTCGGCAGGCGAGCGGTCATCGTGACCTGCGGCGACGATGCCTACCAAGCGGCTCTGGATCTAAAGAACTCAGGCTGCGAGATTGCCGCCATTGCGGACCTGCGCTTCGAAGTTACGGGCGCCCTCCCAGACGCGGCGCGGCGCGCGGGAATCGACGTACTCTTGGGCTCAACCGTGCTCGGCACCGAAGGCGATTTGCGCGTCAGCGCCATCACTCTCGGCCGTGTACGGGCCGGCGAGGTGCAGACCGGCCAGCGCATCGCCTGCGACACGGTGATGATGTCCGGCGGCCACACCCCCAGCGTACATTTGTTTTCCCAATCGCGCGGCAAGTTGCAGTGGAACGAAGCTCTCAAGGCCTTCATCCCCGGCACATCGGCCGAGTGCGAGCGTTCTGCAGGTGCCTGCCGCGGGGTCTACGATCTCGCCGAGGTGCTGGCGGATGGCGCCGCGGCTGGAGCGGCGGCAGTCCCCGAACCGAACCAAGCCCCACGCCGCTTCGCGGTGGAGGCATTCAAGCGCAGCAGCCAGGCAACCTTGGGGATGTTGCCGCAAACAAGTCCGCCTAGCCGTGATAAATCCTTCGTCGACTGGCAACACGATGTGACCACACGCGACCTGGCGCTCGCCACCCGCGAAGGCTTTCAATCCATCGAGCACGTCAAGCGCTACACCACCGTAGGCATGGCCACGGATCAGGGCAAGACCTCAAATCTCAACGCCATGGCCATCGTGGCGAAGAACCTCGAAGTGACCATCCCGCAGGTAGGCCTGACCACCTTTCGCATGCCCTACACCCCGGTCACTTTCGGCAGCATGGCCGGTATCTCGCGCGGCGATCTATTCGATCCCGTGCGCACCACCCCCACCCACGCATGGGCGCAGGCTCGGGGCGCGGTGTTCGAGAATGTCGGCTTGTGGAAGCGCGCCCGGTATTTCCCACGCGCCGGCGAAGACATGCACGCTGCGGTGGCGCGCGAAGCTTTAGCCGTGCGCGGCGGCTGCGGTCTTTTCGATGCCTCGACTCTCGGCAAGATCGAAGTCGTCGGCCCCGATGCGACTGAATTCATGAACCGTTTGTACGTCAACAATTGGTCCAGTCTGGGGGTCGGCCGCTCGCGCTACGGCATACTGCTGCGCGAAGACGGCTTCGTCTACGACGACGGCGTGGTGGCGCGCACCGGCACGAATCGCTTTCATGTAACGACAACCACCGGCGGCGCGCCGCGCGTCCTAGCATTGATGGAGGACTATCGTCAGACCGAGTGGCCGGACCTAAATGTGTGGCTCACCTCGACCACGGAGCAATGGGCCGTCATCGCGGTGCAGGGACCGAATTCGCGGCGGGTACTCGAACCCCTGGTCGAGGGAATCGATATCGGCACCGCGTGGCCGCACATGAGCGTGGGCCGCGGACGAATTTGCGGCGTACCGATGCTGCTGTTTCGCGTGAGCTTCACGGGTGAGTTGGGCTTCGAAATCAATGTGCCCGCTGATTATGGCCGCAGCATATGGGAGGCGGTCTATGCCGCGGGCCGGACACATGGCATCACCGAGTACGGCACGGAGACCATGCACGTGCTGCGCGCGGAAAAGGGCTACATTATCGTGGGCCAGGACACTGACGGCACAGTGACGCCCGACGATGCGGGGCTCACCTGGGCCATCGGCAAGAACAAGCCGGACTTCGTCGGCAAGCGCTCTCTCGAGCGACCGTCCATGAAATCAGCTAACCGCAAGCAGCTGGTCGGTCTGCGCACGAGGGATCCGCATGTGGTGCTCGACGAAGGCGCACAAGTGGCCGAAACACCCGCGCAGAATCCGCCGATGACATTGATCGGCCACGTCACCTCGTCCTATGCCAGCAGTGTGTTGGGGCACTCGATCGCTCTTGCGGTAGTTGCCGGCGGCCGGGCCCGCCTCGGGCAAACGCTGTACGTACCCATGCCCGACGGCGACATCGAGGTCGAAGTCACCTCGCCGGTCTTTTACGATTCCGCCGGAGCACGCATCAATGCCTGAAGTTGCGATACGCACACTGCCGACGGTGCCGACAAGCGAATGGCTGAAGGCCGTGCCGCCCACGCTGCGCTTCATTCTGCATGGCGATGCCCGCGCGCGCTCGGCGGCGGGGCCGATTTGGGGAGTTGCCTTTGCTGAAGAAGCTTGCCGCGCGGTGGTGCAAAGCCCGCGTGCGACGCTATGGCTCGGCCCCGATGAATACCTCCTACTAGGTGCCGACCCAGAATCGGAGGATGCAACGGCGGACGCTCTGGAGAGTGCGCTGGGCGATGTACCGCATGCGTTGGTCAATATCAGTCATCGGCAGTTCGGCCTCGAAGTGAGTGGCCCCCATGCGGCGACCATGTTGAGCGGCGCCTGCCCGCTTGATTTGGACCTGCTGGAATTTCCTGTCGGCATGTGCACCCGAACCGTATTGGCAAAGGCCGACATCGTGCTGTGGCGCACCAGCGAAGCGGCGTTTCATCTCGAGGTCTGGCGTTCTTTCTCAGGCTATGTAATCGGGTTGTTGAGTGAAATCGCCCTGGAATTCCACGGCGGCGAGTAAAACTGCGGACTCGGGCAACCCACACTGTTATTGCATAATTCGTGATCCATGTTGGGGCAACATTCTAAAGGTGTCCGCATACTTGCCGTTGCCTTGAGGTGGGCGCGTTACGCAAGGATGGCAACATTTGTCCGACAAAAACCGCACTCCGGAACCCAATCTCGGTGTGATCGCCGTCACATGGCCGTTTCTGGCGGGCATGCTTCTGATATTGTTGATATCGGCCGGCAGCATCTACACGCTGTCGGCAATGCGTGCATACGTAGCCGGGCTAGCGGTATGGGTCGGAGCCGAGGGCCAAACCAGCGCGACCATGCACCAATATCTCTCGCGCCCCGGCGATGTGGACTTTGCGCAGTTGGATCAGTCCATCTCGATCTGGGAAGGCGACCACACGGCGCGCCTGGAAATGCTGAAACCCCATCCCGACTACTCGGTCGCGCGCCGCGGCCTGCGGGCCGGCGGCAATCATCCCGCAGACGTCGAGGGCATGATCTGGCTGTTCCGCGGCATGCTGCTGGTACCTGCGTGGCAGGAGCCACTGCATGTCTGGGCCGACGCCGATCGCGAATACGCGCAATATCTACCGCTCAAACTGCGCATGCAGCTGCGCCTCGCCTACGGTGGCCTCGATGCGGACGAACTTCTTGCCTGGCGCAATCAGCTTGATCGAATCCATGCGCCCATCGTGGCGCTGGAGCATGATTTCGCCCGTGCCATCGACGATGATGCGCGCCGCCTCACAGTCTCCTTGCTGGCCTTCCTTTCGCTCAGCACGGTGTTGCTGCTGACGGGAGGCTACTGCGCGGCGCGGCGCATTCTCCGGCAAACGAATGACATGGCGGCGGCTCTGCGCACCACCGAGAGACTGGCGTTCGAAGAGCACGAACGCGCTTCGGTGCTGCTCCGCTCCATCGAGGATGCGGTGATTTCCATCGACCGCGGCGGCATCGTGCGGTTCTTGAACAGCGGCGCGGAGCGCTTGACCGGCTGGAGCATTGCGGAGGCCTGTGGCCGGCCGCTCGAGGAAGTATTCCGCTTGGACCATACGGGCGATACTCACGCGCCGCTGTTGCGCGATTCCATCGAACGCTTCATGTCCCAGGGCAATGGGACCCGGATCACCCATCAATCGGCGGAACTGGTCCGCCGCGACGGCAGCAGAACACCCGTAGGCGAGCGGGCCGCACCGCTCAGAAATCGCGACGGAGAGGTGATTGGAATGGTGTTGGTGATGCGCGACGTGACTCCCGAACGGCGGCTCTCCGATCAACTTCGCCACCAGGCGACGCACGATGCCCTGACCGGCCTCGCCAATCGCGCCCATTTTGAACGCAGGCTCGACGCCACCCTGGCGCGCAACCTGGCCACCGGCCAGAGCTATGCGGCTGCGTTCATCGATCTGGATCAATTCAAAGTAGTGAACGATACGGGCGGTCATGCCGCCGGGGACGAACTAATTCGGCGAGTCGGCGCCACAATTCGCGCGCAGCTGCGGGACGGCGATTTGCTGGCCCGGCTGGGTGGCGATGAGTTTGGATTGGTACTGCCGAACTGCGATTTCCGCGATGCGGCGCAGATCGCGGAACGCGTGCGCCTCGGCGTCGAGGCTCTGCGCTTTGTGTGCGAAGGACGCACTTTCACGGTCAACGCCAGTATCGGCGTGGTCAACAGCGATCCCGGCCTGCATTCGGTAACCGATGTACTGCGCGCGGCGGATCGGGCCTGTTACGCAGCCAAAGAAGCCGGCCGCAATCGTGTACACGTGTACCACGCCGACGACCGCGAAATCGACAGCCGTCGCGGGGAAATGCACTGGATCACCCGGCTGCAAGCCGCGCTGGAGCAGGATCGCTTTATCCTCTATACCCAGGAAATTCGGCCCGTACACGCGCGTGCCGGCTCACCGCCCACCTGTCACGAAGTGCTGCTGAGGCTGCGCGACGAACAGGGGCAAATGGTCCCACCGATGGCCTTCATCCCGGCCGCCGAGCGATTCGGTCTGATGCCGCAAATCGACCGGTGGGTCATCGAACATGTTTTTGCCGAGCAGAGCCGCCGCCTGCGCCTGGGGCTGGTGGCACCGCAATGCATGATCAATCTCTCCGGCGCTTCGCTCGACAATCCCGAACTGGCTGATTTCATTCAGCGCCGCCTGCAGCGCTACCAGCTACCCGCGGGCAGCATCGGCTTCGAGCTAACGGAGACTGCCGCCATCTCGAGACTCACCACCGCGGTCATTGTCATGAGCCGCCTCAGAGAACTCGGCTGCCCGATTGCGCTGGACGATTTCGGCGCCGGCATGGCTTCCTACGGCTATCTGCGCGAACTGCCGGTGAATATTCTGAAAATAGACGGGCGCTTCGTGCGCGACATGAATCAAGATCCGGTTGCTTACGCCATGGTCGAATCAATGCACAAGGTAGCGCGTGCCATGGGCATACGTACTGTGGCGGAATGGGTAGAAAATGAAGCGACTCTCACGGCTTTGACGAGCATGGGCGTGGACTGTGTTCAAGGCCGTGGAATCGCGGCTGAGCAGCCCTGGTCGGAAGCGTATCGAGGCAGCGAGACTGAGGCGCTGGATTCCGGCGGCTTGGCGGCGGCCGTCCGCTGAGGACGGCACCGATCAGAATTGGTTTCGGTTCGATGCAAGCCACTCAAGCAGTTTAATTGGGCCCATCGCTACGACTTAAAAAAATAGGGTGAAAACCGACTATTGGACCGAGGAAAATGGCGCTTCATGACAAGTCTATGACGCAAACTGATCAGCTGCCACCATCCACAGTGACCATACTCGAAGCTTTAATCCCATAAACCCTCGCGCAGCCCCGCCGCCGCCTACGGGTTTGTCATTTAGATCGGGAGAGCGACGATGGACCCACAGAACACACAAACCAGTCACGCGCGGCGACCCAGCGGTCGTGACGCGAAGCGGGCCGCGCGGGCAGCCCGGGCCGGCTCATCGGTTCCCTACATCACACGCAAGATCCCTTACTACGAAGTCCTGAGCGAGGAAGGCCTGGCGCTCATGGAACACAATGCCGATACCATTCTCGAGGAGATCGGTATCGATTTTCGCGACGATCCCGAGGCGCTCGAGATCTGGAAGTCAGCCGGGGCCGACGTCAAGGGCGAGCGAGTGCATTTTGCCCGGGGCATGTGTCGTTCCCTCGTGCAGCGCTCCGCGCCGCGCGAATTCACTCAACATGCGCGCAACCCCGCGCGCAATGTGGTTATCGGCGGCAAGAACACCGTGTTTGCTCCGGCTTATGGCTCGCCTTTCGTGCGCAGTCTCGATGAAGGCCGCCGCTACGCGCGAATCGAGGACTTCCGCAATTTCGTCAAGCTCGCGTATCAAGCTCATTCCCTGCACCACTCGGGTGGAACGATTTGCGAGCCAGTGGACCTGCCGGTCAACAAGCGCCATCTCGACATGGTGTACAGCCATCTGAAGTACAGCGACAAGCCTTTCATGGGTTCGGTGACGGCGCCCGAACGCGCCGCGGACTCCATCGCGCTGGCAAACATCGTGTTCGGCGGGGAACTCAACGATCCGCTCACGGGTAGGCCGAAGACCACCATCATCAATCTCATCAATGTCAACTCGCCGATGACCTATGACGCCACCATGCTCGGCGCCGCCAAGGTCTATGCCCGCGCCAATCAGGCCACCATCATTACGCCCTTTATTTTAGCCGGCGCGATGTCGCCTGTGACCGTCGCGGGCACCGTCGCACAAACTCTGGCCGAGGCTTTGGCGGGACTTGCCTTCGTGCAATTGGTCAATCCCGGCGCACCCGTGGTACTAGGCAGCTTTGCCTCGTCAATCTCGATGCAATCGGGCGCCCCGACCTTCGGCACCCCGGAGCCGGCATTGGTGCTGTACTCCATGGCCGCGCTGGCGCGGCGCCTCGGAATACCGTTTCGATCCGGCGGCAGCCTGTGCGCCTCGAAAATTGCGGACGCACAAGCCGCCTACGAGTCGGCGAATACCCTGCTGCCCACCTGCCTCGCGGGCGTCAATTTCGTGCTGCACACCGCTGGATGGTTGGAGGGCGGCCTGTCCATGGGTTACGAGAAATTCGTCATGGACGCCGATCAGGCCGGCATGATGCATACCCTGCTCGCCGGCGTCGACCTGTCGCCGAACGGCCAAGCGCTGGACGCCATGCACGAAGTTGGCCCCGGCAAGCACTTCCTGGGCTGTGCCCACACCCAGGCCAATTTCGAGAATGCCTTCTACCGTTCACCGCTCGCCGACAACAACAGCTACGAGCAGTGGGAGGCCGAAGGCTCGCCCGACATGACCAAGCGCGCGAATGCCATGTGGAAGAAGCAACTCGCGGAGTATGTCGAGCCGCCCATGGATCCCGCCATCGACGAGGCGCTGCTCGACTACATGGCGAGACGCAAAGCAGCGTTCCCTGACTCCAACGTCTGACCCGCGCCCTACCGGCGGAGGGGAGAAATGTTGCTCTTTGTAATCGACTACCGCGGCATGCAGGCCGCGGTACGGTTACACTTAGTTACATATCAATACAAATTACTCATGGCGGCATACCAGCCGCTTTGACAGTATCTAGGCCGCAAGTGCCGCCGGTTGGTCTGGGCGCGAAAGCATCCCCATGTATCAGAAGTTATTCAAATGCCTTCTTGCCCTGCTTGCCGGTCTCGCGCCGATTCAGGCTGCGACGGCGGGTGAGGACTGCCAGGGCACGTCCGCTGACTGCGTCCCAGTGGGAAAATGGAATTTCAGCTTGGCCCTCGGCGTTGGAGCCAGAACCAATCCGTTGGCGGGCGGCAAGGACATTCCATTGGTAGTAATTCCGCAATTTAGTTACTACGGCAAGCGGCTTTTCATCGATGATTTGGATTTGGGATTTACGCTCGCGGAAGGTGCGTCGAATACCTTGAATTTGGTGGCCAGTCCGGGCTACGACCGGGTGTTTTTTTACCGCACCGACCTGCAGAATATCTTCGTTGGCGGTTTTCCGGCCGCCGGTGGGTTCGAAGCCCTGGTCGGCAAGCGCGTACCCAGCGCTGCGCCGAATGCTGTGCCGCTACCGCCCCGCTCCCGAAGAATCACGTATTTGGCGGGGCCCGAATGGACATTCAGGCTTTATGGCGTCTCGGGCCAACTCGACGTCCTGCACGATGTCACGGGACGGAACCGTGGCACCGAAGTGCGTGCGGCCCTGGGCCTGCCGCTGGTGAATTCGAGGGGGTCGTTGACCGCCAATGTCGGCGTCACCTGGAAAAGCACGGAAATCGTCAATTATTATTACGGAGCCGCGGATATTTACCATGGGGGATCGGCTTTGGACCCCTTTATTAAGCTGGGGTATACACTGCCGTTGGGGAGCAAATGGCGCTTGACCGCCTTCGCCGAATTCGAACGATTGGCGGACTCCATCGGCGATAGCCCCATCGTTGCGGAACACTATGTTGCGACAGCATTCATCGGCGCGAAATATGCGTTCTAGTGCGGCTCGCAAGTCGGTCGCCCTCGGATGCATTATTGCGGCCATCCTGGGCTTGCCGGCGATGCGCGCCGACGCTGCAAGGGACACCCTCGCCGGCGATATCCGCCTTGAACTGAGTCCGCGCATTTGCACGTTGGCGGCTGACGATAAGCAGTGCGAGGCGCGAGTTCACGCCATGTGGCGATCGGCGCGTGAAGAGTCACTGTGCCTGGTGATCGTGGATCACCCACAGGTGAAGCGATGTTGGGAGCATTTCTCGAACGGCACCTACACTATTGAACTGGTCTTTAGCGAAGACTTGATCTTCCAGCTCAAAGACCCGGATCTACAGCGTGTTCTTACCTCGGAGACTCTACGGGTAATAAGAGAAGCGATTCGCTACCGGCATAGGCGCAGGCAGCCCTGGAATATATTCGACTGACCATCCTTGCCCGGTTTCTTTTACCGACAGCCATGAATACAGAAATTACCCCATCGATAATCTTGGTAGAGGACGATCTCCGGCTTTCGGAATTGGTCGGCCGCTACCTGGAAAACAACGGCTTTCGGGTCACGATCACGAATGGTGGCGATCAGGTGGTCGAACAGGTGCTGCGCGAGTCTCCGGACCTCGTTATTTTGGATCTGGGCTTGCCTGGTCAGGACGGATTCTCGATTTGCAGGCAATTACGTCCGGCCTACCCCAACCCCATCTTGATATTGACGGCGCGCAATCACGACATAGACCAGGTGCTGGGCCTGGAACTCGGCGCCGATGACTATGTCATCAAGCCCGTGGAGCCGAGAGTGCTCCTGGCAAGAATCAACGCGCTGCTTCGGCGCAGCAGGACTCACACGAACGCGGATCACAAAACATGGAAGTTTGGAGGATTGCTCATCAACACCGTGGCCCGTTCGGTCAGTATGGATGGTCAGCCCATCGCGCTGTCCAGCAATGAGTTCGATTTGCTGGCCTGCCTGGCGGCGCATGCCGGGGAAATTCAGTCGCGCGAGGCGCTCTTTCAGAAACTCTACCGGCGCGAATACGACGGTTTAGATCGTATGCTGGATGTACGTGTATCGCATTTGCGCCGCAAGCTCGGCGACGAAGCCGACAGTTTGAAGCGAATCAAGACTATTTGGGGACAGGGTTATTTATTCGTACCGGACGCCTGGTGACCTATGGCACGCCATTTCCTCAGTCTCTATCTACTTATCGTCCTCACGCTCGGCGCGGTCAGCTGGGGCCAGGACAAGCTGTGGCAAGCACATGGCGGCCAAGGGCCGGCCGACGACAAACGGCTGGTGGTCGCCTTGTTTGCAGTCGACAATCAACTGCATAACGTGCCCACCGAACAGTGGAAGCCCCTGATCGCGCGCCTCGCCGCAAAGGCCGGCGTCGGGCTGGAGTTGTTCGCCACGGCGGACATCGTCGGCCGTGAAACCTTGGACAAGCTCAAGCACGGTGAAGTCGCCTACATGCAAACTGGATCGGCGACGGAGTCGTGGGCGCTGAAGCAACTCAACGAGGACTACGTTTTGGCGCTCAAATCAGCCGAACCTGACGCGCAACGCGGATTGCTGGACTGGACACTCACACTGCTCTTTTACGCCGCGATCGCCTTGATGATCATGATTTGGATTTGGCCGTTGACGCGGGACCTGCGCACTTTAGAGAATGCCGCCGCGCGGTTTGGCCGCAGGAACTGGGTGTTCGAGGCGGGAATCAAACCCCGTTCGCAAATCTATGCCTTGGCGGAGACGTTTCGAAAAATGGCCGCGCGGATCGACGGACTGATCGCTTCTCACAAAGACATGTCAAACGCCGTGTCTCACGAGATCAAAACGCCGCTGTCACGCATGCAATTCGAGATCGAATTGGCGCAGCAGGCGCAGACCGTGGCCGACGTCAGAAAATCCTTGAGCCACATCAAAACCGACATTGCCGCGATCGACGACCTGGTCAAGGCGACCATGGGCTACGCGATTCTCGAAAGAGCAGATATGTCGCTGAATATCGGCACGCATAACTTCACGACTCTCATTCCTGCAATCGCGGAATATGTGAGGCGCAACGCTCGCCCGGAGGTTCGAATGCGTGCGGCGGTTCAGAGCGGCGCCGACAAAGTGGTCTGCGACATGCACCTTCTGGAGACCGTGCTCAAGAATCTACTGTTTAACGCCGCTCGTTATGCGAAGCGCGACATTCGCGTCTCGTTCAATGTGCATGACGGAGTCAACTATTTATTCGTCGACGACGACGGCCCGGGGATCCCCGAGAAGGATCGGAACAGAGCGCTGGAGTCATTCGTGCAGTTGGAACAGAGCAGCAGCAAGAAAACGGGATTTGGTCTAGGTCTCGCCATCGTCAAGCGCGCCATCGAATGGCACAGCGGCGAAGTCGTCATTTCACGCTCACCCTTGGGCGGCGCCCGCATTGCCGCCAGCTGGCCCGCCATATTGCCGGGCCAACCCGTTCCTGCGCATAAATGACGCCGTCCCTGGAGCCGAACGCCCAATCAGCGAGAAACGAAGGAGCGCTCGATCACAAAGTCGCCCGCATCTCCTACATGGGTGGATTGACTGAATCCGCGCGACTCCAGAAGTTCGGATAGTTCAGTCAACATGGCCGGGCTGCCGCAGATCATG
Source organism: Gammaproteobacteria bacterium (assembly GCA_025357835.1). Taxonomy (GTDB): domain Bacteria; phylum Pseudomonadota; class Gammaproteobacteria; order Steroidobacterales; family Steroidobacteraceae; genus Bog-1198. Next base: position 11,713 of record JANYLM010000009.1, read on the forward strand.
GCGCGATCAACCGCGGGATTCAGCGGTGGCACGCCTAGGGGTTCAAATAACTTCCCGGTCTCGATCAAAGTAGTGATGCGCCCTTCGTGATGGAAACGCTGCCGCGTGACGGTGGGTACATAGATCAGCTGCTTGCGCACCTGGGGGCCAAGATACTCGTGGTGAGTAAGCTCCCATTCGATGTAGTCGCGGTAAGCAAGCTCGCTTCGGTAGCGCACGGCATGCACCAATACTACTTGCTCGAACCGTTCGTAGATTTCCGGATCTTTGATCAGGCTCATGAACGGCGCCAGGCCCGTGCCGGAACTCAAGAGATACAGGCGCTTGCCGGGCTTCAAATCGCGTAACAGCAATGTGCCGGTGGGCTTGCGGCTGATACAGATCTCATCGCCCGGCTTGATGTTCTGTAGCCTTGAGGTCAGAGGGCCGTCAGGTACTTTGATGCTGAGAAACTCGAGCGCCTCCTCGTGATTGGCGCTGGCGATGCTGTAGGCCCTCATCAGAGGCTTCTCGCCGGCGGGCATGCCCAGCATGACGAAGTGCCCATTCTCAAAACGAAAGGTAGGGTCACGAGTCGTTCGAAAGCTGAAGACCTTTTCGTTCCAGTGATGAACCGATAACACGCGTTCGGTGCCGATCAAAGCCATGAAGGATTACACCAATTTGCAATGCGGACTCTCCGCGAATGGATAATGGCACAGATGCGCCGATCGGCACTAATAACCAATTGATTGGTCTACATGCAAAAAATATTTCTTCAAATCCCGCAGGCGCCGGGACCTTTGGCGGCAACCCGGGCGGCAGGCACGAGAGTCCGGAGCTATTTCCGACTATCGTTGCGCGACTGAACTCGAGCCGGCCGCGTTGAAGACGAAGCGGCCTTTCATGATGCTGAAGTGGCCGGGCGCTGAGCAGAAATAACTGTAACTGACGCCACGTTCGAGCCGCGCGGTGCTGAATTGCACCACGGCATTCTCACCGCCGCCGACAATCTTGGTCGAGGCAATGATGCGTTTGTCGCCCGGCTGCTGAAAGCTGTTCGCAAGCCCGGCACCCATGCCGGCATTGGCGACCGCCGCCACATTGGTGGTTTTGGCTAGGACCCAATTGTGACCCATGATTTTCACCGGCAGCTTGCCTCGCATATCATCGGTGGCGTAGATGATGAGCGGGCAAACTTCCGCGACCGCGACATGGCCAAGGAATAGGAGGGCGGTCGTAACTTCATACCCGCGAATATTCATTCGGCCTCGGGTATAACTGCGTAATGGCTTTTAGCGGGTTTTACGGTAGCTGGATATACGAAGTTCTAAGCCTCGACAATCCGCCTTTTATCTAGTGCGAAACGCCTTGACACAGCTGTAGCGAGTACCCACAAGGTGACATTCCGGTCAATTGTTGCAGGCATTTTCCGAGTGAACACTCGATAGCGGAATTGCGCAGACTTAAGCGATGCCTTAGTCCGTCTTCGATGGGTCGACGCGGCGCGGCCGCCGGCCGCGGGTTTCACTCTGGCTGGTGGATTCCTTTGGCGCGGGCAGATCGACGACTTTACGCAGGTGCAGGTAAGTCGCGGTCTTGTGGGGAATCGCCATGGCCTCGACGAACAGCTGCTGAAATCGCGGCTCGATCGCCGTCTCTACTTTCTCGATGCGTCGGACCAAGGTTTCGATGACACCGCGTGAAGTCGCATCCAGCAACGCGATGCGCGCGCCGGTTCCGGCGGCATTGCCGGCCGAGCGCACCTGCGCGAGATCGCAGTCCGGAATCATGCCCAGAATAATCGCGTACTTGACGTCGATGTGGCTGCCGAACGCTCCCGCAAGCCGGATGCGATCAACGTGTTCGATGCCCAGCCGCTCCATGAGCAGCGCGATACCGGCGTACAGCGCAGCCTTGGCGAGTTGAATCGCGCGAACGTCGTTCTGGGTGATTTTCATTTCAACCGCGCCCTGGTACAGCAGGTACGCGAAAGTTCTGCCGTTCGCGACTATGCGCGGTGAGCGTGCGGCCATTCTGCCGTCGAGAACGCCGTCTTGGTTAATGACGCCGGCGAGGTACATCTCGGCGATTACCTCGATGATCCCGGATCCGCACACCCCTGTGATGCCGGTCGCCGCGGTGGCCTCGATGAAGCCCGGCTCGTCGGACCAAAGATCGGAGCCGATGACCTTGAAACGCGGCTCCAAAGTCTTAGCATCGATGCGCACGCGCTCGATCGCTCCCGGCGCCGCGCGTTGGCCGCAGCTGATCTGGGCACCCTCAAACGCAGGACCGGTGGGACTGGAACAGGCGACCAGTCGCCCGCTATTCCCGAGGACGATTTCGGCGTTGGTACCCACGTCCACCAATAAGGTCATTTCCTCGCCGAGATCGGGACGCTCGGCCAGCACCATGCCGGCGGCGTCCGCGCCGACATGACCGGCGATACAAGGCAGCACGTAGATGCGCGCATTCTGATTCAGTTTGAAGTCGATTACATTGGCCCGCAGGGTGAGCGAGTGATCGACGGCGAGTGCGAACGGCGCACCGCCGAGTTCCACCGGATCGATCCCGAGCAGCAGGTGGTGCATGATGGGGTTGCCGACCAGCGTCGCTTCGAGAATATCCTCGTGCGAAATACCCGCCTGCCGCGCCACGTCCACCGCGAGCCCACACAGTGCCTCGCGCACGGCTGCGGTCATCAGCGCGGCGCCGCCTGGATTCATCATGGAATAGGAAACGCGGCTCATTAAGTCCTCGCCGAAGCGAATCTGCGGATTCATGACCCCCGCCGAGGCGACCACATCGCCGCTGCCCAGGTCACAAAGATGCGCGGCAATGGTCGTGGACCCAATGTCGACCGCGAGTCCGTAGGCCAGTTCGTGCAGGCCCGGCCAGACTCCGATGATTTGCCTGGCGGCGTGCACCGCCACGGTGACAGCCCAAGCACCTCTGCGCAGGGTCGGTTGCAGCCTTTGTAGCACCGACAAATCGCAGGTCAGGTCCTTCAGACTCCATTCTGCCTCCAGCGCCTCGAACAGCCGGCGCAGGTCGCCCGACGGATCGTGCATGTCCGGTTCCTTCACCTGCACGTAGTGCAGGCGCACGACCGGATTGAGCTCGATCGCGTGTGCATCGGCCTCCTTGCGGACCACTTGCCGATGCACCTGGCTGCTCGCGGGCACGTCGATGACCACATCGGCCTCGACTCGCGCCGAGCACGACAGGCGCCGGCCTTGCGCCAAAGGCACTCGCCGCGAGAAGCGTTCCTCCGGCTCGCTGAAAGGCGACAAGCTGGCGCTGGATGAGGTGACTCCATGCTTGGCGAACTCGCCCTCGGCGACCAACACCTGGCAGCGGCCGCAAAGGCCACGGCCTCCACAGACGGAGTCGATGTCCACGCCGAGACTGCGCGCGGCCTGCAACAGCGGCGTGCCTACTGCAAAATGCCCGCGCTTGCCGGAGGGCGTGAATACGACGAGCGGATCGCGGGTCGCCATGCGAATCTGCGCCCCTCAGGCGGGCCGGCGGCGATGACCGCCTTCGCGGCGGCCGCGCGGAGCTTCCCCGGGCGCGCCGACCGCACCAGCGGCGGGCGGTTGCGAGTCGCGGAAGCGGCGAATCCAGCGTGCACAGTCAGGGTCGTGCCCCAACATGACGTCCGCGCCCATGCAAGCCTTGACGACTTCCACATGCAGTGGATTGGTGATGGCCGAAGTCATGCCTGCGGCCATCGCCATGGTCAAGAACGCGCTGTTGATGCCGTCGCGGTTCGGCAGTCCGAAACTGATGTTCGAGGCGCCGCAGGAGGTATTGACCTTCAGCTCGGTGCGTAGCCGATGTACTAGGCGCATGACCTGCACGCCGGCTCGATTAATAGCGCCGATGGGCATCACCAGCGGGTCGACGACGACATCGCTTGCCGGGATGCCGTAATCCATCGCGCGTTCGACGATTTTCTTCGCAACCGCATAACGCACATCCGGGTCCTCGGAAATTCCCGTCTCATCGTTCGAAATCGCGATCACCGCTGCCCCATACTTCTTGATGAGCGGCAGCACGGCTTCCAGTCGCTCGTCCTCGCCGGTCACCGAATTGACCAAGGCCTTGCCCTTGTACACGGCGAGCCCCGCTTCAAGGGCCGCCACAATGGATGAATCGATGGACAGCGGCACGTCGGTGATGGATTGCACCAATTGTATGGCGCGCGCGAGAATCGCCGGCTCATCGGCCAGCGGAATCCCCGCATTCACATCCAGCATGTGCGCGCCGGCCTCGACCTGGGCGCGCGCATCTGCCGCGACGCGGGTGAAGTCACCTGCCGCCATCTCAGCGGCGAGAATTTTGCGCCCGGTCGGATTGATGCGCTCGCCGATGATGACGAAGGGCCGATCGAAACCGATGACGACTTCCTTGGTGGCGGAACTGATGATGGTGTCGGTCATGAACCTGTCCTGTGAGAATATTGCGTGGTGTCGCGCTCCGGATACCAGGGAGGACGACCGTTGAGAATGCCGGATTTATCGACGATTTCGGCCACCGATTCTTCCTGGCGGTAGGCCATGATGTGTACGCCGCTGACGCCGCGGATCTCGCGCATGGATTGAATCAGCTCGATGCAGATATTGCGCCCTTCGCGCGCCTGATCCTGCGCACCGCTCAGGCGCTCGATGATGGCGTCCGGGACATGCATGCCGGGAACGTTTCTGCGCATCCAGTCCGCGGTTTTCGCCGAACGCAGTGGCCCGACGCCCACGAGGATATAGACCTTATCGAAGAGACCCAGTGCCTCGACGTGATCCATGAAGCCGCGCAGCAGCGGAAGGTCATAGCAATACTGAGTCTGAATGAATTGCGCGCCCGCGGCGACCTTCTTCGCCAGGCGCTGCGGCCGCCAGGCATAGGGTAGGCCGGTGGGATTTTCGGCGGCGCCGAGGAACACCCGTGGCGCAAAGCTGATCTTGCGCCCACTTTGAAAATGATGATCATCGCGCAACGTGCGCGCAATATCGAGCAGCGACACACAATCGAGATCGAACACCGGTTTGGCCTGCGGATGATCGCCCGCCTGCACGCCGTCGCCCGTCAGGCAAAGCATGTTGCAGACTCCCATGGCGGCGCCGCCGAGAATATCACCCTGAATGGCGATGCGATTCTTGTCCCGGCATGCGATCTGCATGATGGGCGCATAGCCTACCCGCGTCAGCAGCGCGCAGACGGCGAGACTCGACATATGGCAATTCGCGCCGCTGCCGTCGGTGGCGTTGATGGCGTCGACATAACCGTCGAAAACGCGCGCCCGCTTGTACACTTCCTCAGGATCGGCGGAATCCGGCGGCGCCAGTTCGGTGGTGACCGCAAACCCGCCCGCGCGCAACACCCGCTCGAAGCGCCCCGGAGAGGTATGGCCGGGCAGGATGGGCAGCGGATATCCCGGAACCGGTTCGTCCTCGAACTTCACGGTGCGCTCTTGGCGGCGCCAGCCGATGCGCCGCACTTCTCGGTAACCTTCTCCCGCGTGACCCGTAGCCACGACGAACGACCCTGTAGGCGTTGGTCAACCGCAAATTGCACCTGGCTCATCGCCTCTACGCCGCCCGGGATGCGTTCGCTGCCGCGGTAGGCCTCCACCCAAACGCACTTCATGTTCGGCTTCACCTCGCAATTGCCGTCGGCCCGCACTCCACCACATGGGCCGTTGCGCAAGGTTTTGGGGCAATTCATCGGGCAGGACATGCCGGTCGAGCTGAGCACACACTGCCCGCACATGCGGCAGTCAAATAACAAGCCTTTGACGGTCTTTTCCACTGCGGCCGTCGGCCGATCGATGCGCTCGTAGCCGATGGCGCGGAACAGGCCATCCAGACGTACCAGTACGGCTTCAAAGCCGCGATAGAAGGCGTTCAATTCGCGCGCGTGGCGCACCGACCATAGTCTGACCGAGTACATCAGGCGGGCTCGGAAGTCGGTGCGGCCCCTGAATCGGGGACGCTGCGATTGGCGTCCACACCCTTGGCGCGAATCAGCCGCTCCAGGTCCTCGTCCGTATACCTGGCCTCGAGCAGCGCAGCCTCGGCGGCCGCTTCGGCTGGCAGATCATCGCCGCATGGACGCGGTACGCTACGGGCCCAGTCCGCTAGATAGGCATCCGAGCTGCCCTTGCCGGCACGCATCGCGGCGCGATCCACCGCTTCTTGAAAGCGCTGCGAGAGCTGCACCTTGGCGGCCTCGCGGCCCCTCTTGACGATGACCTGGGCCGGAATATCGCGCCAGGAAATGATGATCAGCGATGCCATGCCACGACCTCTTCGATGCGGCTCACCGCGGTAACGAGTCGCGTCTCCAGTGTTCCATAACCGGTTTGACGATACTCGAATTGCAGCCCCATCCGCGTCGCTATCTCGCGAGCCTCGAGCTGCGAGTTCGCATCCGGCGCCTGCGCCAAATAGATCAGCTTGCGGTAATTACCGAAGTACATCGAGAACAGCTCCGGATGCCGATCCAAACCCAAGCCGCGAATGACCAGGCGCTCGAAATGGCGCAGCAGAAAATCCGTGAGGTAGAAAGTCCCCGGCTCGGCCTCGGCAAGCGCGGCGAACACAGGTCCGGTGGCGAAGAACTCATAACAATGGGCGCCGGGGATGCGTTCAACGCCCTCCTCCAGCAACACCTTGTCCAGCAATCCGCCGGTTCCGCAGTCGCCGTAGGCGACGAAGATGGAACGATAGCGATCTCGCGAAGAATGAATGAGCGCGCGCACGGCGTCGGGAATTTTCTCCGGCCGGTTATGCAATTCCGCCGGCAAACAGCGCACGTCCAGTTCATCCCAGGAATTGGCACGGCGCAGCGCGGTGATCTCGTGCGCCAGCGCGCCACAAGCGATGATCAGCAGCCCCTCACCGTTTGACGACTCGGTTGGCGAGCCATGCTGCGCCATCGCGCGCTCCGCGCTCAGTGAGCCGCCGCGCCGGCTCGCCGTGCGGCAATCAGCCCCTTGGCCGTCTCGACCGCGACCGCGGCATCGCGGCAATACGCGTCGGCACCGACCGCTTTGCCGAACTCTTCATTCAGCGGTGCGCCGCCGACCAGCACGATGTAGTCGTTGCGGATGCCACGCTCCTTCAGAGTATCGATGACCACCTTCATGTACGGCATGGTCGTCGTCAAGAGAGCCGACATCCCCAAGATATCGGGCTTGTGCTTGTCGAGCGCCTCCAAGTACTTCTCTACAGGGTTATTGATACCAAGGTCGATTACCTCGAATCCGGCGCCTTCGAGCATCATCGAAACCAGATTCTTGCCGATGTCATGAATGTCGCCCTTGACCGTGCCGATGACGATCTTGCCGATGGGCGCCACTCCGGTTTCCGCCAACAAGGGACGAAGGATTTCCATGCCGCCTTTCATGGAGTTCGCGGCCAGCAAGACCTCCGGCACGAACAGAATGCCGTCGCGAAAATCGATGCCGACGATGCGCATGCCTTCCACCAAGGCGTCGTTCAGCACACGTTCCGGCGACCAACCTCTCTTGAGGAAAAGTCGTGTCGCGTCTTCAACCTCGGCTTTGAGGCCGTTGTACAGATCGTCGTGGATCTGTTCTGCAAGCTCCTCGTCATTGAGCGAGGCCAGGTCGAATTCGCCCTCAGTCGGCTCTGCTGACATCTACTCTCTCCAAGAGATTATTTTCTGAACGGCAACCGCAAAACACGGCCCATATCGTATTCCATGTTAAGACGCAACCGACTTGCGGACTTGTGATATCGCGACGGCGACGTGCCCAGACGCGACATCATCAGGTCACCGGCGGCGCGCCGCCTTCGTCCTTGCGCCGCGCGACATAGGCGTCGAGTGCTTCGACGATAGCCGGATCGCGGGCGGGGGCGACATAACGCTTCAACTCGCTTTGCCAAATCCCGGTCGCGCGCTCGGTGGCCGTTTTGGCGCCGTCGTCGGCCCAGCTGCCGGCGTTGCGCCAATCGGAGACCAGGGGTGCGTAAAACGCGCTTCGGTATCTCTCCATGGTGTGGGCGCAGCCAAAGAAATGTCCCCCGGCCCCCACCTCGGCGACCGCCTCGAGCGCGAGATCCGACGGCGCGGCGCCCACCGGTTGAAACACCTCGGCGAACATCTGCAGCATCTCGATATCGAGGATGAATTTCTCGTACGAAGTCGTCAACCCACTTTCCAACCAGCCCGCCGCATGCAGCACGAAGTTGCAGCCGCCGAATAGCGCACCCCATAGACTCATCTGCGATTCATAGACGGACTGAGCGTCGGGGATGTTCGACGCCGTGGCGTTCGACGAACGCCATGGCAAACCCAGAAAGCGCGCCAGCTGGCCTGCGCCGAAAGCCGCCTTGACGTACTCCGGCGTGCCGAAGGCCGGCGACCCGGATTTCATGTCGACATTCGAGGTAAAGCTGCCGTACACGACGGGCGCACCGGGTCTGACAATTTGCGCCAGCGTGAGCCCCGCAAGCGCCTCCGCGTGCGCCAGCGTCAGCGCGCCCGCAATCGTCACCGGCGCCATCGCCCCCGCCAGAGTAAACGGCGTGATGATTAGCACTTGGCCAGCGGTAGCGAAATCGATGATGCCATCCGCCATAGGAATATCGAGCTGCAGCGGTGAATTCGTGTTGATGATGGTGTAGGTGTAGGGGCGGGAACGGAACTCCTCCGGCGAAATGCCGTGCGCCAGGCGTATGAGCTCGAAATTATCGGCAACCTGCTTGTGGCTGCGAGAGAATATGAAAGGAATCTTGTCGCACAGCATGAGCTGGGCCCGCGTCACTTCCAGATGGCGGACGTGTACGGGAATGTCCTGCGGCTCGGTGGCGCCGCCGAGCACGTGTATGACTTCGAAGTTTTGACACAGCTTAATCAGGTTGCAGAAATCCTCGAGCGTTCCGGCGCGCCGTCCGCCTGCCGTATCCATGATGTTCGGCGGTCCTGAGGTGGGCGCGAATGCGACGCATTGGTTCGACAACGGCACGTGGCGCTCCGGGTCTACGGCATGCAGAGTGATATCGCGCGGCGCGGTTGCCAGTGAGGCGCCCACCATTTCGCGGGCGAGTCGCACCATCAGCGTCGTCTCGTCGACTTCCGCGCCGGCCTTGCGATACAGATTCCGTGCGTCCGCCGACAGTACCTTCATGCCCTGCGTTTCCAGCATGACGAGCGCTGCATCGTGAATGGCGGCGACCTGATCGTCGGAAAACACTTTCATCGGCTCGAATGGGTTGCGCAAATGCCGGTAGGGCCGCGTGCGATCAAAGACCGCGTGGCTGACGTCCGCGCTACCTGGCTTGCGTCGGCTGCGTCGGCCAACCGTCTCATTGGGCTGTGTCATGCGAATGCTGCTCGGCGGTTCGTGGAAGAAAAATTATTATAGAGAATAATCACCGGTCCCCTTGCCGCAATGATCTATTTTTCCTAGCGGTATGCCTTTATCCGATATGCCGATGCCGCCATATGCCTTTATCCGATATGCGCCGCAACCGCGGGGCCCGCAGGGCGCGACGGCCGTGGGCGGCCTGTGGCTGTCGACCGCGCCACCGCCTCTGCGAGATAGTCGCCTCCCGCGCCCACCAGTGCGAGCTTTTCGCTGACGCTTGTTTCGACATGCGGATCGGCTGCGCCCGCACGGCGCGCCGCCGCCAGCGCAAGCTCGCGCGATATGCGCCGTGCATGTTCCAGCGCGGGTTCCGGATCCGGATAATCATGACTGCCCGCCGGATCGTGAACTCGAAACACTTTGAAAGTCGGTTGATTCACTAATATCTCTACGGTCTGGGAAACGACTCCCGCAACTGCGCCGATGGCATTGCAAACCGCGGCATGCGTGGGTATGAATAGCGACGCGTCCAAGCGACGCGCCACCTCAGGGTAGTAGGCGCTGACCGGGGCGCCGATGGCGACCAATGGGCGGGCAAGTCCCAACTTCGCCTGCAACAGCTTCGATAGTGGCCGCCCGGCAACGGTCTCCTCGATGAGCCGATCCCCGAGCTCGCCCCAACCACGTCCATGCTTCTGAACACCGGGATCATGAGCCAGGGCCGCAGCGAGCAGGACGCGGCCGGTTTCACACACGACGTGTTCGTAAATTCGCTCGCAGATCGCCTGCGGCGACACCGCGGCGCGCGCGGCCCGTGCATTGCGTTCCTCGGTGGCCAGAATGCGGGCGCCATACTCGGCGGCCTCCCGGCACCATCCCGATTGCCGATCGAGCACATGCATGGCGTCGCTGGGTGTAAAGGCGGCAACGGTCGCAAGGCCGGCATCCGCAAGGCGACGCAGCGCCTCCATTCCCGAGCCGCTGCCCGCCACCTCGGATGCTTGGCGCGGCTGCAATCCCAGTGCATCCCACACTCTGCGCTCCAGCGTCGACAAATGCTTGAGGGGAGTCCGATCGGGATTGCGAAATGCGAAATGCGCCGGGTGCGCGGGCAGGCGTGCGAGTTCCGCTAGCGCTTTCAACTGCGCCAGTGCAGCCGGAAAGCTATGCGCCAACAAGCTAAGCGGCATGGCCTTGCGCGGCCCCACGCATAGCCGATGTTGCCGGTCGAATTGAACCTCGCTGTCGCCGCCGAGACCGCTAGTGCGTACATCGACAGCTTCGACCATTGTGCGCCAGGCCCCGACCAGCGCACCCTCGCCGCTGATAACCGGACGGCCGCCGCAGACTACCGCGATATCCGTAGTGGTACCGCCCATATCCGCGACGACGAAATCATCGAGGCCGGTGAGGAAACCCGCTCCGACGACGCTCGCCGCGGGGCCGGAAAGAACGGTTTCCACTGGATACTCGAGCGCGATCTCCGCCTTCATCAGGGAGCCATCGCCCTTGACGATCATCAGTGGCGCATCGATCGACTCCTCGGCCAGCACCTGCGATAAGGCCTCTATCAAGTGACGAATCTGCGGAGTAAGTCGGGCGTTCAATGCGGCGGTGAGTGCGCGCCGCGGAGCATCCAGCTTCGAACTCAGTTCGTGCGCGCACGTCACAGGCTTCGGCGTCGTTGCGCGGATCAATTTCCGCACGCGCAATTCATGAGCCGGATTGCGCACCGAAAAATTAGCCGCGACGGCGAAGGCCTCCACTCGCGCCTCGTGCTCGGCGACCGCGCGCATCACGGCAGTTTCGTCGAGCGGCGACGACTCCTCGCCGGTGGCGATGTGGCCGCCCTGGACGCGTACCACCAGACCGCCGCTGCCGGGACGCTGCAGGCCCGACCGCTCGACCATGGCGTCATCGAAGCCGATCAACAATGTGCACACCGGGCTGAAGCGATTTTCGACGACGGCATTCGTGGCGAGCGTCGTCGACACGGACACGAGACTGACGTCTTCGCGCTCCGCGCCTGCGGGAAGCAGGTCCAGCACCGTACGTATGGCTTCACCGATACCGATCGCAAGGTTCCAGGGAGTGGTAAGCGCCTTCGCGCTGGCAATGACGCTGCGGCCGTCGGCAAGCAGTACCGCATCGGTAAACGTCCCGCCGGTATCGAGGCCGAGCCAGAGGTCTTGAGTCGAATTCATCGCAGTCATCGATAGTTCCTAAATTGCGATCGCAACGCCGCCATGGCGCGGTAACATACCGGAATCGGACACCCCCCGCCCCGCCCCTTTCCTTGTCGTGCACGGATGGTTAAGCTTCGTTGTCGGGCACCACCGGATAGGAGAAGCATATGCAGAGAGCTGTGCGCAAGTATCTCAAGGCCCTTGAAGCAAGCGACGCCGACAAGGCCGCCGCGCTCTTCACTCCCGATGGCTGGGTTCAGTCACCGTTTCTAGGCCGTCTTCCCGTGCGTACCTACATCGCCAAGGTCGCCGCCGCAACGAGCGCCAGCGAGCTCACCGTGCATGATGTACTGGTAAGTGCCGAAGGCCATATGCGAGCGGTCGCCTATTATCTTTATGACTGGCGGCTGAAGGATGGCTCGAAGGTCGCTTTCGAATGCGCCGACGTATTCAATTTCGATGCCGATACTGGCCATATCGCGTCGGTGGTCCTGGTGTATGACACTCACCTCATCCGCGACGTGGTAGAAAACAAGTACCCCTGACGCCCTGCGCGTCGGGTCCAAGCCTCTAGGTATTTTCCGCTCGCGGACTGCGGTGGCTAGTCGAGCGCCTAGCTCGGGCGCCGGCGGCGGCGCCGGCCTCGCGGCTCAATTCGCCACGCAATTGCGCTGTCGCGCCGCTCGAAATAGCACCCAGCCTGGATTCAATGGTCGCCAAGTCCGGTTTCGGTCCACGCACATGGGTTTCGAGCGCCTGGCGCATGACGCGCAAGTGTTCGGGTGTCGTTCCGCAGCAGCCGCCGATAATCTTTGCCCCCGAATCCAACGCTAGGCGGGCATATTCCGCCATCAGCTCCGGAGTACCGTTGAAGTGGATGGCCCCGTTCACGAATTGGGGAATGCCGCAATTCGCCTTGGCAACGAGAACGGCATTGGGATCCGAGGCCCTGGCGAGATTGACGATGCAGGCGACGAGCTCCGATGGTCCCGTGCCGCAATTGCTGCCGCAGGCCGCTAGCCCGTGCTTACGGTGCAGAGCGGCGAGTTCCGACGGCGTGATACCCATCATGGTGCGGCCGTTTGTATCGAAGCTCAATGTAGCCACGATGGGCAAGCCGGTGGTGCGCGCACCGGCGACCGCCGCCTCTGTTTCCTCGATGGAGGACATGGTCTCGATCCAAAGAATGTCCGCGCCGCCGCGAGCCAAGGCGGCCGCCTGCTCCGCAAAGGCCTCCTGTGCGGCATCCAGGCTCAAAGGTCCTAAGGGCTCGAGAATCTCTCCCGTCGGCCCGATACTCCCCCCGACCAGCACCACTCGTCCGGCGCGATCGGCCTCGGCACGCGAGATACGAGCCGCCTTCTCGTTCAGTTCCCCGACCCGAGCTTCGGCCTTGTGGAGTTTCAGCCGATACCGCGTGCCGCCAAAGCTGTTCGTAAGGATGATGTCCGCGCCGGCCTCGACGAAGGCACGCTGCAACTGAGCAATGCACTCCGGATGCTCCGAGTTCCAAAGCTCGGGCGCATCGCCCGACATCAAGCCGCGGTCGAACAGGTTGCTGCCGGTAGCGCCATCGGCCAGCAGCCAGGGCCGTTCCGCCAGTAAGGAGGTCAGTCCGTCAGTCATGTAGTTGAGTCACCCAGAGCAATCGTAAACTCTATCATGGTCAGGGAAGGTGTATTATAACAAATCGAGATAAGCTACTTAAGTAGTTGAAATTTATATCAGCGGATACCTTAACGGCTTCAACCAAAAGCTGCTGTCGGTGCCTTAACCGATGTTCGCATGGCATTCGGCAGCGTAGTCCAAGTTCCGAGCGGGAGCAGGACAGTATCGCGCCGGCAGCCTCAACAGCGGTCCCACAACCACTCTGCTAACGCTGCGCGCTGCGCCAATTCGGCGCCACGTAAAACGGCGCGTTCTCGGGTGGCAGCAAGCTGCGGCCCAAGATATGATCCGCCGCCTTCTCCGCGAGCATGATGGTGGGTGCGTTGAGATTGCCCGTGGTCACCGACGGCATGATGGAGGAGTCCACCACTCGCAAACCTTCGAACCCATGGACTCGAGTGTCCGGCGCGACCACTGCCATGACGTCTTGTGTACTGCCCATTTTGCAGGAACACGATGGGTGGTATGCGCTCTCAACCTTGGCGCGAATGAAGGCATCTATCTGCTCGTCCGTCTGCACGTCGTTGCCGGGCTGAATCTCCCGCCCGCGATACCGATCGAATGCGGGTTGCGCAAAAATCTCACGCGTCAAGCGCACGCAGGCGCGCATTTCGGTCCAATCGTCCGGTTCGCTCAAGTAGTTGAACAGTATGCGCGGCTTGTCGAGCGGGTTGTTCGACGCCAAACGTACCCAACCGCGGCTCTTGGTGCGCATGGGTCCCACATGAGCTTGAAAGCCGTGCTCTTGTGCCAGCGTCGAACCATCGTAGGCCACCGCCATGGGCAGAAAGTGATACTGGATGTCGGGATAGGGAACGCCGGGCCGACTGCGGATGAAACCGCAAGTCTCGAAGTGATTGGTGGCCCCCAAACCGTCCTTGCGCAGCAGCCAGCGCGCGCCGATCAGCGCGCGACTCCAGAGATTGATGGAGGAGTATAGGGTGATGGGTTCCTTGCAGGCCACTTGGAAATAGAATTCCAAATGATCCTGTAAGTTTTCGCCCACTCCCGGCAAATCGTGAATCACGGGAATGCCGTGAGTGCGCAGTTCCGCCGCCGGCCCTATACCTGAGAGCTTCAACAATTGCGGGGAATTGATCGGACCACCGGACAGAATAACCTCGCGATCGACGTTCACGCGATGCGTGGCGCCGCCGTGCAGGTACTCGAGCGCGCTGGCCCGCCGGCCTTCGAACACAATGCGCGTCGCCAAGGCATGCGTCAGTACCTTGAGATTAGGCCGGCGCATCGCGGGCCTCAGGTAGGCGTTGGCGGCACTGCAGCGTCTGCCATCGCCCACCGTCATATCCATTCGACCGAAGCCTTCCTGCTGAAGGCCGTTCACGTCATCCGTGCGCGGATA
>JANYLM010000016.1 GCA_025357835.1 Gammaproteobacteria bacterium
GGCGGCTGCATATGGATCTGGGCGGCGCGCGCTCAAGCGCAGAGCGGCGTACAAGCAAGCTTGTCGTAACTGCACTCATTGGATTGGCGCTCATTTAGCCCCTAACACAGTATTGTTCGTCGCTGGCAGGACCCGGATAGGGGTAGCCCTTTTCCTGGCCTCAACCCGCCGAGCACTTCAAGTCGATTCGGTTTTAGTAACTGCTATTCGCGCTAGGCGAATTTCCTCTAGATACGCTGCCAGGTCCGCACGCGCCGGTAGGTCCTCGACATCCACTGATACCTTGCGTTGCCAATTGGGGTATTCCTTATCCGTTCCAGGCACGTTCACCGGCTCGGTCATTCCCAATAGGTCTTCGATTTGCAAGGCAACCAGCGCCGTCGCCGAGCGCGCCAGGTACAGATGCAAGGCCTGCGCGAGTTCGGGGGTGAAGGCATCGAAGCGCGTCGCCGGTTGCGCGGGGTTGAGTCCCTGCTCCTGCAGCGCTCCCAGTAGCAGCTCCCGGTCATGCTCGCGCTCTCGAATGACTTGGGCTTCGACCTCGGCGCTGGGATACAGATTCAGGCGGCGGCGCAATTCGATATCACGTCCTTCCCAGTAGCTGCGCAAGGTAGGCATGTCGTGGGTGGTCACCGTGGCCAGGGCATGCCGCGCATATTCATCGGGGCGTCGGAATCGGCCGTCCAGCTTCTCGAACAGCAGCACCTTGTAGTGGTAGAGGCCGTATTCGGGCATGGCCCTGCGCATTTCATCGGGCACCACCCCGAGGTCTTCGCCGACGACCAGGCAGGCGGCGCGCGCGCTTTCCTGACACACCACCGTAAGTAGTTGCTGCAAGGGGTAGTGAACGTAGGCGCCTTCGGTGGGCGAGAACCCGGCTGCCACCCACCACAGGCGGAACAGCGACATCACATGATCCAAGCGCAGAGCGCCGTAGTAGCGCATATTGCCGCGGATTAGCGCCACGAAGCCGCGCAGCTGCTGCGCCTGCATCACGCAGGGATCCTGCGGCGGTATGCCCCACCCCTGACCCTTGAGCGCCAGAGGGTCCGGCGGCGCACCGATTTCGGCGCCCATGCGATAACTGCTTTGATCCGCCCAAGTTTCCGAACCCGATGGATTAGCGCCCACCGCGTAGTCGCCGTACAAACCTATGGGCATACCGAGTGCGCGCGTCAGCGCCTGGGCGGCGCATAGTTGCTCGTGCGCAAGCCATTGCAGGTACAAATAGAACTCAACTTCCTCTGGATGTGCGGCCGCAAATCGCGCCGCCGCTCCGCCGTTCACATCTCGAAACTCCTCCGGCCAACTCAGCCAACCGGAAACCACACCCAAGGTGGCACGAAAATAGCGATCGAGCGCGTCGAAGCGGGCATGCGTCTGTAAAGGTGCGCCGCCGCCGGCGACAAATGCATGGAAGTCGCGCGCCCGGCCGGTTCCGGATGTCAGATGCCGATCGCGAAAATCGCGGTACAACAGAGCGAGAATCTCGAATTTGAGATCGGCCACGCCGCGGTAATCGACCCATTCGCTGCTGCGCAGTTCCTGCAGGCGCTGTGCGATGGCAGGATCGGCCAACCGCTGGCGCGCGGCCGCGCAGTCTTGAAATTCCGGCACCGAAGGAACGGCTATGTACAGAACATTGAGAAAATACCGGCTCGAAGCGCTGTAGGGACTGGACCTGTCGGGGTCCGCGGGCGCCAGCGCATGTAAGGGGTTCAAGCCGACGAAGCCGGCGCCCTGCGACGCCACCCAGCGAATGAAAGTTTTCAGATCGTTAAAATCCCCGATTCCCCAATTGTGCCGCGACCGTAGCGCGTACAGTTGCACGGCCATGCCCCATAGTCGCCGGCCGGCGATGACCGGTGTGGGCTCATAGCACCGCGACGGCGAGACGATTAGTAGGCAAGTACCGGCGGCGCCCCCAGCGATTTTCGCCTCCAATTCGTGATAGCCCGTAGGTAGATCCAGCGGCAACTCGAAACGTCGGCGCGTGATCCACGAGCCCTCCACTTCTCCTCTCCAGATCTCGACACAATCGGCCGTCGAGGTCATCCCATTGCGCCGCGTGCCATCCTCGAGGCGCACCGACCACAGCAGTGTGGATCCGAATTCCCGCGCGGTCACATTGACGTCGATGCCGATTCGCGCGCCGCGTGCAGCTGCGACCGGCGGCAGGAAATCGCGCCAACGGGCCACCTCGAGCCGGCTCAGTTCCTGAGCCAAGGCGGCAGGCTCGTCCACACTGCATCCCATCGCGCGCAACAGGGCCGCCTTCGTCTCGAGGCTGAAATGGTGCAATTCGCCGCGATAATCATGGTAGGCGTCGCCGATTCCCCGTAAGCGAGCCAACCTCTCGATCAATACCGTGTCCACGATCAGCACTCCAATAGAGCGACACTGCTGGCGTCCAGGCGGTAGTCGCGCGCCTGCCCAAGACTCACGGTTTCGAGAGAGTCTATGCCAGTGTCGAATTGACGTATCCAGGGCGCATCGGCCGGAGTCGCCGGCAGGGAAAACGTCTGCGCCGAATCGCCGGCATTCAGCAGCAACAACAGACGTCCCTCGAAATTGCTGTGCTTTGCGAACCAAACACCCAGAGTGCGCAGGTTCCCGTCCTGCCACTCACCCTGCTTCATTTCGGTGCCGCCCGCATTCAACCACGTTACATCTTTGACGCTGGCGCGCGAGGCCGCGCCTTTCAAGAAGGTCTCGCGACGAAATTCGACATGCCGGCGGCGCAGCTGCGCCAGCAATTGCACGAACCGCAGCAAATCCAAATTGTGCCCGCGCAGGCGCCAGTCGACCCAGGATATCTCGTTGTCCTGGCAGTAGGCATTGTTGTTGCCGCGTTGGGTGCGCGCGAATTCATCGCCGGCCTGCAGCATGGGCACGCCCTGCGAAAAGAACAGAGTGGCCAGCAAATTGCGCATTTGCCGCTTACGCAGCCTATTCACGGCCGCTTCGTCCGTCGGGCCCTCGACCCCGCAATTCCAACTCAAATTATCGTTGTGACCGTCGCTGTTGCCGTCGAGATTAGGCTCGTTGTGCCTCTCATTGTAGGAAACGAGATCGTACAAGGTGAAGCCATCATGCGCCGTCGGAAAATTAATGCCGGCCGTCGGCTTGCGGCCGTTATGCCGAAACACATCGCTGGAGCCTGCGAATCTCTCCGCGAACTCGCCGAGTTTCCCGGGTTCGCGGCGCCAAAAGGCACGAACCGTATCTCGATAGCGGTCGTTCCATTCCGCCCACCCCGGGGGAAACCGTCCGAGCTGATAGCCGCCCCAGCCCACATCCCAGGGCTCGGCGATCAGCTTGACATAGGCCAGCGCAGGTTCGGCGCGCAGGGACTTGAAAAAAGCACTGTGCTCGTTGAAACCATTGCCTTCGCGCGCCAGCACAGTCGCCAAATCGAATCGGAACCCGTCGACGTGCATCTCTTCCACCCAGTACTTGAGACAGTCGATAATCAGCGTGCGAACCTGTGGGTGCTCGCAATTAACGGTGTTGCCGCAACCGGTGACATTCTCGTAGAAGCGTCTGTCCTGCTGCATGAGACGGTAGTAGACAGAATTGTCGATACCGCGAAATGACTGCAGCGGACCGGCCTCGTTGCCCTCGGCGGTGTGATTGAACACCACGTCCAGGATCACTTCGATTCCCGCCGCATGCAGCTTCTTCACCATGGACTTGAACTCTGCGACGGCATCTTGCACGGCGTAGTCGTTCGCCGGTGCGAACCACGCCACCGAGTTGTAGCCCCAGTAGTTGCGCAAGCCGCGATCGAGCAGAAACTGTTCGGTGACGAAGGATTGGCAGGGCAGCAGCTCGACCGCGGTCACACCGATGGATTTCAAGTGCTCGATCACTGCAGCCACCGTCAGCCCCAGGTACTTACCGCGCCACTCGGCCGCCACCGCGGGGTGCAGTCGGGTAAAGCCCTTCACATGCAGCTCATAGATGAGTGTATCCCGCCAGGGAATGGCAGGCGGCCTATCGTCGCCCCAATCGAAGTCGCCGTCGATAACTTGGCCGCGCACCGGCAGTGAGCGCGAGAGCGCCCTTGCATAGGGGTCGAGCAAGGCGGCGGCGGCATCGAAGCGATGACCCTTCTGCGGCTCGTTCGGTCCATGCACGTAAAACGCATAGTGCGACCCCGGGCCCGCCTGCCCCGGCGACAGCAAGCCATGCCAGATGTCGCCGCTGCGCGCCGGTAAGTCGTGACGCAGAAGCTCGCTGCCGCCGGCGTCGAACAGACAAATCTCCACCCGGGTCGCATTGCTCGAGAATAGAGCGAAGTTGACCCCGCGCTTCGACCAAGTGGCGCCCAAAGGACGCGGCGCGCCCGCCTGAATGTGCTTCACTCTGTCGGCCCGACGAAAAACATCGCCCCGAGCGGCGGCAGATTCAGCCGCAATGAGTACGGGTACCCCTGAGCGCCATCATGAGCCGCGCTCAACTGCGATTGCCGGTTGTAACCCGAGCCGCCGAACCGCGCATCGTCCGAATCAAAGAGTTTTCGATAAGTCCCAGGTTCCGCGACCCCGATACCGTAGTCATCCCTAGGCACCGGCGTCGCATTGAATACGCAGGTGACGGGAGCGCCGGCGTCGCCGCCGACTGCATGCCGCGAGAACGCCCAGATACTTTCATCGGCATTATGCAGGTCCACCCAGCGGAATCCATGGTGATCGCAATCGCTGCCGTAGAACTGCGAAGTCTCGAGATACAAATGATTGAGGTTGCGCACGCAGTCGCGCAAGGTGGAATGCTCCGCGGACGCCAACTGCGGCCACTGTAGTTGTTCATGGTCCCGCCATTCCTGCCATTGCCCAAATTCCGAACCCATAAACAAGAGCTTCTTGCCTGGGTGAGCGCACATGTAGGCGAGGAACAGGCGAAAATTCGCGCGCTTTTGCCATTCGTCGCCGGGCATTTTGTCGAGCAAGGAGCGCTTGCCGTGCACCACTTCATCGTGCGAAATCGGCAGTATGAAATTCTCCGACCAGGCGTAGACGAAGGAGAAGGTGATCAATTGGTGATTGTAGCGGCGATAAATGGGATTCAGAGCCGCATACCTCAAGGTGTCGTTCATCCAGCCCATGTTCCATTTGAAATTGAATCCAAGTCCGCCGTACTCCGGCGGCTGAGTCACGCCGGCGAACGCGGTCGATTCTTCGGCGATGGTCAATACGCCCGGAAACGCGCGGTGCACCGCATCGTTCATCTGGCGCAGGAAGTCGATGGCGTCCAGGTTCTCGCGCCCGCCTGCGCGGTTCGGCAGCCATTCTCCGGGTTTGCGGCTGTAGTCCAGATACAGCATGGACGCCACGGCGTCGACGCGCAGTCCGTCCACATGGTAGCGATCCGACCAGAATAGCGCATTGGCGACCAGGAAATTGCGCACTTCATGGCGCCCATAATTGAAGATCTTGGTGCCCCACTCCATATGTTCGCCGAGCCGGGAATCTGCGTGTTCGTACAGCGCGCTGCCGTCGAAATTCGCCAATCCGTGGTCATCGCGCGGAAAATGCGCCGGCACCCAGTCGAGAATCACGCCGATCCCAGCCTGGTGACAGCGATCGACGAAAAACATGAAGTCCTGAGGGGATCCGTGACGCGCGGTCGCCGCGTAGTAGCCGACCACTTGATAGCCCCAGGATGCGTCGAGCGGATGCTCTGCCACGCCCATTAGTTCGAGGTGCGTGTAACCCATTTCCACGACGTACGGAATCAGCTGATCCGCCGCCTCGCGCCAGCTCATGAAGGGCGGACTACGCTGATCCCACGGTCGCCGCCAAGAACTCAGGTGCACCTCGTAGGCATTGAAGGGCCTTCGCAGCGGATTGCTGCGTTCGCGCTGCGCCAGCCACTCCGAATCTTGCCAAACATGGCCGTCCAGAGACGCGACCACCGAACAATTCTCAGGGCGAAGCTGCATCGCGAACCCGTACGGATCGGCCTTGACGAATAGATGGCCCGCGCGGTCGCGGATCTCGTACTTGTAGGCCGTGCCTACGCCGATGGCGGGGATGCTCAATTCCCAAATGCCCGACAACGCCCGGTTTTGCATCACATGGGCGTTCCCGTCCCATTGATTGAAGGAGCCCACCACGCTGACTCTCTGGGCATTGGGCGCCCACACCGCGAACCGGGTGCCCGCCGCCGCATCGGCACCGCAAGGGTGCGCGCCGAGCTTGTCATAGATGCGCTCGTGCTTGCCCTCGCCGAACAAATACAGATCGAAGTCGCTAATCGCACTGTCGGTCAAATTCAACATCGCCTAGATCACGGGCTTCACGGCCCATATGCGGTCCGCATACTCGCGAATACTGCGGTCGCTGGAGAAATACCCCATATTCAGACAATTGATGACGGCCTTGCGGCTCCATTCGTCTGGCTGCACATAGAGCGCGTCCACCTGATCCTGCGCCAGAGAATAGGCAGCGAAATCCGCCAGTACCAGGAAGGGCTCCCCGTCGCTCAGCAAGCGGTTGATCACCGGCGTGGCATCTTCGGGACTTCCCGGCGAGAAGAATCCAGACGCGATGAGATCCAGAGTATTCTTCAATTCAATATTGGCGTCGAGCTCGCGTCGCGGCTGGTAGCCTGCGCCGCGCCGCGCCGCGACCTGCTCCGCCGTGAGGCCGAAAATGAATACATTTTCTGCTCCCACATGGTCGCGTATCTCGATATTCGCCCCGTCCAATGTGCCAATGGTCAGCGCTCCGTTCAGCGCCAGCTTCATATTACCGGTCCCCGAAGCCTCCATGCCGGCGGTGGATATCTGCTGCGAAAGATCCGCAGCGGGCATGATTTTCTGAGCGAGAGAGACATCGTAATCCGGCAGAAACGCGACGCGCAGCTTATCGCGCACGACGGGGTCGGCATCGATGGTGCGCGCCACGTTGTTGATGAGTTTGATGATGGCCTTGGCCATCGCATAACCCGGAGCTGCTTTGCCGGCGAAGATCACGCTGCGCGGCACGATGTGGGCATGCGGATTCTCGCGAATGCGACGGTAACGCGCCACGACGTACAGCAGATTCAAGAGCTGGCGCTTGTACTCGTGGATTCTCTTCACTTGCACGTCGAACAGCGAGTGGACGTTGAGCTCGACGCCGGTGCGCCGCATGACCTCGTCGGCGAGCCTTTGCTTGTTGGTGTGCTTGATGCCGCGAAATTGGCGGCGAAAATCCGCATCGTCGGCGGCGCCGGTTATCCGCCCAAGTTCCTCGAGATCGTTTTCCCACGCCGACCCTAGGCGCTCCGTCAGCAGCGCCGACAGGCCGGGGTTCGACTGCTTCAACCAACGGCGCACCGCGATGCCATTGGTCACATTGATGAATCGATCCGGATACAGATCGGCAAAACCGGAGAACACATGCTTGCGCATGAGATCCGTGTGCAACTGAGCGACTCCGTTGACTCGATGACTGCCGATGACCGCCAGATGCGCCATGCGCACGCGGCGATCGCCTTCATCGTCGATGATGGACAGCCGCCGCTTGCGGTCATGGTCTCCGGGGTAGCGGGTTTCCACGGCTTGCAGAAAGTCGCGATTGATCAAATAAATAATCTGCAGGTGCCTGGGCAGCAGCCGTTCGAACATCGCGACCGGCCAGGTCTCGAGCGCCTCCGGCAACAAGGTGTGATTGGTGTACGAAAACACGGCGGTCGTAATTTGCCAGGCGTCGGTCCAACTCATTCCACGCTCATCGACCAGCAGACGCATCAGCTCCGGAACCGCCACGGTCGGGTGCGTATCGTTCAACTGAATCGCGACCGAGTCGGGCATGGACGGCAGCGTACGTCCCTCACGCAAGTGCGTCGCAAGAATGTCCTGCAGGCTGGCGCTGACGAAAAAATACTGCTGCTTGAGCCGCAGCTCCTTGCCCTGCGGCGTGGAATCGTCCGGATACAGCACGCGCGACAAATTCTTTGCCGCCACCTGCCCTTGCACGGCGGCGGCGTAGTCGCCGGCATTGAAGGCGTCGATATCGAACGGAGTAATGGCGCGAGCGGACCACAACCGCAGGTGATTGACGGTGGGACCGCGGTTACCCGGAATGAGTTGATCGTATCCTACGGCGTGGATGTCGTTCGTCTCCACCCAGCGCGCCGCGTCATCCGCTGCGGCGTTCTCATTGGCAGTTACTCGGCCGCCGAATCGCACGGTGTAGCGCGCATTGCCGTGGGGCGATTCCCAGACATTGCGCAGGCGCAGCCAGCTGCTGGCGACCTCGCGCTGGCCGCCGTCTCGGCCAATGACCTGTGTGAAAATGCCGTAGTCATAGCGAATGCCGTAGCCGACGGCCGGGTATTGCAGCGTCGCCAGAGAATCCAGGAAGCATGCTGCGAGACGGCCCAGGCCGCCGTTACCCAAACCCGGATCCATCTCTTGCGCGGCAATGTCGTCAAGGTCGTGGCCCAATTCGCGCAACGCGGTTCGCGCCTCCTGCAGCAGACCGCCCTCTAAGCCGGACAATGCGTTCAGCAAAGACCGGCCCGGAAGATATTCCACCGAGAAATAGCACACCCGCTTCACGTGGGCATTCGCCACGCGGCGCTGCGTGGCCAGCCAGCGCAGGGTCAGCTCTTCGCGCACTGCCAGCGACAAGGCATCGTAAATATCCCGCGACGTCGCCGACTCCGCGTCCTTGCCGAGCGTTCGGCTGAGACGATCCAAGAGGGCTGCTTGTAGAGTACCGGGCTGCAAGGCGACGTTCCGGCGGGTCGTAAACTGGGTATCAATCGAGTTCATATTAAAGGATATTATAGGGTTGTTGACAAAGGGACGACGGGCAAAACTCACAATGCGTGATCTAAATTGACTACTTCCCCATTGGCTGTCGGCGTCGACGTCGGCGGGTCCTCCATCAAATGCGCACTGGTGGACTTGCGCACCGGTGCATTCGCAAGCCCGCGCGTCAGCGTGCCGACGCCTGCTCAAGACTCTACCGAGACATTGCTGACCGCTTTGCAGACTGTGGTGACCAATGTGCCGGGGAGGCATGCCGTGGGCCTGGCATTTCCCAGCGTGATACGCAACGGCACCGTGCGCACGGCGGCGAACCTCAACAAGGCGTGGATTGGAAAATCCCTGGCGGTGCTGGCCACTGATCGCTTACAACGGCCGGTAATCGCCATCAACGATGCCGACGCCGCAGGTCTTGCTGAATTGCGCTATGGCGCCGCGCGCGATGTTCCGGGCACTGTGCTCTTGTTGACCTTGGGTACAGGCATAGGCAGCGCCCTATTCGTGGATGGCAAGCTGGTGCCGAATACCGAATTCGGCCACCTTCAGGTGGCGGGACGCGAAGCGGAACTACGCGCCTCGGGACGTGCCAAAGTGGACCAGAACATGAGCTGGGATAGCTGGTCGGAGCAATTGAATCTGGTATTGAAGGAAATGCACGCCTTGCTGTGGCCGGATCTCATCGTGCTATGCGGCGGTATCACCGAGGAGCCTGAGAAATTCCTGGACAAACTACGTTGCGAGGCGCGGTTGTGCGTGGGGACCTTACGCTCGGAAGCCGGTATCGTCGGCGCGGCCTTGGCCACGACCTTGGTGTGATCAGGGCGGCCCTCGCCGCTGCTCTGGCGCTGGCGCTTGCCGCCTGCGCGAGCACGGCGGCCAAGCCCAACCACCCGCC
This sequence comes from Gammaproteobacteria bacterium, assembly GCA_025357835.1. Lineage (GTDB taxonomy): Bacteria > Pseudomonadota > Gammaproteobacteria > Steroidobacterales > Steroidobacteraceae > Bog-1198. The sequence goes on from JANYLM010000016.1 coordinate 9,660, forward strand.
GGATTCCCTCTCCGCGCCGGATCGTCGCGGACTGATGGTCGATGTCGCCCTGTCCATGCTGGGCCAGCCGTATCGCTACGGCGGCGCCGCGCCCGGCGGATTCGATTGCAGCGGGCTGGTCGCGTACGCGGCGAGCGGCGCCGGCCTGCGCGTGCCGCGCACCGCGTGGGAACAGGCGAACATCGGTGCTCCGGTCGCACGCAGCGATCTGCGCGCCGGCGATCTCGTGTTCATGCATATGGCACACAAGGAGCTGCATGTGGGCATCGCCGTGGACGGCGAACGATTTGTTCATGCACCATCCAAGGGCGGCTCGATACGCATCGACTCGCTCGCCGCGCCGCCCTATGCAAGGAGCTTCATCAGCGCGCGGCGCATTGTCGCCTCACCCTGAGAGCGGCGCCGTACTCGCCGCAAGGCTTATCGCCGGCGCCCGCCCTGGGATACAATCCGTGTCGCTTATCGATCCAATGACCGCCTCACAAGGACCTTGCTATGAAGCTCTACTACGCTAAAGGCGCTTGCTCGCTTTCCCCGCACATCGTGCTGCTCGAAGCAGGGCTGCCCTTCACTCTTGAAAGGCTCGACTTCGCAACGAAGAAAACCGACAAGGGCGTGGACTATCTCACCGTAAACAGCAAGGGCGCGGTGCCGGCACTGCAGCTCGATGACGGCAAGGTGCTCACTGAAGGACCGGCCATCGTGCAATACCTAGCCGATCTGAAGCCGGAATCCGGCTTGGCGCCGCGCGCCGGAACTTTCGAGCGCTACCAGCTAATGGAAGTACTGAATTACCTCACTTCGGAAGTACATAAGGGATTCAGTCCTCTGTTCAATCCGAAGATTTCGGTCGATTGGAAAGCCTCCGCGCTCGCCAACTTGGATAAGAAATTCGCTTGGCTTTCCAGTTTCCTTGCGGACAAAACCTTTCTGATGGGAAATACCTTCACGGTGGCGGACGCGTATTTATTCACGGTATTGAACTGGACCGGCCAGGTAGGAATCGATCTCAGCAAATGGCCGGTGCTGACAGCCTACCAATCGCGCATCGTGCAGCGGCCTAAGGTCCAACAAGCGCTCCGCGAAGAAGGACTGATCAAGTAGCGCTCATCGCCGCGTCGATGGCGTCGCTCCCGACTGCCGCAAACTGCAGGGACGCGAGCCGGGCGTAAAGAGGGCTGTGCACCAGCAATTCGGCATGGGTGCCGACCGCGATTTTATGCCCATGGTCCATCACCACGATGCGGTCCGCTTTGAGCACGGTGGCCAGCCTATGCGCAATGATGATGGTGGTGCGGCCCCGCATGAGCTTCTCCAGCGCCTCCTGTACCAGCCGCTCGGATTCCGCGTCCAATGAGCTGGTGGCCTCATCCAGCAGCAATATGGGCGGGTCCTTGAGAATGGCCCGCGCCAGCGCAATCCGCTGTCGCTGTCCGCCCGACAGCCGCGTGCCGCGCTCGCCGAGGAAGGTGTCATAGCCCTGCGGCAATTTACGCAGGAAGGCGTCGGCGGCCGCGGCCACCGCGGCCGCCTCGATCTCGGCGTCGGTCGCCGTCGGCCGCCCATAGCGAATATTGTCGCGCGCGCTGGCGCCGAACAGCACCGTCTCCTGCGGCACCAGGCCAATCTGTGCGCGGACGTCCTCCGGCCGTAAATCCGCTAGCCGCCGATCGTCGATCAATACCCGACCCGAATCGGGATCGTAGAATCGCAGCAGCAGTTGAAAGGTCGTGCTCTTGCCCGCGCCCGATGGACCCACGAAGGCGATGGTTTCACCCGGCGCCACCTCCAGGCTGAAATTGGCGAGCGCAGCGCTGTCGGGCCGCGACGGATAGTGAAAAGTCACGTTGTCAAAGCGCATGGCTCCGGTGACTCGCTCGGCAAGTTCGACGGGGTGCGGCGGAGCGCTGATGCTCGGCCGCGCTTGCAGCAACTCGCCCAAGCGCTCCATGGCCCCGGCGGCACGCTGCACCTCTCCCCACATTTCAGTCAGTGCGGCGGCGGAACTACCGACGAAGCCGGCATAGAGCAAGAACTGCAAGAGCTGCCCTCCGGTCATCGTGCCGGCCAGAACCTGGCGCATGCCCAGCCACAAGACGATGGTAATACCGGCAAACACCAGCGTTATGCCGATTGCCGTGAGCGACGCGCGCACACGCGTGCGGCGTATGGAGGTGTGGAAACTATCTTCCACCGCCAAGCGATACCGCTCGCTTTGCAGCCCTTCCAAGGTGAAGGCCTGTACCGTCTGAATGGCGTTTAAAGTCTCCCCAGCGAGTCCACTGGTGTCTGCAATGCGGTCCTGCGAGGCGCGTGACAAACTGCGCACGCGCCTGCCGACGACAATGAGAGGAACCACCACCACCGGAATCAGCACCAGCATGATGCCCATGAGCTTGGCGCTGGTGAGCCCCAGCATGACCAGTCCGCCGATCAAGCTGAGGGAAGAGCGCAAAATAATGGACAAATTGACGCCGGAGATGGCCTGTACCAAGGTGGTATCGGTGGTCAGGCGCGACAGTACTTCGCCGACCCGAGTGGTTTCGTAGAACATCGGGTCCATGCGCACCACCCGCCGATAGACGGCTGACCGCAGGTCCGCCACAACCCTTTCACCCAGCCACGTCACCAGGTAAAAGCGCAGCGCAGCAAACACTCCGAATATGACGGATGCAGCCAGGAATCCGATGAGATAGCCATTGAGGGCGCCGGAGTTCTTGGCCGCGACGACATGGTCGATGAGCTCCCGCAGTGCCAGTGGCAGGGCCAGCATGGCCACCGTCGCCACCAGCAAAGCACCCAAAGCGGCCACCATCATGCCCCGATAGGGCTTCAGGAAGGGTAGCAAGGCACGCAAGGGATTCAAGTTCCTGGCGCGCGGGCGTTCGGCGTTGGTGCTCATGGCCTATGATCCCATAAGTCAAACGGACCCGTGCAGCCCGAGGTCGCGCCACATCAATCGTTGCGTGTCGGCAACGGCCGAATTGCCTTTCAGGCCTCAGACCGCTAAGGTGCCGAAACCCGATTTGGTGGGCCGAATCGGCGCATATCGTTCAATCAAGACAGTGAGGGTGCATCATGGGAAGAGGCCGGAATAATCGCGGGTTGCAAATGGG
>JANYLM010000027.1 GCA_025357835.1 Gammaproteobacteria bacterium
GGCCTGTGGCCGTCTGTTCACGCCGTTCACCCAGGCCGATGCGTCGACGACCCGCCGCTTTGGGGGCACTGGGTTAGGTTTATCCATCGCGCGCCGTTTCGTGGAACTGATGGGCGGTGAGATAGGTATGACCAGCACCATAGGAGCGGGTAGCAACTTTTGGATCGAAGTACCGCTTGGCATTTCACCCTATGTCGATGGCACGCTGCGGACCGGCTTGAGAGTTCTGATCGTGGACCCGCATGGCGATTCACCGCAAGGCTTGGGCGCCATGGTGCGTGCACTCGGCTGGAATCCGCAAGTGGTCGAAACGGGCGAGAAAATGCTCGCGGTCTTGGACAATGTCCAGCCGAGTGCGCGGGCGGATGCGCTCATTATGGACCTGCATCAGCACGACATGCGTGCACACGATTGGATTGCCCGCCTTGAAAAGAATCGGGCCGCCGGTGAGCTGCCGTCGATCATGGTCGTGGCTGAATCCGAGCAGTCGTATGCTGAACACAGGCAGCTTATGCGGGCATCGGATGTGCTGTTGATAAGACCGGTGACCAGTTCGGCGCTGTTCAATGCGATCAATCTTGCGGTATCCCGCCGGCCGAACAATAACGAATGTATATTTGAATATACGACTTTTGACGAGCTGCATGCGCAATGGTTGAGCGGCGTGCGGGTGTTGGTGGTCGATGACAGCGACATCAACTTGGAAGTTGCGCAGCGCATTCTGGAAAAGCAAGGTGCGACCGTCACGACCTGCTCCGATGGATTGTCGGCCCTATCGGAACTGCGTGCCAGCCACGGGAACATCGACGTGGTGCTCATGGATGTGCAAATGCCTGTTCTTGACGGTAACGAGGCGACACGCCGCATTCGCAGCGAATTGAAGCTGAACTCGCTTCCGATCCTCGCCCTGACGGCCGGAGCGCTCGTCGGGGAGCGGCAGCGCTCGCTAGACTCGGGCATGAACGACTTCCTGAGCAAGCCCTTCGATCCTCAAGTCTTGATTCGTAAGGTACGACATCTAGTGGAACAGGCGCGCGGCGAGCCTATTGCCATGGTGTTCGGCGACAAAAGATCCGAGTGTCAAAACCGAAACCAGCCGTTTATGAAGTCCATCGATGCCAGTGTGGTGCAGCAGATGTTCGGCGATGAATTGACGCTGTTCAAGTCATTGCTAGCCCGCATGCTCCGCGATTACTCGGATTTCTCGTTGCCCATTTCCGTTTCGCCCGATGATGAGACCGCTTGTCGGCTACTCAAAGAGCGGGCACACAAGCTGAAGGGTAGCGCAGGCATGATCGGCGCGACCAACGTCATGCGCATGGCGGGCGCCGTTGAGCGGGCTCTGCAGGAGACCCGACCGGCTGCGACGTTGGACGGCATATTGAAGAAGTTGGCAGCGGCGCTCATCACGCTGCGTGAAGAGGCAAACTCCTTGCTCCAAAGTCAACCGCTGCAGGATACGGCCTGCGAGATCGCCGTAGCATTTTGCCCGGTCATCGCCCGCGCCGACCGCGATGAGCTGTGCGAGCTACTCGAAAGTCAGAATCTCGCGGCCGTCGACAAATTCATCGTTCTATCGCCCTCGCTTCGGCGGATACTCGATGCTGAGCGTTTCCAGCAGCTTCACGATGCAGTGGAAAATCTGGATTTCCCGCGGGGCGCCGCACTATTGCGCGGGGCTGCCAGCGATCCTGAGTGATCGCGAGGACAGAGGATACCCGTGATTGTATTTTTGGCCGCTTCTATGCAAACCTTTGTCGCATGGGTACCGTGTTCCGCTCCAAAGTCGACGGCAAACTCAAAGCGGTCGGATTCGTCATGGCCTGCGTGTCGCTCCTTGCCAGCGCCACCAGCCCTTTGCACACCGTGGCCGATTTCTGAATCGCCCTGACATTAACTATCGGCTACCACGGCTCGCAACTGACAGATGACTCAGGGTCCACGCGAGCGACGCGGCCGTCACGACCGCCAACCAAGGATGATCGTGAACATAGTCCAAGAGAGAACTCGGAATGCGGGTGATTTTAATGGAGCGCTGCACGTCGCGAGGCGGTTTCAGGTCTGGTCCACGCGAAATGAATCCGTCGACGCGATCACGGAGTCGTTGCACGTCGGGATTCTTCGTGTCACGCAACTTGGATACCAGCTCTTTGGCGTCTTCCATCAAGTTGTTAATCCGCTTTTCATAACCCATAAGATTTCACCTCAAATATTACGGCGGGTAGGTATGTGCACCGGGTATCGTACCGGGTGGATTATGAACCAGTAGTACGGCCAAATCCGTAGGCCGAGACTGAATTCCTTTGTAAGACGGAACCCACGTTGACGATCTGAAAGCGAACTACGGATTCTGAATCTGAGGCGATTGCGGATGCGTTCCTCGAATCCATTTTTCCAAGACATGGTCGATCGAGACCAACCCTGCTCCAGCAATGGCAAGCCAGAGAAAGAGTGCCAAATATTCAAACTCATCGAAACCAAGTAAGGTCTCAAGCGAGTCAACGTCGCCCCATTTCGCAGACCGAATGGCGACGATCATGGTGATTCCAAGCGCCCCCGCGGAAATCCTGGTCAGCAGACCCACTAGGAGGAACAATCCACCCACGAACTCGACCCCTGACACAAAGGGCGCGAGCACGTGTGCGAAAGGGATTCCCCAATCCACGAAATTCTCGGTCACTTGCGGCAGACCGTGCAGTTTTCCCCAACCGCTCAACATAAACACCCAGCCGACCGTAATGCGGGCGAACAGCGGTGCCAACCAGGTCAAGTGATGCGCCACACGCCGCGGCCACTCGATCAACCATTGAATCGCGAGTTTCATGAATATCTCCCCAACATTAATTCAAGTGTGGGCACCCGCGCCCCGGACATTCAGCGGACGGCGGCAACATTTATACAAGAGACCGCAAACATCGGAGATTTATTGCCGTCGGTCGAAGGGACGTGCATCGGGTGGGGTCTTAAGTGAGAGCGTGACAGCTTGGATGCCGGTGTTTTTGCTGAATATTCGGGCCCATGTCGGCTATATTCCTACAACATTCGAGGTGATGCGCCGATCACAGCGCTCCCACTGCAGCGGGATACTGTTCAGCGTCTAAGTTGCGTGAAATGGAGTCAGCGATGCACAGTGAACAAGTATCCGTCGAATCTAGTCCTGAGAGGCCGCCGCTGGCGCCCTACGATCCACCAGAGCCGGCTCCTCAGGCCGCAGCATGGCGCAGAGCGCTGAAAGTGGTGGGATGTACGCCGCCATACCGACTACGTTTAGTTGCTGGAACTACCACGCGCATGGCCAAGGTAATGGAGGCCGGCAAGTCGGGATAGGGGTGCAGTAATCGACAAGCCCGTATTTGCGCGGCGCTAACAGTGCTCCTTACCCGTTGGGAGGACGTCAGAGGCAGCATGCTCATTATGGCGCGCGGGCGTGTGAGGGCTCGCCCCACATCCGTTGTGCCGCTGTAATGGTGTTTGCGAGCAGCATGGTGACGGTCATCGGACCGACACCCCCGGGAACCGGTGTGATGTAGGAGGCCTTTTGCGAGACCCCATCGAAATCCACATCACCGACAATCTTGCCGTCGGGCAATCGATTGATGCCAACGTCGATGACCACGGCGCCGGTTTTAACCATTTGCGAAACGATTAGATTGGGCCGGCCGGCCGCGACCACCAAGATATCCGCAAGAATCGTGAATTGCGCGAGGTCGCGCGTCTTGGCGTGGCAGATGCATACGGTTGCGTCCCGCTGCATCAACATCATTGCTGTGGGTTTGCCCACTATATTGCTGGCCCCAACGACGACGACGTTTTGGCCGGCGATCGGAATGCCTTCGGCTTCCAGAAGCTTCTGCACTCCGTAGGGCGTGCAGGGTGGGAACACCGCGGTCCCGACGGCGAGGCTCCCGACGTTGTAGAGATGGAATCCGTCGACGTCCTTCTCGACGGCGATGCGTTCCAGTACCGCGTGAACCGGCAGGTGACGGGGCAGGGGCAGCTGCACCAGAATGCCATGCACCGAGGCGTCCCGATTCTGCTCCTCGATCACAGCCAGAAGTGTGTCCAACGTGCTCGAAGCCGGAAGAGTGATGACCACGGACTCAATTCCCACGTCCCGGCAGGCCTTGGATTTATTCGACACGTACAGGCGCGACGCCGCGTCGTCGCCGACCAATATCACTGTGAGTTTCGGAGGAGCTCCGAATTTAGCCAGGAGTTCAGCCGCCTTGATGCGTAACTCTTCGCGCAAGCGTCGCGCATGTAGGCGCCCATCGATGATCTTGGCGCCTGTGGAATGGATCATCTCGGAGGCTGTATTGAGGTTTGCAGTGGTCATTGACGATTCTCGCACGCTGGGCCGCAAAACCCCAAAGCCGTTCCAGTATATTTTACTGCCATGCATAGTTTTTGCATAACAGTAATGACGTGCGCTGCAAAGCGCCAATACCGCCACTGATCCCGGCAAATATGATTGCGATTTACCGCGATTTACCGCGATCTTCGTCGAAATCTATGGCATCCGGCCGGTAAATGGCGGAAACCTCGCCATGGCTTCCAAGTCACCTAAATCCTGATCATTGCGCACGTACAGACGACTGGAATCGCGGATGGGCTGGAAGTCCCATGGCGTGTAGCGTCCCTCGCGCAAGGCATCGTAAACCAGATGGCGGCGCTGCTGACTGGCGATGACCGCTGCGTGCAGTACGGGCATGTCCCAGCGCCGTGCCACCTCGGTGCGAAATTCTCGAACCAGCCCCGCCTGCCGCGCGTCGTGCGCCAGATTTTGCACTTCGTCCGGATCTTCGAGCAAGTCATAGAGCTGGTCGGGGTCGATGGGTGAATGCACGAACTTATAGCGCCCGCGTTTGATCATCACCAACGGCGCGATGGCTCCTTCGGCGAGATACTCGCCGATGACCTCGTCCCTGCCTGCAGCTCCCCCGATCTGCGGTACCAGACTGCTGCCATCCAGCGGCGTGGCGAAATTTGTAGGCTTGTCGCCGGCGAGTTCGCTCAAAGTCGGCAAAATATCCACCAGCGAGGCGGAAGCTGCGACGCGCCGCGGGGCGAAGCGTCCCGGCGCGTGCACGATCAGCGGAATCCGGCAAGCCGGCTCGAAGAAATTCATTTTGTACCAAAGACCCCGCTCGCCCAGCATATCGCCGTGATCGGCGAGCAGCAGCACGATGGTGTTGTCCGCAAAGCGGGCGTCGGCCAATGCCGCCAGCAGCGTACCGACTTGGTCGTCTATGTAGGAGACGGCGCCGTAATAGGCGCGGCGCGCGGCGCGAACCTGCGCGTCGTTCACGGCCTGCAAGTCGAGGCCGCAGACATGGCGCAGGCGTCGAGAATGCGGGTCGAGCTCATCCGTGGCCATGCGCACACGCGGCATGTCGATTTCAACATCCGCGTAGCGATCCCAGTAGCGTTGCGGTATCACATAGGGGTCATGCGGGTGGGTCATCGATGCCACCATACAAAATGGACGTCGGTCCTTGCCGCGGGCCATGTCAAAAAGCTTTTGCCGGGCGTTGAAGACGACGTCGTCGTCGAAGTCGATTTGGTTGGTACGGGTGCACGGGCCAGCCTGAGTGACCGAATCCATGCTGTGATACCAACTCGGCCGATGCTCGAACCGATTCCAGTCCGGCGTCCAGCCGAAGTCGGCCGGATAGATGTCGGTGGTCAGGCGTTCTTCGAATCCATGCAACTGATCCGCCCCGCAAAAATGCATCTTGCCGCTCAACACCGTCTGGTATCCGGCACGCCGCAAGTAATGCGCGAACGTGGGTACTTGCGCCGGAAATTCCGCCGCATTGTCATAGGCACCGATGGCGGATACCTGCCTGCCCGACAGGAATGAAAACCGCGACGGCGCGCATAGCGGGCTATTGCAATAAAACGAGTCGAATACCACCCCATCGGCAGCCAGCTTATCGATGTAGGGCGTCTTGGCTACGCGGTTTCCATAGGCGGGCAGCGCACGCGCGGTCAGCTGATCCGCCATCAATATCAGAAAGTTCGGATGTTCCGACAAGCGATTCTCTCCCTATTCAAACGTTGCTCTGCCGTAGCCTCAGGCCGCGCCGGCCGATCGTGGAGAGGCACCAGAGGCTATCGCATCAAAGCTTAGTCCTTGAACTACGATGCGCTGTGTCGGTTCGCGGTGCCTCCTTGCCATTTCGCGACATTGTGGCGAGGACGGTGGAATGTGCAGGGCACATAGGATGTGCTGCGTGGTGCGGTTCAAACGCTCAAAGAGCGGTCCGTGGAGCCCATGCTGCTGCTTACCGACGACGAAACCCTACACGGCTATGGATCATTCGTAGTCATGAGTTAGCCTGCGGGTGATTGATAGCGCGAATTTATTAAAGTGTGAATCCACGGACTTGTTCAGCTATCGCGCGGCAAACTCAGTGCGGGAATAGCAATCAATGCCACTGCCGCCGCCAGCATCACGTACCACGCCGGCGCGTATAACGATCCTCCCGACCTTTGCGTGACCCACGTGAGAATCATGGGCGCGAAGCCGCCGAATACAGTAAACGCTCCGTTGTAAACCAGAGAAGTTCCCGTCGAGCGCACGCTTGTCGGAAAAATTTCCGATAGTGCCGCCGGAGCCACCCCGACGAAGCTCGCCACGAGAATGCACACAATACATTGCACCACGATCAGCGTCGGCAGAGTCGGGTCAGTTTTTAGCCACATTAATAGCGGCAGCACGCATAGGAGTAGCAGCGCCGCGCTGACGAACAGGCTGCGCCGCCTGCCTAAACGGTCCGACAGGCTGCCGAACCAAACGCAGCCGATAACGAATGGGATATTGCCTATCAGCGACGCGCCGAAGGCTTGGCGGGCGCTGAAATTAAAGGTATCCGGACGTTGCACGTAAGTCGGTAGATAAATCATCAATACGTATACCGCGACCGCCCACAACACGGCCACGCAGAATCCGACGAACAGACTGCGCCCATGGTTGCGAAATATCTGCAGAAGCGGCGCTTTTGCATGGCTTAGTTCTCGGCTGCGTCGTTCGGCCTCTGCCTGAAATGCCTCTGTTTCATCCAGCGAGCGGCGCAGATACAGTCCCACCGGAGCGATGAGCAAGCCGAAGACGAAGGGGATACGCCAACCCCAGTCTTGAACCTCGCCTTTGCTCAACAATGCAGTGACTGTGAACGCAGCCAGTGCGCCCAGGATATTAGCCATTCCCATACTGGCCTCGAGCCAGGATGCAACGCGACCCCGCGTCGTAGGATCGGCGGTCTCCAATAAATAAGCCGTTGCCCCGCCGACTTCTCCACCCGCCGAAAAACCTTGCAGCACCCGCCCGAGCAACAACAACAGGGGGGCGCCAATGCCGATGGTTGCGTAAGTGGGAGAAAAAGCGATGATGCCGGTGCCGGCCGCCATCAGAAGTATGGTCAAGGTCAGCGCAGCCTTACGTCCCGCCCGATCGCCAAAATTCCCGATGAACACCGCTCCCAAGGGTCGGACGACGAACCCCAAACCAAAAAATAGAAAGGTTTTCATCAACCGAATATTCGGATCATCGCTGGGGAAAAAATTTCCGGCGATATAACCGGCGAATAAGGCATATACCGTGAAGTCATACCACTCGAGCATATTGCCGATCGACGTGGCGATGATGGCACGAGTCTTGACGGCCTGAGTCTGGTGCGCCACGGCAACGTTGGTCCCGGTACGGAGCGGCGCGGCGGCGGGCAATGTGTCGTCGCTAATGGTCACCGGTGAAACATGAGCCTACAGAGTGGGGTGGACGGGACTAAACACGGGTACCAGAAAGTAACTTCTTGCAAGCTGCGTGTATCCTTTGTAGACGAATTGTCCATTGCTTGAGAGAAGAGCGGCTCTATTTTCCCGATAGTAGTGCGGGATGTCGTACCAAGGCATCGCCGGCTTCAAATGATGCGCAACGTGGAGATTGTTATACAGGTAGAGGATGCCGAACAGCGCGTTGGATTCGACCGATGCGGTTCGCTCCTGCGAGTCGTCGGCGGCTCGGTGTTCGGTGAATGCACGCAACAAGCTCAAGCTTAGGCCGGGATAAGCGACCAGCAGGCAGTATTGCCACCAAGGAAAGCCGCAGACGCCCGAGATGAACCAGAACAGCGCGGCCACGGCGACGCCATGCAATGCCCAATGCTGAAGATGGCTGAAGTCGCCTTGCCGTACACGGTGAGACTCCTTGCTGATCAGAATCCACAGGCGCAGCAGCGGACCGATCAACAATCGGCCTGCCATGGTCTGATTGAATGTCAGAAGCGCCCGTTGGAACGCGCCCATGCGCGCCCAATCCGCCTGTAGCACATAGTAGGACTCGGTATCCACACCGGGAATGGTGAGATTTATGTCGCGATGGTGCGTCGTATGGCTTTTGCGATACAAAGGGTACGGGAACCATAGACCGATCGGTAGGAACACGGCCGCGAAACGCAACCAGGCCGGCACGCCGCGAAATGAGTGAATGGCCTCATGCTGCAGCGAGAAGTGCCAGGCGAGAAGATATGCGCCCACGGGTATGATCACCCACCAGGGGAGCAGCGCATTGAACCAAATCAGCGCCACCCACGAGCTGTACAGCAGCAGCGCCACTATCCAAGTGGGCCCATCGTACTGGCGGAATTTCTGCATAGCCGAGCGCATAACAGCCTGAGTTTACCGAAAAAGAAATGCCGGATGCACGCGGGCCGCGAGCGGATGATTCCGCCAATACTGCGTCGCAGTCGCATAATTCGACCGCAGCGCGTCATAGGAGGTCGGGTCGGGCCGCACGAAGCGCTCTAGGAGTAATTCGGCCATTAGAGGAGCAATGGTGCCGATTTCGTGAGCTTCAAGAAAGGCCGCCTTTAGGCCATCCAATCCAGTGCCAGAGGCCACCAAGGGCGGAATCGGCGTGGGTGCCGTTCGCCCCACCACCCTTAGTTGGGACGTCAGTTCGCCGCGGTACTTCTGTAAGAGACAGAACGCGTAGGAGTCGATCGGCGCTACCTCCGCCGCCCCATCGATTACCGCGGACATGGCGCCCAGCGGCGTCACTCGAGGCGTTATGACTTCGCGGTAGGGTGGAAATCTTCCCGCCTTCGTCATCAAGTAACACAGCGCGGCCAGGCATCCTGACTGCGAATCAGGCACTGTGAGGGCGATTCGAGCGCCGAAAGTATCCTCGATCGAGTGGAACGCGCTGTCTTTTTGTACCACCAATTCGCTCCAATACTGCGGCAAGCCGCGATAATCGGGCGGGGAGGGTACCGGTGCGGCAATGAGCTCAGGTCGAGGATCGGAACAGGAAAAAGGCAGCCCGCACATGAACACGGCTGCCTTATCGGGGCGCTGCCACAGTTCTTCGATGGGCAAAGGCTCGCCGTGCTCGATCAGTCTGATGTCCAGGCCTGCATGCTCGATAATGGCGCTGAGCAGCCTGCGCCACAGCCCCGCCGCCTCCGGGCTAACCGAGTACATCCGGGCGTTGGCTATCATTCCGTAATATGTCGACGCGTCGGGGCGTCGGGCTCCCGCGCATTGTCCTTGTAGAAGTTAGCGGCCGCATTGCTGCGTATGAATGTGGCCGCGACCTCGTGAATTGGTTGGGTGGCGGAGGTTGGTCCAGCGCCGTTGAACGGCAGCGTAGCGCGAAAGGCGATCCAAACGGCGGTCGGCGAAGCCCCGAATGTCCGGCTCGGGTACTGCGACTTGCGCAAGTCCAACCAATATGTCCCGGTCAGCAGATCTTCCGCCAGCAGCTCGATGGTGTCCTCGACCGCGGCCCGCGCCCTGGTGACCTTGAGCCTGGTCTGGGTCTGCAAATCCTCCACATTCTGAATCAGCGCATTGCCTTCAGGTGGAACGGGATTGATCAGCCCCTGGATTTCCTGCATCAACGCCACCACATCGATCTCGCTGCCCTGAGTTAGATGGAAGCGCCCTGGTTCTCCGGGGGACTCGTCCGATGCGGCCGCGACGGTAAAGAAAGGACTGGTAAAGCGAATAACTCGCTGCGCCACCGCCGTATCCATATTGGCGAGCGCGATGGTGAAGGCTTCGATTTCATTGGCCATTGGGTAAGGATCCCAATTGGCGTTGGAGAAAATAAAGCCGTGTTGACCGTGATTGCGCGTGCTGCCCTTGACATAGAATTGGGCCAATTGCGGCGTGCTCAATTCCCAGGAGTCGGTTGGGGATGCGCCGACGCGGATGGCCGGGTTGTGATCCGAAGAATTCATTTGAATGAGGGTAACGTCACGTAATTGTGCCCATGCGTGCCAGGCCGAGCCTTGGCGAATAGCGGATGCGCGCAGGCTTTCGGGATCTTGAATGATGCGCTTATCGTCAAGCTGGAATAGATAACTCCCCTTCAACATATCGAGTACTCGAGCCGCATCCCAATTCAGCCACTTGAACGGTCGGTTGGCTTGCACGGGTTGGGCAAGCGGCGAGACGCTGCTGTTCATGCCATTCAGGTCGATGGCATAAATCAGATCCGCCCACGACAGAGCCTCGCGCGCGTCGTACAAGAGCAGTGCCGCCTGACCCGTGGCGTAGGAGTTGGTGCTTTCCAGTTCGCTGTCGTCGGCGCCGAAGGGCACGAGCGGTGTGAGGCCCGCGGCCTTGAGCGCCTCTGCCGCCGGCATGCGTACGCCGCGGAAATAGGCATTGCCGGCGCCCACCATGGTCGCGCCGATATTCGTAAAGGGGCCCAGATCGCCTTCACCGACTGTGCCTCGCGATTGCACTACGGGAGTGATTCCACGGTTCAATAAATCCAATAAGCACTGAGTGAGCTGGGGGCTCGCGGCCTCGAAACTCATGCTATTGGCCCGCACCACCATCATGGCGCGAACCACTTCCTCTTCGCTGATTTCCGGACCAAGGCCGGCGAGGGCGCCGCGCTGGAATATCGCCAGCTGCCGTGCTTCCAAAAGCTTCTTGTTCTGCGGCGACAAAGGGTCGCCGGTAAAAATGAATCGCTCGCGGCCCGACCCCGAGCCGCGATTGAACCAGTACACCGATACTCCTTCCGCAGCGGCTTCCAGCAGCAGGGCGTGAGCGTCAGCCGAACGCTGGCGGGCCTCCGCTGTCAACTCCACCTTGGCGCCATTGCGCGCCACTTGCACCACTTGTTCGATGCTCAAGTCCCGGCCGCTCAGCGTCACGGTCTGCTGCGCCATGGTGGGTGTGATTGCATGATAGGGCGTAGGCGCGGCGGCCGACGAGGCCGCCGCCAGAAGACTTGATAAAACCACAGTGGCGGCGCATTGCGGCATACGAACTCGGATTCCAAAATTCACCATGCTTCAGTCCTCGGCTACAAACCTATTCAACGTACTCTGTGCGCTTCATTCATCGGCGGCGACCAATGGCCCGAGCGCTCGCCTCATCGGCCCGAGCCAGGGCTCGAAGTTGCGCCATTGGTCGATCCCATCGCGATTGATGGGCTGGCGCACCTGTTCCGAACTCGCAGTGTGTACCCGGCGCTCGGTCTTGTGGAAATCGACGCACGCCTGTTCGAAGTCGAGATGGCAGAATTCCAGGATGCGGCTCACGCTTGATTGGAGATCCGCGACGACGTCTTCATGGTGTACACGAAGCATTTTCCCGGGAAGGGCCAGGTCCCAATGCGCCATGAGATCCACGTACATCCGGTAGTAGCGAGTGATGTCTTCGACGCTGTAGGTGAATTGCTGCCCCGACGCAAATAGCTGCTTGTAATTGCTGAAGCAGCAGGCAAGAGGTTCACGGCGTGCGTCGATAATTTTGGCATTGGGCAGGATCAGGTGGATCAGGCTGATATGCCGGAAATTGTTCGGCATCTTGTCGATGAAGAAGGGCTTGCCTGTGCGGTAGACGCGCGTATCCGCCAAATACTTCTCCCCGAGGCGCCTGAACTCTTTCGGTTCTAGGTCCGCAAGTATTGCCGGATAGCGCGGAGGCGAGTCCTGGGTTTCTCGGCCTTGAAGTTCCTGGACCAGGCGCAGAATGTCTGCCAGCTCCATTGTGCCTTCGACCTGACTGTGCGAGGCGAGGATTTGCTCCAGCAGGGTCGAACCCGCCCTTGGCAGTCCCACGATGAAGATCGGTGCCGGACTGTCGCAGCCCACGCCTTGCCTAGCGGCGAAGAAGTCTCGGGTGCACACCTCCGCCTGCAATCGGGCGTTGCGCTCCAGCGGCTCGGGACGATACCTTGATTCGTTTTTTTTCAACGCATTGCCGCGCTCGTAGTACTGGAAGGACTCCGCATATTTGCCAAGGTCCTCCAGGGCCTTGCCTAGTGCGAAACATAGGTGGTAGCGGTCTTCCAGACCGACCCGTGGCGCTGTCTCCTGGGCGCGCATTTGTTCGATTTCCGAGTCCGAAAAGCGGTAGGTCTTTAGGTTGGCAAGGCTCCAATAGGCGTCGCCAAAGTGCGGCCGCGCCGCCGCCGCTGCACGGTAGGAATCGATGGCTTCACCAGTCCGCCCCACCGTTTTGAGGGCATGTGCAATCGACAAGTGCAATTCAGGACGGCCGGGAGTTTCATCCAGAATCTCCCTATAGAGCGGCAAAGCCCTTTCGTAGTCTCCGAACCCAGTGCAGATCGTTGCATGGGTCGTTCGATAGTCTCGATTGTCGGGGTCTTTCTTGAGCAGCTTCTCCATTTCTTCCCGGGCGCGCACGTGCTTGTGCCGCCGCAGCAGAATCAGAGCATAGTCGTAGCGCAGCGCGTCGTAGTCCGGTGCTAGGGTCACCGCATTCTCGAGCAGGATTTCGGCATCGTCGTATACGTCCATCTTCACGCCGATCTGCGCCAATAGGCGCATCCCTTCCACGTGATTGCCGTGAACCAGCAGGTAGCGTCGCAGCAGCTGCTCCGCTTCATAGATTTCGTCATCCGCGAACATGCTGAATGCCGTCACGATCTCCGGCGGCAACTTCGCCAAATTCTCGACTTCGACTGCCGCTTTGCGCGCTGCCTCGGCGCGGCCCGTTATTCGGTACAGCGCAACCAAAGCGTTCCAGCTTGCTGGAAGAGCGGGACTCATCTTTACGGCCTGCTCGAATGCCTCGATGGCGGGTGCGGCGGCGCGCAGCACCACATGGCAGTGGCCCCGCTCCTGATAAAGACGAGGGTAATCGGGATGCAAATCTTCCAGGCGGCCCAAGGTCGCAAGAGCGTCCGGAATGCGCTGCAGATAGCGCTGGGCAACCGCAATTAAGTACAGCAAGTTGCGATTCTCCGGCGCCTCCTCCCGCAGTTCCAGAGCAGCCTGCAATGCCGATGCAAAGTCATTGCGCTCGAGAATCGCGCGTATGCGTCGGATTTCGGCATCGATGCGAGATGGCGGGGAATCAAGAATCACGTGCGTTGAGCCCTCGAAAAAAAAGGCGGACATTTCTGCCCGCCTTATTCTATTGCAGCCCACCGCTTCCGGTCGCCGACTCACGAGACTTTATTATCGCCTCAGAACTTATAACCAAACTTGACGCCGGCGATTCGAGGTCGCAGGACCGTTTCCGTGGTGATGAACTGATAAGAGTTCGTGAACGTACTGGCGTTCTTGTTGCCGAGGTTCTGTGCGAAGAATTGCACGTTCCATGCGTCCTTCGCAAAGCCGGCAGACGCGTCGAAAGTAGAATACGGCGACATTCTATAGTTCTTGACGGTTCCGACGGCGGAATTGGACGCGCCGTAGTACTGCGCGCCCACCTGGCCGAAGGCTTTGTATTCTCCCACCGCGAACTCGTAGCGCGCGCGCATATTGCCTTGAAACAGCGGCGATTGACCCAGCGAGCTGCCCTGTAATCCGTAAACGTTGGGTATATTGGTGATCGACTTGCCAAAATTCGGGCTTCCCGGATTGTTGTTGACCAAGAAGGGAGAATTGGTCTCTTCACTCTTGTTGTACGAAGCCGATCCCTGAAGTGTCAAGCCTTCGGTCGCACGGGCGATCACCTGCAGTTCGCCGCCCCGGACGCGATAATTGGGTCCGTTGGTGACGAAGGTCAGATTGCCGAAGCCCTGCTGCGGGTCGAAGAACTCGACGATGGTGTTCTTCCAGTCTTCCTGATAGATGGCACCGTTAATCTGCAAGCGATGGTTGAACAGCTCCGTCTTCCAGCCCAACTCGTTGTTAGTCAGCGTGTCGGGGCTGTAGTGGAGCGGCGTTGCATATTGATACGTTGTCTTGTCTGTCGGGTCCGTGGGCGGCTGAACGAACTTCTGACCGCGATTGAAGCCGCCCGGCCGGAAGCCCTGCGACCAGGTGTAGTACACCAGCACGTCGTCGGTCACATGCCAGCTTAAGTTGGCACGGCTTCTGAACCCGTGATAGCTGGAGGTGTTGAAGTTCGACAGATCGAAGTTGGTCCCATAGGGGGCCTTGGGTCCATTATTCGCAGTGGTGCATTGCTGGAAATACGTAGTGGGCGCGAAGACCTTGCAATAGAAGCTCCCAGTGTCGCCGCCGAGTATGCTCTCATCGAATTTGTAGTAGCGAGTACCGGCGGTGAAGATCAGGGTTTTGGGAATGATGTCCACGTCGAACGATCCGAACGCCGCCTTCTGCTTGATGGTGCGTTGGGTGTCGTCGAAGAAGCCGACATTGTCGTTGCGCACACTCGGATTGTTGGCCGTCTGGCCGGGAGGCGGTTGAACGTTGTTGAAGCAGCCAGAGGTGACAGTCGCTGAACAAGTGGGAACGGTTTTGTAGGTCCACTCGGTGTCGTCGTTGATCTTGAATTGTTCCCAATAAATACCGCCGATGGCGCGGATCCGCCAGTCGTCCGGCGTACTCAGGCGTAACTCATGGCTTTGGTGAGTGTTCTTCTCAGTCTCCTGCCAGGTGGCACTCGGCGAATAACACTTGCCTGCCGTAGTACCATCCTTTTTCAGTTTCCCCGAATAGCCCGCGCACTGGTAGTAATAGCCATACACGCCGCGCGAATAATTGGTGTAGTCCTGTTGCTGTTCGATGTTGCGGACCAAGTAACCACCCGCGTACACCAGTTTCAAATCGCCGACTTTGCCGTCGACCACCAAGGAGGTATTTTCGAATTTATCTTTGTCGAAGTTATTGTTGAACACCGCCACGGACAGAGGCGGTAACGGCCGCCCACCCAGCGGCTCGCCGACATTATTGAAGGTAATGCCTTCCGGACCCGTGGGCATCTGGTAGAACACGCCCTGCGCGTTCATGTTTTGGTAGCTCTGGGTAAGCAAGACATCCCAGTCATCGTTTATCTTGTAGAGCCCCGACAGCCGGATACCGGAATAGGTCACGGGGTTGATGGCATTGCCGACAAAGTTCGCATTGTTAATGGACACGCTATCCGTCGGCAGGATGTAATTGTGGAAACCCTCGTCGGTCTGCGCACGCGTGAATGTGGCCGGGACATTGTTGATGTAACCGCCGCGGTTGTCGTTATAGATCACGCCGCGAACCGCCAACTTGTCCGCGATCAGCGGCAGGTTCAAGGTCGCATCGACATTGCTGTTGGGATCGCCGCCTGCCGTGTAGCTGTAGCCGGCATTCACGCTGCCTTCGGTCTTATCGAGCTTGGGCTTGTTCGTGATGTAACGCAGCACACCGGCCTGGGCTCCCGAGCCGAACAGAGTGCCCTGCGGCCCCTCGAGCACTTCGATACGCTCTATGTCGGCTGCATAGATGTCCATGTTGCGGCCGGGCAGGGCGCCCGATACTTCATCGAGATACACGGCCACATTGGGAATGGGCCCGGTGGTGCCGGTGCCCTGCTGGCCTGTGACGCCGACGCTCAAGCCGCGCATGAAGATGGAGTTTTGCCCCGGACCTGAACCGGCCGTCGTCACATTGGGCACGAATTTGACGAAATCATCGAAGGTGGTGACGTTCAACTCTTTGAGAGTTTCCCCAGTCATCGCCTGGATCGAAATCGGCACGTTCTGCGCGTTTTCCGTGCGCCGCTGAGCCGTCACGGTGATCTCTTGAATACCCTCGGTGTCGGCAGTATCGGTGGCAGGTGCTGCATAGGCGAAGCCGGCTGCGCCGCCGCTCAAAATTGCGGCAATGGCATAGGACAACTTTGGATTTGAATTCATACTTCCATCCCTTCGGTATCTATCAGATTTTGAAACGCGTGCCCTGTTGCTTGCGCACATCATACCTATCGAAAAATCCGGCATCGCCTGTTCACCCGAGCTTAACGGATCGATTCCTAATTGCCATGCTATTTAGCGATGCCCCCATGTCATTTTGCGACATCTTCGTCATCAGCCCCGTGGGGACCAGCGGCCACTCGCGGCCTGCGTTGCGCTGGAGCTACAGTCGGGCCGGGAAGCCGGGCGCACGCAGGGGAGTTCCCACCGCATCTTCCAGCAGCTTCACGATCATTGACGACCATGCGCCGCCGCCATACTTGGCCCGGCCTTCGATGAAGGCCTGCTCCATCACTGCGGCGAGCCGCAGGGGCACGCCGAAGCGACGCCCGAACTCGACTGCGAATCCGGCGTCCTTGCAAGCCAAATCCATAGTAAAACCAATATCATAGCTGCCGTTGAGTATCACCTGGCTCTCGGTCTCGTGCACGAAACTGTTGCCGGAACTCGCGGCAATGGCCTCAAAGGCCGTGCGCAGGTCAACCCCCGCTTTGGCGCAAAGCATCAGCGCTTCGCCGGCAGCGATCAGGTGAATGAAGGCCAGCATATTGGTCACCACCTTGGTGACGGCGGCCTGCTCGATACCCCCCATATAAATGACTCGCCCACCCATGGCCTTGAGAGCCGGCTCGTGCGCGGCAAATACCTGTTGAGGTCCACCGACCAGCACCGTGATGTCGCCTGCCGCCGCTCGGTGTACTCCACCGGTAACTGGACAGGCCAAGGTCGCCACCCCCTGACGCGCGGCACGGGCGGCAAGGGCTTCGACCTCTGCGAAGTCATTGGTGCTCATTTCGATCCAGGCACTGCCGCGGGTCAATGCGGGCAGCGCCAGATCCAATACCGCGGTAGTGGCCGCCGGGGAGGGCAGGCAGGTGACCAGACAGTCGCTAGTCACGGCGAGTTCCGGTATCGATGCCGCCCAGCGCGCTCCGGCCGCTAACACGGCGTCAGCGGCGCTGCGCTGCAAATCGTAGACCGCGACATCGAAGCCGCCGCGAGCCAAATTAATAGCAAGGTGTGAGCCCAGATTTCCAAGTCCGACGAAGCCGTAGCGCAACTGCAATTCCTCTAGCCCAGCGGGCGATTGGCCATTTCTAAGTGCAGGAGACTATCCCCCACATAGGCGTGCTTGAGTGCCACCGCCTCATTCAATTCCACCCCGAGTCCCGGCGCGGTGGGCGGAATGACATAGCCCTGTTCCCAGCGAATCGGGTTCTTCAGGAGCTCCGCGTGAAAGCCGCCCCACTGCTGAATGCTTTCCAGAATCAGAAAATTCGGCGAGCAAGTGGCGATTTGGATATTCGCCGCGCCGACCACGGGGCCGCAGTAAAGGTGCGGCGCTATCTGCGCATAATGCACCTCCGCCAAAGCGGCCACCTTTTTCGCTTCGAGCAGGCCGCCGACGCGGCCAAGGTTCATTTGAATGATGTTCGCCGCGCCGCAGGCCAGCACCCGCGCAAATTCGTACTTGGTGGTGAGACGCTCCCCGGTGGCGATGGGAATGCTGGTACCTCGCGCCACGACGGCCATGTGCTCGGGCATCTCGGGCGGCACCGGCTCTTCGAACCAGAGGGGATCGTAGGGTTCCAGCTGTCTCGCCAGCCGGATGGCCCCGGAGGTGGTGAACTGACCGTGAGTCCCTACTAGGAGGTCGGCACGCATGCCTACGGCTTCACGCACCCGGCGGGTCAAGCGCACCGTGCGCTCGAGCGCTTCCTGCGTGGGCTGCCGAGGATCGTAGGCCGAGTAGCCGCCGGTGGGGTCAAACTTGAGTCCGGTGAAACCTTGCGCGACATATTCGGCGGCGCGCGCCGCCGAGCGATCCGCATCGTGATAGAAGTCGTCGCCCTCGCCGGGAGCGGGATACAGGTAGGTGTAGCTGCGCAGGCGCTCGTGAACCTTGCCGCCCAAAAGATTGTAGACAGGCTGCTCGACGGCCTTGCCGATGATGTCCCAGCAGGCCATCTCTAATCCGCTGATCACGGCCATGGAGGACAGGTCCGGGCGCAGAGTGAATCCCGAGCCATAACTTTCGCGCCACAGCGACTCTATTTGGAAGGGATCACGCCCGACGAAGCGCCGCGCGAACAAGTCTTCGATCATCGCCGCCAGTACCTTCGGGCCGAAGGTGGCGGCGTACACTTCGCCCACCCCCTCGATGCCGCAGGCGGTTTTCAATTTCAGAAACACGAAGTAGCGGCCGCCGAAGCTCGGCGGCGGGTTGCTGACCAGAAACACTTTGACGTTGTCGAGCTTCATATCCTCATCCTTCCTTCCATGGTTTCATTCTTTCAGAATTAAATCAGCGGCCTTTCAGAATTAAATCAGCGGCGCGTTGCGCCACCATGACGGTGGGTGCATGGGTGTTTGCCGAAGTCACCGTGGGAAACACCGATGCGTCCACCACGCGCAGGCGCTCGACGCCGTGTACTCGCAACGATGCATCGACGACGGAATCGCCCGCGGCTGCGCCCATGCGGCACGTACCTACGGGGTGGTACACCGTGCTGGCGCGCGCGCGAAAATCGGCAACCAGGGCCTCCGGCCCCAGCGCGTCGAGATCCGGTGCGATGGGTTCGAGGATCAACGACCGGATCGCTCGTGTGCGTGCGATGGTCTGCAGTAAACGTCCACCGTGCACCACATCCGCGACGTCCTTTTCGGTGGACAGATAATTCGGCGCAATCCGCGGTGCGCGGCGAAAATCCGAGCCGGCGATGTCGATGCGCCCGACGCTGGTGGGGCGCGTCGGCTGGAAACACAAATAAAATCCAGGAAAGGGATCCACCTCGATCCGTGTGCGAGTGGCGTCGCCCGCCCCGTAAGTCACTGGATTGAAGTACAGCTGCACGTCGGGACGGGAGCCTTGCGGATCGGCGCGCGCAAACCCACCGAATTGATTCACACTCAGGGCCAGGGGCCCACGGCGGGCCAGCAGGTAGCGCAGCCCGGCAATCAATTTGCCCACCGTCGAGTGCAGTTCATTGTTGAGGGTGGGCTGCGTGGCTTTGAAGGCATACACCACGGCCAGATGATCCTGGAGATTGCCGCCGACGGCCGGGTTATCCAGCAGGGGAGTAATTCCAGCCTCCACCAAGGTCGATGCCGGTCCGACTCCCGACAGCTGCAACAACTGCGGTGAATTGACGGCCCCTCCGCAGAGAATGACTTCCCGGTTGGCGGCGGCGAATTGCGTGCTACCGTCGCGCACATAGTCCACTCCCACCGCGCGCCGCTGATCGAAGCGAATCTTGCTCACCCAGGCGCCGGTTTCGAGACGCAGGTTGCCGCGGCGCAGCGCCGGCCGCAAAAAGGCATCGGACGCCGAGCGTCGCAGCCCGTCGCGAATATTGACTTGATAACAGCCGAATCCTTCCGGATGCGGGCCGTTGAAATCCTCCGTCAGCGGCAGGCCCAGTTCGGCCGCAGCATCCAGCCAGTTGCGGCGCATGGGATGCAGCAAAGGGGTCACATCCTTGACGTCCAAAGGCCCATCGCCCGCTGCACGGCCCTCCACGTCGACATGACGCTCGGAACGTTCGAAGTAGGGACGCACGTCCTCCCAGCCCCAACCGACATTGCCCATCCGCCGCCAATCATCGAAGTCCGTGGGCATCCCACGGCAGTACACCAGCGCATTGATGGAACTCGAACCGCCGATTACTCGGCCGCGTGGCCAGTAGATGCTGCGGCCATTGAGACCGGGATTCGGCTGGGTTTGGTACTTCCAGTTGACCGCGGCGTCGGCAAAGGTTCGTCCGTATCCGATCGGGGTCTTGATCCAAAACCGCCGGTCGGTGCCGCCGGCCTCTAGAACCAAGACTCGGTCGCGCCCGCCGGCGGACAAGCGGTCGGCTAGGACGCAGCCCGCGGAGCCGGCACCGATAATGATGTAGTCGAAGTTCTCCACACTGCCGAGCTTAGTCTTTCGTTCCCGGTGCGCTATGCCATTTCGCGATTCGCCCATGTCATTTTTCGAACCCATTGAGTCACCGTCGCGCAACTGCATCGAACCCTGTATGGTGCTGGGACCGCGTCAAATACAAGGTTGCACAGCTTGAGCACCACTGCAATTGACCTTCCGCGATCTCAGGCGCCGTCGTCGGTCGAGCGCTGGTACGTTCTGATCCTGACGTGTTTGATTTACGCCATCAACATTGCCGACCGCTACGTTGTGTCGACGGTGCTCGAACCCATCCGCTTGGAACTGAAATTGACCGACAAGGGCGTGGCCTGGCTTACCGGTGCTCCTCTGGCGATTTTTTATGTTTCATTCGGCATTCTTATTTCATGGTTTGCCGATCGCTCCAACCGCCGCAATATCTTGGCGGTTTCATTGATCATTTGGTCCGCTTTCACCGCGCTGTGCGGGCTGTCGCGAACTTACTGGGAATTCTTGCTGGGCCGCATCGGCGTCGGTGTGGGAGAAGCAGGCGGAACGCCCCCATCCACCGCCATTGTGTCGGACTGTTTTCCGGCGGAACGGCGGCCCATGGCGATGACGGTGCTGGCGCTGGGCGCACCGATCGGCGCCTGGCTGGGCGCGAATATGGCGGGGGCGGTCGCACATGCCTACAGCTGGCGCGCGGCGTTCCTTGCTCTCGGAGTGCCCGGCCTAGTCGTCGGCGTCATCGTTTATTTGACGGTTCGCGAGCCGAGGCGCGGCCGTTTGGATGCCATCGTCGACGAGATCAAGCCGTCGCTTTTGGAGTCCCTGCGGTTCATGTGGTGCCAAAAGGCCGCCTTCCATGTGGTCATGGGCGGCGGCCTATGTGCTCTATGGGGATGGGGCTTGATCTATTGGACGCCCACTTTTCTGCAGCGAGCTTACAACCTCGACGTAGGTCAAGCCGGGGCCGTTACGGGAAACATTCATTTGCTGGGCGGCTCTTTTGCTACGGTGGGGACGGCATGGCTGCTGTCTCGCCCCTCCATGGCTGACCCGCGCCGGGTCGTTTGGTTACTCGCCGCAGGCATTGGCCTGGCGACCGTGCCTTCCATCATCGCTTATTGGACTCATTCGCTGTGGGTCTGCAAGCTGATGTTCTGCATTTTCATTCCCGCTATTTATTTCTATATCGGTCCGTGTTTCGGTTTACTCAACAATCTTGCGCCCTGCCACATGCGCAATATGTTCATCGCAATATCCTTGCTGGTAGCCAATATCTTCAATCTGATCGTCGCCCCCTGGGTGGTCGGTGCGTTGAGCGACTGGTTCGCCGGCAGCCACGCGACGGACGCGGCATCGCTGCGATTGGCGCTGCTGTGTCTGGCCCCCACCGGGCTCTGGGCGGCGTATCATTTGTACCTGGCCTCCAAGACCATCATTGCCGATCAGAAACGCGCCGTTAGCTACACGAAGAGCTGGGCTCCGTAATATGGGCAAGACCAGCATCGATCGCCGCTGGCTACCCCTGAATGCGTTGCGCGCCTTCGAGGGCGTCGCTAAGCATTCGAGCTTCACTGCGGCGGCCAACGCCTTGTTGATTTCTCAAAGTGCCTTGTCGCGCCACGTGATCGCGCTCGAAAAGTTGATCGGCACCCAGCTCTTCGAGCGCAAACCGCACGCGCTGGTACTGACCAAGGCCGGGCAGCATCTGCTGCCGGCCGTGATGAAGTCCTTCGATCGGCTGGAATATGCCCTGGACGACATACGCAACGACGGTTCCACCACCGTGAGGACTCTTCGTGTGCAAATGCCGCCGAGTTTCGCAGTGCATCTCGCGGTACCCATACTGCGCGACTTTCGCCGTGCGGCCGCCGAAGTGGAGATGGATCTGGTCAGTCCCTCCGGAGTAGGGCCGCCGCCGAACGATGTCGATGTGGCGGTGGTGTATTCGAAGCCCACCGTGACCGATCTGGTGACCGATTTACTGTGGCCGGTGCGCCTGAGCTTGTTGTGTCACCCGAGTGTTGCCGCACGGCATGCGGACAAGAGCTTGGCCGATTTCATCGAGGCCAACGAGCTGGTGCATGTGCGTATCTCGGATCAGCCGCGGCATCATCTTTGGACGCAATTCGTCCGTCAATCGAACTTGAGCGCTTTGAATGTTGAGCGCGGCCTGGTATTCGATACAGCGGTTCTTGCCGTGCAATATGCGCTGAGCGGCGACGGCGTGGCGCTGCTCGATAATTATTTGTTCGACGATTACATTCGCACGGGCCAGCTGGTCAAACCATTCGAGAATAGCCTTGACGACGGCTATGGCTATTATTTGATCACGCACCCGGAGGCATTGAGCGATACCGCCATTGCGCTGTTCCGTTCGTGGCTGATCGAGCGCTTCGGTACCGGCGCGGCTGCCACGCAGTCGAATTTGCATTTAGCGGTTTCGAATGAGTGAGCGCGAATGCCTGCGCCGCGGTGCGCCGGCCATTGCGTACTTTTAAATCAAAACGATGAATTTGGAGATTTTATGAAGAGCCACGCGAAAGTAGTGGTTGTCGGCGGTGGTGTGGTCGGCGCCAGTGTGCTGTACCACCTGACGAAGGCGGGATGGAAGGATGTTCTGCTGATTGAACGCGCCGAGCTAACTTCGGGTTCGACCTGGCATGCGGCGGGGGGCATGCACACCGTCAACGGCGATCCCAATGTCGCCAAGCTGCAGCAGTACACCATCGAACTCTACAAGGAAATCGAAAATATTTCGGGACAGTCCTGCGGCGTGCACATCACTGGCGGCATCATGCTAGCCGGCACTCGCGAGCGGCTCGATTGGCTGAAGATGGCCAAGGCGCGCGGCCGATATCTGGGCATGGACTTGGAAATCATTTCTGTCGACGAGGCTGCGAAGCTGTTTCCGCTGATGGATAAGAAGCATTTCACGGGGGCGATGTACGATCCCATCGAGGGACATGTCGATCCATACGGGGTCACTCACGCCTATGCGAAGTCGGCGCAAATCGGCGGCGCCGAAATTATCCGTCATACCCGGGTCACGGATCTCAAGGCGCGCGCCGACGGCTCCTGGGACGTGATAACTGACCACGGCAATGTGCATGCCGAGCACGTGGTGAATGCCGGGGGGCTGTGGGCACGCGAGGTAGGGCGCATGGTGGGCATCGAGCTGCCCATCCTCGCGATGGAGCATCAGTACCTCATCACCGGCGACATGCCGGAGTTGGTCGGCAAGAAGGAGCAGCTGCACTGCATCGACTTCGAAGGCGAAATCTACATTCGCCAAGAGCGCGGCGGCATGCTTATGGGTACGTACGAGCGTGCCGGCGTTCCCTGGTCCGAAGTAGCGACCCCCTGGGATTTCGGACAGGACTTGTTGCCGAACGACCTAGAGCGCATCGCGCCGAGTCTGGAAGTCGGATTCGCGCATTTCCCGTCACTCGAGGCTGCCGGCATCAAAAAAGTGGTGAACGGGCCGTTCACGTTCGCTCCCGACGGCAACCCTCTGGTGGGGCCGATCCGCGGCCTGAAGAACTTCTGGGTTGCCTGCGGCGTGATGGCGGGGTTCAGCCAGGGCGGTGGCGTCGGCTTGGCGCTGTCGCGATGGATGGTCGACGGCGATCCCGGCGCCGACATCTGGGGTATGGACGTGGCGCGCTACGGCGATTGGACGACGCTGGCCTATACCAACGCTAAGGTGCGCGAGAACTATTCGCGCCGCTTCAGTATTCGTTTTCCGAACGAAGAACTGCCGGCGGCGCGACCCTTGCGCACCACGCCGATCTACGAAAAGCTGCAGGCTGAACACGCGGTATTCGGCGACTACTGCGGTCTGGAGCACCCGCTGTGGTTTGCGCCCTCGGCGCAGGAGGCCCAAGACCAAATCAGCTTCCGCCGCTCCAATGCGCATCCGCATGTCGCCGCGGAGTGCAATTCGGTGGGAAATTCCGTGGGTCTCTTGGAGATATCAAACTACGGCAAGTTTGATATTCGCGGGCCCGGCACGGCGGAATGGCTGTCGCACCTGATGGCGAACCGGGTTCCCGCGGTCGGACGCATTGCCCTCACGCCGATGTTGAACGACCGCGGCAAGCTCATCGGCGATTTCACCATGTGCCGAGTGGCGGGCGATCATGTGTTCCTGGTGGGAACCTATGCCGCCGAAACCTACTACATGCGCTGGTTCGAACGGCATATGCCGGCGTCCGGCGTGTCCATCCGGCCGTGTGCGATGGAGTACGTTGGACTGTCGATTGCCGGGCCTCATTCCCGCGCGCTGCTGCAGAGCTTGGTGCGCGACGACTTGTCCACCGCGGCTTTTCCGTTCATGTCGTTCAGGCGTATGGAAATCGGCATGGTGCCGGGCTATGTAGGACGCGTGTCCTTCACCGGTGACTTAGGCTACGAGATCTGGGTTACCACGGACTATCAACGCGCGCTCTATGACGCGCTGGTCAAGGCCGGCCGCGAGTATGGGCTCAAGCTATTCGGTGGACGTGCACTCAATGCCATGCGCATCGAAAAGAGCTTCGGCAGCTGGGCGCGCGAATATCGGCCCATCTATGGACCCTTCGAAGCCGGCCTCGATCGCTTCGTCGACTTCAAGAAAAGCGAGTTCATCGGCCGCTCGGCAGCTGCGGAAGAGAAGGACGGCGGCGGCGCGTTGCGCCTGGTGAGCTTCAAGGTCGAGGCAACCGATGCCGATGCCATCGGCGATGAGCCTATCTGGCATGACGGCAAGACCGTGGGTTGGGTCACCTCCGGCGCATTCGGGCACCGCGTCGGCCATTCCTTGGCGCTGGGCTACGTGCCGGCGGCATTGGCCAAGGCCGAAACGGGATTCGAAATCGAAATCATCGGCGAGCGCCACAAGGCTCATCGCCTGGCCGGACCTGCGTTCGATGGCAGCGGTAAATTGATGCGTACATGACCTTATCCGCAGCGTGTGCATGGCAAAAATGCAGAGGTTCGCGGCATAACCCGCGGCAGTAATTATACGACTGGAGAAGTTTATTATACGGTTGGAGAAATAAGCTATACTTTGAGCGGCACAACCGAGAGCCGACCTTGGCGGAGAGCCTATGCTGAGCACACCTAATAGCACCGACGTTGGCTACAATGGCCTGACCGAGCTTACAGAAGGGCTGCCGGCGGATGCCTATTTCGACCCTCGTCATTATGAGAGGGAGTTGCAGCGCATTTGGTACCGCAACTGGGTGTATGTCGGCCGATCCAGCGACATAGCCCGAGTGCGCGCGTTTCGAACCTTCGAACTGGGCGACCAGAAAATATTCTTGGTGCGCGACGATCAAGGTGTTCTGCAAGGATTTCACAATACTTGCCGGCATCGCGGCGCGGCCCTGTGCCGCGAGCCCGAAGGTGTCATGCGTACCGGCAGCATCATCTGCCCGTACCATGCCTGGGTTTATAACCTGCAGGGAAATTTGCTGCGCACGTCCTCCAAAGCCCATGCAAGCGGTTTCGACGTGGCGGATTACCCTCTCTACAAGATCAGCGTCAGGGAATGGAATGGCTTCGTCTTTGTCGCGCTGACGGACAATCCGCCCCCCTTCGAGAAGAATTTCGACTTACCGCTGAATCGGCTCGATACCTGGCCCCTGCAGGAATTGGTGGTGGGGCACACCTTGCTCAAGATCATCCAGAGTAATTGGAAGATATTCTGGGAAAACTACAACGAGTGTCTGCACTGTCCTAGCGTGCATCCGCAATTATCGCAGCTGGTGCCCATCTATGGCCGCGGGTTGCTGGAAGAGCGTGACGATCCACAGTGGAGCGCGCATGCCGCGGATCCGGACCCTAAGTTCAAGGGCGGATTGCGCAGAGGTGCCGCAACTTGGTCCTTGGACGGCAAAACAACGGGCATCCCGTTTCCCCGGCTTTCCGAAGCGGACCGGCAAGCCGGCCACATTTATATGACCAGCTTGCCGTCGGTGTTTCTGGTAGGGCATGTCGATTATGTTCGCGTGGTGCGCCTGCTGCCCTTGGGCCCCGAACGCACCGAGCTGCGCGTCGAGTACCTGTTCTCGCCGCAGACTCTGGCCGACCCCAACTTCGACATCCGCAACGTAGTGGATTTCACCAACACCGTCATGACCGAGGACGCGCAGGTGTGCGAGCTCAATCAACTCGGCCTGCGTGCGGGGCCTCATGTGCGCGGCGTGGTCATGCCCGAGGAATACGTCATACGCCAATTCCATGAGTGGGTCCGCGCTGAACTGGCGCGCGTCTAGCTCAAGAGCGGCGGCCGTGGGCTTCGCGCTCTGCGCGACTGCCTGCGGCGGGCGACATCCAGCCGCGCCTGCCTCGGAAGCGCAGGTACTGAATATCTACAACTGGGCCGACTACATCGGCCACGACACCGTCGCCGAGTTCGAGCGCCGGACCCACATCAAGGTGGTCTACGAGTTTTACGACTCCAACCAAACCCTCGAAGCAAAGATGCTGGCGGGCCGGTCGGGCTACGACATCGTCAGCACGACTACCGCGTTCTACGGCCGCCAGATCAAGGCGGGCGCCTATCTGCCCCTCGACCGATCGAAACTGTCGAACTGGAAGAACCTGGATCCGGCGGTACTTGCCATCCAAGAAGAGGCCGACCCGGGCAATCGCCACGCCGTGCCCTATCTACATGCCATGAACGGCTTCGTGTACAACGTGGATATGGTGAGGGCACGCATGCCGGACGCGCCCACCGACAGCTTAGGGATGATATTCGACCCCAAGGTGGTTGCGCACTTCGCCGACTGCGGCGTCACCTTCTTAGACTCGCCCGAAGATGTCATTCAGTTGGCGCTGGCGTACTTGCATCTGGATCCGAATTCCCGTCGCGTTGAAGATCTGCACGCCGCCGAGAATGCGGTGATGGCGGTGCGCCGCTACATTCGTACTTTCGATTCCAATGATTACTGGCATCAACTGGCGTCGAAGGAAATCTGCCTAGGCATAGCCTGGTCGAGCGACTACTCGGTGGCGCAGGCACGCGCCCACGAAGACGGTACCGGAGCGCACCTGGCGTTCACCTTGCCCAAGGAAGGCTCGAATATTACCTACAACGCCTTGCTGATTCCGGCGTCGGCGCCGCACCCCGAAGCGGCGCACAAGTTTCTGAATTTTATTCTCGATCCGCGGGTCATCGCCGAAATCACCAATGACATTCATTACGGTAACGACAACATGGCGGCGCGCGCCTTCGTCAATCACGACATACTGGATGACCCTGCCGCGTATCCGCCGCCCGCTGTGCGAGCGAGGCTTTACCTGCCCGCTGAACTCGGCCCGGATTACGACCGACTGCGCACGCGCGTCTGGACGCATATAAAGACCGGGCAATAGCGGCGCTGTTGCGCGCGCCAGCCATGCACTGAGCCTGGGCTGTCTGTAATAACCTCGACACGTACTTACTCTAAGGTGACGCCCGGAATGAGCATTTTCCGCGGAAAATTGCCCGAAACAGCCGCTTTTGTGACCTGCGACGTGTTTTTCTGCCCATGGAAATGTAAAGTTCCGCCCCCATAACGGACATGGGCCGCTAGAAATGATCAGGCGGCAGGATTCAGTGTAATTTCAGGAGTGGAACATGATTGGAATGGTAGCCCGTTGGGGCCATAACACGCTATTGATCGGCTTGGCGCTGATGACGGGCGTGATTTTTATCGCCTTATTTCGATAATAGAGTAGGGGCCACGCGGCGCAGCGCGTGCGCCCTCAATCAGTGGGCGGCGGCGGAGGTGGGCTCAAGGTCCGCCGCATCGAGGCGTTTGGATTTCCACAGCACCCAGCCGTAGTAGCACAGGTAGTAACCTGCCAGCACGAAGAAGAGTCCCACGGTGAACGGACTTCGTACCATCGCAGTCGGCGCGAATGCCTGCAAAGGATCCGCGGCATAGGCGTACTGTCGGTTGGCGCCATGCGACACCCGAACGCCCGTATATACCTGGGCGACGCGAAATACGAGCCGGCCTAGAAACAACAGCGACACGGCAATGCCGGTGTAAGTATGCGGCACGTAGTGCAGCTGCTCCCTGTACATCAGAAAGCGGGTTCGCTGCGCACCCCACGCACCCAAGCTCAATCCGAGCGTTGCACCGGCCAACTCAGCCGACAGGAATTGAGCCGATCGCAACGCCGTAGGCAGCAGTGCGCAAGCGATCACCCCCAGTAACACGATTCGCACAGTCATTCGCCTGGGTCGCAGAGGTTGCCGTCCGAAGCTGCGCCTGAAGCGTCGATAGATGGCGAAGACCACTAGGGCGGCGAACAGAAATGGCCCGATTTGCGAAAAATCTGCTGGCATTTCGTCGATACTCTACACCCATGAGCAAGGGAACCTCAGGCACGGCGGCCCCGGGCGAACTTACGCGCGGCGTGGGCCCTTGGGCGGCGGTGGCCGTCAATGTCGCCAACATGATCGGTACCGGCATATTTCTGAAAACGCGTGTCATGACTTGCAATGTCGGCAGCGCGAAGACAGTGCTGGTTGTTTGGCTCGCCGCCGGCCTGCTGTCGCTTGCGGGCACATTCTCGTATTCGGAAATTGCGGCGATGATGCCGGAGGCGGGGGGCGACTACGTCTACCTGCGTCGCGCCTATGGACGCCTGGTCGGTTTCCTCTACGGCTGGATGGCATTCACCGTGGCTCGCGCCGGATCGCAGGCTGCTCTGGCGGTGGGTCTGGCGATCTTCATGAACGTGGCCCTGGGCGGCGTCCTGGACAGCCGGCACATCGACCTGGGCTTATTTGGACTGCACCTGAGTCTCAGCGGCTTGACGTTGGTGGCACTGTCGGCCATTTGGACGGTGGCCCTGATCAACTGTGCGTCGGTCGCGGCCGGCGGCCGCATGGCGCTGGTGCTCACCATTGCCAAAGTGGGACTAGTGCTAGGCGTGGGGATGGGCGCCTTTGTATTTGCATCCGGCGATTGGGGTCATCTGGCGCAGTCCGGGCTTGCTGGTACGTGCGAGGGCGTGGCCAGCAGCGCCCGAGGGGGCATTGCCGGCTTCGGTGCCGCTATGCTCGGTGCTTTGTGGGCCTACGATGGCTGGCAGAACGTGGCGCCGCTTGCCGGCGAGATAAGAGATCCGCAGCGCAATCTACCGCGCGCCTTCGTCGGCGGAACGGTGGTGGTGGCGGCCCTGTACTTATTCGTCAATGCGGCTTATTACTTTGCGCTATCGCCCATCGAGATCGCCAGCGTTCCGACGAGCTCTTCGGTGGCGACCGAGGTGCTGAAACGATTCCTGGGACCCATGGCGGTGTCGATGACGGCCGTTGCCCTCATGATCTCCTCGTACGGTGCCCTGCATGCAAGCGTGTTGGCCAATTCGCGTATCCCATTCGCGATGGCGCGCGACGGCCTGTTTTTTCGCAGCCTAGTGCGGCTTTCGCCGCGCTCGAATGTTCCTGCTCGAGCCATTCTGGCGCAGGCGGCCTGGGCCAGCGTGCTAGCTCTGTCCGGTTCCTACGATGCGCTGACGGACTCCGTCATCTTCGCATCCTGGCTGTTCTACGGATTAGTCACTGCATCTTTGTTCGTTTTCAGAAAGAAGATGCCGGATGCGCCGCGGCCGTACCGCGCTTTCGGTTATCCCGTAATCCCGATGATTTTTCTGCTCGTGACGGCGGCATTGCTGATCAACACCTTCGTGGCCGCGCCGCGCGAGGCATTGCGGGGCGCCGCATTACTGGCCGCCGGACTGCCATTTTACTGGTATTGGTCGCACCGGGTACACTGAAAAATCCTTCGTAACCCTTGTACAACCACAGCCTCACTCCCATGAATCCTCGAGAGCCCGCCTTGGCAGGGCAAAGGAGCTGAATGTGAAGTCCCCGGAACGTATCGGCATTCTCGGCGGCGTGCGCATCCCGTTTGCCCGCCACAACACCCAATATGCCGCCAGCAGCAATCTCGACATGCTCACGGCCGTGCTGGCCGGCATCGTGCAACGTTTCGGTTTGCAGGGCGAGCGCCTCGGCGAAGTCGCGGCCGGAGCGGTCCTCAAACATACCCGGGATTTCAACCTGACTCGGGACGCGCTCCTGTCAAGCGGGCTGGCGCCGCAAACGCCGGCGTACGACGTGCAACAGGCCTGCGCCACCTCGCTGGAGACCGCCATTCTGGTCGGCAACAAGATCGCAATGAGTCAAATCGAGGTGGGCATCGCCGGCGGAGTCGACTCTGCCTCTGATGCTCCCATCGCCATCAGTGAACGGCTGCGCCACCTCGTGTTGAGTTTGAACCGCGCTAGGAGTACAGCCGCGCGCCTGAGTCTCTTGGCCCAGATTCGGCCGTCCATGCTGATACCGTCCGTGCCCAATGTGAACGAGAGGCGCACCGGGCTGTCGATGGGCGAGCACTGCGAACAAATGGTCCGACGCTGGAACATCGCCCGGCAGGCTCAGGACGAATTGGCGCTGTCGAGCCACACCAAGGGCGTGGCGGCATACGAGGGCGGCTTCTACAAGGATTTGGTGATTCCGTTCTTGGGCCTCACGCGCGACAACAATTTGCGCGCCGATACTTCGCCGGAAAAAATGGCGAAATTGCAGCCGGTGTTCGATCGTAGTTCGGGTCACGGAACCCTGACCGCCGGCAATTCCACTCCGCTCACCGACGGAGCCGCCGCCGTCCTGCTAGCGTCGGAAAAATGGGCCGCCACGCACGGTCAAGTTCCGCAGGCCTGGTTGGTCGACGCAGAGACCGCCGCCGTCGACTACTTCGGCCCCGATCCCGAGGGTCTGCTCATGGCTCCGGTGTATGCGGTGCCGCGCCTGCTCGATCGCAATGGCCTGACGCTGCAGGACTTCGACTACTACGAAATTCACGAGGCTTTCAGCGGCCAGGTGCTGTGCACGCTGGCGGCGTGGGAGGACGAGAGCTACTGCCGCCGTGCATTGGGGCGCACCACGGCGCTCGGCGCCATCGATCGCGCCAAACTCAATGTGAACGGCGGCTCGGTGGGGCTGGGTCATCCCTTCGCGGCCACGGGGGCGCGCATCCTTGGAAGCGCCGCAAAACAGCTGGCGCAACACCGCGACAATACGGGCCGCCGCGGCCGGACTCTAGTGTCCGTGTGCGCGGCCGGCGGACTTGGGGCCACGGCGATATTGGAATCTGCCTAGCACCGATTCCGGGCGTACGCATACTCTGTCCTGCACATAAAATGGCAGGCTATACCAACAGGGTATCGCCTGCCATGAGCCGACTCAGCAGCCTAGGAGGTTTCGCCCGGCAGATCGAACACCAACACTTCGGCATCGCGGGCATCGCTTAGATGCAGGGGGGCACCGTCGCCAATCCGCAGCGCGTCGCCGTCCTGGAGCGTCGCACCGTTCGCCGTCAATGCACCTCGTGCGACATGCAGGTAAATGCGCCTGCTTGGGGCCACCTTAAGGTCCGCTCGCTCATTGCCGGTGAATAGCCCAGCGTACATCCGGGCGTCCTGATGGATCAGCAAGGATCCATCCGCTTGATCGGGCGAGACGATGAGCCGAAGGCGCCCGCGCTTCTCATCCGGTGAAAAGCGCTTCTCCTCGTAGCTGGGTTCGATGTTGCGCTCGGACGGCTGAATCCATATCTGCAGAAAATGCACCGGCTCGCTGGGACTTGGATTGAACTCGCTGTGCTGCACGCCTGTGCCGGCGCTCATGCGCTGCACATCACCGGGTTTGATGACGGACCCATTACCCATGGAATCCTTGTGCGCCAGTTCTCCCGATAGCACGTAGCTGATGATTTCCATGTCGCGATGGCCGTGTGTGCCAAAGCCGGCCCCGGCCAACACCCGGTCCTCGTTGATGACCCGCAAGGGCCCGAACTCCACGTGCGCCGGGTCAAAGTAGGCGGCAAATGAAAATGTATGGAAAGACTTGAGCCAGCCGTGATCAGCAAAGCCTCTGTCGTTACTGCGTCTGATTTCGTTCATAGGACCCTCCTAGCCACAGGATATGGTCGGGTAGGCAAATAAAAAAGCGCAATATTTAGAGGATACAGATTAAGTAATTGGATATGTCGGCGGCGGGAATGATCTGTTTGCCTTGCGCATCCACGGATGCGGCCAGTCCGAACAGCGCGCCGTGGGCAAGGATGGGGCAGCGGCCATCCGGGGCCCCGAAAAAGGTCGGAAACGGTCTCGGCGCTGCAGCGCCCGAGCACTGCCCATTCAGCGATCAGAAGAATCCGTGCAGCTCGATGAAGTACAGCCGCCGATGCTCGGAGTTGTCTTGCGGTATGCCGTCGTTGCGGCGAAATCCCGCACGTAACTGCACGAATTGTAGTGGTGTGAACTCATAGACCAGACTCCATCGTGTTTCCTCGCCGTTGGGCACCGCGCGGTTGGGATTGAGAAACTCTTCCGTGATTTTCAAGTTGTTGCCGCGGGAAATCAGCCAATTGGCCTCGAGCAGGGTTGCGAGCTGCTTGCCCTGACTATGGGCGATGCCCTGGTCATCTGTGATCTCGGCCTGCGCCAACCAGGAGATCGGTCCCGTCCTGAGGCCGCCGAAAATCCCATAGTCATTCTTTGCCCCGCCCGACTGATCGTTGCGATTGGCCGCCAGTCCCACTCGCCACTGCGACTCCACGAATGCTAGCTGTGTGCTGTAATGCTTGCCATTACTGCTGACGGCGCCGCCGGCGGTGCCGTTGCTGACGGCCAGCTGGCCATCCCAATGACCCCGCTCCCAGCCGAATTCCACGCCCTGATCCGGCGTCGCCATATTGATCCCGGTGGCGTTGAGAACAAAGGCCGTCTGGTCCTGAAGCCGTAGACCGAAGGGCAGGTACATCTGGCCGGCCTTGAGATACCAATCGTGGGTGGCCGACCAATACACCAGATAAGCTTCCCGATTGAGGGCGCCGCCCGGAGCCACCTGTTCGTCGACATAGGCAAGCAGCCTGTTCGGAATCACATCCGCCTCCACGTACACACGGGTCTGTGCCACGGCGAATTGCTGCACTGATCTTGCCTGCGGCACCTGCATGAGCGACGCCTCGAATCGGAAGTCGCCGCCCACTCGCAGGTATTGACCGACCTGCCCGGTCCAGTTGTCGAGTGGGGTAGCAAGGTGCCGTGCGGGTAACACGGTTTGCGCGAATAGGTCGCCGAATGTCGTACGTAAACCACCACCGGTCGGGTTGACGTGGCATTGCCCACACTTGAGGCCCAATTGCACGGCCAGATAGGGTTCTGCATGCACCCTAGGTGCGGCAAAGCACAGAAGGGCGAGCAGATAACACGCTCCAATTTGCAGTTGTCGGGCCATCATCGAGCGGGCTCCACGGTAAACTCGAATGAGGTGTTCGCACCAAGCGTTGCGGCGTTCATATCGGCCAGTGCGCCGCCGCCGCCGCCGCGCAATGTGACGCGATACACGCCGGGATCGAGAGCTGAATTCGGTGTAATCAGCAGAACCGCGGAATTTGCCGGCGCGAGCGCCGCGGTGATCAACATGGCCTGCGTGCCGGCGTCAGCTTCGCCGGCGACTCGTTCAAGGGTTACCGTCGTGTCGTTGACCAGCGATGCATCGACAGCGTGAGTGAAGGTCACCAGGATGCGAGCCGGTGCCGCTCTCACGGTGGCCTTATCGAGCGGCGCCATGGTTTGAACGGCGAACGCCTGAGCCGCCGCGGCCGCCGCCGGTGCGTTCGGCGCACCGTTGGTGATCCACTGACGAATGGCATCGATCGTCGTTTGGGCCAGCGGCGCTTCGCCCAGCGGCATTTGCCCGCCGTCGATTCCGGACGCGCCTTCGATCTTGCGCGCCATGTAGCTACTATCCGGATCGCCTGGTTTCACCCTCAAGAGATTCGGCTGTTCGTTGCTCGGTGCGCCGACCAGAAGATTGTAGCTGTGAGCCGCATCGAGCTGCAGACCTTCGGGGGCACTCGCACCGATGTGACATTTCGAACATATGGGCGTGAAGACATTGTCTTGAATCGACTGAAAGTCCGCGGTTATCGGTCCGCTGGATGTGCCGCCCGCCGAGATGGGCTGCCCATTCTGATCGAGGCCCTTGCCATTGCCGGCGCAACCCGCTGCGCCACTCAGCAGCAGCAGCGCTGCCCAGGTTCGATGTCGTTCTATCTGCATGCGTTGACTCAATGATGGAGACCAGAAGTAAGTACCGAGTAATCCATCCCGGGTTTAGCTATGCGGCGAATTGTCGACGCCAGCCAAGTGCCCAAGCATTCAAGAAAGAGTTAATCTGTGAGCCGGGGAGTCAGATGGGGATTTCAGATGCAGTGCTGCGCCGACGATCTGGCGAATGTGCCGTTGCGCTTGCTCGCGGGTGGCATTGTATTGTCGATGGGTCTCATGGCTGGCACACCGATCTGCGAAGCGGCCGATGTATGGGGCGGTTCCGTCGGTGTCGCGAGCGACTACCTCCTGCGCGGCGTGTCGCGTAGCAACGGCCAGGCTGCGCTCCAACTCGATCTGCATTATTTGAGCGCGTCCGGTTTCGTGGCGGGGTTGTTCGCGTCCAACACGCAAATTGATCCCCGCGAACCGAAGGATGTTGAACTAGATGCCTTTCTCGGTTTTGCTTGGACCGTGGGAAACGACTGGCATGGCAAGGTGCTGGCGAGCCACTATGTCTATCCGTGGAACAGGGATGGTTCGGTATATGATTATGACGAATTGGACGTCGACCTCGCTTTCCAAGAATGGCTGGAGGTCGGCCTGGTTTATTCACCGAATGCGCCGCGCTACCTGCCGTACCGCGGCCTTTTCGGCGTGACGTCCGCATCGGTGGAGGCAAACCTGCAGCGGCCGGTGCTCGGCAAGCTGTCCGCCGCGGCGGGCATCGGCTACTCGCATTTCGCAGGTCCTGAGCCGGCAGGGTTCGCGTATTGGAGCCTGGGCGCCGTTTACGACCTCGCGCCGTTGTCTCTGGCGCTTTCCTATGTGGACACTACTGCGGGCGCTAAGGCATTGTTTTACAATGCCGCGGCGGACGGTCGTTGGACCGGCACGGTTATTTGGCGCTTCTAGGTCTTCGTCCGCGGATAGCAACTCTTTCGTACGCTGCCGGTACTTACGGGAAATGGCTCGACATCGATTAGGAGTGGCTGTCGCCGATGACCGTACTGGCCAAGAACTCAGCAAAGGAACACGATAACGACCTCCTCGTCGCCGTCGCAGCGGGCAATCGGCGGGCGTTGGAGGAACTGTATGTCAGTTATCACCGGCGTCTGGCGCGTTTCTTGTCGCGATTTACGCCGCGTTACGAGAACGTCGAAGAGATCATCAACGATACCTTCATGGTCGTTTGGCAAAGGTCCAAGGATTTTCGCTACGCTTCGCAAGTCTCTACTTGGATCATCGGCATCGCGTACCGCACGGCCTTGAAGTCGCTGCGGCGGCAGAAGAATCACGCGGGTGCGCTGCGCTTGGATGACTATCCGGAACAGACCACCGATCCCACGCTGGAGACCGAAGTTCGGGATTGGCTGAAGCACGGCCTTGAACGGCTCCCCATCGAACAGCGCCTGACCCTCGAACTCGCCTATCACATGGGCCATTCGCTGGAGGAAATAGCGGCGATCACCGAGTGCCCGGTTGGCACCGTCAAGGCGCGCATGTTTCACGCGCGCGAGAAATTGCGCCAGTATCTGCCAACCTTGGGTGGCAGCGCTTGCGCGCTATCAATGAGAGACGAATGAATTACGACCATCCAAGCCACGCCGTGCGGGAACACCAAGAAATCTCGACGCTCATTCCTTGGTACTTAAACGGCAGCATCGCCGAGCACCAGCGGCAGCGCCTGGACGTGCACGTGTCGCTGTGTGCCGAGTGCCGCGATGATTTGGCCTTGGAACGAAGTGTATATCTGGGCATGAGGGCCGAGACGGCGGTCGAGTACATGCCCGCGGCATCTCTTAAACTCCTGCAAGCACGGCTGGATGGCATTGACGCTGCGGCATCCGTGGACTTGCCCGCAGGTTTACCCGCAGCCCAGCGGCCGGGCCGGGCCGCGGTACCGTGGCATGGCGTGATGGCTGCGTCGGTTGCGGTAATGGCTGTGGCGCTCAGCCTGCTAGCGGCAGATCGATGGTTGCAGGCCCGTGCGCGCACGACGCGGCCCGACTACTACACCGTCACGACTGCCGTGCCGCGCGCGCCGGGCGAGGTCATCCGCGCCGTGTTCGCGCCGAACATTACCTTGGTCGAACTGCAGAGCCTGCTCGATGAGGCCCAGCTGAGGATTATTTCCGGCCCGACCGAGGCAGGAGTGTATTCATTGGCGGCGAATTCCCGCCGGCCCGTGAATTCTTCTCTGGCGCTGCTGCGCGGGCATGCGAAGGTTCGCTTTGCCGAGAGCACCCAACCAAGTACGGGATCAGGCGAACTCCCATGAGATGGTGGGCGCCGGCGCTATTCGCTCTTCTGGTTTGGAGCTGCAGCAGCGCGCCGGTTCGAATTGAGTCGCGCGCGCTGTCTGATCAGGTCGCCCGGTCGCCTGAGCATTTCATCATTGCGGCCGTTGACAGCGAGCCCGCCGTTTTCGTAGCTCGCGCCGGCAGTACGCCGCGCGCATACGACAGCATCGGAAGCTACGGACCGAGCCTAGCAGCGCGCCAAACGATGCGCGCCCTGGAGAACGACTATGGATTGCGCGAAGTAAGCGCCTGGCCAATCGCGCCTCTGCACATGCATTGCGCCGTGCTCGAGGTTCCCGAGGGCTTGGATCGTCCCACCCTGCTGGCCGCAATGGCGCAGGACCGGCGCATCAGGCTGGCGCAGCCGCTGCAGAGTTTCGCGACGCGCACCGAAGGCTACAACGATCCCTATGTGGGATTGCAGCAGGGCTTCCGGCAAATGAATGTTGAAGAGGCTCATCCCTGGTCCCAAGGCGAGGGCGTCAAAGTGGCCATTATCGACACGGGCGCCGACACCCAACATCCGGATTTGCGGTCCAATGTCGCGGCCGCCGTAAATTTCGTCGATTCCGACGACGTTCAATTTCAGCATGATCGCCATGGCACGGAAGTCGCCGGCGTTATCGCGGCGGTTGCCAACAATCGCGAAGGCATCGTGGGTGTGGCCCCCAGGGCACGGCTGCTGCTGTTCAAGGCCTGCTGGCAGTCACGCCTCGATGCCGATGCGGCACGATGCAATTCCTTTACGCTGGCCCGGGCATTGGTGGCTGCGTTCGACGCTCACGCCCAGATCGTCAATTTGAGTCTGACGGGTCCCGCCGATCCCTTGCTGGGCGACCTCATCCGCGAAGGATTGCGCCGCGGTGTGTTGTTCGTGGGTGCCGCCGCTCCCGACGCAGCGCAGGGCAGGACAGGGCTGATGCGCGAACCCGGCGTCATCGAAGTCGCCGGCGCTGGGAGCGAGGCAGTAGAGGGGTCGGTGCTCTATGCCCCGAGCCGGGAAATTCTGACTTTATTGCCCGGCGGCCATTACGACTTCGCCTCCGGGGACTCCATCGCGACCGCGCAGGTAAGCGGGGTCCTGGCCTTATTGCTGGCGAAAAGAGCCGGCCTTTCGGCCGGCGATGCCTACCGCGTGTTAAGGGACACTAGTGCGCATTCCGGCGGTACGCTGGTCGACGCATGCGCCGCGGTAGCGTCGCTTATGGGCCCAGGGTCCTGCAATCCTAGGACCGATGCCGAGCACCCAATCGCGGAGGGGCTGCAGCAGCGCGTCGCGCTGCATGGAGACCGGATCCTCAGGGCGGAGGACAGGCAGGGTTCATGGCAAGCCCCGCCAGTCGACGCTCGTCGATGATGATCACAATACCGCTTACAATGACGATGCAGGCGCCCGCAATCAAACTCAACGATGGCGAGGCCGACCAGAAAATCCAGTCGATGGCGAAGGCCCACAGAATGGAGGTGTACTCAAACGGCCCTACCACCGAGGGCGGCGCGCGCCGAAAGGCGTCGGTCAGCCACATTTGGCCCAGCGCCCCTGTAACGCCGATACCGATGAGCCAACCCCAGTCGGAAGTCAGGACGGGGCGCCAGTCACCGATGGCGAACACACTGCAGCCGATGCCGACCATCAGCAAGTACCAAAACACCATCGATATGCTTGAATTCACGCGGCCCAGAGTTCTAACCGTCAACGCGCTCAGCGAATAGCAAACTGTCGCCAGGGCGGCGGCAGATGCAGCGATCAGCGAGAAGCTGCTCTTTCCCCAGGGCTGCAAAATGACCAGCACTCCCATCAAACCGACCCAAATGGCCAGCCAGCGCTTACCGCTGACCTTTTCGCCCTGAATAGGCACGGACAGTGCGGTCATGAGCAGCGGTGCCGCCAAAAACAAGGAATAGGTCTGCGCCAGGCTGAGGCGATGCACGGCGAATACGAAGCCGCCCAGCATGCCGATGCCCAGTACGGCGCGAAATAAATGCAGCGGCGGATTTCT
This sequence comes from Gammaproteobacteria bacterium, assembly GCA_025357835.1. GTDB lineage: Bacteria > Pseudomonadota > Gammaproteobacteria > Steroidobacterales > Steroidobacteraceae > Bog-1198. The sequence goes on from JANYLM010000027.1 coordinate 38,434, forward strand.
CGGGCGCAGTGCTCCCCAGGCTCGCTGCCAGGTTATCGTCGGCAGTAGGAACAGCCAGGAAGATAGGCAGCGCAGACAGGAAATTTGCATGGGCCCATAGCGCATCGACAGGTGCTTCATCAGCGAGTCCATGATCGAAAAGACGAAAACCGCCGCCACCATGTAGGCAATGCCGCGCAGCCGTTCGTGCGTCCGTTCTTGGCCGGCCAAATTTCCGATTGGGAGAGGCTGTTTACTCATGATGCTCCTCGCCATTGTAGACGAGAGCGCCTCGATCCAGCGATTTAGTGCAGAGAATAGCTACGGGACATCGATTCCCGCGGGATTGGAAAATCGAATGACGACGAAGCTTTCGTCCGCCGCCGGAATGTGACGCGCGGTAAACGGATTGGAAATATCGACGGTGGGCATGCGCTGAAAGTTGACATGGGTTTTGGAAAATTGAGGACAGATGCAATATACGTAATCCGGCATGCGCCGCAATACAGTGTCGACGACGGCCTCGGTGGAATATGCGCGCGTTTCCTTGCGGTGAAGCTTTTCTCGCGAAACAGTTTCCGGCCCAAAAGGCGCCTAAACTCCTTCTTTGCGCAATTTGTTTCCGATCGTGAGTGGCACATCGGCGACGATATTTACGCGCGGCAACATTTCTTCAGTGTGCTTGCGGCCGCTTGAGCAGGTCCACTCGGTCGACCGAGCGCACATTCAAATGCAGGCGTGTGCCGCCGCGAATGGCCGTCAATGGGACACCGGTGCCGGCCGGCCCGATGGCCCAAAGACGCCGGTAGAAGTCGGGCAGGGTGGCGATGTCGTGTTCCGCCACGCGGGTGATCCGATCGCCTTCGCGTATATCGGCCCGGTGCGCGGGGCCGCCTTCGGCGACCCCCGTCACGTAAACCTTGCCGGTCATCTCCGCGGCATACACGCCCAGCCATGGGCGCGACTGGCGGGAGGTGCGGCCACGAGTGGTCAATTCCTCGAGAATGGGTTTGAGCAAGTCCACGGGCACGAACATATTCGCGTTGATTTCTTCGCCATCGGTCAGTTCGCGCACCAACAACGATCCAATGCCCGCCAAACAACCGTCAGCGTCGATCAGCGCAGAACCCGACCAATGAGGGTGCGCAGGGGTCGCGAATATGGCGTCCTCCAGCAGGTATTCCCAGGCGCCGGCAAATTCGCGGCGCGCGAATATTTGCACCGGTTGCGGCGCGGCGAACTCCGGAGAGCTCACTGCGTAGGCTTCATCACCGACCTTGAGTTTTGCCGACGATCCCAATGGGATGGGTGCAATGTCCGCTCTCTCCAAGGGTAGGACCAATCCGAAACCCGTCACCTGATCGTATGCCAAGGGGTGAGCCGCCAGTTCGCGGCCGTCTGGGGCGGTCAGCCATACATCGGTGGCTTCAGTCACCAGGTAGCCGATAGTCAGGATCAATCCATCGGAATTGATGACTACACCGTTGCCGGTGCGCTGCGATCCCAATATGCCAGCGGTAAACGCATCTTCGGGCACGTCGGCGCGAAGCTTCACTACTGATCGGCTGATACCTTCCAAATCGAGCCCCGGCATCGCAGCTCCTGCTTTCGGTCAAGGACGCTCACTGAACGAGTGAGTGCCCAAACTGAGCCAAGTACCACTGCTGGAAGGTCACCACCCGACGCTCGTGTTCCGAGTAACGACCGGGCTGATAATGCTTCGACAGGATACCGGCCTGGTTGTTTTCAGTGATCTCCTTGTCCTGCTTCGTCGTCTCGTCCCATCCCCAAATCATCCTCTTGACGTCGACTTCCGACGCTTTGCCATCGACCAGCCAAAGCAGGTCCACATCCGTGTGCATGGTGCTACGCGGAGTGAATAGAAACAATACGGCGAAGTCATTGGTGGCCACAAGCTGAGTGAAGGGGCTGAATGACAGGTACATTCGCCCCTGGTCGAACCCCAAGCGCTTGCCCATCAAGGATGAAGCCGGCCTGCCGTCCTGAGTTTCGCTGTCGTATCCCTCGCGGATCGTTCGCTGCAGCAGCAGCCGCAGATGGGAGGATTCCGGCCCGTCATCGATCGTGCCTATGGGCCGCCCGAGGTTGGCCGCACGGGCCTCCCAGGCTTTGACCGTCGGCAGGTACTTCTCGACGGCATCGGCCGGGCCCGAGCTAGGACCCGCGCCGAAGGCAATCAGCGCCTCCGGGGGGTGCATGGAACAGAACTCCGGATGCGCCGGCGCACAGTGATAGCACTCCACGAAGTTCTCGACGATCAGCTTCCAGTTAGCCGTCGTGGGATAGGACTGCGAATACGCGATTTTCGCATCCGCAAAGCCGTGGAAATCGAGGTAGGGCGCAAGATCCGCGAACGCCGCATCGAAATCCACCGGCGCCTCGTCGGCCAGGTTGATGAAAATAAAGCCATGGAATACCCGAATGTGGCAGCGGTGCAGGCCGTTGTCTTGTTTCGAGAAATCCGCCGGCATCAAGCGGGCGGCGAGCAAGGCCCCATCGAGTCCGTAGCTCCAAGCGTGATAGCCGCAGGTTAGTCGTGCGACCCGTCCCTGCGGTTTCGTGCAGATCAACGATCCACGATGACGGCAGACATTGTAAAAGGCGTTAATGGTCGACTCATCGCTGCGCACGATGATGATGGATTCGTCGCCCACCTTGAATAGGAAGTAGTCACCCTTGTTGCGGACGCGGTCGACATGGCCGGCCACGAGCCACTTGCGGCCGACGACCGATTCCATGTCCGCTGCGAACACCGCGTCGTCGCAGTAGAACTTGCGATCGAGGCTGTAGCCCATCTTGGTGTTTGCGGCTAAACGCGCGATTACCGCCGACTCGCTCATGATGTCACCTCAAATTTCATTCTGAATTCAACACTTGATCCGCTCGTTGTTCGGGTCGTACAGGGGGCGCAACGAGGCGCCGGCCGGGTGACGGATCCCGGCGACTTCGATCTCGTAGTCATCGGGCTCAACTTTGGCCACCGCGCCGCCATTCGGAGCGGTCACATATCCGAGGCCCACCGCCGCCCCCAATGAATGTGCGTACATTCCGGAGCGAATGAAACCGACGATGTAGTCACCCTGCCAAATCGGCTCGTTGTGGTACAACAGAGGCTCGGGCGATTTGAGCTTGAATTGCACCAGTCGCTTCAGCAAGCCGGATTGTTTCTGCCTCAGCAGCGCCTCGCGCCCGATGAAACCGCCCGGCTTGTCGAATTTGACCGCGAAGCCAAGACCGGCTTCCAAGGGCGTGTCTTCGTCTGTGAGGTCGTGACCCCAATGCCGATACCCCTTTTCCATGCGCAGCGAGTTCAAGGCGTGATAGCCCGCATGAACGAGTCCGTAGCCCTCAGCCGCGCCCACCAATTCATCGTACACGCCTTGCAAGAATTCGGTGGGCACGTAGAGTTCCCAACCCAGTTCCCCGACATAGGTAATGCGCGAGGCGCGCACCAAAGCAAAGCCCAGCTCGATCATCTGACTAGTGGAAAATGGAAAGGCCGCATTCGACAGGTCGTTGGGTGTGAGCGATTGCAAAAAATCGCGCGCACGCGGCCCCATCACCGACAAGACGCCCATCCCTGAGGTTACATTGGTCAACGCGCAGTTCGCGCCAGGCTCGATGTGCCTGTGCAGCCAGTTGAAGTCCTTGCTCTCGGTTTCGGCGCCGCTCACGATCAAGTACGCCGTCTCGCTCAAGCGAGTCACGGTCAGATCCGCTTCAATGCCGCCACGGTCGTTCAGCCACTGGGTATAGACCATTCTTCCCGGCGCAACCGCGACATCGTTGGCGCAGACTCGATTCAGAACGCGCGCTGCGTCCAAGCCTTCGAGTCGAAATTTCGCGAAGGAGGATTGGTCGAAAAGACCTACCCCTGAGCGCACCGCGCGGTGCTCGTTCGCGCTGTGCTCGAACCAGTTCTGCCGGCCGTAGCTGTATTCGTACTTAGGCGGGGTGCCTGAGGGGGCATACCAGTTGGCGCGTTCCCAACCGAAGGCTTCGCCGAAACACGCACCCGCCGCGGCCAGGCGGTCGTGCAGCGCCGATTTGCGAACACCGCGCGCCGTTTCGTACTGGCGAAACGGCCAATGCGTCGCGTACAACAATCCTAAACTTTCGGAAACTCGTGCCCGCAGGTATTTGCGATTGATCTGGAAGGGCATATTGCGCCGTACGTCGACTTCCCACAGATCCACCGGCGGATGCCCGTCGCGGATCCATTCGGATACCACCTTGCCGATGCCGCCGGCCGACTGCAGGCCGATGGAATTGAGGCCGGCTGCCACGAAGCAGTTCTGAAGTTCGGTGGACTCGCCCAAGTGGTAGCGCACATCGGGCGTAAAGCTCTCCGGGCCGCAGAAGAATTTTTGAATGCCGGCCTTCTCCAGCGCCGGGATGCGGCGCATGGCATCGAGCAGCACCGGTTCGAAGTGGCTGAAATCGCCGGCGATCTCGCCGAAGGCGAAATCATCGGGAATGCCGTCGGCTCCCCAGGGACGAGCGTGCGGCTCGAAGGCGCCGACCAGCAATTTGCCGGCGTCGTATTTGAAATAGCTGCAATGGTCGTAGTCGCGCAGCACCGGCATATCGGGCTTCAGGCCGGGTACGTCCTGGAACAATACATAGTAGTGCTCGCAGGCGTGCAGAGGCACGGTAACGCCGATGCTCGCGGCTAGATCGCGGGTCCACATGCCTGCGCACAGCACGACGTTGTCGGCATCGATGCGTCCGCGGTCCGTTTGCACGCCGCTCACGCGCTGTCCGTCATGGAGGATGGCGGTGACTTTGAGGTCCTGGAAGATCTGGGCGCCGCGAGTGCGGGCGCCTTTGGCCAGCGCCTGAGTGATGTCGACGGCATTGGCATAGCCATCGCTCGGTATGTGAATGCCGCCGATGACATCCTCGAGATTGGCGAGGGGGTACAAGGAGCCAATCTCCTGCGGCCCCACGACGTTGACGGTCAGGCCGAAGACCTTGGCCATGGAGGCGTTGCGCTTCAGCTCCTCCATGCGGCCGGGGGTGGTCGCCAAAGACAAGGATCCGCATTGCCGATAGCCGGTGGCCTGGCCGGTCTCCGCTTCAAGCCCCCGGTACAACTCGCCGGTGTAGCGGGCGAGCTGCGTCATATTGATGCTCTGGCGAAGCTGGCCGACGAGACCGGCCGCGTGCCAGGTCGTGCCGCTGGTCAGTTGTTTGCGCTCGAGCAGAACTATGTCGTTCCAGCCCATTTTGGTGAGGTGATAGGCGACGGAACAGCCGATGACGCCGCCGCCCACGATGACCACTCTTGCGCGCGCCGGTGGATCGATTGCCATGCTATCTATCCCCTCATCCGCGAATTGTCCGGATCAAAGGCCGGCCCGGCCAGTACCGTCGCGGCACGTCGTTCGCTTTGAATGAGCACGTCGAAGCGGCTTCCCGGCGCCGAGAATTCAGGTGCAACACAGGCGAACGCCAGACTCTTCTTGACTCGGTGACCATAGGCGCCGGAGGTGGTGACGCCGATGCAGCGATCCTCAACGAGTACGGGCTCGCCGCCGCGTGCGTCCGTGTCGGTGGCTGCGATCTCGGCGTAAACGATCTTGAAAGGGCGCGCCGCCTGCTCGAGCGTTGCGGCCTTGCCGACAAACCCTGCTTTTTTGAAATTGATGAAGCGACTCATATCCGCTTCCAGCATGTTCAATTCGTTGGTCAGTTCCGTGGACCAAGCCTTGTAGCCTTTTTCGATGCGCATGGTGTTGACCGCATACAAGCCGTAGTTCGCGATTCCGAACTTGCCGCCGACCTGCCAAATAGCATCGTATAGGGCCGGCAGGGATGCGACGGGCGCATGCAGCTCCCAACCGAGCTCGCCGATGTAGCTCACGCGCAGCGCGCGCAACATCTGGCCGGCGATGGGGATGTCACGGGCGCGCAGCCAAGGGAATGCGTCGTTGCCGAGGTCCGCATCAGTCAATAGGCTCAGGAGCTCGCGCGAGCGCGGTCCGCTCAGCACGAGCACGCCGCGAGCTTCGGTGACATTCTCGATCCGGACGGACTCTCCGGGCAATAGACTTTGCGCCAGCAGATCCTGATCGCGCAGTTCAGCGGCCGCGGCGGACACGGCGTAGAACTCATCGTCTGCCAACCGCGTGATGGTCATTTCGCCTTGAATACGCCCACCCGTCGATAAGAGGTGTACGAGCGCAATGCCGCCCACCTTGCGAGGCACTTGGTTGGCGCAGACGCGATTCAGGAATGCCTCGGCTCCCGGTCCGCTGATGTCGTACTTCGCGAACCCGCTCAGGTCGAGCACGCCGACGCGTTCATGCACGGCCGCAACCTCATCCCCCACCACATCGAATAAATTGTTTCGCGAATATCGGTAGTCCTCGGCACGACCGTCGAGCGAAAACCATTTTGGGCGCTCCCAGCCGAAGGTTTCGGTATGCACGCAGCCTTGTTGCTGCAGCCTGTCGTGCAGCAAGCTCGTCTTTCGCGGGCGGCCCGCCATTTCTTCTTCGCCGGGCCGGCGCGTCGTAAACGTCAAGCGATAATCCAGAAACACTTTGTCGCGCACATAGGCCGAATCGGCAAAGGCGCCGAACCGGCGCGGGTCGAATTCGCCCATGTTGATTTCGGCGTCGCCGTACAGCATCCACTGCGCTAGGTACTTGCCGCAGCCGCCACCTTGCGCGATGCCGAAGGAGGTTCCGCAGCACATCCAAAAGTTTCGCAATCCCGCGGCCGGCCCGAGCAGTGGCGCGCCGTCGGGAGTGTGCGGAATCGCTCCATTGATGACGCGCCGAATTCCCACTTCGCCGAAAATGGGCATGCGCTCGATGGCTCGCTCCAGCCAGGGGGCGATGCGATCCAAATCGTCCGCGAACAACTCGTTCGATGCTTCCCATTCGGGAAAACCTCGCGGCGCCCAGGCTTCTTGCAGGCCGGTGCTCTCGTACACCCCAATCAATCCGGATTTTTGCTCCTGACGGAAATAGCCGGAGGTGTAGGAGTCGCGCATCACCGGAATCTCTGCGCTGCGTTCCATGAAGGCTGGAATGGGATGAGTCACCACATAGTGGTGCTGCATGTTGGTGATCGGTGCATCGGCGCCAACCATGGCGGCAACCTGGCGCGCATAGCAGCCGGCCGCATTGACCACCATTTCGGCAATGATGCTGCCTTTCTCAGTGACCACTTCCCATTCGCCGCTGGCACGACGGCGGATGTCTAGGACACGGTTGTGGCGCACGACGGTAGCCCCCAGGCCGCGTGCGGCCTTGGCCAGCGCATTGCACAAACCCGACGGATCGCCATGCCCGTCATCCTGGGTCCAGCCTGCAGCGATCACATTGTCCGTCGTGATGAATGGGTTCAAACGCTTGATTTCGTCGAGCCCGACTATGTCCATGCGAAAGCCGATGCTTTTCGAATACCCGTACACGTACTTGAGCCACGCAAGCTCATGCTCGTTGTTCGCGAGTCGCAGCCCCCCGCAGGGGTGCCAGCTCACATACTGCCCGGTGAGTGCCTCGAGTTTAGGATATAAATCATTGCTATATGCATGAATTTTAGAGAGATTATAGCTTCCCGTAATACTCGGACATTGACCCGCAGCGTGCCAGGTGGACCCCGAGGTAAGCTCATTTTTTTCAACCAACACCGTGTCGGTACAACCCTCAAGGCCCAAATGGTAGAGCAGGCTGGCGCCCATCATGCCGCCACCGACTACGACTATGCGCGCATGTGTTTTCATTTGGACCTTTGAGTGAGGCGAGCAGGCTAATACCCACAATAAATTGATCGATAGGGGGTCTGCAATCCAATATTTTGGTACCTTTGGCTATAATATTTTAGTGTGAGGCCCCAGTTGAACCAAATCCGCCCAGTGGTGGGCCTGCCAACCCTGACGTGGCTGCGGGCATTCGAGGCCGCCGCCAGAACTTCCAGCTTCACCGCCGCAGCCGCGGAACTTAACCTAACCTCGGGAGCCATCAGCTACCAAATCCGCGCCTTGGAGGCGCATCTGGGTTTTGCGTTGTTCGAGCGGCTGCCGCGCGGCGTCAAGCTCAGCCCGATGGGAGTCGCCTATTTGCCGCCGGTGCGCAAGGCCTTCGAAGAACTCGCCGATTCAACGGTCGGACTTTTTGGGAGATCCGAGCGGGTGGAAATCACCGTTCACGCACCCGTATCGCTGGCCGCATTATGGCTGACACCTAAACTGCCGGAGTTCGGTGTTGCGAATCCCTCGATCGATGTGCGGCTCTCATCGGTGATTTGGGACAACGCCGTCCTCGACGAGGCCACCGATTTGGAAATTCGCTACGGTGCCGGGCATTGGCATGGGTACCGATCCGAGCACTTGCTGAACCAGAACATCCTTGCCGTATGCAATCCCGCTCTATTAAAGACAATGCAGGCACACGGCGACTTAGCGACCTTTTTGCAGCGGCACCAGATTCACATCATGGGTTATGAGAATCATTGGCTGAAGGTTCGACAAGTGCTGAAACTTGCGGATGCCCCGAGGAGCGGGGGCCCTACCGTGGACACGACGATCGCCGCATTGGAACTCGCTGCAACCGGCGCCGGCGTCGCGCTGGCTCACGGTATTTTTTTGGGCGCCTACTTCGCCACCGGGAGATTGGTGAGCGCGCTGCCCGAGGAATTTCTCGATGAGAATTCTTATTTTGTCATCACTCCGGAGCGCCCCCAGAGAATACGCCGCGAAGTACAGCTGTTTCGCGATTGGCTGATCGGCATTGCCTCCCTGCCGTAGATGCTAGTGAGAATCGTTCGCGTACGAGGAGGTTAATATTATTTATGAGCAATGCTCATGGAAAAGCAGGAAAATGATGCGAGTCGTTCACCCATAGGATCATCACGATGCAACGCAAGATTTCACGACGAGCACTTGTCAAAGGCGGACTGATCGCCGGCGCCCTCATCCCAACCATGGGTCTCATGGCTGGCTCGGCCGCCGCCGCAGGTCTTGCTCCCCTGGACCCCAAGGATCCCACCGCGGCGGCCTTGGGATTTGTCGCCGACGGTAAGAATGTCGATGCCGCCGCGAATCCAACGTTCAAACCGACGCAGAAATGCAGCACCTGTGCCCAGTACCAAGGCAAGGCCGGGGATGCGAGCGCAGGCTGCAATATTTTCGCAGGCAAGAGCGTTCCCGCCGGTGGCTGGTGCAAGGTCTGGGCGCAGAAGCCCGCCGCGTAAGACCCGCGATTCAATATTGCCTTGGGGCGCGTGCGGCGCGCCCTGGGGTGTAGCGGCGCCGACGCGTTCGTGGTTCTGCGGCCAG
>JANYLM010000095.1 GCA_025357835.1 Gammaproteobacteria bacterium
CAGGAAGATTCATGGGCAGCAGCGACTCGCCGATGTGGAAGCGTGGGTGACGGGCTTTTTCCAGTGCGATCACCTTGTAGCCGCGCCGCGCCAACAGGGTCGCGGCGGTGCTCCCCGCCGGACCGCCGCCGATCACCACCACATCAGTTTGCTCGGTCGTCATTGACGTCTATTATACGGGAGTCGTCGAGTCGCTGGGTGCCGGTCGCGTTATCTCGCCATCCAGCCATCGGACAAAGGCGGCTCGGCTCGCGGCCGAGAAACTACCTAGCCGGGGCACCAGCCACCGTGCGGCGACCCCGGGCTCAACGGTAAGTCGAAGGCGTCGCCTCGTTATGCCGCGGACCGATTCAACGGCGCGATGTCGCCTTGCTATGGACGACGGCGATGAGATTGGACGGTGGGCGGGAGCCGCGCACCGCCAGGGTTAAGGACGGTCGCGAGGAAATTGCGGCAGCCCGTCCGCCGGCTTGTCCCAGGAGGCAGCATCCTGCATCCAAGTATGATCGGCCGGTGGTGCGAGCTGCGGGTGATCAAGACTCGCAATGGTGAACGACATGTCATCGGGCCAATCGGCATGCCTATAACTGAGCGATGTTCCGCATCGTGCGCAGAATCCACGCAGTACTTTTGTCGACGATGGGAAGGTTGCGAACCGGCCATTCGTAAACACTGCGGATGCACTGTCCACCGTGTATAGCCCCAACGCGTGAGCGCCGGCAGCCCGGCGACAAGACGCGCAGTGACATAGAGTCGCCGGAGTTTTCGGGGCGGATGTGCGGTATCGCACCGCCCCGCATAGGCAGCCGCCCGTCAGCTCGCCGTGCTCCATTTGCTTGCCTTCTCCTGAAGCTATTTCTGGTCCGAGTAAATCTTGATCAGGCGATACAGAAAATCGCGGCAGTCCAGCAGCGACTTGACGCTGACATACTCATTGAGGCCGTGAATGTGACCGAGGTCGGGACCGGCGAATAAGGGTTCGATGCCATAGGTCGGGATACCTGCCGCATTCAAGAACTCGCCATCGGTGGCACCCGGTTGCAGGATCGGTAGCACCGGCACACCGGGAAAGAACTCCGCGCTCAACTTTTCAACCGGCGCCAGGATTTGCTTGGTCAACGGCGGCGGCGGCGAACTCGGTCCACGGGTCTCCAAAGTGGTGACCTTGACCGCAGAGTCCGCAACCAACTCTTCGAGCTTGCTGCGAACGACTTCCTGAGCGACACCCGGGAAAATGCGGCAATTGATATTGGCCCGGGCTCGCTGTGGGAGCGCATTGGTGGCATGCCCCGCGTCGAGCAGAGTCGCCACGCAGGTGGTGCGCAGCGTAGCGTTCCAACTCGGGTCCTTGGCCGAGACGAGCGCGATGGCCTTGGTGTCGTTCGGGTCCTTGACCAGCGCGCGCATGGCGTCGGCGGCTTCCGCATTGCCCTTGGCCGCTTGGATCTGGGCCATGCCGGTGAAGTACGCGCGGTTGCCGTCGGTGAACTGGGCCGGGAATTCGTAACCCTCGATGCGCAGCAATGCCGCAGCAAGGTGGTAAATAGCATTGTCCTTGAGGGGCCGAGAGCTGTGCCCGCCGGGATTGGTGACTTCCAGCCGGAAGTTCTGCGCCGTCTTCTCGCCGGCTTGGATCTCCAAGGCGACTTTGTGGCCCTCGGCATCCAGTTCGCCGAAGGCGCCCTCGTTGACGGCGAAGGCGGCGTCGATTAGGTCGCGTTGATTTTCCGTCAGCCATTGCGCGCCGTTGAATGCACCCGCGGTTTCCTCGCCGCAGGTGAGGGCGAGTTTGATGGTGCGCAGGGGTCGGTATTTCTCTTGTTTGTAGCGAACCAAGGTGTCCACCCAAATCGCCGCCTCGGCCTTGTCATCGATGGTGCCGCGGGCGTAGAAGGCGCCATTCTCTTCGACCAGCTTGAAAGGATCGCGGGTCCAGTCCTCGCGCTTCGCCTCGACCACATCGATGTGAGCGAGCAGCAGTATGGCCTTGAGTTTGGGGTCCCGGCCCGGGTAGAAGGCCACCAAGCCGCCTTCCTTGGGATGACCGGGCGCCGCGAACGGATGCAGATCGGCGTCGACGAACCCCGCCGCCTTCAAGCGAGCGGCCATGCGCTCCGCGGCCAGAGTGCAGCTGCCATTCGACAGCGCCGTGTTGGTTTCCACGAGTTCTCTATACAGCTCGCGAAATTGTGTTTCGCCGGCGGCATTTTGCGCGCCGGCGTGAAAACCGACGCTCAGCAGGGCCATGGCGGATGCAGCGATCAAAGACTTACGCATGTGAAGTTCCTCATAAGGCGGATACTCCCGCCAATTCGGTCAAGCTCTGCGCGCGGGTCAACGCGATGAACTCTCTTATATAGGCTGCTTCAGCGCCGGCATTGCTGGTGGCTGCATAAAGTTCGCAGCGCAGGCCGCCTTGGCCTATGGGGCGAGACACCACGTAGCCGCGTTCGATGTAGTTGCCCACTGTCCAGGACGGCAGCGCCGCTATACCACGCCCGCTCGCCACCAGCTGCAGTATGGCCACGGTTAATTCGGCCGTGCGCCGTTTGGGGTTGATTGCGGCCGGCGTCAAGCAGTGCTTCATCACATCCAGCATCTCATCCGGCACCGGATAGGTGATGAGCGTTTCATTCGCAAAATCAGAGGCCTCAAGCCAGGCCTTGGTTGCCAGTGGATGTCTTGGGCTCATCAGGGCGACGCTTTCATAGCGAAACAGGGGGCTGAATACCACGTTCGGATGCGCCTCCTGGGGATCGTGAATGATGGCGAGTTCAGCCTCGCCACGATCCAGAAGGGGCAGTGGGTCGACGACGAAGCCTGAGATGATGTCGAGTTCGACTTCGGGCCATAAGGTGCGATAGGCATCCATGGCCGGCATCAGCCAGTCAAAACAATTATGGCATTGCACCGCAACACGCAGAGGTCCGGCATGACCTTGAGCCAGGCGGGCCACGTCGCGCCCCGCTTCGGCCACCTGGGGCAGTACCCCCCGGGAGAGGGTGAGCAGGCGCTGACCGATGGCCGTAAAGCGCAGGGGACGAACGTTTTTCTCGACCAATGCCGCCCCGTAGTGACTTTCGAGCGCTTTCAACTGGTGCGACAGCGCGGATTGGGTCAAGAACAGGCGGGCTGCCGCCTTTGACAGGCTGCCGCACTCGGCCAGCGCCAGTAGGGTCTCCAGATGGCGAAGCTCCAATGCCGTCGATGACATGAGCCAGTTTCATCCTTGGTATGAGAATAATGAGTTTGGATCATAGCCTAGGCTCTTGCATGCTGTCAGTCGAGAGCATTCGGTCGGGAGTTTGCGATGTCAAATCCGGTGGCAGTGTCTTTTGAATTCTTTCCGCCCAGCGATGAGCCCATGGGGCGCCAGCTTTGGGATTGCGTGCAGCGGCTTGCCCCCTTGCGACCGAATTTCGTGTCCGTGACTTATGGCGCGGATGGCTCGACGCGCACCCGAACGCATGAATGTGTGCTGCGAATTCTGCGCGAGACGGACCTGGTGGTTGCACCTCATCTGACTTGCGTGGGCGCATCGCGCGAAGAGGTGCTGACAATCGCGCGCGAGTATTGGCAGCAGGGGATAAGGCACATGGTCGCGTTGCGCGGCGATGTGCCTGTGGACGACCTGTCGCCGGATGGCTGCTATCGCCCCCGCGCCGGCGGTTTTGCGTATGCATCCGATTTGGTCGCGGGGCTCACGGGTATTGGGAAATTCGATCTATCGGTAGCGGCCTATCCGGAAGGGCATCCAGAGTCGGATGGCGTCGAAGCTGATTTGGAGAACCTGAAGCGCAAGGTGGACGCGGGCGCCGATCGTGCCATCACGCAGTTCTTCTTCGACACGGATGCATTTCTGCGCTATCGCGATCGCTGCGTGACCGCCGGCATTCGCGCGGCTCTCGTGCCGGGGATACTGCCCATCACGCGCCTGCCACAGCTGCTGCGCTTTGCCGAGCGCTGCGGCGCATCCGTGCCGCAGTGGCTGCGACAGCGCTTCGACGGCTTGGAGGACGACCCGGAGACGCGGCGCATGATTGCGGCGAATGTGGCCATCGAACAGGTGCAGCGCCTGCGCGAGCATGGCGTCGATGAGTTTCACTTCTACACCCTGAATCGCGCGGAACTCACCTACGCCATTTGCCATGCCTTGGGGCTGCGGCCGCGTGTGGCCGAAGCGCGGGTGGCCTGAAGTGCAGACAGCACCGCATGGCGCGCGCGCCAAAGCGTTTCTGGCGCTTCTACGCGAGCGCATGGTGATTCTCGACGGTGCCATGGGCACGATGATTCAGCGCCATGCGTTGACCGAGGAGCAATTCCGCGGCGACAGATTCGCGGCTTGGCGCAGTGATTTGCGCGGTAATAACGACTTGCTGTCCATCACCCAGCCGCAAATCATCGCCGCCATTCATCGCGAATATCTGCTCGCAGGTGCGGACGTGATTTCTACCAATACCTTCAATTCCAGCGCCGTCTCACAAGCGGACTACGGAATGCAGTCATTGGTCAGTGAGCTGAACCGGGAAGCCGCACGCCTGGCGCGTCGGGTCGCGGACCAGGCGAGCGCCGAAACCGGTAAGCAGCGCTTCGTCGCCGGCGCACTGGGACCGACCAGCCGTACCGCCTCGTTGTCCCCCGACGTCAATGACCCGGGGTTTCGCAACATCAGCTTCGATGAGCTGGTTGCCGGCTACTCGCAAGCCACGCACGCGCTCATCGAGGGCGGCGTCGACGTCATTCTGATCGAGACCGTGTTCGATACTCTGAACGCCAAGGCGGCGCTGTTCGCCGTGCGCGCGGTGCTCGACGAATTCGGCACCGATCTTCCCATCATGGTCTCGGGCACCATCAGCGATGCGTCCGGCAGGACCTTATCGGGCCAGACTACCGAGGCCTTTTGGAATTCCATACGGCATGCACGGCCCGCCGTCGTCGGGCTCAATTGCGCACTCGGCGGCAAGCAGTTGCGCCCGTATATCGAGGAGATGGCGCGTATTGCCGACACCTTCGTGTGCGCTTACCCGAACGCGGGTTTGCCGAATGCGTTCGGCGAATACGAGGAAACTCCGCAGGAAACAGCCGCGATCCTCGGCGAGTTTGCCGCCAGCGGGTTCGTGAATATGGTGGGTGGCTGTTGCGGTACCACGCCGGAGCACATTCGCGAGATGGTTCGCGCCGTCGCCCACTTGCCGCCACGCGCCCTGCCAAGCATCGAACCAGCTTGCCGCCTGAGCGGCCTCGAGCCACTCACCATCGATTCAGGCAGCTTGTTCGTCAATGTCGGTGAGCGCACCAATGTCACGGGATCGGCAAGGTTTCGCAAGCTCATTGAGGCGGGCGACTACGCCGCGGCGGTCGACATCGCGCGCCAGCAGGTGGCAAACGGAGCGCAGCTCATATGTGAATATGGACGAAGGCATGCTGGATTCCCAGGCGGCAATGGCGAAGTTCCTGAGCCTCATTGCGGGCGAGCCGGATATCGCCCGCGTACCCGTCATGATTGATTCATCCAAATGGTCGGTGATCGAGGCGGGTCTTAAGTGCGTGCAGGGAAAGTCCATCGTCAATTCCATCAGCCTGAAAGAGGGCGAGGAAGCCTTTCTCGCGCAGGCGTTGAAGGTGATGCGCTACGGCGCCGCCGTGGTCGTCATGGC
>JANYLM010000116.1 GCA_025357835.1 Gammaproteobacteria bacterium
CTCGAGGGCCGCGAGCAAAGTCGCGCTCAAACCTTGCCGATTGGCAATCAAGGCGGTGACGTCCTGAAGACGCGACAGCACCAGCTCGCGGCTGTTGGCGGGCTTGCCAACGGCATTGAGTTCGCCCGTGACGGGCGCCGACGAGTCGATCACGGTACCTTCCGGAAACGCCTCGTCGGCTGGCGGCGGGGCCGGGCTCGCAACCTTAAAAAAAGCCCGGACCGGCGCCAGTTGCGTATCGGCGGCGATCACCCAGCGATCGAATGCCTCACCCGTGACGCCGCCGTCGGCGAGGCATTGCAGGCGGACCTTGGCCATCAGTGCATCGCGTTCGGGACCCTCCGGAAGTCGCAGATGCTGCGCGGTCGTTTTCGCCAAGGCGACAATCCGGCCGAGCCTCTGAATCTGCTTTGATTCGAATGAAGCGGCGGCGCCGGTGCTGAGCGACACGAGCAAGCTCGGGATTCCCCAGAACGTCAGCACTTCGTTGGTCAGGGCGCCGATCGACATGCCGAGGACTTCGTTCGACGCGCTCGTCTCGGTGGCGCCGTTCTCTACGCGGCGAGAGATCTCCCGGAATCGGTCGAAATCGACCATCACCAGCAATAGCCTCGCGACGTTTCCGAGCAGGGCCGCGATGCCGGCTTTTTCACTGTTGTCGGGCGCCAATTGATGGGACATTTCCCGAGCCAGAAGCGAAGCCTGCAGGGCCTGGATCAATTCCGCCTTCATTACCGCCGCCCGCTCGCGGTCCGGAATCTGATCGACAAACATCATCCCCAGAGCGATCAATTTGATTTGCTCGAAACCGACGATGACTATCGCCCGGGTTACCGTACTGACGACAGAACCGGGGTTAAGCCGATACACGACGCTATTGGCGATGGTAATGATGCGTTGGGTCAAATGAACGTCGGCGAGAATGATGTTGCGGAGTTCGTGGATCGACTCGTTGCTCGAGTCGGCGATGGACGCGATTCGAGCAACCGCCGTCCCCAGCCCCGGCAACTTCGGATGTTTGCGAATTGCGTCGAGGAGCGCCTCGGTTCCCGGATTCGGTCTGGATGAATCAGCCATTCGTCTATTATCGCCCATACTCGCCTGCGGGAGCGGAATTGGGCTCATTGCCGTTCATAAACTCTAAAGGTTATCGTCGCGGTCGCAGGGGAAGATTCGCGACGCCCTGAAGAGGCAGTACCGGGTCGGTGCGCCGCATGTGATCGAGATCTAGCCTGGTGGGTCGATGGCGGGGAGTACGCGGCCCTGCATATCGCCGAAACCGATGCGTGCCGCGCCGGTGCGTTCGCACCAGCCGCGAAA
Source organism: Gammaproteobacteria bacterium (assembly GCA_025357835.1). Lineage (GTDB taxonomy): Bacteria > Pseudomonadota > Gammaproteobacteria > Steroidobacterales > Steroidobacteraceae > Bog-1198. The sequence goes on from JANYLM010000116.1 coordinate 1,321, forward strand.
AATGACCGTGTCACCGTCCTCGAGAAAGGTGCGGCTTTCGTCGCGGCTGATTTGAATGGGCTGCTTGCCGCCCGCGCTGAGTTCCAGCAGCGATCCGGCTTCTGCGGGAGTGGGTCCAGACTGCGTACCGGTTCCGAGCAAATCGCCGGAGTGCAGATCGCAACCATTGACTGTGTGGTGCGTGACAAGTTGCGCGATCGTCCAGTACGCATGCCGAAAAGTGGTCGATGAGAGGCGGTGCGGCGGCTCGCGTCTTTCGCGCATGGCCGCGCTTTGAATCGAGGCGTCGAGGCGGATATCGATGGCGCCCGCCTCTTGGTTGCGCGGCGAGTTCAAATAGGGCAGGGGCGCAAAGGCGCCGTCGGGCCGGATGAAGGCAACGCGAAACGGAGCCAGTGCCTGCAGCGTGACTATCCAGGGCGAAATCGTGGTCGCAAAATTCTTCGCCAGAAACGGACCCAGAGGTTGGTACTCCCAGGCTTGTAAATCGCGCGCCGACCAGTCGTTAAGCAGGCATAAGCCGAAGATGTGCGCCTCGGCGTCAGCCATGGGAATCGGCGTCCCGCGCGGGTTGCCGCCGCCGACAAAGACTCCCAACTCGAGTTCGTAGTCCAGGCGCATGCTGGGGCCGACCACGGGTTGGGCCGCGCCCGGCGGGAGCCGCTGGCCCCGGGGTCTGTGGAAGGCTTGCCCCGATACGCCGATTGATGAACTGCGGCCGTGGTAGCCGATGGGAAGCCACGAGTAGTTCGGCAGCAAGGGACTGTCGGGCCGCATCATCCGGCCGACCGCCGTGGCGTGATGAATCGAGGTGTAGAAATCGGTGTAGTCGCCGATTTGCGCGGGCAGTGAATATTGCGCGCCGCTTTGCGGCACCAGGCAACTGCGGAGCGCGGCCTGCAGGCTTGATCCTTCCAGCAGGCCCTGGAACAGGGCGCGACGCACGGCGTTCCAGACCTCCGGTCCCAGTTGCATCAGCAGGTTGAGCGAGGACTGCGCCCCGGCGCGAATGCCATCCGCGGCCAGGCCCTGAAATAGTCCCAGCTTGGCCAGGGCTGCGAGATCGATGATCTGATCCCCGATCGCCACGCCGCCGCGCAATTCTTCCGTGGCGTCGCAGCGGAACACCGCGAAGGGTAGATTTTGGATGGGGAATTCGCAGTCGATCCCACGAGTCGATTCCAGCCAGCTGCGCGCCTGGGGATCATGCGTCTCATCAAGTTGTGACAAGGATTGTGCTCGCGGAAATTTTAACGCGCCGAAGCGGCCGAACTGCCAGTCTATAATATTGGTGCAACCGAGTCGCGAACTGGACGTTTATGGTCAAAGTGGGTCAACCGGGTCGCGCGGCGCCAGCGACGGACGACCGCAAAGGTCGGATCGTCTCTTTCATGCGCGGCGCTTCCACCGAAATTACACCCTCGGAAGAAGGCCAGCTGCCGGAGCTCGCTTCCGTGCTGCCGGCCGGTACCGCCGTTTATGTGGCGCATACGCCGAATGCCAGCTTCGCCCAGGTGATCCATGCCGCCCTCGCCGTGCGGCGCGCCGGGTTTGTAGCGACGCCGCATATTGCGGTGCGCCGTGTCGCGAATTCGCAGACTCTGCGCGCCGCACTTTCGGAATTGCGCGCCGGCGGCGTCGACGACATTTTGTTGATCGCCGGCGACGCGCCGCGGCCCAGCGGCGAGTTTTCCGGGACTTTGGCGGTACTCGAGTCGCGAATTCTGGAGGAATCCGGCATCACCCGAATCGGCGTCGCAGGACACCCCGAGGGCCACAACGCAGTGGCTACCCCCCTCCTTTGGGAAGCGCTCGAGGTTAAGCAGGCATTCGCAACGCGTGCCGGAGTGAGCGCGCACATCGTCACCCAGTTCGGACTTAACGACGGCGCCTTCAAATCGTGGGAACGTGAACTGGTACGCCGGCGGATTCACCTGCCCGTGCGCGTGGGAATTGCCGGCCCCGCGCCGGTCACCAAGCTAGTGCATTTCGCCATTCAATGCGGCATCGGAGCATCGATGCGCGTTTTGATGCGCAGTCTCAGCACGGCTGCCCATTCTTCCGGCTTGGCAACCAGCCCGGACCAACACCTGCTGGCCCTGCTGGCAACCCCTGTCTCCGCGCAAATCGTCGCCCCGCACTTCTTCGCCTTCGGCGGCGCTGTAGCAACGGCACGGTGGATGCGAAAAATAGCTGCCGGCGAATTCGATATCGACGCCGAAGGCGATCAACTCAGATTGCGAAGTTGATAATTGGAGCCAGGGCGACTCGCCCCGCGAGCCGCCCCGTGCGCGGCGTTCAATTCGCACTGCTCACGGCTTTGATCAGCCTATAGGTAAATTCCACGCTTTCGTCGAAGGCTTGGACGCCGACGCGTTCGTCCCGGCCGTGGGCGCGATTTTCATCGACGTCCTGCCACACCCCGCTGACATCGTAGCTGGGCATGCCGGCATTGCGGGTTTGCCTATCGTCGCTGAACCCGGAAGCCATGGTGGGAATGATGGGCACATCGGGCCACATCGAATGCGCGAGCAGCGCCACTTTCTTCATGATTTGCGGCGTGGGAGGCGACTCGGGGCTCACGATGGGCGGCGCGTCGAGGCTGACATGGATGGCAGGGTCGGCGAGAGTGGCGATGAGAAGATGCTGCACATTGTCCGCCGAGTCCGCGGGCATCATGCGGCACTGTATGGTGGCTTTGGCGCGTTGAGGCAAAGCGTTTTCCGCGTGGCCTCCGGAAATCAGAGTCGCGACGCAGGTAGTGCGCAGTTGTGCGTTGAGGCGAACATTTTGACTCAGGCGGTCCGCCGCAGCGAGATCGGGCGGCGACTGCGCGACCGCGTGCATGTCCGTCGCGAGTGCTCCGCTCTCGAGTGCGCCCAGCTTGTCAAAACTCGTCCGGGTCGTTGTGGTCAGCGTGACCGGAAACTTGAAGGCTTCGAGGCGGCCGAGACCGGCTGCTAGTTTATATATGGCATTATCGGGACCGGGAAGAGAACCATGGCCCCCGGGGCTGGTGGTCTCCAGCGTGAAGGTAACGTAGGTCTTCTCGCTGGTTCCCACTTCCAAAAACTGCCGTTCGCCGTGCTTGGTGCCGCCGCCGCCACCGTCAAGATTGATGACCAGCGCGGCGTCGATCAAGTCACGATGCTCCTTGAGGAGAAAAGCCGGACCATTGGCATCGCCGCCGGCTTCTTCGTCGGCCGTGAATGCAACGATGACATCGTGATCCGGGACGAATTTCTCTCGCTTCAATCGGATCAAGGACTCAACAAGAGCCGCGTCGCCGTCCTTCATGTCGATGGTGCCGCGGCCGTAGAACCATCCGTCCCGTTGAGTCAGCTTGAACGGATCGACCGACCAGTCCTCGGCTTTGGCTTCCACCACATCCAGATGGCCGAGGAACAGCACAGGGTGTTTCGAGTGTTTGCCGCGGTAGCGAACCACGACATTCCCCTTGGTCGGGTGATCGGCCGGAGCCAAAAAAACCACATCGGCCGGCGCATAGCCCGCGCCCAACAGCCAGCCCTGGATGGCTTTTGCGGCTTCGGTGGATCCATGCGCGTGAGTGGTGTTGATCTCCACCAGGCTTTTCAGCATATCGCGGGCGAGCTGCTGGTCCGCAGGGGGAGGAACAGGCGGTGCCGAGGATGCCGACGTCGTCGTCGCAACGGCCAAGCCCAAGGTTAAGGTCCATCCCTTCATTGAATTCTCCCGGTACTTGAAGTTCCCTGTGCAGCATAGCGGAGCCGCGGAGCGGCGCATTGAAAACATGCGGGTGCGCCAGTCGCGCGGATCACGGGGCGCGGCCCCGCGCCGCCACCGGTCAAACAATGCCTTTTGCGATCAAGCTGTCGATATCGGCCGAAGACATGGCCAGGCGCTCGGCAAGCACCTCACGAGTGTGCGCTCCCAAAGTCGGCGGCGCGGAACGATAAGTCACCGGAGTTTCCGACAGGCGCAGGGGATTCGCAACCAGCGACACGCTGCCGGCGACCGGATGCGGTAGCTCAATCCGCATGGAGCGGGCGCGGACTTGCGGGTCGTCGAAGACCTCCCCTATGGAATTGATCGGTCCGGCAGGCACGCCCACTCTCTCCAGGGCCGCCACCCAGTGCGAGGTGGGATGTGTGACGGTAACGGCGCTCAATCTGTGGATCAATTCGCGGCGATTGATGACTCGCGATTTGTTGGTGACGAAGTTCGGGTCGACCGCGAGCTCGGCAAGGCTCAGCACGCCACAAGCCCGCGCGAACTGCGCGTCGTTACCTACGGCAATAATCATGTAGCCGTCACTGGTCGGAAAATCCTGGTAGGGAACCAGGTTGGGGTGGGCGTTGCCCGAGCGTCCGGGAGCGCTGCCGCCAACCAGGTAATTCATCGCTTGATTCGCGAGGCAAGCTACTTGTACGTCGAGCAGCCCTACGTCGATGTGCTGGCCGATTCCGGTCCGGTCGCGGTGCGTGAGCGCGGCCAGGATCCCGATGGTCGCGTACAACCCGGTGAGAATATCGGTTACGGCGACCCCGGCTTTTTGCGGACCGGCGCCGGGCTCATCGTCCGGGCGTCCGGTGATACTCATCAATCCGCCCATGGCCTGCACCAGCAAATCGTAGCCGGCCCGCGGCGCATAAGGGCCGGTTTGGCCGAACCCGGTGATGGAGCAGTAGATCAGTTTTGAATTCACGGCGCGCAGAGACGCATAGTCCAGACCATAAGCCTGGAGGCCGCCGACTTTGAAATTCTCCAACACCACGTCGGATTTGCGCGCCAGGTCGCGAACGATGACTTGGCCTTCGGGGGTGGTGAAATCCACGGTGATAGATTTCTTGTTGCGATTGGCGCACAGGTAGTACGCCGCGTCGGCGCTGTCGCGGCCTTGCATGTCGCGCAAGAAAGGCGGACCCCAACCCCGCGTGTCGTCGCCCGTGCCCGGCTTTTCGACTTTGATTACATCGGCGCCTAAATCCGCCATCACCTGTCCGGCCCAGGGGCCTGCCAAGACTCGCGATAGATCCAGCACGGTGATATGCGACAGAGCATTGTTCATCTGCACAAATTACCACGATCGAAAGGCACCACACCGACTCTTAAGAGTGTGCGATGCTTCACTTCTTCGAAGGCGGAAAGGGCTGGAATATGGTGCGTGGTAGCTTTCATTGGGACGATCCGTTGTTGCTCGATGAGCAGTTGACGGAGGAAGAAAGGATGGTGCGGGATGCCGCGCGCGACTACTCGCAAGGCCGATTGGCGCCTCGCATCGTCGATGCCTTTCGCCGCGAGCACACGGATCCCAGTATTTTCAAAGAGATGGGTGAGTTGGGATTGTTAGGCACCACTATTCCCGTGGAATTCGGCGGCGGCGGGCTCAATTACGTCAGCTACGGTCTGATTGCGCGCGAGGTGGAGCGGGTCGATTCGGGCTATCGGTCCATGATGAGCGTGCAATCGTCTTTGGTGATGCTGCCCATCGACCGCTTCGGCACCGAGGAGCAGAAGCGAAAGTACTTGCCGGAGTTGGCGCGCGGCGAAGCCATCGGCTGCTTCGGTCTGACCGAGCCCAATCATGGGTCGGATCCCGGCAGCATGATCACTCGGGCACGCAGCGCCGCCGGCGGCTATCGCCTGTCGGGCGCCAAAACATGGATTTCCAATAGTCCCATCGCTGACGTGTTCGTCGTGTGGGCAAAGACCGACGATGATGTCATTCGCGGCTTTATCCTTGAAAAGGGCTGGAAGGGCCTGGAGGCTCCGGTGATACACGGCAAGGTGGGGCTGCGCGCGTCCACCACCGGGCAAATTCTCATGGACGAGGTATTCGTGCCGGAAGAGAACCTGTTGCCCGGCGTGACCGGTCTGAAGGGCCCATTCACCTGCCTCGATTCAGCGCGCTACGGCATAGCCTGGGGCGCGCTCGGCGCCGCGGAGAGCTGCTGGCATACGGCGCGGCAGTATGTGCTGGACCGCAAGCAATTCGGCCGCCCGCTCGCCGCCAATCAACTCATTCAGAAGAAATTGGCTGATATGCAAACCGAGATATCGCTGGGCTTGCAGGGCTGCCTGCGTCTCGGCCGGATGAAGGATGAGGGCACTGCGTCGGTTGAAATCACTTCCATGCTCAAACGCAATTCCTGCGGCAAGTCGCTCGATGTGGCGCGCGCGGCGCGCGACATGCTGGGGGGCAACGGTATATCGGACGAGTATGGCGTGATTCGCCACCTGGTGAATCTAGAAGTGGTGAACACCTACGAGGGCACTCACGATATTCACGCGCTCATTCTGGGTAGGGCGCAGACGGGCATTCAGGCGTTCACATGATAGAGGCTCGGTCCCGGTAATGTCTAAGGATAGCCGGCTGACGCCGCACCCGATACTCGGGGGACTCGAAAGGCCGGCTTCAAGGCAAGGTCCCACTCGACGCTCGCAGGCGCGTCGGCGCTCAAGGTAACTCCTCGAGTGGTGGTCTCTTCGCCGTGTTCCACGCTCGGATGCCAAATGCGGACGGAGTACTCGCCCGGGGGCACGTCGTTGATGGACGCGGTCCCGGCCGCATCCGTCTTCGTGAAGCAGGGAGTCTCGGACACATAGATGTAGCGAACACAACGGGTGGTGCGTCCTTGCCGCCATACAAGGGCAGCTCGAATTTCTTCGCGGTGGAAAAGGAATAAACCTGGTGCCGGATATTGTCGCTATTGGGAAACCGGACCTTCGATCCCAGGAACACCGGCTTCACAAAGGGCACGAACTGCTTGTCCACTTGATCGACGGCGTCCGGCTGCGCTTTGACGTGC
>JANYLM010000120.1 GCA_025357835.1 Gammaproteobacteria bacterium
CACATTCACGAACAAGGCCGCGGCCGAAATGCGCAACCGCATCGAAACCTTGTTGGGGCTGCCCAGCGGCGCCATGTGGTTGGGGACTTTCCATGGTTTGGCCCATCGGCTGCTGCGCATCCATTGGCGCGAAGCAGGCCTGCCGCAAAGCTTCCAGATTCTGGACTCTGAGGATCAGGCCAGGGTACTGCGCAAGGTATTGAAGGCGCTCGATCTGGATGAGACCCGCTGGATACCGCGCGAGATCCTGTGGTTCATCAATGCCCAGAAGGACGAGGGTCATCGAGCCAAGCACATTAAGGACGACGGCGATTCCACGCGCCGTCAGCTGATCAAGGTCTACCAGGCCTATGAAGAGGCCTGTCAGCGAGCCGGGGTCGTGGATTTTGCCGAGCTCCTGCTGCGCGCCTATGAACTGTGGCGCGACGATGCGTCTCTGCTGCAGCACTACCGCACGCGATTTCGCCATGTGCTGGTCGATGAATTCCAGGATACCAATGCGATTCAGTACAAGTGGCTGATGCTGCTCGCCGGGCCCTCAGGGATGCCCTTCGTGGTCGGTGACGACGATCAATCCATCTATCGCTGGCGTGGCGCACGGGTGGAGAACCTGCAGCAGTTCCGGCGCGATTTTCCGCAAGCCGTGCTGTACAAACTGGAACAGAACTATCGTTCCACCGGCACCATTTTGAAGGCCGCGAATGCGCTGATTGCCAACAATGGCGGCCGGCTCGGCAAGACGCTGTGGACCAGCGGCGAGGATGGAGACCGGGTCAAACTTTACGCTGCCTTCAACGAGCGCGACGAGGCCGACTTCGTGGTGAATAGGATCCGCGAATGGGTCAGTCACGGTGGCGCGCGCCGGGAGGTGGCGGTGCTGTATCGCTCGAACGCGCAGTCCCGGGTCTTCGAAGAGGCTTTTCTCAATGCACGCATGCCCTATCGCGTCTATGGAGGCTTGCGCTTCTTCGAGCGCGCCGAAATCAAGGACACTCTCGCCTACCTGCGCCTCATCGCCAGCCGAGCGGACGATAATTCCTTCGAGCGGGTGGTGAATCTGCCGGTGCGAGGCATAGGTGCGAAAACCATGGACACGGTGCGCGATTTTGCGCGCGGCAATGCGACCTCGCTGTGGAACGGCGCTTTGAGCTGCGTGCAAAGCGGACTGCCTCAACGAGCCGCGCTGGCGCTGCAGGCTTTTTTGACGCTGATCGACAAGCTGGCTGCCGAAATTCAGGGTTTGGAACTTCATGAACAAGTCGACCATGTCATCCAAATGAGCGGGCTCATCGAACACTTCAAGAAGGAGAAAGGCGAGCGGGGCGAGGGGCGGATCGAGAACTTGCTGGAACTGGTCAGCGCCGCGCGAGGGTTTTCACCGGAAACCGAAGCCGAGACCGAATTATCGCCGCTCGAGTCCTTTCTCGCGCATGCCGTATTGGAATCCGGCGAGGGCCAGGCCGATCCTTACGACGATTGCGTGCAGATGATGACTTTGCACTCGGCCAAGGGCCTGGAATTTCCTGTGGTGTTTATGGCCGGTATGGAGGACGGACTGTTTCCGCACCAGCGTTCGGTGGCCGATTTGGCCGGTCTCGAGGAGGAGCGCCGCCTTTGCTACGTCGGCGCGACTCGGGCCATGCGCCAGCTTTACATTACCTATGCCGAACAGCGCCGTTTGTACGGGGTGGATACCTACGGCCAGCCTTCCCGCTTCATCAGCGAATTACCGGCCGAGCTGGTCGAGGAAATACGGCCGCGCCTACAAGTGTCCCGCCCGGTTTTCGTCAGGCGTTCAAGCTCCCTCGAGGAGTCGCCGGCGCCGTCCATGCGAATGGGCAGCCGGGTCCGCCATTCCAAGTTCGGCGACGGGGTGGTGCTCAATTTCGAGGGCAATGGCCCCCATGCCCGAATCCAGGTCAACTTTGAAAGCCAGGGTACGAAGTGGCTGATGCTGTCTTACGCCAATCTCGTTCGTGTAGAGTAACGCGGCTGTGAAAATCATTATTTTGGGTGCAGGGCAAGTCGGCCGCACGGCGGCGTACCACCTCTCTCGCGAGGAAGCGAATGACGTGACCGTCATCGACAGTAACGAAGAGATTTTGCGGGATCTGCAGGATCGCCTCGATATTCGTACGGTGAACGGCAATGCGGCGAGTCCGCGCATCCTCGAAGCGGCGGGCATCGCCTCCACCGACATTCTCGTTGCGCTGACCAACAGCGACGAAGTCAACATGCTGGCCTGCCACATCGCGTGGACGCTGTATCGCACGCCAAAGAAAATTGCGCGCGTGCGCTCCGCCGACTTCACCGAAAGGGACAGGCTGTTCGGCGAGAATGCCATCGCGGTGGATGTCTGGATCAGCCCCGAACAATTAGTAACCGAATACATCGCGCGCCTGATCCGCTATCCAGGCGCATTGCAGGTGCTGGATTTCGCGGATGGCCGGGTACGCCTGGTGGGCATCCGCGCCCTGCAGGGCGGTCCCTTGGTGGGACAGGCGCTGCGTACCCTGCGCGAGCACATCCCCACGGCCGACGCCCGAGTCGCGGCCATTTACCGAGCCGGCAAGAGCGTCAAGCCCGAGGGCGACACCGTGATCGAGGACGGCGATGAGGTATTTTTCCTAGCTGCGCGCAAGGATATCCGCGTCGTTATGAAGGAAATGCGCCGTGAAGAGAAGCCCGCACGCCGCGTGGTGATTGCGGGAGGCGGCAATATCGGGGTTCGCTTGGCGAGCGAATTGGAAGACAAGAACCAAGTAAAGCTCATCGAACGCGACGGCAAGCGGGCGAGAAAAGTCTCGGAGCAGTTGAAGAGCACCACCGTGCTGCATGGCGATGCGGCGGATGAGGAGTTATTGCTCGAAGAGAATATCGACAGCGCCGATATTTTCGCCGCGCTGACAAACTCCGAGGAGGCGAATATTCTCTCGGCCATGCTCGCCAAGCGCCTGGGCGCTCGCAAGGTCATGGCCTTGATCAACAAACCCTCGTACGCGGAATTGATCGAAAGCGGCTCCATCGATGTGGCCATATCGCCGCAAACCGTCACCATCGGCTCATTGTTGGCGCATGTGCGGCGCGGCGATGTGGTGCGCGTGCATTCGCTGCGGCGCGGCGCTGCCGAAGCGCTCGAAGTGGTGGTGCATGGCGACGCCGATAGCTCGAAAGTCATCGGGCGCCGCATCGAGGATATTTCCCTGCCGGAGGGAACGACTCTGGGAGCTGTGGTCCGGGGCGAGGACGTAATTATCGCGCATCACGACACCACCGTGCAGCCGGACGATCACTTAATCCTGTTCTTGACGGATCGCCGCCACATCGAAGCCGTCGAAAAACTCTTCCAAGGCTCCGCCTCCTTCTTGTGAAAGACATTTTACTGCCGGTTGCCCACGTCTTCGCCCTCGTCATGATGGTGTTCGCCGTGACCATGCTGGCGCCGCTGGTGATGGCGCTATGGGGACTCGATCCCGCACTGTGGTCCTTCGTCATCTCAGCGCTGGCGACTTTCGTGCTCGGCGCGCTGCTGTGGCTGGCCACGCGACGCTTCAAGCGCGAGCTGAAGACCCGTGACGGCCTGATGCTGGTGGCGCTGACCTGGGTGGTTCTGCCGGCAGTAGCGGGCTTTCCGCTCTGGCATTTTCTGCCCATCAATTTCACCGATGCGTATTTCGAGGCCGCGTCGGGCTTGACGACCACCGGCGGCACGGTGCTGTCGGGACTTGAGTTCCTGCCTCGCTCCATCAATCTGTGGCGCCATTTGCTCAGCTGGCTGGGAGGCATGGGCATCATCGTGCTGGCGGTGGCCATTCTGCCCCTGCTGGGGGTGGGCGGCATGCAGATTTACCGCGCGGAAATGCCGGGTCCGATGAAGGACAGCAAGCTCACGCCGCGCATCGGACAGACCGCCAAGCTATTGTGGACGGTGTACGCCGGGCTCACGGCGGCCTGCATCGTGTCATTGAGATTCGCCGGGATGAATTGGTTCGACGCTGTCTGTCATGGATTCTCAGCGCTCGCGCTCGGCGGCTTCTCAACCTACGACGCCAGCATAGGACATTTCAATTCCCTGCCCATCGAGATGGTGCTCACCATATTCCAAGTCTTGGCTGCCTTGAATTTCGCGACCCACTTTCTGGCCTGGAGCCAGCGCGGGGTGTGGGCCTATTTTCGGGACGCCGAAGCGAAGGCGATCCTGAGCGTGCTTGTCGCGAGTTGCATTGGCATCTCGCTGTTCTTGTTCTACAAGGGCAGCTACCCCGACTATCCCACGGCGCTGCGCCATGCCGTCTTCAATGTTGTATCGATTGCGACTGACAGCGGCCTGCACACCCAGGACTATTCGCGCTGGCCGATATTCGCACCCATGTGGATGATGTTCCTGAGTTGCATCGTGGCGAGTTCGGGGTCCACCGGCGGCGGCATCAAAATGATCCGTACTCTGGTGCTCGCCAAGCAGGCGCATCGAGAGCTGAATCAGCTGGTGCACCCGAACATGGTGCGACCGCTGAAAGTAGGCGGGACGGTGATCGCCAACCGCGTGGTGTTTGCGGTGCTGGCCTTCGTGTTCCTCTACTTCATGAGCATCGTGACGCTTATCTTCGTGCAACTCGCCAGCGGCCTGGATTTCATGACTTCTTTGTCGGCCATCATTGCCTGCATCAACAATGCCGGACCGGGGCTGGGGTTAGTGGGGCCAGGAAGCAACTATGGTGTGCTCACCGATTTCCAGACTTGGGTGTGCTCGGCAGCCATGCTGCTAGGTAGACTCGAAGTTTTCACGATTTTAGTTCTATTCACCCCCACTTTGTGGCGAAAATAGACCTTAAACATCTAACTTCGAGCCACTTCTTCAGAATATATGCAGAAGTGGATACCAATTGCAATTATCATTCAGTATATCGCCAATCGTGGGAAATAGACGTACGAACCCCGGTGAAAAAAGGCCGCACCTACCAGCAATTGCCTTTCAGTCTCGATTAGGTGCTCCAAGGGGAAAGTACGAGCGGAACGGCCGCGCCTCATCTACCGCCCGGGCGAAGGAGGGGCGGGTAAGCAATCGCGCGCGGTAGTCACGCAGCAGCGAATACTTCTCAGGAATCTGATGGGTCCAGTCCGCGTAAAACAGCGAGGGTGCCGCCGCGCAGTCCGCCATCGTGAAATCCTTACCGGCAGCCCAAGTCCGGCCTGCGAGATGCCCTTCGAGCCACGCGTAGGCGAGCTCCAGCTTGGTGGTGGCAAGCAGCAATCCTTGCTGGCGCTTCTCCGGAACACCCGTTAGCGCACCGTGAACTGCATGCTCCGCCGCGGTCATTACGTGCAGGTCGAAGAAGCGGTCGAGGAAGCGCACGTCCAGCGCTGCCGTCGGGTCCGCGGGCAGCAGGCGCACCGGCCCGGTATGCACGAGCTGCAGGTACTCGATGATGATGCTGGTCTCGGCGATATTACGCTCGCCGTCCACCAGCAGCGGGAACTTGCCCAGAGGCCAGCGCCGCAGCCACTCGGCCGAGTGTTGCGGCGTATCCGACCCGAGGCAGCGGAACTCGAAAGGCGTGCCGTTTTCATACAGCGCGATGAGCACTTTCTGGGTGTACGAGGAGAAGGGATGACCGTAAAGGGCGAGCGACATGGTAATAGCCTCAAAGAATAAGATTATTGATCAGGTTCGACTTGACGTAGGCTTCAAGCTTCGCCAGGTGCTGTTTGCCACCCTCGAGGGCACCGTACTTGTCGACCATGTCGTCGCGGGATTCCCTGCTGGGGTAAAGCTGGCGCAGGGTGATCAGGGTACCGCTGCCTGTTTCTTGTAGGGTGACCGTGGCTTCGAACAACATCCGTTGGCCGTCGCCAATGTCGAACACCAGCCTGGACGGGGGCGTGATTTCCTTGAACACCGAGCGGTTGGGATAGCGGGTGCCGTCCGGCCCCACCATTTCAAACGTCCAAGCGCCGCCGACCCGGAAATCCATGCTCACACCTTCGTTCCTGAAACCGTCTGGACCCCACCACTGGTTGACATGCTCGGGGTCGGTCATCGCCTTCCACACCAGTTCGCGCGGAAAAGGCAATTCCCGCTGCTGCACTAGCTCGCGTTCTTTTTCATTCACGGCCACGGCTACTCCCTGCGTCTTTTTCCATGCTATGCAGATGTTTTTCCAAGCGGTCCAGGCGCGACTCCCAGACCTTTCGCTGTTGCTCGAACCAGCGTGACGCTGTTTTCAAGGGAGCTTCTTCCAACTGACAAGGCCGCCACTGGGCGTTCTTGCTGCGGCTGATCAACATGGCCCTCTCGAGCACCTTCAGATGCTTGGTGACAGCCGGCAGCGACATGTCCAGGGGCTGGGCCAGTTCGCCGACCGTGGCCTCCCCCTTGCCCAGCCGCGCCAGCATCCCCCGTCGGGCCGGATGGGCGAGGGCCATGAAGACTGCGTCCAGTTGGGATTCGTATTTAACCATATGGTAAATTACAGCGTAAAGACCTGCTCCTGTCAATGGGTGCCCAACCCGATCAGTAGCGCCGTGATAACTTACCGCGGTTGGAAGCAAGCAAGGACCGAGCCGTGGACAAGAACGCATACGTTGAAGGCGTTGCAGCACTCTACGCAGCTGAGGTCCTGGGCGAGGGATTGGCTTCGCGCTGGCTCCAGTTGACCTCGGAACCCGTGCATCAGTACAAACTTGGGTTGTTCTTGCAGCTTGAATCGGAAGCGAAGGTGCGATTACGACCGCTGCTCGCCAGATCCACATCTCGGCGTGAATGAAACCGAGATCGGGTTGCCTATAAAGCTCGGCAATCATGCGCGGCATCGCGTTGGCTACCGGCAACCATTTAAGTGCACTGGCTGCGGCGCTCGATACCGTCCCAGCATAAGCCGTTGCCACTACGCACTGTTCGCTCGCTGCAGAAATTCAATTAGAAGTCCATTCACTTCCTGCGGCTGCTCCTCCGCCACCCAATGCCCAGCTCCGTCCACGAAATGAACGCCCAGCAGCTTTGTACACGCGCCGTCCTTCATCTCCTCCAAGGCGCCGGGCGACTGATAGGCTCCCCACTCGCTCGCCCCCGCTATGTAGCAAGAAGGTACGTCGATCGTGCGGCCCGCGAAACTATTGAGTTCGGCGTCATACTTCGGGTTCGTCAGAATGCGGTACGACTCAAGGCCGCCTTGAAACCCGGTCCTCTCGTATTCGGCGCTGTATACCCGCAAGTCCTCCTCGGTCAACCACCGGCATGCAGCGATCTGCGGCCGATGCCGCATCGAGCAGGTCCGAGTCACCGAAGCTCAATGCCACTGCCGAATATCCCAGCGCGGCGCCGGCGCGTTGCAGAAGGCTACGGCGTGCGATGCACATGCGATCGGGCGGTGTGATTACGGGACTCTCTTCCGACGTCACCGACAACATCCCGGCCGTTCTTGAACAGGGGGACAGGCGACCGAGCCGTAGGAGCAAAACACACAGCAGTCGCCGGCCTTGGGCCGCAACAGCGTTTTGCACTGAGTGCATTCGTAAAAATACAAACAGGCGTCGGTGGGCATTGTTTCTACTCTTACGTGCCCGCAACTCGGGCAGGTGAGAGCGGATTCCAGAATGATTGTGCTCACGGGTTGGTAGCGCGCTTCGATGGAAATCCCGCCGCGAGCCGGCTAATCCATGTGCCACTGATACCGAGGGTGAGCAGCAACAACGGCGCAACGCAGCACAGAGATTCTGTAATCGCTCCCAGAGCGCTCGCCCACAGTTGCTTGGTGGCCATAGGGAGTAGCCTACACGGTGTGGCCGGGTACAGAGAAAAGTATGTCTACACCGAAGCTCACCATTGAGGGCAATGCTCTTTAGCGGACTAACGGGATTTTAAAACGTTGCCAATTAGACCCAATCTCTCGCCAGTTTCCGGCCGGCGAAAAACAACAGCATGGCAGCAATCAAGTAGAAGCTCGTGCCGGCCAGAATGGCGTATCGCAAGGATTCCACGCCGAATCGTGCTCGCATCGAATCCGACACCACCCCAATCACGGTGGTGCCGAGCCCTATCCCAATGAGATTGTTCATGAACAGGAACAGCGCCGATGCAGTGGCCCGCATGTTGCTGGGGACTAGGTGTTGGACTGCCGTCAGCACCGGACCCAGCCAGACCAGGCCTAGTGCGGTGGGCACCAGTAGTACGGCGGCGCTGATCCATAGCGTCGTGGATAACACGCCGGCCACATAGAAGGGCACGGTCGTGACGAAGGCGATGCCCGGAATGAAGGCGTACATGGAGCGGTGTCTTTCACCGTAGCGATCGGCAAGCGCGCCGCCGACCCAGATTCCCATCAGCCCGCCAACCAGCACTATGCCGCCGTAGGAAAAAGATGCGTGCAGCAGGCTCAAATGGAAACTGCGTACCAAGAATGACGGCGCCCAGAAAAATAATCCATACCCGGTCATGGATGCGCAGGCGGCGCCCAGCGACAACCCCCAAAAACTCGGTTTGCGTGCCAACAAGGCCATGACCTTGAACAGGCTGAGAGTGGTTGCGATGGCGTCAGTGCTGGCGGCGCCGGATATGCGATCGTTATCGCTACCGACCCGGATTGGGTCTAAAGCGCCGCGCACGGGCTCGCGCACGGTGAATTTCAGGAGAGGCGTGATCAGGAGGCCGGCAAGCCCGACGATGAAAAACGCCATGCGCCAGCTCATGAGGCTGGTGATGAAGCCGCCCAGCACAATACCCAGCGCGGCACCGATGGGTATGCCGAAGGAGTACACACTTAGCGCCCGCGCACGCTCCTTAACGGGGAAGTAGTCGCAAATCAGGGAATAAGCGGGAGTGACGCCCCCCGCTTCGCCAATGCCTACAGCCACGCGCGCCATGAACAACTGCGCAAAGTTCTGGGTGAGTCCGCACACCGCCGTCATCAGGCTCCACAGCGCGAGCGACACGGTCATGATGCCGGTTCTGCTGACGCGATCGGCCAATCGGGCGATGGGTATGCCGAGGAAAGTGTAGAAAAGCGCAAACGCCAGGCCACCCATCAGTCCCAACTGAGAATCGCTTAAGTGAAGTTCGGATTTGATCGGGACGGCGAGGATGCCGACGATCTGGCGGTCGATGAAGTTGAAGGTATAGACGATGACCAATACCAGGAGCACATAGGAGCGGTAGGCCAAGGACGCGTCCTGCTCCGCGCCGCTCGGCATGCCGGGCGCGCCTACGGCGCGGGTGGTGTCAGCGGTCGTAGTTCGAGCACTCACGGAGTTACGCTCGGCGCCCGTTCGCAATCCACTGTTCCGTTTTACCGATGGGCAATCGATACCGTGCGCAATTGTGTGGTGCGAGGGCCGCAAGTTCTTCCGCTAGCAAATCCTCGAACGCGGACTGGTCCGGTTCGGGAATATTCTGTGCGGCCGCCGCTTGTGAAAATGTACTGTGTGTCAGCACAATTTGTTGGATGGCGGCGCCTAAATGCGCGCGGTACTTCGCCCGAAACGGGTGCGGGGTACCGAGCGACTCGATAATGGTGCGGTATTTTTCTATCGAACGCCGATACGTCCAAGCGAACAGGTCGATCGCCAGCGCCACGTTTTGCTTCTCATACACCCCCAGCATGGCCGCCGCATAATCCAACGGCTCTACGTCAAGAAACGAGAGGGGCGCGCAGTTTGACAACAGCAGCGGCAAGTTTGCACATAGCCGGCTCGTGCGCTTGTTGCCGTCTTGGAAGGGCTGCAAGTATGCGACGTTGATCCACAAGAAGAATGCGCCCTCGATTGGATTTCTGGTGGCTCTGGCCTTGTCGATGATCGCCCCCAGCATCTCATCGATCAGCGTGGGAACCTGAGTGGGAATGTAGACGGTGTCGGAGATGTTGACGATGGTTTGCCGAGTGGCTCCCAGTGCCTTGGTATCCGCCGAGAGACCGTTCAACAACGTACTTTGAATATTGCGCACCACCGCAAAGCTGATCCCATACTCAGGCACCGCATCGACGATAAATTCAATGGCGTCCTTGTGATTCAGCAGCATGGTGGCATCGGCATCATCGCCCTCCGATCGGCCTCGCCTGAAAAGGTCCTGGGTATCGAGCAAACTCTTGCGATTGCCTTCCAGTCTCGATGAAGACCACGATAAGTCGATGAGCAGTTGCTCAAAGACCCGGCGCGCGTAAGTACCTGCGGGTTGCTGACCGGACAGCCGGCCCTGTTCATAAAGACCCTGGGCGAGTTCCGCGGGCAACAGCGAAGAATCGTTGGGAACATACCGATCAACGAAGCTGCGCTGGTAGGTGATGGGCGCGCGAAGACCCAACGGGCGCGAAATTTCGGCTCGTAACGCTTGCGCTACCGCGCTCCATACCAGACCCGATGTGCCACCGACTAGTAGAGTAGCGGGAGTACTCGACATCGGCGCAGCGGGCTTGGCCGGCATACCGATTCGATAGACGGTTGCCGGTCCCGCTCCGTCTCGGACGACGACCCCGGTCTTCACCAGTCGAGCCAAATGTTGGTTGACCGTCGAGCGCGCCTCGCCCAGAAGAAGGGTCAGCTGATTGGGATTCATACCGGCAAGACCGGCTGCATCCCGCCCGGTTAGCTGTGTGATGATCGCCTGTGAAATGTGCCTCTTGGCCATGTGCACCGCTATCTTATGAATTCGCAACCATGTTATGGATATATTATGGGATTTACAATAAATGCCGCGAATATTCTCATAATATGAGGTAAATCTCATAAGATAGCGAAGACCGCCACATCGTAGATCGGAGCAATCTAATTGATCGCACTGCTGCAACGCGTCACGGAAGCCAACGTCGACGTCGAGGCTAAGCGTGTCGCCTCCATAGGCCCCGGGCTGCTGGTGCTGGTAGGGGTACGGCCGACCGACGACGAGGCAGCCACCCTGCGGCTGCTCGATCGCCTGCTCCAGTACCGGGTATTCGCGGACGAAGCCGGAAAAATGAACTTGAGCTTGGTGCAGACTCAGGGCGATTTGCTGCTGGTGCCGCAATTCACCCTGGCGGCGGACACCCACAAGGGCTTAAGGCCCGGCTTTTCGACCGCCGCCCCACCGGACCAGGGCCGGCAATTGTTCGACACCTTAGTGCAGGCGGCTCGGGCTCGCCATGGACGCGTCGAAACCGGTGTTTTCGGCGCCCATATGCGGGTTTCGCTGACCAACGACGGGCCGGTCACCTTCTGGTTGGAGAGTTAATTTCACCCAAATCTCAAATGCGACCGAACACGCATCGATGCCGCAGGGTCCAATGTCATAATCTCTTTGGCGTATTATTGGCGCCCAACTTTGATTTACGTAGGAAGCGGAGAAGCGACATGTTCGATTCAAAAATGCTACTGGTCATTCTGGCCATCGCCTTGGTGATATTCGGCACCAAGCGTTTGCGTACCATCGGGTCGGATTTGGGCGCCGCGGTCAAGGGCTTCAAGCAAGCTATGAATGACGGCGAATCGGAAGAAAAGATGAAGCAGCTCAAGCAAGACAAGGACGCGGACTTCGAAGCCGGCGCGGCGACGCGCGAGGCTGAGGTCAAAGTACCCCCGAAAACCAACACCTGATGCCGCATGCTTGATGTCGGATTCTCGGAGATACTGCTCACCTCAGCCATAGCACTCATCGTGCTGGGCCCGGAGCGGCTGCCTAAGGTTGCGCGCCAGGTCGGCAACTGGATGGGACGTGCGCGTGCGATGGCTCGCCAATTGAGCGAGCAATTGGAACGCGAAGTCAGCGCAGAAGAATTTCTCAAGACGCAAAGCAAGCCAAACCCCGGCGGAAGCCTACCCAGCGGCTCTGCTAACTTGCCGAACACCGGCGCCGCGTACGATCCCTTAGAAACACCATCTATTGCGCCGCCGGCGGCCGTTGCGCCGGCGCCCGCCGTCGTCCATCCGCCCGGCATCGCGCCGGCCGCAGATGCCGCGCACAGCGAAGCGCTGCCGGCACCTGTAAGCACACCTGAACCGACTTATGGCCTGGCCGCCGCCACCCCGGCAGCCATGCACGCTGCCGATCCGCCCGTAGCCGATTCCAAACCGCCCCATGAATGAGACGGGTGAACCGGGCGAGCTTGCCGAAGGTACCCTGATCTCGCACTTGTTGGAGTTGCGCGATCGCTTGCTCAAGGCGATGTTGGCGGTGGGAATTTGCTTCATCCCCTGCGCCATCTACATGAACCAGCTGTTCACCTTCGTGGCGGATCCCCTGATTCACAAATTGCCCGCGGGGGCGACGCTGATTGCGACCAGCGTGGTGGCACCTTTCACGGTGCCCTTCAAGCTGGCTCTGGTGCTTGCCATCGGGCTCGCCATACCCTATGTGCTGTATCAAGCCTGGGCATTCGTCGCGCCCGGGCTATATAAACATGAAAAGAAGCTGGCCGTGCCGCTGCTTGTATCCAGCGTACTGCTGTTCTACCTTGGCGCCGCCTTCGCCTACTATGTCGTGTTTCCCGTCATGCTGAGCTTCTTCGTCGCCACCACCCCCCATGGCGTGCAGATGATGACCGACATGGGCGCTTACCTTGATTTTGTGATGGTCCTTCTGCTGGCCTTTGGTTTGGCCTTCGAAGTTCCCGTGGCTACTGTATTATTGGTGTGGACGGGGTTTGTAAAGCTCGCGACACTCAAGAAAAATCGCGGTTTCGTGTTACTCGGGATATTCATCTTTGCCGCCTTCGTGACGCCGCCCGATGCAGTGTCGCAGAGCGCAATGGCAGTGCCGATGTATGTCCTCTACGAGATAGGGATCATCATGGCCGGACTACTGCTCAAGGAAAAAATAGCGGCGCGCGCCAAAGAAGAGGCTGAACAGGCAGAGCGCGAAGCCGGAGTCTAAATTTGAGCGCCACTTTTTTCGGGCACCCGCGTGGCCTCGCCACGCTGTTCTTCACGGAAATGTGGGAAAGATTCACCTACTACGGCATGCGCGCCGTGCTGGTGCTGTTCCTGGTTGCCGCGGTCTCGACCGGCGGCTTCGGCATCGACGACAAGACGGCCACGGCTATCTACGGACTGTATACCGCAGGAGCCTATCTGGCCTCGCTGCCCGGCGGCTGGATCGCGGATCGACTCATCGGTGCGCAGCGCGCCGTGCTCGCGGGTGGTTTGGCCATCACCTTCGGCAATACACTGCTCGCGACGTCCACGAGCCCGAGGGGATTTTATATCGGCCTGGTCGTGATCGTGCTTGGCGTCGGGTTGTTGAAACCCAACGCCAGCGCAATGGTGGCGGACCTGTATCCGGAAGGTGGAGCGCGGCTCGATTCCGGATTTACGGTGTTCTACATGGGAATCAACGTGGGCGGGTTCTTGGGGCCGCTTGTCACGGGCTGGGCTCAACTGCACTTTGGCGCTCGCGCCGGATTCGCAGCGGCCGCCTTCTTCATGGGCGTCGGTGTGCTGCAGTTTTATTTGACGCGGCGGCATTTGGGGACCTCCGGCGCCTACGTCGCATCGAGTCCCGGGCGCGGCAGACAATGGACCTACTTGTGGGCGGCAGTCGGGCTGTCGCTGCTGGTGCTGGGGGCGGTGAGCTTCGGTTGGATTGCGGTGAATGCGGTCGCCTTGGCGCAGGTTGCGACATACGCGATCGTCGCGATGGCAGTACTTTATTTCCTGTATTACTTCATCGCGGCGGGGCTCACTGCCGAGGAACGAAGACGCGGAGTCGTGCTGGTCGTGTTATTCGTCGGTTGTGCGCTGTTTTTTTCGGGCTACGAACAGGCCGGTTCGAGCTTGAATCTATTTGCGGAGCGCTACACGAATCGGACCTTGAGATTGCTGGACTTCGTCATCCCCACGGGTTGGTTCCAATCGCTGAATTCGGCGTATATCATCCTATTCGCACCGTTCTTCGCGTGGGCTTGGATCGCACTGGCCAAGCGCAATCTCAATCCGTCGGCGCCGGCGAAGTTCGCCCTCGGCGTTATGTTGATGGGTTCGGGGTTTCTGGTCATGGCGGCGGCGGCCGCCATTGTCGCCTCGGGATCGAAAGTCTTGCCCTACTGGTTGATATCGACGTACCTATTGCACACTTTCGGCGAGCTTTGTTTGAGTCCCGTGGGCTTGAGTTACTACACGAAATTGACTCCCAAGCGCTTCGTCGGACAGATGATGGGAATGTGGTTCTTGGCGCTGTCTTTGGGTAATCTCGTGGCGGGACTGATCGCGGGCGAATTCGACGTCAACCACGTGGCCGCCATGCCGGGGCAATACATGCATATCGTATATTTCTCGGTGGGTTTGGGCGCGGTGCTTCTAATCCTCAGCCGACCCGTGAAAAAACTCATGGGCGGCGTGAAATAAATCTTTACTCCCCATGACGAACCATTCCGACCACGGTCTGCCTGAACTCACCCTCCGTGCCATCCTGCTGGGTGGGCTAATCACCCTCGCCTTCACGGCCGCCAATGTCTACCTTGGACTCAAGGTCGGCCTGACCTTCGCCACGTCGATTCCGGCCGCGGTGATTTCCATGGCGGTGCTGCGGCTATTCAAGTCTTCGAGCATTTTTGAAAACAACATCGTCCAGACCGTCGCGAGTGCCGCCGGCACGCTCTCCGCCATCATCTTTGTGCTGCCGGGGCTGGTCATCGTCGGCTGGTGGCAGGGTTTCCCGTACTGGATGACCATGGCGGCCACCGGACTCGGTGGGATTCTCGGGGTTATGTTCTCCGTGCCGCTGCGGCGCGCCCTCGTTATCAACACCGACTTGCCCTACCCAGAAGGCCGCGCGGCGGCCGAGGTGCTGCTGGTGGGAGACCAGGCGCGCGATGGGAATGAGGAGAGTCGCCAGGGACTGATCGCCATCACCGTCAACTCCATCGCCTCGGCCGCTTTTTTTGCACTGAGTCAAACCCGGCTGCTGGTCGACGAGGCCGCTGTCTACTTCCGCGTTGGCGCAGGCTCTACCGGCCTATCGGCTAGTCTCTCCTTGGCTCTGGTGGGTGTCGGGCATCTGGTGGGCATATCGGTGGGGATCGCGATGGTCGTCGGCCTCATCATTGGCTGGGGCATTTTGGTGCCGATCCTGAGCGGGATGGCGGTGACGACGGATTCAGCGCGGCACGCTGCCCTGGCGGTATTTCGCGGCGATGTTCGATTTTTCGGTGCGGGTGTCATTGGCGTTGCTGCGCTGTGGACCTTTTCCAGAATTCTCGGGCCCATCGTCGCCGGCCTGCGCTCCGCAATGGCCGCGTCCAGGGCTCGGGCAGTGCACGGCCACGTACTGCCGCTGGTCGAGCGCGATCTGCCGATCAAAATTGTCGGCAGCGTGGTAGCCGCGGTGCTGGGTCTGATTGCGCTGCTGCTGTGGCAGTTCATCGCCGGCAGTGCGTTGGCCGGGCACGCGCCCATCCTGATCACCGCCACCCTGGTCTATGTGCTGGTGGCCGGTGTCGTGATCGCATCGATCTGCGGCTACATGGCCGGGTTGATCGGCGCATCCAATAGCCCGATTTCGGGCGTGGGCATGCTTGCCGTCGTTGCCGCAGCGCTCATGCTTCTGGCAGTTATTGGCCGTGGCACGGATTCCGGTCAATACAGCGCCATGGTCGCGTATGCGCTATTCGCAACCGGCATCGTGTTTGGAATCGCGACCATCTCAAACGACAACCTGCAGGACCTGAAGACCGGTCAATTGGTCGGCGCGACGCCGTGGCGGCAACAAGTAGCGCTGGTATTCGGTGTGATATTCGGCGCGTTGATCATTCCGCCGGTGCTGGGTCTGCTCAACACCGCCTACGGTTTCGCCGGCACACCCGGTTCCGGGCCCAACGCACTAGCGGCTCCCCAAGCGGCGCTGATTGCGGCGTTAGCGCAAGGCGTGCTGGGTGGCCATCTAAATTTACGCATGATCGAATACGGCGCATTGGTAGGCGCGTTGGCCATTGCCGTCGACGCGATGCTGGGCCGTGCCGGGCGAATGCGGCTGCCGCCGCTCGCGATCGGATTTGGCATCTATTTACCGATGAGCCTGACGCTGCCTATGGTGGTCGGGGCGGTGACAGGTTACTTCTACGATCGCTGGGCCGATCGCACGGCCAGACCGGCGTTTGCCAGGCGCATGGGAACTCTGATGGCGACTGGAATAATCGTCGGCGAGAGCTTGTTCGGTGTGCTATATGCGGGCATCGTCGTAGTATCCGGCAAGAATGCCCCCTTTGCCCTCGTAGGAGATGGCTTTTCGACCTTCGCGCTGATCGGTGGGGCGGTTATTTTCTTTGGGCTCATCGGCCTGCTCTACCGTCGCACGATGACTGGAGTCTCAAGGCAAATTTCGAGATGAGCGACAGTTGCCGGGACGCCGCGCCGCGTAGTGGGCCGCTCGGCTTAATTTGCGCGACCGACGTCACTCCGCAAAGCTGTTTCTTGCCTTGAGTACCATTTACCTACCTTCTTCAGTTCTTGTATGGCGTATACCGCCTATGGCTGGCTGAGCCTGAACGCCCCTCCCGCCTTGATAGGAACGTACGGCTACGTGAATCCCGCAATCGCCTCGTTTCTCGGCTGGCAATTCCTGAACGAGCATTTGTCAACAGCGCACGTAGTCGGCATGGTGGTCATCATCGTCGGAGTAAGCATTTTGACGCTGCCCGGCGGTAGCCTCACCGATCCGAAGACTATCGCCGAGCCGAAGTCCCAGTAATCAGCGACGCTTCACGATCAATTCAAATTTGCCCTTGCCGCCGACGAACCAGGAGCCCACGAAACTGACCAAGCTCACCAGCACCGAAGTCCAGAATGCCGACCAAAAGCCCGCCAGATGCATGCCGGGCAGCATCCAGGCCACCAGCGCCACCATGCCGGCGTTGATCACCAGCAGGAACAGGCCGAAAGTGACGATGGTCATCGGCAGCGTCAGCAATATGGCGATGGGCCGTACTATGGAGTTGACTATCCCCAACAACAGGCCGGCAAAAATCAAGGTGGCGGGAGTGTCGATGAACACGCCATTGACCCACACGGTTGCCAGCCATAGACCCAGTGCAACGATGCTTGCACGTATGAGAAACCCGAGCATGCTTGACTCCTGCGAGCGCTGTAACGTCACGCGAGCATACCAAGAGCCTTGGCGGCGAATGAATCAATAATCAAGGCCGGGGAGCGGCGGGTCCTTAACAGGCACGGCTTTGGGCTTTTTGGGAACCGGCGGACTTTCGAGCGTCACTTTGATGCGCGCCAGGAAGCGCTCCCAGCCCATGCGAATGCGAAGATAGCTCTTGTCCCAGGTGGCGGACTCCGGCACCCCCGAGCCAAGCAGCCGCAGCGACGTCGTGCCCTGGCCCTTGCGCACATCCAGTAAGAAGTCATCGATTACGGCGCTGTCGCCTGGCGGCCAATGGCTGCCGCTCAGATAAATCAGCCGCAGGCGCCGATTCACATCGAAGATATCGATATGGGCTTCACGGTTGTCTTCGTTGCGCTTACCCAGGCGGTACAAGCCTCCCTTGCGAGGGTCGATTTCCGCTTCCTGACCGGACCAGATGCGAATCAGGCCAGGATCGGTCAGGGCGCGCCAAACCCGGGCAATGGGCACATCCACTTCCACCAAGTGGGCGTAGCCGCGAGTGCCGTTTCGGGTGGATTTTCGGGGTAAGCTCATTGCGAATGCTAGAATCGCTCAACGCGGAGGGAACATCCATGGCTTATGTTGACATTGTGACTGCGCTCGCACTTCTGCAGTTCATCGTGTTTGGGTTCAAGGTCGGCAGAGCGCGCGGGCGCTATGGCGTCAAGGCGCCGGCGGTCACCGGAAACGCGACTTTTGAGCGGCTTTTTCGAGTACAACAGAATACCTTGGAGCAGTTGATCGTATTTCTGCCCGGCCTGTACCTTTTCAGCCGTTACTTCAGCCCGCGAGCCGCAGCGGTGCTGGGAGTGATCTATCTGATCGGCCGGGAAGTCTTCGCATTCACCTATGTGAAAGAGCCGGCGAAGCGCGAAATCGGGTTCGGACTGACCATCCTGCCGACGGTTATCCTGGTCCTGGGGGGCTTGTTTGGGGCGATTCGCAGTCTGACCTAGCCCGCCCGCCTTGAGTTTGGCTGTGATTGGCTTAAAGTTAGAACATTAATAACGCTGGGGTGGCCTTTAAGGCCTGAGACGCCGGTCGCGTGCATGCACGCACACTTGCGAACCCATTGAACCTGATCCGGTTAGTACCGGCGGAGGGAGCATGAGTAAGAATCCTGTCTTGGGTCTATTGTTTGCAACGGGCGCGGCCGCAACGCCCGTCATCGCGTCCGACACCGCCAGCGATGCACAGCTGAACGAAATCATCGTCACTGCCACTCTGCGCTCAGACAGCGTTGCAGATCTACCGCAGAGCGTGACGGTGCTCGACCGCAAGACTCTGCTGGACGCCGGCGTCCAGCACTTCGAGGATGTCCTCGGCCTCGTCCCGAACCTGAATTGGGCGGCGGGCACTTCACGGCCGCGATTTTTTCAGCTCCGCGGCATAGGCGAGGTCGAGCAGTACCAAGGTGCGCCCAACCCTTCAGTGGGTTTTCTAATCGATGACATCGATTTCTCCGGCGTGGGCACGCCGGCAACCCTGTTCGACACTCAGCAGATCGAAGTCCTGCGCGGGCCGCAAGGCACGGCCTACGGCGCCAACGCACTGGCGGGATTGATCAGTGTGCGCACCGCCGATCCCGGTACCGACTTCGAATTGAACAGCGAAATCACCGGCGCGAGTTACGACACGCGTGCCGTGGGCCTCGCCGTCGGCGACGGGTTTGCAGGAGGTAGCGCCGGCTGGCGCTTGGCGGCACAGCGATTTCTGAGCGACGGATTCCGCCACAATGCCTACTTGAATGAGAACTCCACCAATGGATACGACGAGGGCACGCTGCGCGGCAAGCTGCGCTGGCAACTCACGAAATCCCTGCGCGCGGATCTGACGCTGATGCACGTGAATATCAATAACGGCTACGACGCCTGGTCCATCAACAACACGCGCACGACTTACTCCAACCAACCCGGACGTGATGCACAACTTTCCAATGGCGCCGCACTGCGACTAGTCGATTCGCTCAACGGCGTGGGAGAGCTACGCAGCGTGACCAGTGCGGCGGATTCCAAAATCGTTTACTCCTTCGACGGCGAATGGGGCAACGATGCCCTTTGGGGGCAATACGCACCGTACGATTACTTTCAAAGCGATAACCGAAAGCGCCGCACGCTTGCCGAAGACCTGCGGCTGATCGGCGAGCCGTCGCGAGCGCTTTTCGGGCGCATCCGCTGGCTAGCCGGTGTCTATGCATTGCGGCTGACAGAGTCCGATAGCCTCTTGTACACCTATGACACGCAAATCAATGGCGCCGGCAGCAGCGGGCTGACCAGCAAGTTCACGGCAACGAATCTGGCATTGTACGGCTCGCTGGATGCGGATACCGGTGTCCGCAGCAAGATATCGGGCGGCTTGCGCTTGGAACAGCGCGAGGCTCGCTACGCCGACAGTGCCGACGTCCAAACTCCCTTTCCGAGCCAGATCAATCACATGGTCGGCGGCAATTTAACTTGGCAAATGAGCGCGGGCGACGGGGAGCACGTCTACGCCACGCTGGCACGCGGCTACAAGGGCGGCGGTTTCAACATCGGCTCGCAAATATTGGCCGAACAGCGCAGTTTTGGCCCTGAATCGCTGTGGAGCGTCGAAACAGGCCTGAAGTACGCGCGGGCCGACAGCCCCCTACAGCTGCAAACGGACGTGTTTTACATGCGACGGCAAAACATGCAGGTTTATCTCTCCGAACAGCTACAACAGAACAACCCACTGGCCTATGTGTTCTATACCCAGAATGGCAGCGACGGTGAAAACTACGGCCTGGAGGGCGAGGCGACATACCACTTCGATGACCGATGGCTAATCTCGGGCAGCGCCTCGCTGCTGCGCACGCGTTATCTCGGCGCGGCGGGATTATTCGCAAGCCTCGGTATCGATGGCCGCTCACAGCCTTTCGCGCCGGGCTACAAACTCTCCGCCGCCCTGGAATACCACCACCCGGCTGGCTGGTTCGCTCGGTTGGATGCCTCCGCAATCGATAACTTCTACTACTACACCAGCGACGCGCAGACCTCGAAGGCCTACAACTTGGAGAACATTCGCGCCGGCTATGGGCGAGGTTCGTGGACCACCAGCCTGTGGGTGCGCAATCTCTTCGATGCCCGTTATGCGCAGCAGGGATTTTACTTTGGGCTGATTCCGCCGAACTTCCCCAACCAATCCTTCCTGCAATTAGGGGACCCGCGTCAAATGGGCATCACCGTCAATTACGCACTGCATCGGAGTTCCAACTAGCAGAGCGGACGGCGCGATGGAATATCTACAGAGATTTCTTCGCCTCGGGCGGCGCGTCATTGGGAAGTAGGTAGGCATCGAGGACTTTTCGCGCAATTGGCGCCGCTGCCGAGGCGCCGAAACCGCCGTTCTCCACTAAAATTGAAATGGCTATCTTGGGGTCTTCGGCCGGGGCGAAGGCGATGAACCAGGCATGGTCGCGCTTGCGCTCCTCGAGGATCTTGGCGCGGGTATTTTCGGTTTGTTTGATGGTAAATACCTGCGCGGTTCCCGTCTTACCCGCAAATTTATACTTGCTTCCGAGGCCGGCGGCGTATGCGGTGCCACCGGGCATGGAGGTTGCGCCCAACATGCCGTCATAGACAACCTCCCATTGCTCAAGGGTCGCGATGTCGATGGGCTTCATGAATACCGGATTGCGCGGCGTCACTGTATTTGAGCCCGCGGCGCGGATGCCCGATACCAGACGCGGCGTCGCGATAATTTGTCCTCTTTCGGCAATTTCGGCGGCGAAATGCGCTTGCTGCAGGGGGGTAACCGTAATCGGGCCTTGGCCTATGCCCATGCTGATGGTCTCGCCGGGAAACCACACCTGATCGGCCTTGCGCTTGAATACGCGCCGCTTCCATTCCGGCGACGCATACAGCCCCGCCTTCTCACCCGGAATGTCGATGCCGGTCAGGTCGCCATAGCCGAAGGTACTCATGAATTCGTGCATCCGATCGATGCCGAGTTTCTGAGCGACTCTGTAGAAATACACGTCGCAGGATTCTGCGATGGCGTGGCGCATGTCCAGCGCGCCGTGTTTCTTGTCGTCGCGGTATTTATTGCTGCTGCCTGGCAATTGAAAGAACCCAGGACAGTACTGAGTCTGCAGCGGTGAAATGATGTCGTACTTCTCTGCCGCTAGTGCATACAGCGGCTTGACGGTGGAACCCGGTGGATAAGCGCCTCGCAATGCACGATTGAGAAGCGGCTTATCGATATCGTTCTGCAGCGCGCTGTACTCCGCGACGGTGAGCCCACGCACGAAATTATTGGGATCGAATCCCGGAGTGCTTGCGAGTGCGATGACATCGCCGGTTCGCGGATCGAGCGCCACCACCGATCCTCGCTTGCCCAGCAACGCCTCTTCCGCAACCTTTTGCACGCGCACGTCTATTCCTAGGATCAGATCGTCGCCGGCCAGCGGCGGACGAGTTTTGAGGACCGGCGTGTAATCGCCCTGTTTCTCGACCGGCCTGCCCGCCGCGTTCACCAGAATCTCTCGCGAGCCGCGCTTGCCGTGCAGCTGCCGCTCGTACGCAGCCTCCACGCCGAGTTTGCCAATGAGGCTGGTGCCGGCATACTCGTCGCTGTCGATTTGGTTCATGTCCTGTTCATTGATGGCGCTGACGTAGCCTATGGCGTGTACGGCCGTCGCCCCGAGCGGATAGTGCCTGGCCAGCCGCGTCCGAATGTCGACGCCGGAGAACTGGTAGCGATGCACGGCGAATAGCGCCATTTCCTCCGGGTTCAGCTGCAACTTGATCGGGACGCTCTCATAGACCTTGCGCACTAGAATACTGCGCCGGGTGTTGGCCACTTCTTCGCGGCGCAGCAGTCCAATCTGTACCAACAGCGAAAGCGTAGCGTCGAGGGATTTTATATCTCCCACCTGTTCGCGCACCAGTTCGATTTGATACGCCGGCAGGTTGTCGGCGAGCACAACGCCGTGCCTATCCAAAATCAAGCCGCGGCTGGGCGGTATGGGTTCCGTGCGAATGCGGTTGCCCTGCGAAAGGGTGGCGTAATATTCGTGCCGCAAGACTTGCAAGTAGAACAGCCGGCCGGCGACCGCCAAGAGCAAGGTGCCGGCGATGAAGCCGGCCACGATACTGCGGATCGCAAACAGGCGATTTTCGGCAAAATAGTTTTTGATTCGCCCCTGGCGCCCTCTCACCATGGCGTGCGGCCATTAGTCTTGCGCCAATACGGGAAAGGGGCTTGGATCATCGGTTCAGCTCTTGGTGTGCTGCGTCTGATACCGCAGTGTCACGGTCTCATTCGCGGGAATCGCCAGACGAAAGATGGGCCGGCCGTTCTTGGCGCCCACGGGATGGTCGGCGCGAACGACGCGGCCGCCCTCCGGCAACTGCAGCCGCAGTTCGAATTGAATTTGCGCCGCGCGCGCATTGCTGAGATCGACGCGGATCACTGAATCGACCTCCGCTGAGCGTGCCGTCACTGTCCCCGGCACCAGCCGCAGCAAGTGAGTGCGGCCCGGATCGATCCCCGTTTTCTCTTTCACCACCGTGACCTCGACATCGGAGCTCTCGCCCATGTTGATTTCCACTTCCTCGTCGATGGCGAGGTCGCGCATGGCCGATTCATGCTGCAATAATTTCGCCTCGCCCCTCGCGGCAAACACCGCGATGCGCCCCGACGGCAGCGGCAAGCCCAGATGATTCGCCGCATTGTTCTGCGTCCGCAGCAATAGGGATGCCGGCGCCGACAGTGTGGGCTGATTTGCGGCAAGATCCGCGCCGTAAACAAAATTGACCGGAATCGCCAGTCGATCCAGTAAGCGCACTTGCTTGGATTGACGGCTGGCCACGGTGGTGCGATCGGGCACCCGATAGAGCTTAAGATCGCCGAGCTGTTCCAGCTCCACTTTTTTCAGCGCGGTTACGGCGACCTGCATCATAGGCGCAGCGGCATACATTCGAGACGCTTGGGCCATTGCATCGCGCGCGCCCGCCGCCGGCGACTCCAGGTCGATTTGCAAATACTCAGGCGAATCGCTAGTCCCGCCCCGAGGCCAGCACTGCGCCAGAATGGGGCCGCCCGCATCGACCGGCTCCACCTCACCGCTGTCGCGGTTGACGCGCCCGGCGACTACTTGAGTGTGCGCGGCGGGAAATCCCACCCCATTGCCGTTGGCCAGCGTGACCCACGCCCCGAGGTCCATGGATTTTCCGTCCGCCGACACAGTCGCAACGTAATCCGCCGCCCAATCGAAGCCGCGGGCCAGGTAAGACAGAGTCACCGTCCGCGTCAATGCCTCGGCGCTGCGCACCAGCACAGACAAGGTGGGTGTCGCCGCCAGGTCCGTAACTCCCGTAAAGCTGAAGCTCTCAGGGACTCCGGAGCACCGCAGGGCCTCGATGCCCTCCGAAGTCTCGAAGACCACCCCACCTTCCGCGTCCGAACGGACCGTCCCGGCCGCTCGCGTGAGTTTGCCCGTCCTTTTGTCCGTTCGCAGCAGGGTCACCGATTTACCGACAGCAGCCGCCATCAGTGCCGAGGGACTCAGCAGCTTGCCTTCACGATTTTTCTCGAGGACGCCCTCGGGCAGGCCTGTGACAATGGCGCTGGCCGGATCGATCCCATCGGCCACACCTTCAAAGCGCAAACGGCTCACTCCCGCGTGCAGATGCACGGTACGAGTTTCGCTGATCAAGGCGAAACCTGCCAGTTCGTCCAGATTTATCGATCCCGAGCCACGTGCCGGCGCGCGATACACGGTCACCGAGAGGTCCGATGGGATCGTAGCCAGTGTGTCGGCCGCAATGGCCGGCGTGGCTGCCAGCACACCCACCAATGCAAACTTTGACAACGGAATGAGCCGCTTCGAGTGCCGGCCGCAGAGGGTCGCCCGGCGCTTGCTCGCCCCGCGCATCATCCCCGCCTAGTATCGCGTTTCGAAGGTGGCCGTGAGACTGGCCTTGCCGTTGGCGGGCACAGTCACGGCCCATTCGGCCGTCTCGGCGCTGCGGCGCGTACTCTTCCGGCTCTCGGCCGTGATGCGTGAATCGCCCCACAGGCCCTCTTGCAGCAGCTTGACGGTGACGGGCCGAGGCAGCGCATTGGTGAGTTCGTAGCGCATGTCGCACTGCCAATCGAAGGTACTTAAACGAGTGCGCTTGTCGACCACGGCACGCACTTTCACGTCGAACGCGTCCCCGGTCGCAAGCGAAAGCGTCGAACCCATGGGCGTGTGATCTATGCGGCTCTCGCCGATGAACTGCGGGTCGCCGCGCTTGTCGCGCATGTAGAAGCGCAACACCCCCGCCGGCAACTGATCGCCCAAGCCGGCGTGCGCGCTGGTTGAAAAGCTGTAGATGCTCTTGGCGCTTTGCGGCGTCTCCGTGGTTCCCAGCCAGCGATTACGAAATTCATAGCCATGCTCGGCGGGCACGCCGTGTACATCAAGGAAGCTCACCTGCTTGGACTGCAAATTGGCGATGGTGGTACGTTCCGCCAGAGGATAGAGGTAGTAATCTCCCAAACGCTCGCGGTTGTCGCTTTCGGTACCTGCTTGTGCCAAGGTAGGGCGCGGCTGCGGAGGGCGGTAGTAATTCGGTTGCTTGCCTACGCCATCGGCCTGCATGGGCGAGCCCGCGACCAGTAGGGTTTGCGCATTGTCGTAGGTCACGCCGCTGGAGTTGGTCAGCGTCACCCAGCCCTGTACATCGATCTTGCTGTCGCTCTCGTTATAGAGCGCCACATAGTCTGCCCGCCAACCGAGGCCTGGGGTCAAGTAACTCAGGGTGGCCGGCCGTGTACCCGCATGGCCGCCGATGATGGTGATCGACAAGGTGGGGTGGGCGCGTAGATTGTCCGGTACTTTGTCGAAAATGACGCGCACCGGCAGGCCATCATCGCGCAGCACTTCGATTCGCTGCCCGATCTTGAGGACCACGCCGCCGTTGGTGGCGAGAACCTCGGCTTGTTCACGGGTCTCAGCACCGGTGGCCGGGTTGACGCGCACGATGGTGACCTCGTGGCCCACCGCCTTTTCCATCAGCTTGGCGGGAGTCAGGAGATCGAAGTCAAAGTTCTGTTCGACGATGCCGATGTC
>JANYLM010000133.1 GCA_025357835.1 Gammaproteobacteria bacterium
CAACGCTAGGCTGTTCTGCCGGGGATAGGACGCGAGCTTGCGCAGAATCAGCGACGCGGTCACCGTCCCCTGCTTGATGGAAGCGACCAGGCGCATGAACTCATCGAATTGCTGTTCCATCAGCTTCAAGTTGAGTGAGCCACCGATCAGCGGCTCGAGGGTCGGCCAGTCGGCGGACTTGCCCGGGATGTAAATACGCTTGTCGGAGAGATCGCTGATGCGTGGCGCAAACTCGAACCCGAGCGGGTGAAACAATGCAAAGACATGATCGGTGAAGCCCGCAGTATCGGTGTAGTGCTCTTCGATTCGAAGCTGGGATTCGTGATAGAGGAGTCCATCGAGCACGTGGGTCGCGTCACGGACGTTAGCGTTGATGACCTTGGTGTAGAAAGGCGCGTACTGGTCTGATAAGTGCGTATAGAACAACACGCCGGGCTCGCTGCCGTATTTGGCGTTCCGATGACCGGCGGATTCCCCGTGGCCACCCGCTCGAAATCGCTGTCCGTCGGAGGATGAAGTGGTGCCTTCACCCCAGTGCGCGGCAAACGGCAGCTGATGATGGGCATTGACCAGTTCGGTCTGGCCCTTCGCATAGGACTCATCACGGATATGCCACGCGACCAACCACGCAAGCTTGGCAAGACTGGTTCCTGGGCAGGCCTCGGCCATCTTTTCCAGCCCGAGATTGAACGCATCAGCGAGGATGGCAGTCAGCAGCAGCGATCGATCGACCGCGGGTTCGCCCTTTTTGAGATGCGTGAAATGGCGGGTGAAGTTTGTCCACCGGTCGACCTCGAGTAATAAGTCCGTGATCTTCACCCGTGGCAAAAGGCCGTACATTTGGGCCTTCAGCCGCTTCGCTTCCGGTGGTGTGTCGTCTTCGATCGGCGCGATTTTCAACCCTTTGTCATTCAACCGGGCGTCGACGAGTTCGTTCGCCACCGCTAACCGGTTCGTCTCATCCAACGCGCTGCGCAACATTTGAAGGCGGTTCGCTATATATGCCTTCGCTGTCGTCGGCACCGATATCCCGAGGCGGCCCTCGCTATGCATCGAGCGGAAGGCCGAACGCGGAAGGAGATAGTCATCGAAGTCGCGGAACTGACGGCTGCCCGGGACGTACAGATCGCCGGCGCGTAGGCGATTTTTGAGTTCACTGAGGGCACAGAATTCATAGAATCGACGGTCGATGCTGTCGCCGGCGCCCACGCTACGAGACCAGCGGGGTGGAACGAATGCGCTGGGCGCATCGACGGGAACCTTGCGAGCACCTGTTCGGTTCATGTGTCGCAGCACGTCAAGCGCTTCCAAGAGGGGCTGGGTGACCGGTGCACCCCGGAACTCGAACATTTCCAGGAAGGACGGGGCGTACTTGCGCAAGGTCGAGAAGTAATCGGTGATCAGTTCCAGTGCGTCGAACGCCTCATCACGCGACAGTTGGTCGGCTTGCTCGACGGATGCCGTGAACGCCTCCCATGGGAGAATTGCCTCGATGGCCGCGAAGGGGTCCGACTTCTCCGCCTTGGACGCGATCAGCGCTTTACCGACTTTCGCATACAGCCGGACTTTCTCGTTGACCGCGCGTCCATCCGCCGCAAACTCTCTATTATGCTTGCTCCGGGCCTTGCTAAAGAACGTCCCAATCAGCCGATCATGCAGTTCCAGCGTTTCGTCCGTCAGCGTTGCCATGGTGTCGAGCAGTATCGCGACTAAGGTCGCGTACCGCCGGGACGTCTCATATTCCTGGATCTGATAGACCGCGGTCTGCGCCCCCTCGCGCGCGAGCCGCAGCAACCGATTCTGGTGTACGTCGCGGCCAAGCTCTGCCGGCAACGCGAGTTCTCGCACCGCACGCAGTCGAGCCAAATGCGCCAGAACGGCGTTAGCGCTGGGGTTGCCCGGCGCCTGGCGCAACCATGCAAGCGTGCTGGTGGCCTCGCCGGTGCGAACGGTGAGTACCGAATCGAGGGCCGCCCGATGGGCCGCCGTGAGCGGATTCGTCAGTCGGTCGAACGCCGCCCGTTCCGCGCGAGTCAGCGCGGTCGCACACAGATGCTCAATTACCTGGATCGGTGGCAGAAGCACGTGCCGCACGCGGAGCTCCTCCGCGAGGGCCTGGGCCAGCACCATCCCTTGGGTGGTTTGCATCGCCAGCGGCGTCAGCCACTCGGTGAGGCTTCGGTAATCACCTCGACCAAATTGGCGCAACCCCGATCTATCCAGCAATTCCTGCAGATGCTCGCGACGCGTCTCATCGCGCGTTGCATAGAAGGACCAGGCCGCAGGCGCTACTTTCAGCTGCGCCGCCACGATCCCCAACAATGGCGGATGGGGGACCTCGCTCTCCC
>JANYLM010000144.1 GCA_025357835.1 Gammaproteobacteria bacterium
ATAATCCTGAATCCGCGCCATGGCCGATCGCGTGTCAATCACGAGCGCGACCTGCGCCGCGCCACGGGCGAGACCCAGCGCCTGCCGCAGCTCAAGCTACGTCTCAAAGACGGCGCCTAAGGCCGCGCCGGTAGCCGGCGATTTAACATTGCTGGTCGAGGTTTCTTGCTATCGTTTGCCAATAAATAGTGCAATCCGGCTGCATCCGCACTTGCACCCGTTACGAATAAGTCCACAAGGCCATCAATGAGTCCGACCGTGTTGCAACGCATTGCCAGCGGTGATTCCGCCGCAGTGCGTGAATGCATCGATCAATACGGCGCGCTCGTGGGGAGTTTGGCGCGTCGTCTGTCGCGCTCGCCATCGGATGCCGAAGATGCGACGCAGGAAATCTTTCTGGACATCTGGCGTAGTGCCGGCCGCTTCGATGCATCGCAGGGTTCCGACAAGGTGTTCATTGCGATGATTGCGCGGCGCCGGCTAATTGACCGGCTGCGCAAAACCAGCGCCGAACCGCCCATGGATCCGGTCGAAACGTTGGAGGCGGTGGCTTGGGCGGATCCCGGCACCGCTTCGGAATCATCGCATGAGGCGCAACAAGCCACGCGGGCGCTGGCGGAACTGCGTCCCGAGCAGAGGCAGGTGCTGGAACTGGGGCTGCTGCACGGTTTGACTCAGTCCGAGATCGCCGCTCGTCTCAGCATGCCCTTGGGCACGGTGAAGTCGTTTATGCGGCGTGGCCTGATCAAGGTGCGCGAATATATGAACATAGATGCTGAACGCATCTTGAGCGAGGGTTGATGGGCGAGCCGGGTTCACAGGGTCAGCTTGACGAAGCCACGGTCGACTTGCTGGTCAAGCAAGTCACCGAGGGGCTGTCGCCGGCTGAACAGCGTGCGCTCGACGTTTTGGACAGTGCGGTGGTAAGCGCGAATTTGCGCGCGTTCGAACGCGCGGCCGCGGCAATTGTGCTGAGCGGCAATGAGAACCCGCCGCAGCTGCCGGCCGACTTGGCGCTACGGATCGCGCGCCAGGCGGATGAGCACTTTGCGGGGGCCGGCTTACCGGGCCCCGGGCACCCGGGGGCCGGCCTACCGGAAAAACTCGTCGATCTTGCGTCGGTGCAGGCACGCGCCGCGCCGCGTGCGCCGCGTTCCGTGCCCAGGCGGGGAAACTATGGTTGGCTCGCCGCCGCCGCAAGTCTGGTGCTGGCGGTGTTCGCCTGGAATCGCTCGCCGCCGCCGGCTGCGCCCGTCGTCCTGACGCCTCCCGTCGCCGTGGTAGTGACTCCGCCACCGACCCCCACTGAAGAGCGCGCCACGCTGCTGGCGAAGTCCGATTCGCTCAAGATCAATTTTGGCGCCACCAAGGACCCTGCCGCCGCCGGCGTCAGCGGCGATGTGGTGTGGGACCCGGTCACGCAGCGCGGCTTCCTGCACTTTGTCGGCATTGCGGCGAACGACCCGGCGTTGCGGCCGCCGTCAAAAATCCATAACTGGTACTGCCGCAACGCCGGGTCGTTCGCCGCAAGGCCGACAAAGTGCAGGAAGCCGCGCTGCGTGACCGGGTCCCACACCACATCGCCGCTGACACCGGCCGCGCGAGGATCCTTGGTAGCGCCGAAGGTGATCTTAAGCGAATCGGACTTCGCCAAGAGCGCTGCGCGCTCCTCTGCAGGGGTCGGCGGCTTTATTACCGGGAGGATCTCGGGCGCAGACGTCACGACCGCCACTAGAGGAGGCGTCACGGCGGGCGCAGCCGGAGGAGGCGAACGATTCCAGGCGAACACCGCCAGCACCAGACAGGCCGCCGCGGCCAACCAACCATAGTTTCCGCGCTGTGGCGCCGTACGCGTAACGCGCGGCTCTGTGCGCGCCTGCGCGCT
Source organism: Gammaproteobacteria bacterium (assembly GCA_025357835.1). Lineage (GTDB taxonomy): Bacteria > Pseudomonadota > Gammaproteobacteria > Steroidobacterales > Steroidobacteraceae > Bog-1198. The sequence goes on from JANYLM010000144.1 coordinate 1,886, forward strand.
CAGCTGGCTGACGCCCAGCAGCACGGTGCCCGGTAGGCCCGCGTCCGATTGCCCGGCGCCCGCGTGCTCGGCGCCGACAAAATGCTGTTCCGCCTGGCGCGTGATCCGTAGCGCCAGATCAGCCGGCAATTGCGTCGCATTCACAGAGCCGCCCAGCGCAATAGCAGCGGCGGCGCGCTCCAGTGCACGCAAATTGGCGCTGACGACCGCGCTGTCCAACACGTCGAGCGCCCGGTGTTCAGCCGGCGACAGCCCCTCGGTGACTTGCTTGACCAGCAAGTCGATCGTGGCTTCGTCAAGCGGTCCTTGCGGACTCGGCTCGGCCATCAGCCTTCACTCAAGATGCGTTCAGCATCAATGTTCATGTATTCGCGTACCTTGATCAGGCCCCGCCGCATAAACGACTTCACCGTGCCCAACGGCATGCTCAGGCGAGCGGCGATCTCCGACTGAGTCAAGCCGTGCAGCAGGCCGAGCTCCAGTACCTGCCTTTGTTCGGGGCGCAGTTCGGCCAGTGCGCGTGTGGCCTGTTGCGCCTCGTGAGATGACTCCGACGCAGTGCCGGGATCCGCCCAAGCCACGGCCTCCAACGTCTCGACCGGATCCATGGGCGGTTCGGCACTGGACTTGCGCAAGCGATCAATTAGCCGGCGTCGCGCAATCATTGCAATGAACACCTTGTCGGACCCCTGCGATGCATCGAAGCGGCCGGCACTGCGCCAGATATCCAGAAAAATTTCCTGAGTCGCATCTTCGGCGTCCGACGGCGAGCGCGACAAACGCCTCGCCAAGCTCCATACGAGGGGGCCGTATTGTTCGATGCACTCACGCACCGCGGCGGAATCGCCGCTGGCAATGCGTTGCAGCACGGTCGGGCTCATTGATGGCCTTATGGACTTATTCGTGGCGATTGCATGCCCGGATGCAGCCCGAATGCACTAATTATTATCAGACATAGTAATAAATCCAGCCAGATAATGTTAAATCGCCGGCCGCCGCCGGCGATGCGCTAGCCGCTGACTTTATCGCGGATCTTCAGCTGCGGCAGCCTTTGCGTGTCCCCGGTCGCCCGGCGCAACTCGCGTTCGTGATTGACACGCGATCGGGAATGGCGCGGATTGAGGATTATCCAGCGCCACTCGTTTAGCTGGTGCTTGATCAGGGGCAGCAGCGACCGCTCGGAAGCGGATTCGACCGCGGTGTCCTCGGGGAAGATCGTGGTGCAATACAGATCGAAGTACTGGGCATACAGCGCCTCGTAGTGCTCCATCGGATCCAGAAACGCCGGATCGTGGACCACCCCACTGCCGACATGATTCGCACACATGAAGCTGCCGGCCTTGCGAACATAGCCGCCGTGCTCGGCAATGACCGCCGATTGATAACCGCGTGTCGGATAGAAATGCTTGAGCATGCGCATGCGCTGCGCGCCACGTACTTCATTGCGCCGCAGGTATTCGAACAGTGCTTTACCGTGAATCAGACGAAGGCTGGTTTGCCTGAGCGCTGCAGCCTGAGCCCGCAACACGCCGAATTCGGCAACATTGCGCATCAAGCCAGAATGCTCGTTTTCCCACAGTTGCCAGGTCGCCGGGTTCTCTGA
>JANYLM010000039.1 GCA_025357835.1 Gammaproteobacteria bacterium
GATCCCGACGAGCGCGAGAGCCCATCGGGCTGGTGGCACTGGGTGGTCTATGACATTCCAGCAGAGGCGACCGAGCTTTCCGCCGGCGCGGGCGTCGAGCACGGCACCAAGCTGCCCGCCGGCACTCGTCAGGGCCGCACCGACCTAGGCACACTCGCATACCACGGACCCTGCCCCGACACGGGCGACAAGCCCCACGCCTACACCTTCACGGTGTACGCGCTGGATGTCGCCAAGCTGCCCGTCGACGAAGGCTCGAGCGGCGCCATGGTGGTCGTGAGCGCCCACGAGCACCTGCTCGGCAAGGGCACGTTGGTGGTGCGTCACGGACGGTAGCGCGAGTCCGGCAAGTTGGCAGCCCCGCAGCGCTGCACGTATCGGGGATCTGGCGGAGATGATGGCCGAGCGGGGCGTCTAAGTCGCCCATTCGACGATCCTTCGCTGGGTCACCCAGTACGTGCCTGAATTCCAGAAACGCTGGGATCGGTTCTCTAAGACAGTGGGTACCGGGGTCCCCTCATTTTTACTTCCAAAAGTGACGGTAGAAACACCGCGTATTTTCCGGTGTTTTTTGAGGCTGCCCGCGCAACTCAATGATTATAGGTTGGTTTCTGTTGCTCATCGAAATTGGCATTTTTCGGCTGCGTCGGTGCAGATTTATTGCCCCAAAACATGAATCTTTGGAAGGACCCGTGACGGCAGCAGTTGGTCAGCGTATTGCTCGATGGGGAAGCGGAATACGCCCCGCATATTGATTCCCTCGGTGCGCGTCGGGGCGATTCGCGCGATCAATTGCGGCGGGATGGGACCGCTACGGCGTTGTGCCCAGCGATCGAAGATCGCCTGCATTTTCGTCGTGTTCCAGGCCATGACGATGTTGGCCAGCAGACTCAAGGCATCGGCGACCGACTGCATTTCATCCTCGCTCTTGGCCTGGTAGTTGGCGACCCGACCTGTGTAAATCAGGCGCTTCAACGCATTGGTCGCCTCGCCCCGGTTCAGCACGCGCAGCAACTCCCGGCGGAAGACCGGATTGACGAAGTAATCGGCCAAGAACACGGTGCGCAGCAAGCGTCCGATCCCGACGCCGACCTCGTAGAGCGGGTCGCCGCGCGCGGCGGAGCCGAAGCGCGCGAGGACGCTGATGGCACTGGTGTGTCCGCTGTGGACCGAGGCGAGCAAATGGACCCATGGGTCCCAATACCGTGGCACCTGGCTGAAATCCAAGCTCGCCTCGCATATCGGTTTGAGTATCTCGGGTACCGAGCTGCCTCGCGGTAGAAACAAATGACGATCCTTGAGAGCTTTCAATCGGGGACACAGATCAAACCCCTCGCCGTGGGAAAGCGCCATCCCGAAGTCGGTGTACCCGTGGGTATCAACAGCGAGTTGCGTGATGTCCAGTTCCTCGTGCCGCAATACGCCCTCAATGGCAGGACCCACTTGGCGCTCATTGAGTACGAAGGGTTGCGCATGGAAGATGCCCCAACCGGCGAGAACATGGCCATAGACACCGACAGACGCAGTCTGTCGGCGTGGATCGATGCGTGCCTGCCAAACGCGTTGTCGGGTCTCCAGGCTCATCATGTCGGAGGAGGCCAGATCCGACCGTCCCCAGGTTGCCGCAATCGAATGCTGTCGCATGAAAGCGAGCACTGCGGCGCTGGCGTCGGCGAGCCGTCGTTCGTCACCGGCCCAGCGCATCGCTTGCCGGACGCTGGCCGCGGAGAGCTGCGGCATCATGCGCGCCGTTTCGGCCGCGGACATCGAGGTTCCATGGGCCAAGATGCCGGCATATACCATCAGCAGTTCCTTCTCGGAACGCGGTTCGCGACCGAGCATGAGCCAACTGAAGCGCACCTTGGCATCGACATCGAGCAGCAGCTCCGGCAGCTGCGCCTCGCCGATCCGGTGATCGAGCGCGGCGCGCAACTTGACCAGTTCGGGCTCTTCTTCCTCGGCCGCCAGTGGCGTGAGGTGAAGCTCGTCATCGACTCGTAGCTCACCGGCCTCGACGGCTTTGGCCACGGCCGCGACGCCGGCTTGGGCGCGCTCAATCAGGGGCTCGAGGTAGACTTCCGCCCGCTTCGGCAATGATAGGCGCTGATAGTAGGAATTACGTTCTTTTGCCCATCTTTCTGGCGGAATGAACAGCCGCTCACGGCTGCGAAACGCCAAGCTATGATCGATCCACACGGTCCCATTACGCAGTGCCCGGCGCAGGGTGAGCAACGTGGCCACCTCGAAGGCGCGAAACGCTTGTTCACGATCGGCGCCGGATAACAGTGCCCGCCACACCCTGCCAAGATCGATCCTCGTCGTCGTCGGTAACTCTCGTGCATCGTGTTCATACAATGCCCTGATTAGCTGTATAGCCGCCAATACCGGATGGCCCGGTGTTGCTTCCCACGGCAACACCATCAATCCCGTCAGCAGTGAGCGTACGGAACGAATCTCCAGCGTCAGGTGATCGCGCACCAGCTGTGCGCGCGTTGGCGGTTTGCGTTGCTGATGCTGCGCGACCAACGATCGTAATCGCTCACGAACTTCGCTATCGGCCACCGTCGTATCACTTGCCAACGCTCCCACTGAAGCCAACAGTTCCCGATATAAATCGGCCCAGTGGATCAGTACTCGATTGGCGTCCTTTGCGGCGCGACGCCACAGATCAGCCACCCGACGACGCACCATGAGCAGCAACCGATCGGTGTTCGTGAGCAGGCTAAAGCGCATAAAGCAGGCCACTTCGATGGTGCGGCCCGGCTCGACAATGAGCCGGCCGGCGGATGGCGGACGTGATGCCAGGCGCCGTGCATAACGACGCAGCAAATCATCCGGCTGATCCCGCAAGTGGTGCTGCACACCGAGCTTATATGACACCTCGATGCGCTCCAGCAGCTCATCAATCTGCCGTGTCGAATGCTTGGCCGGCGGCGCCCACAGCCAATTTTGTGTCGTCAGCGACGACTCCCGCGCTTGCACCAAGGTATCCTGCCAGCGCTCCAAAACCGCAGTGCCTGCATCGGCTTGAATCGTCCGTCCAAGCTTCGCTTCGAACTGCCGGATGGCGGCGGAAATGATGGCGCGCAGATCCTTCTCGCGCATGACCAGCAACTTGCGGTCGTACAACCATTGTCGCGCGTACGCCAGTAGTCGCTGTCGATCGGCCGTCTGCCGGAGTTCCCGTCGCAGGGTACGAACCAGAGCCCGTCGCTGTGCCTCAAGCAGGGGATGAAAGCCCAACGCCTCGCAGGCCAGTTCCTGATGATCGAACAAAGTTCGGTGCCGCCGATACATCGCTCGCAGCGACGCCAGATCCGGCGCCTGCTCGCCGAACTGACTACCGAGGTGCTTCCACAGCGCGGGCGGCACGATGCGCACCGCGTCCAACACCCGACCACTCATGCGCAGAAAGCCAATCTGCAGCGCCAGCCCCAACTTGAGCGACGGACCACGCCGCGCTTCAATCAGAGCACGTTCGCCGGCCGTGAAGGTGAAAAACACCTCGATCTCGAAGCCGCTCAGCTCGCGCGGCAACTGTTTGAGTCCTAGAAACGTCGCCTGCCAATGGTTCATCGCATCCCTCCCTGATCCGGATACGATAGCCCTGAAAAATCACGAACAGCAACATATTGATTTAGTTACGAAAAGCCGCCGCCAACACTATGATTATCCGTAATTCCTACCGTCACTTTTGGAAGCAAAAATGAGGGGACCCCCTACCGCCGGCCGTGATAAAGGCTCGATCCAGGGCTTTTG
>JANYLM010000071.1 GCA_025357835.1 Gammaproteobacteria bacterium
TGCTCGCCCCAGGCCGGCATCCAATCCACGTGCGAGATTGCGTCGAGCGCCTTTTTACGCAAGCCGGCCTGCTCCATGCTGATGAACCATTGCGGCGTGGCGCGGAAGATCACCGGTGTCTTGTGACGCCAGCAGTGCGGATAAGAGTGATGGTACGGCTCGTCCTTGAGCAAGCGGCCGTTGTCATGCAACACTTTGATCACATGGGCGTTGGCATCGAATACCTGTTCGCCCGCGAACACCGGCGTCCCAGGCAAGAATCGTCCGTCGCCGCCCACTGGATTGTCGATCTCCAGCCCATAGCGACGGCCGACGTTGTAATCGTCCAAACCATGTCCCGGCGCGGTATGCACCGCGCCCGTGCCCGCATCCAGGGTCACATGATCCCCGAGCACCACCGGCACTTGCCGATCGTAGAAAGGGTGACGCAGCAACATATGTTCCAGAGCAGCGCCTTTCACCGTCGCCACCAAGCTCCAATGAGCGATCGCCAACGACTTCATGACGGCATCGATCAGTTCGCTCGCCAGCACCAGCCGCTCGGGACCCGCACCTAAATCGAATTCGACCAGCGCGTAGTCGAACTGCGGATGCACCGCCACGGCGCGATTCGCGGGCAAGGTCCAGGGTGTCGTGGTCCAAATAGCCAACGAAGTCGGCACCTCCTGGAACTCGTCGAACAACTGCTCCTCCCCGATCGGCCCGATTCCGAAGCGCTGCGCCACGTCGGCGGCATCGACCACCGGAAATCGCACGTAAATACTGGGTGACGTCTTGTCCTCGTACTCAACTTCCGCCTCAGCCAACGCGGAGCGGCAATTCAAGCACCAGTGCACCGGCTTGAATCCCTTGTATACATGACCGTTCTTGATGATCACGGAGAAGGCGCGCAGCTGTTCGGCCTCGAAGCGCGGCATCATGGTCAGATAGGGATGTTCCCAGTCGCCGAGCACGCCCAAGCGTTTGAAATCGATACGCTGTGCATCGACTTGCTTCTGCGCGTATTCACGGCATGCGGCACGAAACGCCTTTGCGTCGATCTTCTGGCCGACGCGGCCGTGCGTCTTCTCCACCTGCATTTCAATCGGCAGTCCGTGGCAATCCCAGCCCGGCACATAGGGCGCGTCATAGCCGTCCAGCGTGCGCGACTTGACGATGATGTCTTTGAGAATCTTATTGACCGCATGACCTAAGTGAATCGCCCCGTTCGCATAGGGCGGGCCATCGGTGAGAATAAAAGAGGGCCGCCCCTTGGCGACCTCGCGAATCTTTTCGTACAGGCCGCTGCGCTCCCACCCCGCCAGCATTCCCGGCTCGCGGTTGGCAAGATCCGCCTTCATCGGGAAACCCGTGTTCGGCAAATTAATCGTATTTTTGTAGTCAGCCACTAGCCACCTTCGTCAACAGATTCCGCGCACCGGCGCCGTCAATTTGCATTTGCGCCACCATGGCGTCCAGAGAATCGAACTTCACCTCGTCGCGCAGCTTGGCAACGAACTCAACCTCGATCGCACGTCCGTAGAGGTCGCCGGCAAAATCGAACACATGCACCTCGAGCAACGGCTCAGTGCCATTCACCGTGGGCCGCGTGCCGAGGCTGGCGACACCCGGCAATGAATGCGGCGCGATACCAAGCACCCGCACCGCCAATATGCCCCACACCGGCGACTTGCGGCGCATCAATCGCAGATTCGCCGTCGGAAAGCCCAACGTGCGCCCCAATTGCCGCCCGTGCACCACACGACCCATCATCCGGTAAGGGCGGCCCAGCAAGCGCGCAGCGCCCGCATAATCCGCGTAATCCAAGCGCTCGCGCACCGCCGTGCTGCTCACGCGCACGCCGTCGAATACGAACGGCGCCACCTCTTCCACGCCAAATCCGTGCGACAACGCCGCGGCGGTCAGGGTTTCGATGGTGCCGCCGGCATTGCTGCCGTAGCGAAAGTCATGGCCGACCACCATGTGCCGAGTGCCCAACTTCTCGACCAGCAGTTCATCGACAAAAGCACGGGGCGTCATGGCGCGCACGCACTCGTCGAATCGCAGAGTGACCAACCGTTGGACGCCGTGCGCCGCCAGCGCAACATACTTCTCTCGCCAGCGCGTCAAACGCGCCGGCGCACCCTCAGGATCGATGAACTCCTTGGAACTGGGCTCGAATACCAGAACCGTCGCTGCAGAACGCAATTCGGCGGCCCGCGCCTTGAGCACGCCGATCATTTGCTGGTGGCCCAGGTGTACGCCATCGTAGTTGCCCACGGTCAAAACGCAGCCTCGATGGCGCCGCGAGATGTTATGTAGGCCGCGAACTAGTTCCATGGCGAAAGGCCGTGATTATACTCAGGTTTCCCTGTGCGGAGACAGGCGCCTGGGTTATTCCATTGACAAGCGCGAGGCCAATCGGCAAGCTAGGCGGCTGTTTTTAGGTCCGATTTGGACCACGGTATCTGGTAAGGAGTTTCTCGCTTGGCGAATACGAAATCTGCGGAAAAAGCTG
>JANYLM010000104.1 GCA_025357835.1 Gammaproteobacteria bacterium
TGTTCGACGATGCCGATGTCGCCGGCCGTGAGCGAGGCGGTCTCCGGCCGAATTTGCGCCGAGACGTCTTGGAATTCGATGCGCTGGCGACCGCCCTTGACCTCTATGTCGCGCCGGTCCTGGACCAGCGCCAAGTCATCAGCATAAATCGTGACCGACAATGCCCGGTCGGCGGCCATTCCCGGGGTTTGCAGCGTCTGCCATAGCAAGCAGCCGACGACGAGGCGAATACGCATAACTCAACTCCGGCTACTGATAGGGAGTGAGACGCGCGGGCTCAGCGCATCGATACCCGCACGCGCTCGTTGGCTCTCGCCTCCATCCAAGTCTTGATCCGTTTGGCATCCGCGACGCGGGTGTATTTGCCGAAAGAATCCAACAACACGATGACCACGGAACGGCCTTCGATGACGGCCGACATGACCAGGCACTTGCCGGCCTCGGCGATGTAGCCAGTCTTCTGCACGACGATGTTCCAGGTCGGATTGGCGACCAAGTTGTCGGTGTTGCGGAATGCGACCATATGCCGGCGGACTTTCACGGCATAGCTGCGGTCGGTCGAATACCCACGAATAGTGGGATTGTGCGCGGCCGCGATCACCAGCTTGGACAAGTCCTCTGGACTCGCGACATTCTGGCTGGACAGGCCCGTGGGGTCGACAAAGTGTGCGTTGGCCATGCCGAGCGCCGCGGCTTTGGCATTCATGGCGGCGACCATCGCCGCCATTCCGCCGGGATAGTTGCTGCCTAAGGCATGCGCGGCTCGGTTTTCGGACGACATCAGAGCCAGGTGCATCAAATCGCCCCGGGACAGGGTGGTACCCACGGCGAGGCGCGAAAAGCCGCCCTTCGGAAGGTTGCGGTCGGCGTCGGTGATCTGCAGCGGCTCATCGAGAGGCTGCTTGGCATCGAGCACCACCAGGGCGGTCATCAACTTGGTGATGGAGGCGATGGGCATGGCCACATCGGAATGGCGCGAATACAGCACGGAGGAGTCGTTCTGATCCATGATGAGCACCGAACTGGACTTCAGTTTCGGGTCACCAATGGGCTTCGCGGCGGCCTGCAGGGCCAAAAACCCTAGGCATAGGCCAGTTAGCACGCGCAGCGCCGCGGACGGCTCTTTGAAATTGAACGCCATTGACTATCTCTTAAGGTTCCGACGATATGCGGCAAGCTGACATATGTCATTCACACCGCGACGTGATGCAACGCTAACTTTGCCATTATTTTATAGAAAGTCCAGCACATTCAGGTATTTGCTTTGATAACTTCAGGCGTTTGCCTCACTACCTGGCGCCCGACGCAGCTCCTTGTCGCGGTACATCTTGCGATCGGCCATGCTGAGCAGCTCGCGCATGTCGCGCGCATCCTTGGGGTAATTGACGACGCCGATGCTGACACTGCAGCGGATCATGCGCGAGCGTAGATCCAGCGTGGTCTTGTACACGTTGTGCCGCACGCGCTTAACCACCGCCTCGGCGATTTCGGGCGATGCGCCCGGCAGCAGCACGGCGAACTCATCGCCGCCGAAGCGGGCGGCGTAGTCGGTGCCGCGAATGCTTCTTTGCAGGCACTGGGCCACCAGTGTGATGGCACTATTCCCCGCCTCGTGACCGAAGGCGTCATTGATGTCCTTGAGCTTGTCCATGTCTATCATCAGCAAGGCGTACACGCCGCGGTCACGCTCACTGGCCTCGTGTTCGCGCTGCCACACCTCATTGAACATGCGCAAATTGTAGAGGCCGGTCAAGGCATCGTTTTGCGCCAGATTCTCGATCCGCTCGCGCGCCTCCGTGATATCCGCCGACAGCGTCGTGGTCAGGTAGGCCACCAGCAAAAAGGGCGCCAATTGCCCTACCGCGTGGCTGGCGTAGAACAGCGAAACCACGTCGAGACTGGGCGTCGCCGCGGCGAGCAATAGATGGCAAATCGCGATCACTGCCACCTGCAGCAGAGTGACCAGACGCCCCAGAGTGAACGCACTCAAGATAATGGGCAGTAAGTACAGATTCAGCAGAGGACTGGAACTCTTGCCGGTGAACCACAACACCCCGGTGATGAATATCACCATGGACCAGGACTCTATCAGCAGGCGTGTCCGGGTCCGCCGCGGGAAGAAGCGCCGAGAGCGAAACGCGACGATGGCAGCCAGGAAGGCGCCGAGCAGTCCAAGCACAGGCCACGGTTGGTCTGTGAGCGCGCGCGACCAAACGAGTACCAGGGCGGCAAGCGCCAAGCACAATATCTCAATGGAGCGGGTACTGCGCATGCCCTATCTCAATCGAGCCGCCGCGGACACCGAGCCACTGCCGCCGTTGGCCGGCACCTTCAATTCCTGAACCGCGCGCCTGACTTCGGGGTCACGCTGCAGCAGCGGAGCGTCCGCGGGTACGGGCACGGTTGGCGGCTTTGGATCGCGCTCCAGCTCAATGTCGGGGGCGATGCCGCGGTGATTGATCGATATTCCAGACGGCGTGTAATACAGCGAGGTGGTCAGCTTGATGGCACGATCGCCCGATAAGGGAATGACGGTCTGCACCGAGCCCTTGCCGAAAGTGGTGCGTCCCAGGAGCTTGGCGCGATGGTTGTCCTTGAGAGCGCCGGCGACGATCTCCGCCGCCGACGCCGATCCACCGTTGATCAATATCACGATGGGCGCGCCGTTGAGTGCGTCGCCCGGCGTCGCATCCATTTCAAATCTGGATTCAGGCGTGCGCCCCTTGGCGGTTACGATGACGCCCGCGTCGAGAAAGGTATCGGAAACCGACACCGCCGCCTCAAGTACCCCGCCGGGATTGTTGCGTAAGTCGAGTACCAAGCCCTTGAGCGCCGCGCCGTTGCGCTTGCGCAGGTCCTTGAGCGCGGCATCAAGATCGCCTCCCGTGGTTTCGCTGAACTGGGAAATCCGCACGTACCCCATGCCCGGCTCGAGCAGCTCGGCCTTCACGCTGTGCAAATCCACCCGCGAACGTTTCAGGGTGAATTGCAAGGGTTCGGGATTGCCCTCCCGCAAAATGCCGATCTTGACCGATGTCCCTTCCTTGCCGCGCATGCGCCCAATGGTGTCCGCCAAGGTGTTTGTATTCACGGCAATGCCGTCGATAGTGGCGATGACATCGCCGGAGCGGATTCCTGCCGCGGCAGCGGGCGAGCCTTCGAAAGGCGACACCACCACGACCTCCTGGTCATCCATGGACACCTCGATGCCGACGCCCGAGTACTGGCCCGAGCTTAGGATCTTGACCTCGTCGTACTCCTCGCCGGCGAGGTAGGCCGAGTAGGGATCCAGTGAAGACACCATGCCGCGAATCGCCGCCTGCAGCAGCTGGTGGTCGTCGACGGGATTCACATAATCATGCTTCACTCGTTCCAGCACATCGGCCAGAGTGCGGGCGTCAGCCCAAGGCAGAGTAGGTGCCGGTACCGGTGCCGCCGCCTTATCGGCAAGTGCTCCGCCCGCCAGCCCAAGCAACAGGCCCGCGCTCAGCAACAAGATATGTGGAGATTTCCTGAACATCGGACCGCAGCATACGTGCGACGGCGATTCGCCGCTAGCCGCCGAGCGCCGCCGCTTTCCCTACAGCCGGATCGAACAATCCGGTGGACGTGGTAAAGCAGGCGTACAACGGCAAATCGTGAATGACATCGTCCAGCGCCAATGGCTTGCCAATGAAAAAGCCTTGGCCGTAGTCCACGCCCAATTGTGCAGCGCGCGCGCGAATGGCGTCGGTCTCCACGTGCCCGGCCACGGTTTCCATGCCAAAAGTGTTCGCGAGCTTCGCTATGGCCACCACCATGGATTGCGACTTGGGATTGTCGAGGAGATCACGGCTGAAGCTGCCGTCGATCTTAATGCAGGACACGGGCAGAGAATTCAAATGCGAGAGCGATCCGACGCCGCGGCCGAAGTTATCGAGGGCAAAGGTGATTCCCTGCTCGCGCAGCCTGCACATGAACGGCGCGATGGTGCTGAGGTGCGCGCTGGCGGATTCCTCGCGGAATTCAAATCCGAGAGTTCCGGGTTCGATGCGGCTCTTGCGCACCAAGTCTTCCAACATTCGCCAGAATTCCCCATCGGCAAGCGAAGCCGCGGATAGATTCAGGGAGAATTTCGCCGGATGCTGCCGCAGCAGATGCCGGCAGGCGGCGAGACGCTCGATCGCCTGTTCAATGACCCAACGATCGATGCCGCGATTCAGATCCTGACAGGCCGTGACACCCACCAATTTCTCGAGGCTCAGCCGCGTGCCGTCCGATGCGCGCATGCGAAGCAGAATTTCGAAGCGCGGATCGGCCGGCGCCGAGCGCAGCGGCAAAATGGGCTGCGCCAAGAGTTCGAAGGAGTCGGAGGCGAGCGCGGCGCTGACTTGAGCGGCAAAGCTCAAAGTAGGGGGATCGCCGCCGGAGTTTAGTTCATTGCCGTAGAAGACCTCGACGCGGTTGCGGCCGCGTTCCTTGGCCGTTCGGCACGCAAACTCGGCGGCGGCCATGGCATGGTCCATGCGCCCGGCGCGGTCGCCGAGGCGCGAGACACCGATGCTCAAAGACACCAGCAAGGGCTTGTCTCCGCGCGCGCCGCTCAAGCGGATAGCAGCGCTGCGTAGTTCTTCGGCAATCCGGGCGGCGGGCTCGATGCCGCAGCCCGGCACGAACATGCTGAATCGGTCGCCGCCGATCCGCGCAATGAGCGCACCCTCGCGAGCGCGTCGGGACAGCAAATTCGCGACGCCCTGAATGATCTCGTCACCGACATGCATGCCGTGATTTTCGTTCACTACGTTCAATTGATCGATATCGACATACAGCAACCCGTGGGTACACTGCCGCAGTTCTTGCGTCGCCAGCCGCGCCGCGGTTTGAGCCCTGAATGTCGCCGCCGTCAGCAGGCCGGTCACGGGATCGAAGCTTGAATGAATGATTTGTTCGGCCTTGCGCGCCAGCAACTCCAGGGCCTCGGCGTCGCGCATCTGAAAGTCGCCATCGGTGTCCATTCGAAACACCGCGAGCACGCCGATGACTCGACGCGCCTCATCGCGAATGGGGGTTGAGATAGCCTTGTACGGCGCCGCAGCGTTGGCACCGTCGAGAGCCAGGTGGTTGGCGACCAGGGTGCAGCCGTGCAGCTGTGCTCGGGTCATGAGGTGGCGATGCATTTGCGCCAGCACTTCACTCTCGACGCCGTTGCGTTGGCCATGCTGCTTGCGGCAAATCGTCAGATTCCGGTCCGGCAGGAGTATTGCCGCAACCACTCCGGCAAGATGCTCGTTTGCCAGCGTCGGAATTTGTCCCAGTGATTCCAATCCGTCCGCAGACGTCGCCTCGGATAGGCGCTGAAACAGATCGAGCTCACGACTGTGGTCCGCGAGATTCTCGTGCAGCTCGCCGATGGCGATACTGGCTGCGGCGCGCGCCGACAGCTCGCTTTGCAAACAATCGAGCGCGGGCTCAATCAATGCGTGGACTGTGCCCAAGTCGAGGCGCGCTTCGGGCTGCGGCAGCGCGATGACGACCAGGCCGAGCAATTCGCCGAGCGCGCCGCGAATGCGAAAGCCATAACGCGATTCGGTACTATCCGCGGTCTCCGCCAAGCCGTCGATTTCGCGATGGCGGGTGGCGTGTGAGCCTATTAATAGGGAGAGCGCGTATTGCACCCGCGATGAGCCGGCGGGGTCGCTCGACCACCACAAGGCGCCGTCGGCGCTCGCGAATAGGATGTGGCTGATTCTTGGACTCAGGCGCAGCAAGAGTTGCGCATAGGACTTCCAGGTTTCGGACGACGCGGTCATTGGCCCCAGAGTCCAACAAATTCCGCGGCGAATCTAGGACGCGTTCGGCACTTCGGCAGTGATCAACACAACGGCGTCCTCGGCGTCATGCGACATAATGTCGGATACCGCACATATCCGCATGCCTAGGGCTTAGTCTTCAACCAGGCATTGGGGTCTTGAGGTTTGCGCCCTTCGCGAATTTCGAAATACAGCTGCGGGGAGGGGCCGTTGGCGTCGCTCAGTGCCGCGATGACATCACCCGGGGCCACCCAGTCGCCTACCGATTTGTAGAGTACCTCGGCATGACCATATAGGGTCATGTAGCCTCCGCTATGCCCGATGATGAGCAGTAGCCCGAGGCCCTGCAGCCAATCGGCATACACCACCCGGCCGAAGTACGGAGCGCGCACTTTGGCGCCGCGCGCCGCCTCTATCATTTCGCCGTTCCAGCGCATGCCGGCCGAGGAATTTGCATGCTGCTGCTGATAGCGCGCGGTCACACGCCCCAGCACCGGCCACGGTAGTTTGCCGCGCATACGATCGAAGCTCATGGTCGCATCGACCGGAAAGTCCTGCATAACCCGCGCAAGATCCGCCACCAGCGACTCAACCGCCTGCTCCTCGCGCTGCAAAGCGGCCAGTTCCTGTTTGCCGCTGGCCACCTGCTGAATGAGGGCCGCCAAGGCTTCGGCGCGGTCGGCACGCGCACGTTGCAATCCGGCTATTTCGCGGCCGGCATCGTTTTCCAGAAGCTTGAGTTGTGTGCCTTGTTCGTTTATTTCCGCCACCAACCGCTGCAGATGCAGCGCTTGAGCCTGAATGGTGTCGATTTTGCCGCTGCGCTGCGCCGCGAAGTATCCATAGTAAGTAAGAGTACGGCCCAGGCTGGCCGGATTGCTCTGGTTCAACAACAGCTTGAGCTCTTCCTGCCGGCCTATCATGTAGGCCGCCCGTACTTGCGCGCCTAAGGCGGCGCGCTCGGCCTGCAGCGCATTTTGCGTAAACATCTGCTCCACGCGCAGCTCCGACCGGCGCCGCTCCGCGGCAGCCTGCGCGGCGCGCACAGCATCCAGCCGTTGCCGTTTTGCGGTAATGGCGAGTTCCGCCGCCCGCAAATGCGCGCTCAGTGCATCGCGCTCCTTGAGCCCCTCGCCTAATCGGTTGGTCAGCGCTGCAATGTGCGCGCGCACGGCCGCGAGTTTGGCCTTCGCCTGCGCGGAGTCCGCGGGCTCGGGCGCAGCGGCCCAGCTACCGGCGCAACACAGGACACTCGCGGCGACGGCAAGGCAAAGGTGTTTGAGGCTGCGACGGGTGGTGAAGTTCATGGGTGGAGGGCAAGCATACAAGCCTTGTGCCCGCTGCTATACTTAGCGGCCCGAAATTCTCATATGTGCGTCGCATGCAGCGTTTGTTCGAGTTCATTGGCCATCATCCTTACTTAGCCGCCGGAGCGATACTGGCGGCCGTCGTCATCGCTTTTTATGAGATTCGCGAGCGTGTGCAGGCCTTTGCCGGCTTAAGCGCGATGCAGGCCGTGCGCCTCATGAATCAAGGCGCCCTGGTCATCGATCTTCGCGGCAAGGAATTGTACGACGCGGGCCATATCGGCGATGCGCGCAGTGTGCCGGTGGCGGAACTCGAATCGCAGGCCGAGAGCCTGAAGAAATGGCGCGACAAGAACGTGATTACCTATTGTGACAGCGGCACCAGCGGCGCCGGCGGTGCACGAACGCTGATGAAGCTTGGATTCACCAAGGTATTCAACCTGCAAGGGGGCTTGAATGCCTGGGTCAAGGACAACCTACCATTGGCGAAAACCTCGCAGGGCGGCAAGGCTAGCTCGAAGTGACCCAGCCCACCGTGACCCTGTACACGTCGGACTGGTGTCCGTACTGTCAGCGAGCCAGGGGGCTTTTGACTCAGAAGAACGTGGTTTTCACCGAAATCAATGTCGAGGATGAACCGAAGTTGCGCGAGGAAATGATTGCGCGCAGCAGTCGGTCCACAGTTCCGCAGGTTTTCATCGGCGACCAGCATGTCGGCGGCTGCGACGATCTTTTCGAACTCGATCGCAGCGGTGAACTGGATCGATTAATTCAGGGGGCTTAATGAACGAGGTAAGAACTCCGGGGCCAGAGGCCAACATCGGCGGCGTCCAAGTGAGCTTGCAGAGTGTTTACTTGAAGGATTGTTCCTATGAATCGCCGAACGGGCCGCGATTGCCGAACAACCAGGCGTGGGAGCCGAAGTTTCAGCTCAACATGAATACGTCCGCGGAGGAACTCGCGGCAGACGTGCGCGAAGTGCTCTTGACCATCACTCTCGAGGCGAAGCAGGGCGAGGCGACGCTGTACCTGGTCGAGGTGAAGCAGGCGGGAGTGTTCTCCATCGCCGGAGCATCGACCGAGGATTTGAAACGCCTGATCGGCAGCTTCTGTCCTAGCGTGCTGTTTCCCTACGCGCGCGAAGTAATTTCGGATTTGATCGTCAAGGGCGGTTTCCCGAATTTCCTCCTCCCCTTGGTCAATTTCGACGCCTTGTTTGCGCAGGCATCGGAATCGCCGCAGCCGGGTCTCGTCAACTAGATTTCAGTTCGGTCGCAGCGGAGAAACCCAATGCAGAACCTGCGCTCAGAACCGATGGCGGTGATCGGCGCGGGTTCCTGGGGCACGGCGCTCGCCATTCAACTGGCTCGAGAAGGTCATTCCACGCTGCTGTGGGGACGCGATAGCGTGCAGCTCGATGCAATGCGCCGGGCGCGGCGCAACCAGCGTTATTTGCCGGACGCGGCATTTCCCGACACCTTGCAAGTGACGGGCGACCTAGACGAGGCGCTTGCGAGGGCACGCGATGCGCTGGTTGCCGTGCCTTCGCATGCATTTCGCGCGACCTTGGAACACATCAAGCCGCACCTAGGCCCCGACACAAGGATCGCCTGGGCAACCAAGGGATTCGAAGTCGCGACGGGAGTTTTGCCGCATCAGGTCGCCCGGCAGGTATTGGGCTCACGGCCGGGAGCGGTACTGTCCGGCCCCACCTTCGCGAAGGAAGTCGGCGCCGGCCTGCCCACCGCCATGACGGTGGCTTCGGCCGACGAGCGCTTTGCGAAGGAGCTGGCGTTAAGTCTGTCGGGACCGAACTTCCGCGCCTATACCCAAACCGACATCATGGGCGTCGAGGTCGGAGGCGCAGTGAAGAATGTCATTGCCATAGGTTCAGGCATAGCCGACGGTATGGGTTTCGGCGCCAACACTCGAGTGGCGTTGATCACGCGCGGTCTCGCCGAAATGATGCGTCTGGGAGTGAAGCTCGGCGCGGCCCGCGAGACTTTCATGGGCCTCGCCGGCCTCGGCGATCTAGTGCTCACCTGCACCGACGACCAATCTCGCAATCGCCGCTTCGGCATGGCATTGGGCCGGGGTCAGTCCCTGCGCGAAGCGCAAAACAGCATCCATCAAGTCGTCGAAGGACTGCCCGCGGCGCGCGCCGTCTGCGATGTGGCGCAGCGCCTGGGGGTAGACATGCCCATATGCCGGGAAATTTACCAGGTCATGCATGAGGGCAAACCCGTTCGAGCCGCGGTGCACGCCTTGATGGGACGAGAAGTGCGCTCCGAGACGGAGTAGCTGTTTCAGTCCCGCGCGGATATGAGAGAGCCCGGCATGCCTGCGAATCCTTCAGTCAGGCGCTTGACCGAGGAAGCCGATTTGACGCCATGCTTCGTAGGCAACGAGAGCCACGGCATTGGATAAGTTGATGCTGCGGCTCGGGGTGCGCATGGGTATGAACAGGCAATTATCGCGCCCGACTTGACCCAGCACTGCATCCGGCAACCCGCGAGTTTCGGGACCGAACAAAAACGCATCTCCGGCACGGTATTCAAGGTCGCTGTAGCGGCGGCCGCCACCGGTTTCCACGGCGAAGAGCCGCGCATTGGAAAGTTCACTCAAGCAATCGCCGAAATTCGCATGAACTTTGACGGACGCAAGGTCGTGATAGTCGAGTCCGGATCTCCGCAAGCTCTTATCATCCAGGCGAAATCCCAGCGGCTTGACAAGATGCAGGGTGGCGCCGCTGTTCGCGCACAAGCGGATCGCGTTACCGGTATTCGGCGGAATTTCGGGCTCGAACAGCACGATGTGAAACATTTGGGTTGTGGACTTTGGCGATTCGACGTTAGTGATTCCGGTGTCGGCGATAGTGCCCGTGCCGCAGTCCGACAGACCGCCGCTTATTGGCCGTCCACCCCTTACTCTTTGTCAGCCGTGATTCGTGGCCGCACGAGAATCACGCGCTGCGTCGGGTAGTCGAATTCGACGCCCAAACGGCGAAACTCGTCGATGATACGAAAATTGACGGCTTGCTGCAGATCGAGCAGGGAATTCACGGAGGGTTGCTGCACGAAATAAGACAGCTCGAAGAGCAGCGCTGAATCGGTCAGTGTTTTCAAATGGCAGCGCTCGAAGCGCGAATTCGGCTGCTCTCGGACTATACCCTCCAGCAGTTTGGGGATCCCGCGAAGCGTGTCGGCCGGCGTATCGTAGGTTACGCGTATCGTCGCCAGCGTGCGTTGCTCTTGGGCCCGGCCGAAATTTCGCACACGGCTCTTGAGGACATCGGCATTCGACAGAATGATTTGTTCGCCGGCGTCGCTTCGCAACCGCGTGGTCTTAATGCCGATATGCTCGACTTTTCCGCCGTAGGCATCGATTTCCAAGCGGTCGCCGACGACGAACGGCTTATCCAGCGCGATCGACAGCGAGGCGAACAAGTCGCCGAGTATGTTCTGCAGGGCCAGAGCCACCGCCACGCCGCCCACACCGAGACCGGCGAGGAGGGCGGTGATGTTGACGCCGAAATTCTCGAGCGCCACCAAGATCACCAACGACCAAATCAGCATGCGCGCGACGAAATTGATGATATCCAGCGATCCCGCGAATACCTGATCCGCGCCCCGCTCCCGCTCCTTCGTCTCCAGATAGAAACGTAGGGCTCGACCGGCCCACAGCCCAACCTGCAGCAGAATCAGAATCAGCACGACGTTGGAGACGGTGTGCTGACTTCGGTCCGGCAGCTTAAGGCAGGTCTGCGCTGCGCCCAAGGCAATGGCGACGAACAAGAATTGCCTGGTATTGGCGATGAGGTAGGCAAGCAGCCGAACCGGCACTCGGTGCTGGCCTGCCGAATACTTCTTGTAGCGCGACGCGACCAAGCGCCTCACGATCCACAGGCCCGACCACACCGCGACGGCCACGACTGCGGCGACCAGCCAGTTGCTCAATGAGTTGCCGAGAAGCAGCTGGTACGCCGAATCGATCTCATGCGTTAAATAATTGCTCATCATGCGGGCAATTATAGGCTGCCGCTAGTTAGCGCCTAGTGACGTTTTGACCATCGTTGGTGGCATCTAAAGAGCGGTCAACCCGCCGAACCATTCAGAGTCGGTTTGCGCGTAAGAAAGAGTGATTTCTGCTAGGCAACGTCCTGCATGCCTAACTCCTTCATCTTGCGCGTAAGGGTGTTGCGGCCCCATCCCAGGAGTTTGGCGGCGTCCTGCTTCAGGCCATCGGCCTTGCGCAAGGCGACGCGGATCAGTATGCGCTCTACCTCGGGGACCGCCTGATCCAGCAGTCGTTTCGTGCCGGCTGCCAATTCCTGCTCCGCCCAGAACGAGAGTTTCGCCATCCAATCGTGATTCGCGGCCTGGCCGGCGTGGGCACCGCCAAGATCGGGAGGAATATCCTCGGCACGAAGCTCCCGCCCCGGTGCGGTGACGGTCAAACGTCTACAGGCGTTGACGAGCTGGCGGACATTGCCGGGCCAATCGAAGATCACCAGCGCGGCCTCGGCGGGCGAGGTCAGCAGTTTTGGTTCGACCCCCAGTTCCTGTCCGGCGACCGCGAGGTAGTGGCGCAGCAGTTCCGGAATATCCTCCCGCCGCTCGCGCAACGGTGGGATTTCGATGCGTATCACGTTGAGGCGGTGCAGTAGGTCTTCACGAAAGTGGCCGGACTTCACGCGCGTTTCCAAGTCTTGGTGAGTCGCGGCGATGACGCGCACATCAACTTTAACGGGCGTCTGTCCGCCGACTCGATAAAATTCGCCTTCCGCCAGCACGCGCAGCAGCCGCGTCTGAAGCGCCGGAGACATGTCGCCTATTTCATCGAGGAACAATGTGCCGCCGTCGGCTTGCTCGAAGCGCCCGCGGCGCAGAGCATCGGCGCCGGTGAATGCGCCCTTCTCATGGCCAAACAGCTCCGACTCCAGGAGGTCCGCGGTGAAAGCGGCCGTATTGAGGGCCACAAACGCTTTATTGGAGCGCGGGCTGTGCCGATGTAGAGCGTGCGCCACAAGTTCCTTGCCCGTGCCCGATTCGCCGGTGATCAGAACCGTCATGCTGGAGCGGGACAGTCTGCCGACGGCGCGAAACACTTGTTGCATGGCGGCCGCTTGCCCGAGCAATTCAGGGATGCTGCGCCTGGCGGCCTCGACGTCGATGGAGATGGTCGACTGCTGCGCGGCGCGACGCACCAGGTCCACTGCCTTGTCGATGTCGAAGGGTTTTGGCAAGTACTCGAATGCGCCGCCTTGATAAGCCGCCACCGCTGCGTCCAGATCGGAGTGCGCCGTCATGACGATGACGGGTAATCCGGGCCGCGACACTTGAATTTCCTTTAGCAGGTCGAGCCCGCTGCGGCCGGGCATGCGAATGTCCGTCATCAACACGTCGGGCGCGCCGGAGCGCAAGGCCGTCAAGACATCATCTGCCTGATCGAAGCACTTGGCGATCATGCCGCTGCCTTTCAGCGCTTTCTCGAGTACCCAGCGGATGGAGGCATCGTCCTCCACCAACCAAACTTGCAGCGGCTTTGCGTTCATACAGTATCCATCGGCAGAGAAATGACAAATATGGTTCGGCCCGGGGTGCTGTCGAATTCGATCAGGCCGCCATGGCGGCTGACCAGGTCCTGAGCTATCCCCAGCCCCAGGCCCGTACCGTCGGCCCGCCCGGACACCAGCGGATAAAAGATCGTGTCGCGAATTTCGTTGAGCACCCCGGGGCCGTTGTCCTCGAATTGAATCGAGGCAACCAGTCGATGGCGCCGCGCGCCGACGCTCACATTGTTCGCCGCGCGAGTGCGCAGGACGAGTCGCGGTGACGTCACATGGCCGCCCGACAGGGCTTGGATGGCGTTGCGGCCCAGATTGAGCATGGCCTGAATGATGTGGTTCGGGTCCACCGTCAGCGGCGGCAGGCTGGGATCGTAGTCGCGCTCGACGGTCACGCCTTGCGGCGCCTCGCTGCGCAGCAAGTGATAAACGCGCTCCAGCAACTCGTGCACATTGATCAGCTGCTTGGCGGGCGGGCGACCAGGGCCGAGCATGGAATCGAGCAGGTTCGTGAGCCGGTCTGCCTCGCTGATGATAACGCGCGTGTATTCGCGCAAGGCTGGATCCAACAGCTCCCGTTCGAGCAGCTGCGCGGCGCCGCGCAAGCCACCGAGCGGGTTTTTGATTTCGTGCGCGAGCTGGCGGACCATCAAGCGGCTCCCGCCCAGTTGCGCCAGCAAGGCGTTCTCTCGAGTCAGGCGCCGATGCTGCGTGATGTCCTCGATTTCCAGCAGTAGTCGCCAATCGTCCTGGCCCAGCGTTATTTGAGTAACTGCGCAGTCGAGGATGCGATCGACCCCGCCCGGCGCCGGCCATGCGAGCTCGCGCTGAACCACGCCCTCGCTGCCCTGGCGCGCGCGGTCGAACAGCGGCAACAGGGTTTCGGCGCCGCGCAGCAATTCCGTGATGCTTCGGCCCAAGGCTTGGTTGGAACCTAGGCCCAGCAGAGTTTGCGCGGCGGCGTTCAAGTAGCCTACGTGAAGGCCCTGGTCCAGCAGAAACACACTGGTCACCAGGCCATCGAGTAGCTCGGTGCCCTCGATGTGAATCGTGTTTAGCTTGAACTCAGCGGCCAAACGGATGGTCCGGTTGGCGCAATACAGGCGCTAGGGCTTCTGGTGCAGCGGCGCCAGGGCGGACGGCTGTCGCACGAAAAAATTCACGCTGCCGGTGCTCTGCGATTCGCCCGTTTGTTGGTCCGTGACCGTCGCTGCGATGGCATAGGCACCGCGATCCAAGCTCTGCAGAGCGAATTGTGTGGTGGTCGGCCCGTGATCGTCGAGTTGTTTGCCGTTCAGATGCCAGGTGATGAAGTGGTTTGGCTTGAGGCCGGGTTCGATGGCCAGGGCCACGCCGATGACTTCGTCGCCGAAAAACGTCTGATCGGGGGAAGGCGCAGTGACGGCCAGTATGGAGTAGCCCAAGCCCGGCTCCGCGGGCTTCTGGACGCCGGGTCCCTGCGGCTGCGCAATCGCATGACTGGCCGATGACGCGCCCGCCGGGCTGCTCGCCGTGAATATCTTCTCGGCTCCGGGCACGGGCTGATCGGAGTAATGGACTAGCCCCCCGGAGTCGGTCCACTTGTAGATCACGGCCGCCTGTCCCGCAAACGCTGCGAGGGTGGCAAGCACTATCCATGGTCTCCAAGGGTGCATAAGTCCAAAGCATAGCCCTATCGCCTCCAAGCTACAAAATATGGTGTGGACACTGTGAGGCGGTCCACACCTTTAGGCTCGCACCCTGCCGTGAGCTCACAGGCTGTAGTACATCTCCAGTTCGATGGGATGCGTGGTCATTCGCAGGCGGGTCACTTCCTTCATTTTCAATTCTATGTAGGCATCGATCAGGTCGTCGGTGAAGACGCCCCCCACCTTCAGAAACCCACGATCCTTGTCCAGGTAGTCGAGTGCCATGTCCAGGGAGTGGCACACCGTCGGTATCTTCTTGTCCTCTTCCGGCTCCAAGTCGTACAAATCCTTGTCGCCGGGCTCGCCGGGATGGATCTTGTTTTGAATGCCGTCGAGGCCGGCCAGCAGCATGGCGGAAAACGCGAAGTACGGATTAGCGGTTGCATCCGGAAAGCGCACCTCGATGCGGCGACCCTTGGGATTGGGAATCCAGGGAATACGGATCGACGCGGAACGATTGCGGGCGGAATAAGCCAGCTTCACCGGCGCTTCGAAACCCGGCACCAGACGCTTGTAGCTGTTGGTGCTGGCATTGGTGAATGCATTGAGGGCGCGGGCGTGCTTGATGATGCCGCCGATGTAGTACAGGGCGATGTCGGACAGGCCGCCGTACTTATCGCCTGCGAACAGCGCCTTGCCGTCTTTTTGCAGCGATTGATGCACATGCATGCCGCTGCCATTGTCGCCGACGATTGGCTTGGGCATGAAAGTCAGGGTTTTTCCATAACCATGGGCCACGTTCTGCAGTGCATATTTGAGAATCTGCACTTCATCGGCTTTCTTCGTCAGCGTGTTCGCCGCGACATTGATTTCACCCTGTCCGGCGGTGGCCACTTCGTGGTGATGCACTTCGAACTTCAAGCCCATTTCTTCGCAGGCCATGGACATGGCGGTGCGAATGTCTTGCTGCGCGTCGACGGGCGGCACCGGGAAGTAACCGCCCTTGACGGCCGGCCGATGGCCTTTGTTGCCGTCCTCGTAAGCCTTGTTTGAATTCCACGCGCCTTCGTAGGAGTCCACTTCGTAGGAGCAGCCGTTCATGCTGGAGCTGTAGGTGACATTGTCGAAAATAAAGAATTCGTTTTCCGGGCCGAACAGCGCTGAATCGGCGATTCCGGAAGACTTCAGATACGCTTCCGCGCGCTTCGCCAAGGAACGCGGGTCGCGCTCATAGCCCTGCAAGGTCATGGGTTCGATGACGTCACAACGCAAGTCCACCGTCGTCTCTTCGTAGAAAGGATCGATGACCGCGGTGGCCGGGTCCGGCATCAAAATCATGTCCGACTCGTTGATGCCCTTCCAACCTGCAATCGACGAGCCATCGAACATCTTGCCGTCCTTGAAAAAGCCCTCATCCACCAGGCGCGTCGGTATGGTGACGTGGTGTTCCTTGCCAATCGTGTCAGTAAAGCGGAGATCCGCGAATTTCGCGTCTTTTTCTTTGATCAATTTCAGAACATCGGCGGGAGTCATGTGCGTCCTCGCGGGGTTGTGGGTTTGGCCCGGATCAGACCGGGGTTCCTAGACAATGCAGCTAATGTGCCATTGTGATGCATATACGGATCAAGCACTTGCAGCCCGGCCGCGGGGGCTCGTGCATCATAATGGATCGAATCTCAAAATTCCGCGCTCCTTTTTGGTGCGTCGCGGCTATTACGGGTGGATTGCGGGGTTGATTTCCTCTAGGGCGAGTACCTATGAGCGATTTAGGTGCGCGGCGCTGTCTCTGGACACGTCCGGTTAAGCCTAGGACACGTCAGAGTGGCGTCGCTATACTCGCGGTTTTTGCTAATCTCGCGAGCATCCGATGGCTTCCGCTAAACCTGCACCGCCCCGCACTTTTCAAGATCTCATTTTTGCACTGCAGAAATATTGGTCCGAGTGGGGTTGCGTGATTCTTCAGCCCTACGATATGGAAATGGGCGCCGGGACGTTCCATGCAGCGACCTTTCTACGCGCCGTGGGCCCGGAGCCCTGGAGTGCCGCCTATGTTCAACCCTCGCGGCGGCCCACGGACGGCCGCTACGGCAGTAACCCGTTTCGCCTGCAGCACTACTATCAGTTTCAGGTCTGCATCAAGCCCTCGCCGGACGACTTTCAGGAGTTGTACTTGGGCTCGCTGCGATCTTTGGGGCTGGATCTGTTGACTCACGACATTCGCTTTGTTGAGGACAACTGGGAGTCACCCACCCTGGGTGCTTGGGGGCTGGGGTGGGAGGTATGGCTGAACGGTATGGAAGTCTCGCAGTTCACCTACTTCCAGCAAGTGGGAGGGCTTGACTGCCGCCCCGTGATGGGCGAAATCACTTACGGGCTGGAACGCCTGGCCATGTATATCCAAGGCAAGGAAAGCATTTTCGATATTGTTTGGACCTATAGTCCTTTCGGCACGATCACCTACGGCGATGTATTTCATCAGAACGAAGTGGAGCAGTCTACTTACAATTTTGAAAAGGCCGACACCACGGTGCTGTCGACGCAGTTCGACATGCATGAAGTCGCGTGTCGGCGCCTGCTCGATGACAAATTGGTGCTGCCTGCCTATGAACAAATGGTGAAGGCCTCGCACACCTTCAATCTACTGGACGCGCGCCACGCAGTCTCCGTGACCGAGCGGCAGCGATTCATTCTGCGGGTGCGCACGCTGGCGCGCGGCGTGGCCGAGGCGTACCGGGCCAGCCGGGAAGCGCTGGGCTTCCCGCTCCTCAAGAATGCCGTGGCGGAGCGAGTCGCCTAATGAGTGCGCATGAATTCTTGTTCGAGCTAGGCACAGAGGAATTGCCGCCGCGCACTCTGCGGAGTTTATCCACCGCTCTGACCGAGGGCGTGCTCAAAGGAATAGACGCAGCCGGCATAGCGCACGGCAAGGTGCGTGGCTTTGCTACGCCGCGGCGACTGGCCGTGCAAGTACAAAAATTGGCTGAGCATCAGCCTGAACGACAAGTGGAACGGCGCGGGCCGCCGTTGGCCAATTCTTTCGACGCGCAGGGCGCGCCCACTCAGGCCGCCATCGCTTTCGCCAAGAATTGCGGCGTGCCGGTCGCGGAGCTGAGTCAATTCAAAACAGACAAAGGTGCGTGGCTGATGTTCCGGGGCACCGAGCGAGGCGCCTCGACGATGAGCCTGCTGGGCGATATCGTCAATCAGGCCATCGCCGCGCTGCCGATTGCCAAACGCATGCGCTGGGGCAGCCGCACCGCCGAGTTCGTCAGACCGGTACACAGCGTCGTTCTTTTATACGGCGAGACGGTGATCCCGGCCGAGGTGCTGGGGCTGCCTGCTGGACGAGTGACTGTCGGCCACCGCTTTCTGGCACCGCGGCCCCTGACTCTCAAGTCCGCCAAGGGTTATGAGAGCCGCCTGCGCCGCGCCAAGGTGGTGGCGGACTTCGCAACCCGACGCGAGCTGATTCGTCAGGGCGTGAACTCGGCGGCTGCGGCAGCCGTCGGCGGTACGGCTCTGATCGGGGATGCGCTGCTCGACGAAGTCACCGCCCTGGTGGAGTGGCCTGTACCCATCGCCGGCCAGTTCGAACAGCGATTTTTGAGCCTGCCCCGCGAGGTGGTGATCGCCACCGTACAGGACCATCAGCGTTATTTCGCGGTGGAAGACGCGGACGGTAAGCTGTCTGGCTGGTTCATCACCGTCAGCAATATTGAGAGCCGCGACCCTGCCAAGGTACGGCAGGGCAATGAACGCGTGGTGCGGCCGCGATTGAGCGATGCCGCGTTTTTTTGGGAGCAGGACCGCAAAATATCACTCGAAGCGCATGCGGCCCACTTAAGCGGTGTGACCTTTCAGACCAAATTGGGCACCTATGCCGACAAGACACGGCGCGTGACGGCGCTGGCGCAATCCGTCGGCCGCCGTATCGGCGCCGGAGCCTACGTGACGCGCGCCGCGGAACTCGCCAAGGCTGACTTGATGACGGCGATGGTGGGCGAATTCCCGGAACTGCAGGGCACCATGGGTCGCTACTACGCCGAGGCACAAGGCGAACCGCAGGAATTGGCGCTGGCCTTGGAGGAACACTACCGTCCGCGCTATGCCGGCGACTCGCTACCGACCACCAAGACGGGCCAGGCGGTGGCGCTCGCCGACAAGATCGATACCTTGGTG
Organism: Gammaproteobacteria bacterium; assembly: GCA_025357835.1. Classification (GTDB taxonomy): domain Bacteria; phylum Pseudomonadota; class Gammaproteobacteria; order Steroidobacterales; family Steroidobacteraceae; genus Bog-1198. The sequence goes on from JANYLM010000104.1 coordinate 18,470, forward strand.
GGAATTTTCGCCATCGACCAACGGCCCACCGGCGCTAAGGATCCTTTCGGTCTGCGGCGTGCCGCCTTAGGGTTGTTGCGCATCCTGCTCGAGGGCCGGCTGGAATTGGATTTGTTCGAATTGCTGGAGGAAGCCGCAGCGGCGCAACCGGTTCTGAAGGCAGGCGTGGTCGATGCCGTGTACGATTTCATTGCCGAGCGGCTGCGGGGTTTGCTGTTGGAAGAGCCCGGCACCACTGCCGAAATGCTCGATGCCGTGTTCGCGAACCGCCCGCGGTCACCCCTCGATGCGGTGACGCGCCTGCAGGCGCTGAAAGAGTTCCTGGTACTGCCGGAAGCCGGTATTCTCGCGGCTATCAACAAGCGCATTGCGAATATCCTGAAGAAGACGACGCTCGGCGGCGATGTGGCGATCAATGCCGACGCATTGACTGAGGACGCCGAGCGGCAACTGCACCGGGTATTGTGCGATTTGCGCGTTCCCGTGCAAGAGGCGACGAAGCAGCGCCGCTATGCGCAGGGCCTGAAGGCTTTGGTGGCCTTGAGGGCGCCGGTGGCCGAATTTTTCGAGCGCATCCTGGTGATGGACGAGAACATGGAGCGGCGCAATAACCGCCTTGCCTTACTGCGCGACGTACAGCTGCTGCTCGGCGGTGTCGCCGATCTATCGCGCCTACCGGGCTGAACCGATACCGTGCAGCTTTTTCGATCGCTGCTTTTCACCACCTACATGATGGCATCGGCCTGCCTGTTCGGGGCGGCAATGGCCTTGAGTTTTTGGCTGCCGTATCGCGCGCAATTCGCGATTGCGCGCAGCTGGGCGCGGATCTTATTATGGGTACTCGACCGCTTGTGCGGTCTGAAGTACGTCGTAGAAGGCCGCGAGCGCATTCCGGCGGGCAATCACATCGTGATGAGCAATCACACTTCGGCGTGGGAAACCGTGGCGCAATTTCTGATTTTCCCGCCGCAGGTCTGGGTGCTGAAACGAGAATTGCTGTGGATCCCCTTTGTGGGCTGGGGACTGAAACGGCTCAGGCCGATCGCGATCAACCGCGGCGAGGGGCACCGGGCGGTGAACCAGGTGATCGAACAGGGCAAGGCGCGGCTGAGGGACGGCCTCTGGGTCATTATCTTCCCCGAAGGCACGCGAGTAGTTGCCGGCGAAACCCGCAAATTCGGAGTAAGCGGCGCGATGCTTTCGATCGCCTCCGGCAAGAGCGTGGTGCCACTGTCGCACAATGCCGGCTCGTTCTGGCCCAGACGCGGGTTTATGAAAAGGCCCGGCACGATACGCGTGGTCATCGGCGAACCCATCGAACCCGCGGACAAGGAACCTCGGCAACTAAACGAGGAAGTGAAGCAATCCATCGAAGCGGGCCTTGCTCGCATTGCGGCGGCAGCCGGCGATACTCGCTAAGCCCCGCGCAATCTTTGCGCAGTGATGCGAATCATTCCTCCCGCAACGGTGGCACGACGCGCAGTCAGTCCGAGAGAACTTAAGCGTTCCACCACCCACTGGGGCGAGAGCCGCAGTTTGGAGTAGTTACTCACGCGTAGCCGCCACGAGTCGCCTTCACGCTGGTGCAACTGATCATGGACCGTCACGGTGGTGTCTGCATATTCCAGAAAGCAGGTCAGTATTCTCTCTTGGTCACTGCGAACCATGATGAAGCGTGCATCGCCTTGTAAGGGCGCAGCGTAAATTGCGGCTGGCGCGGACCCTACGCATCGTATACTTTTAAGATTCATGCTCACAATTGTTCTGTTCCTTGGGTCGGCCGCCGCGATTTATTTTGCGTGTGAATTCTTCGTCAACGGCATTGAGTGGCTGGGCCGCAAGCTGGGGGTAGGAGAGACCGCTACCGGCACCATCCTGGCGGCTTTCGGCACCGCACTGCCGGAAACCGCGGTGACCTTCGTAGCCGTGGTTTTTGGACGCGATTCCGCGCAGAAGGACATCGGCGTCGGCGCGGCCTTGGGCGGACCGTTGGTTCTCGCCACCATTTCCTACGCAGTCGTCGGCTTCGCCATGCTGTGGAACCGCCGGCGCCTCGGTCGCGCGACACAGGTCATCGAATGCGACCCGAACAAGCTGTGGCGCGATCAGGCCTGGTTCCTGTCCATTTTCGTGGCCAAGATTGCGCTCGGCCTGCTCGTGTTCGGTTACAAGCCTTGGCTGGGAGCATTATTTTTGCTCGCTTACGCGGTGTATTTGGCACGCGAACTGCGCGGTGCGCAGGTCTTGAACGAAGACGAACTCGTGCCCCTGAAGCTGCATCCCAGCGGCGACCCGGGCCTGGTATGGCCGCTGCTGCAAACCACTCTCGCCCTGCTCGCCATCGCGGTTGCGTCCAGAGTATTCGTCGGTCAGCTCGAGGCCATAGGAATCTGGACCGGCCTGTCGCCGCAACTGGTGGCGCTGCTATTGAGCCCGGTGGCCACTGAATTGCCCGAGACCATGAATGCGATCATCTGGGTGCGTCAGGGCAAGGAGCGCCTGGCACTTGCTAATATTTCGGGCGCGATGATGATACAGGCCACCGTCCCGACCGCTCTCGGCTTGTTCTTTACACCCTGGATGTTTTCGCGCGAGCTGATCGTCTCGGGAGTCATCACTATAGCGGCGGTTGCGGTGCTGCTGGGGCTGCTCTCCAAAAATACGGTTAATGCCCGATCGCTGATGCCGCTCGCCGGGCTGTACGCGATCTTTGTCGCCATCATCGCCATGATGTGAAATCACTCGACAGAGTAGGTCAATTCACCGTGGTGCTTACTGGTGTCGAAGTGATTCCGTTGGCGACAACGGCGAGCAAACTTGCGCCGGTTTCCGCGGCCGCCGGAACGTCGAAGGATGTGGAAACGATCGTGGTGCCGGTCGCGACGCCCATGCTGCTGTGGTCGTGTGTTCGCGCGTAGATGATATGACCCGACGCCGTATTGGTGATACGCACCAGCGGATAGTTGGTGGCGGCGTTGAGTTCGTCACCGAAAGCGGCGGCCTGCGACAAACCGTTCAACTTCATCCCTGCAATGACGTAAGTGGAGCCCCGCGTTACTGTCGCCGGTGCATTGGTAATCGTGGGGGCCCAGGCCGGATTGGCGCTGCCGTTGCCGCTGTAAATACTCGTGAGCCCCCCGGTTACAAGCGCCTGACCATTGGGCAGTGGCAGAACAAAGTATTGGGTAGTGCCGCCATTAATTGGCAAAGCCCCCGTAACCGACATCTTGGCGCCGTCGTATTCATAGAATTTGCCGGAGTCCGCGGCAATCAGCACATGACCGGAGGGAAGCAAGGCGGCGCTAGCATCAGCAACGTCGTCGCCGGCGCCAAAATCCGGTCCCGCCCTGAAGCTGCCCGAGGCCGCGGGCGTCGGTCCGGGGGTGTAGATAACGGTGTGGGCAGCCATTCCGTTGGCTGCCGCACCTGTGGCGAAGACCGTGCCATCGGGCAGCAGAATTGCAGGCCCTACTTCCCCCGGTGGAATGTAAGTGCCCGCCGGACCCGGACCGTAGCTCACACCGCCAACAACCTGAATCGGCGCTGGACCGTAACTTAGACCGCCAGGCGCGCTAGAAGGCGATGTCAGTCCATCCGGCGTATTTCCATCGCTGTACCATAACGCGGCGAGTGAGTCGTAATGTTCGGCATGGCGCGGATCGCCGACATCGATGCTGAAGAGTTCACCGTCCGGCAAGAGGGTCCAGCCCTCTTCGGCGAAATCGTCCGCCTTGCCCGGGGCGGGGAGTGATGTCCAGGACAAGTTGACTGGGTCGAGGCGCCACATAGTGCGGCCCAGCTTAGTGCCAAAAACGAAGCTGCCATCTGGCAGGACTGCTGAAGGCGAATCACCAATATAGTTGACCCCGGGCGGTGCGCCGATCATCGTCCAGCTGTCGGCGACGGGGTCATACACGGCCGACATGTTGGTCAGACCGCTGGGCGCGAAGGGCAGGCTGTAATTATTCTGGTTATATTCGCCGCCGACGAACAGCACCCGACCGTCGGCCAGCACGGCCTGCGCGCCATCGGCAGGCGCGTAACCAGCCGGTGAGCTCGAAAGTCGGCGCCAGGTGCCGTTGATGTAGTTGCCCTGCGAGTCCGGCGTCAGATTGTAAAATACGCCGGCATCGCTGATTGACTGCATCATGACGCTGCCATTGGTCAGTAACAGACTCAAATATCCGGGTTCGGGCGGTTGGTTCGCGAGAGCGGTGAACGGCACGGTCGTGCAGATGACGGCTACATTGGTCACATTCGCGTTACCCACCGTGCCGGAGCCATTAGTAACCACACAATTCTGCGAAGGTACAGAGGGCTGCGTTGCCACGACTACTGAATAAGCAGCGCCACTCCCGAGACTAGCGGGAAAGATGAACGGACCCGGCGCGAACACTGCGAGGCCGGGGCCGCCGTCATTCTGCAATGCCAAGCCTGCGCCGCTAAGTCCTGAGACCATGCCGCTGACAGTGTAGGTGGTCAACGGCGTGGATGCACCGCCACCACCACATGCGACAAGAAGCGCAACTTGAATCGATGTGACCACTACTTTCGCGAAATATTGAGGCTCTATGTTCTTGGTCACGTTTGCATTCCCGCGGGGTCGGTTGGACATAACGTAGTGAAGCATCGGTTTGGCGCGCGTGCCCCACGAAGCTGCTTGATCCACATCATCGATTCCCTCCGACTAACGAAGACTACCCGCCGTGCGCTCAAACCGTCGGTCAGACCGCGTGCAACACCGCGAGTCGAGTCGACAGAGGGAGCTCCACAGGAACGAAGCGCTCACCTCGAATGCCGATAGCGGTTGCGAAATACGTCGACTCGGCGTCGCTGAATTGGGTCTACGACATACGCCAGCGCACTCAGTCCAACTATCCCAATGCACGGATGTTTTATTTCAGACGCGACCAGACCAGCGTCCTAGTGACGGGCGTACCATCTCCCTGAGTTGTTGTGAATTTTATCGTTAGAGCGTCACCGTCGACAGCAATGTGCCTGGTGATGTTCTTTCCGACATCGCCCGGGAACAGTGCGCTTTCAAGGTGATGCGTCACGATGCCTTGCGCTTCATCCACGGTGTAAGTTCCGAAATAGGCGTCGTAACCCAGCACCGTCTGTGACGTATCGTTCGTTCCTTTTATTGTGATCGCCTTGCGGCAGTCGTCCGCTAGCATGTCCACTGATCGGCCAGGCCTCGACAGTTGTGCCGCGACGTGTCCGTAAGGGTCGTATATTAGAATTCCTTTTGGCGTTGCCGACAGACCCGGATCGACGATAACCTTCCCGTCGGTAGTGGTTGTCACTCTGGACTTAAGGCTCCATCCGCCGATCAGCAGAGCCGAAATGCTACGCCCCGGAAGGAGAGATGAGTTATCCGATGCATGGGTCGATTGTCCCAGCATCGTGTAGGCAATCGCGATGACAGTCAATGCAGCTAAACTCGGTTGTCGCGTCACGCCGTGTACCCCTTAGTTTTTACGAGAATAATCCTGACTCACAAGTCAACTTGCACCCGTATTTCAAAACGGGTGATTCCCCAAAAAGCTTGGTTAGACACGCTGAGACCAATAGTCATGTGCGACCGGCAGTTTCGCAAGAACCTCGTTCGCGACGTCACCGTATCTGCCATTCTCGAATCGAAACCAACTGTCAGTGCCAGATCCTTCGCCAGGCTTTATGCGAAACCGATCATTGGGATGAATGTCCCAAGCTCTGACCTTAGATGCCGGAATGTGTTTACCGAAGTGCGTTGTTGTCCCGCCGATACCGCACCGAGATATCTCAATCAGGAAGCCGCCCCCGTTTACGTCGAATTGGAACGTCAGCAATTCGACGTGCGTGACGTGCACCCGCCTAAAGTGCGGATAAGAGCCCGTGAAGCCGCTTTCGCGGAGCACTGGCACGACGGAAGCCTTTAACGCTACGTCCATGGATTCACGCGGTGACAGCATTGTGTGTTTAACGATTAGGTGGAGCGGCGCGGGGCTGCGCCAACGACCAACGATGCCGATTTAATTCAATCATCGATCCCCTCCTTGGCTCAACGAAGACGTGGCCACGCGATCGCTCGAACCGCTAGTTAGGCTTCACGAAACGCAATCAGCTTCGTATTTCGCCACAGGTTGTTAGCCGATTCAGTATCCCCTGACTACTATAGACAAAACCATACCGCCCAGTTCCATATCTTCGGTGTAATCGATATCCACACTATCACCCCGATTTTCGGTGCCATACGACATCGACAGCGATATGACGTGCAGCTGTGTTCGTGGGGAAAATCGCGTTCTTGAGGAGAGGCAAGAGATCACCTCCTTGGCGTTATTTCCTGCGAATTCGGTGGCACCATGCCCCATGAGGCAGGCGCACACTTTTTTGGCCGATTCGTAACCATTGTGCTCACAACGTTTGGCCGCCAAGGCCGGATCGCCCTCGCCGTTGAAGTTGCTACCCCAACTGGTGTGGAACTTTAGGCCTCGTTCTTCATTTGGTTTGACTGACTCAACAAATTCGAGCAGCGGCCCGCATAAACCGTTGCTGGCCTGCGCAGTTTCGTGCCCAGACAAATATAGCGCGCCGAGAACCACAGGAAAAGCGAGGCGTAGCATTTGCGGCCTAACGATCAGGCTGAACGACGCGCGGCGGCGTTGCCGATGAACGAAGGCACTTGATCCCCATCCTCGACCTCGCTGGACCCTTACCGAAGTTGCACCGCGTGATCGTTCCAGCCGTTGATTAGACGCCGGACGCATTTACGCGACGTCGCCGCCTTTGATACGCCATGATAATTCCCCAAACGGCGAGGGCTGGGAAAGCCAACACCCATAGGAAGCAAAAACAATTGGCAAGCCACGCTAATATCCCGTCCGGCGCTATACCAAGAAACTGAGGCAGTTCCGAGACGCACCCTTTACTACCAGTTGTGCGGTCCACGACAAGCAGTAGACGGTTGTGCGAATTGAGCCATACCGAAAGTACTCCAGCGCTTAACAGAACTACGAAGATCGACTGGGGCGATTTCATAGGCGCCTAACAATTAATTAAGCGACGGATGTGGGGCATAACTCCCAGACCGGATGCAACACATTTTGTTGCGGCGTGTGGTGCGCGATTGCCCGATCCGCCGCTCCGTGTGGCTGTTTACGCTACGGGTGGAGTAAGTCCGCCGAGCACTTGCAGGTAGCGCGCACGCTCGATATTGCCACCGCTCAGTACCACGGCAACATTCTTGTTCGCCATCCGCTGGCGCTCTTGCAATAAGGCCGCCAGCGGAGCCGCCCCCGCGCCCTCTGTCACCTGGTGTGCGTCGTCGAAATACACCCTTATCGCCTCGGCGATTTCGTCCTCACTGACCTCCACGATGCGAGCAGCCCCACGACATATGGTTGCGATTGCCTCGGCATTGGGTTCTCGCGTCGCCAAGCCATCGGCAAAGGTTCGTGCCGACGGCGCGTTGGTGGCGCGACCGGCGGCGAAGGACAGCGCTGTGGCCGGAGCCTTGGCTGCGCCCACGCCGATGATTTCCGTCCTCAGGCCCAACAGGTCTCGCACGGTAAGCAATCCGGAGATACCGGACCCCATTCCCACACCGACATACACGGCGTCCAAGTCGCCAACCGCCCGGAACAGTTCGAGGGCGTATGTGGCGACCCCGGTGACTAGGTCCTTGTGGAATGAGGGGACAAAGTGCAAACCCTCCGCTGCCGCCACTCGAAAGGCCTCGTGCTTTGCTTCGTCGAAGTCCTTGCCGAACTCGACCACCCGGGCGCCGAAGGCGGCGATTGCGGAATTCTGGTCGAGGGAGTTGTTGTGGGGCACATAGATTGTCGCCGGAATCCCGCTGCGCGCAGCGGCGAAGGCAATGGACTGACCATGATTGCCGCGCGTCGCCGAAATGACTCCGGGGATTTTTGGATCGGCACGCTGCAGGCGATCCAAGTACACCAGCCCCCCGCGGACTTTGAATGCGCCGGTGGGGGTGTGATTCTCGTGTTTCACCCACACCGTGCAGCCGGCACGTTTTTTAAGCTTCGGCCAGGCGTATTGCGGCGTCGGCGGCACCACTCGATGCACCAGCGTCGCGGCCTGCTCCAATTCTGTCATCCCAAATGCGGTTTCGTACGAATTCACGGCGTGGCCTTCGATGAGACGCCTGGTAGGCGCGAAAACTGGTCATGCCCAATTGATGGGCTTAGCAGGGGGTTTTGGTCGTGGACATTTCGCTAGGCTGCGGCTCGACAGCGCGATTCGAGGAATCGCCACAGAATCGGCTCATCGCCATACGCCGCGTTGATTCTTAGATACCCGTGGCCCTGGCCGCTGATCGAGAACATCGTGCCCTTGGCCAGCAGAATGCCGATCGCCCGCGCATCGACGCAAAGCCGCTCCGGGTCAACGCCCGTTGGCAGCCGGCACCAAAGGAAAATACCGTCCGTCGCCGACTGCTCGATGATTAAACCCGCACGGCGCAGCGCGGCTATCGACGTCGCGCGTGCGGGCCCGAGCCGATCGCGCAGCCGCTCGGTGTGTTTGCGATATTTGCCGCTGGCGAGCAGCTCACGGAGGACGAATTCATCCAGTGCCGATCCCGAAAGAACCGCGAGAATCTTCGAGTCGACTAACTGAGGAACCAGCGCCTCCGGAGCCGCGATAAACCCGATGCGCATACCGGGCCCCAGAACTTTCGTAAAGCTGCCGACATACAGCACTCGCTTCAGCTCATCGATTTGCGCGAGTGACACGACGGGTCGCGGCGCGAGGTCGGTATACACATGATCCTCTACCACGACGAAATTATACTTTTCGGCCAGGGTCAGAATGCCGTGGCAGTTCGCCGCGGTGGCGCTGGTTCCAGTCGGATTGTGGAGTACGGTTTGGGTGACGAACATGCGCGGCCGATGCAGGCGAGCGGCCGATTCGAGTGCGTCTAAGTCCGTGCCCTCCGCTATGCGCGGAATCGGGATCAGGTGCGCACTGTGCGCTCGAAGCTGCGCATGCAGAACGAAGTAGCCCGGATCATCGACCAGTACGCTGTCGTTGGGCTTCAACAAGGTTCGGGCAATCAAATCGAAGGCATGCGATGCGCCGAAGGTGACGACAATGCAGCGGGCCGCAATGGGAACGCCTGCCATTCGAATCCGCTCTGCAAGCAATTCCCGTAGACCGGGGTCACCCTGTACCGGGGCCGACTCGAGCAATACGCCGGATCTCGCGACCTTCGACAATATGGATGACGGCACCGCGTCGGTCAGCCAACTACCCGGCAGGAAGCCGGATCCGGCAGGGACCGCGAAGTGATGTTGCTCCAGAGTCTGGCGGGCGAAGCCGAGGATGGGGTCCAAGCTCGCCAGCGGTCCCAGCTCGATCCGCGGCGCCGCGGCGCGGTTTCGAGCCGGCGCCACAAAGTAGCCGGCGCCGGCCCTGGCATCGATCAGCCCCTTGGCGCTGAGCCTCTCGAAAGCCGACGTGACCGTATAAACACTGACCCCGACGCGATGCGCCAGCTGGCGCACCGAGGGCAGTCGTGAGCCTTCGGGAAGCCGTCCGGACTCAATGAGTTCGCTAACTCGCTCGACCAGCTGGTCGGCGAGTGGTATGGGCGATTTGCGCACGACACTAAACACATCAACCTCGCAAACTCAGTACGGCCGTGAGGACCAGAAGTGTACTCATAGTCAGATTGAATACTCTTCTATAGGTCGGCCGCAACAGCAGGTGTCTAACTCCGCTGCCGAACAGAGCCCAGACACTGACGCAGGGAAGGTTTACGACAAGAAACAGTCCACCCACCACCAAAAAGAGAAGTGGGAACGGCGTGTGCCGCGGTAGAAACACGGCTGCGGTTGTAATTGCCATGACCCAGGCCTTGGGATTGATCGCCTGAAAGAGCATGGCCAGCCAAATCGTGAAAGGCCGGCGCGTCTCGGTCTCTGCCACAGTACTTGCATTCAGCAGCTGCCACGCAAGGTACAGGAGGTAGGCGGCCCCGCCCCAGGCCAGCACGGTATGTAGTATGGGAAACTCTTGAAAGACGATGCCGAGCCCAAGCGCGGTGAGCACCATTTGCAGCGCCGCACCGAGGCCGATGCCGAAGATATGCGGCAGAGTCGCTCGATATCCAAAGGATGCCCCGGAGGCCGTCACCATGACATTGTTCGGACCCGGCGTAATCGACATCACGGCGTAGTACGTTGCTAGTGCGGGCAGGTCGATCACGAACTTTCCTCGGTATGAATCGAGTCAGTGTACTCATAGCCCGGGATGTTGAACCGAGGCACCCGAGCGCGCAGGCGGCAAACTGTGTTGGTTGCCTGACCGGAACAGTTTAACTATGGATTGTCTCTGGCAAGGTCACCGGCTTACCGTGCGGCGTATGCCGGTAGGCGTCCGCCCACGCGACCTTGCGGGTGAGCAATGATTGTGGATCGCTCAGTCCCTTGGTCGACACCAAGCGTTCGAGGGCTGTGAGCCAATGGTGGTAGTACTTCGATTCGTCGTCGGGCTCTGTCGCGTTCGCCGCCTGTTTGATTTCACCCGCAAGAGTCGCAGCCCACTCCTTCCATGTAAAATATCCCTGTTCAGACAGCTTCACCGCGAGGGCAAATGCCTGTGCCTGCCATGGCTCGGCAAAAATCGGCTCGCCGCCTTCGCGAGGAAGGGTAAGCAGGTCATCCAAGCGTTCGGTCTTAAGACCCGGTCTAGACAGGGTCAAGATAGTCATCCCACAGATCGAGGTAAACCGAATCTCGGGGCTCGGCCTGCTCGCCCCACAATTCGCGAGCGGCAAAGCGCACCGAGTACAGGTGCTGCGGCTTTTCCCCTAGAAACTGGCAATTGGTATCCGGAAACACGAATACTCCGTGATCGCGAATTATGGTGCCGGTCCTGCCGCGCGCATACCGAGGAAGGCGCGTGTGCGTGGCGGGATGGATCTCGCGGGTGCGCACGGCCTGGCCCTCCCGATGTCGCGGCGCAATCTTGAACTCACGGTTGGTAGGCGAGCCCTTCGAGACCATGGCGGCGACTTTATCCACCGTCAACGGTGGAGTGAGCTTAGGTTGCCCGAGAGCCGGATGACCCGTGGCCATTTCGTCCGCGGCTACGAGTCCCCGCTCAACCATCAACTTAGCGAAAGCGATGTATTGCCGCGCATAGTAGCTAGCCTGCAAATGTTCGGTGGGTGGTACTCGTTCGACAGCGTAGCGGCTTGCGTCGATATTCCATTTTCCCCAAGCTCCGGCGCCGCGGCGCATCGCAAACAGACGACTCTCCCAGATCGCATGGAAGACGGGCTCGTTCTTTTCCGCAACCACGGGTCCCATCCCGTGCATTCCACCCATATCGTGAATTCCATTCATGCTCGATCTCCCTGCCGCGACGGCAGGTCACGGGCTACGCCCACCATGGCATCCCGGGTTACCAGCAGAGCAAGCTCCTGCTCGTTCAAGTGCGCCGTGTCAGGCGGGCGTTCCGGAAGTACGAGGTAGCGAATTTCCGCCGTGCTGTCCCAAACGCGTACTTCAACATGCTCTGGAAGCACGACTCCAAACTCGCGCAGCACTCCACGCGGATCGATTACGGTGCGCGAGCGATACGGAGGGGATTTGTACCACACCGGGGGCAGTCCAAGGACCGGCCAGGGGTAGCATGAACACAGTGTGCAAACGACGATGTTATGCACGGAGGGCGTGTTTTCTACGACCACCATGTGCTCGCCCTGCATGCCGGAGTAGCCCAGTTCGGCGATGGCATGATCCGCGTTGCTCAGAAGTCTTTGCTTGTACGAAGTGTCATTCCATGCGCGCGCCACGACGCGTGCGCCATTGCGCGGGCCGATCTTGTGTTCATACGTGTCGACCAGCGCATCGAGAGCGGACTTGTCTACCAGTCCTTTTTCCACCAACAAGGACTCCAGCGCCATGACCCGTAACGCCACATCCGATGGGACGTCTTGGTGATCATGATCGTGAGCGTGCGCATGCTCACCGTTCTGGCCCGCTTCGCCGGCTTTGGAGGCGCCTGCGGCTATAGGCGCACCCGCCACGGTTATTGCACCGGCCAGGAAATCCCGTCGAGTGGTTTCCATTGCCCGCTCCTTTGCGCCGCGATGCCTTCGCTACACGTCCAGATTCGAAACCTGCAACGCATTCTTCTCGATGAACTCGCGCCGCGGTTCCACGGCATCGCCCATCAGCGTCGTGAAAATATCGTCTGCGGCCACCACGTCCTCGATGCGCACTTGCATGAGCCGACGGGTTTCTGGGTTAATTGTCGTGTCCCACAATTGGCTGGCGTTCATCTCGCCCAAGCCCTTGTAGCGCTGGATGCTCTGACCCTTCTTGGCCTGTTCGAACAGCCAACTCATGGCGACCTTGAAGCTGGCCACTTCCTGGCGGTCCTCGCCGCGTTGGATGAAGGCGCCCGGCCCCATCAGGTCGCTCAAGGTCTTGGCAAGCTCCGCGATCCGCAGGTATTCCGCCGAGTCGAAGAACTCGCGAGGTATGTGCTTCTCGGAAGAGAGGCCATGCTCGAAGCGTTGCAGATCGATCCGATGGCCGCCGGCGGCCATGTTCTGCACCGTGACGCGATAGCGCCGCGACACATCGTCGAGGGCGTTGAGCCGCTGCTGCAAGTTTCGGCACCAATCCCGCAGAGTATCGATGCGGTCGAATGATTCCGTGCTCAATGCAGGAACGTACAGCAGCTGCTCCAAGAAGCGGTCATCGTAACGGCGCGCCCAGCGGCGCACGATGGCTTGCACCTCGACATATTTTCTCGCCAAGGACTCAAGACCCAGTCCCGACAAGGGCGGAGCATCGGCATTGACGTGCAAGGCCGCGCCATCGACGGCTGTGCTGAGTAGCACGGCATTTAATTCTACATCGTCCTTGACGTAAGTTTCCTGCTTGCCCTTCTTCACCTTGTAGAGCGGCGGCTGCGCAATGTAGATATGGCCGCGCTCGATGAGTATGGGCATCTGACGATAGAAGAACGTCAGCAGCAGCGTTCGTATGTGAGAACCGTCAACATCCGCGTCAGTCATAATTATTATGCGGTGATAGCGCAGTTTATCGACGTTGAAATCGTCGCGGCCAATGCCGCAACCCAAGGCGGTGATAAGCGTGCCGACTTCTTGAGACGCCAGCATTTTGTCGAAGCGGGCTTTCTCGACGTTGAGGATCTTTCCCTTCAACGGCAGGATGGCTTGGGTACGCCGGTCGCGTCCTTGCTTCGCTGACCCGCCTGCGGAATCGCCCTCCACCAGGAACATCTCCGAGAGCGCGGGGTCCTTCTCCTGACAATCCGCCAGTTTGCCGGGCAGGCCTGCGATATCTAGCGCGCCCTTGCGGCGGGTCATTTCGCGTGCCTTGCGCGCGGCTTCGCGCGCATAGGCGGCCTCGAGAATTTTGTTGACGATGGCGCGCGCTTCCTGGGGATGCTCCAACAGGAATTCCTCCAAGCGTCCGGCCACCGCGGACTCAACTACTCCCTTGACTTCCGAGGACACCAATTTGTCTTTGGTCTGCGAGGAGAATTTTGGGTCCGGCAGCTTCACAGATAAAATTGCGGTAAGACCTTCGCGCGAGTCGTCGCCCGTCGTCTGAATTTTCTCTTTCTTGGCGGCGAGCTCTTTCTCGATATAGTTGTTGAGCGTGCGAGTCAGCGCAGCGCGATAACCGGCAAGATGCGTGCCGCCGTCTTTCTGCGGAATATTGTTCGTGTAGCAGTACATGCTTTCCTGGTAGGAGTCATTCCACTGCATCGCGACTTCCACCTGAGTATTGCCGTCGCGAGTTTGGAACCACAGCACCGTGGGATGTACTGCCGTCTTGCTGCGATTCAAATGAGTGACGAAAGCTTTCAAGCCTCCTTCGTGCTGAAACACTTCCGTCTTCTCGTCGCGCTCATCGATGAGCTCGATGCGCACGCCCGAGTTGAGAAAAGACAGCTCGCGCAAACGTTTTGCGAGCGTGTCGTAATTGAATGAAATGTGGGTGAAAATCTGCGCGCTGGGTTTGAAGCGCAGCGTCGTGCCTTTCTCATCGGTGTCGCCGATCGCTGCCATGGGAGCCTGCGGCTCGCCCAGGCGATATTCCTGGCGGTGTAATTTACCGTCGCGTCGGATGTTGAGTTCCAAATAATCCGACAGAGCGTTGACGACCGAGATCCCGACGCCGTGCAAGCCGCCGGAGACCTTGTAGGACGTGTCATCGAACTTGCCGCCGGAGTGCAGCACCGTCATGATGACTTCGGCTGCTGAGCGGCCCTCTTCGGCGTGAATGTCCACAGGGATGCCACGGCCGTTATCCGACACCGTGACCGATTCGTCGGCGTGAATGGTGACCACCACTCGGTCGCAGTGCCCGGCGAGCGCCTCGTCGATGGCGTTGTCGACCACCTCAAATACCATGTGATGCAGGCCACTGCCGTCGTCGGTATCGCCTATGTACATTCCGGGCCGTTTTCGAACCGCGTCGAGCCCCCGTAAGACTTTGATTTTGCTGGAATCGTAGACGTCGTTATCGGCCATAATGGATCCTGTTGTCAGACCCTCCAGTCTACCAGTTTTCGACACGAATAACGAATCTGGGATTCGCAAAAATGTCTTTTTAATCAATGGATTATAAAGGGCAGACGCGAGGCAAAGGCGCCGCGAGGGTTTGGTTCCTTGGTTGGCGTAGCTCAATCGTGTGAATACTTGGCGTGGGACGCCAGGATAGGGGTAAGTACGCACGGGGAAGCAAACGATAGCCGGTAGTTCGAGTCAATCCTTGAGAAGCTTGGTTCCACCAGCAACCTAGGTGTGTTCCACGTGGAACCATTACAACGCTTCCACCCGCCCCGCGTTCACGCTGAATGTTCGCCCAGGGGTGCCAAAGGCCGGGAACTCTCCATGCAGGGTAGTGACAATCAGCTGTACCGACTGAGTGGACACCTCCCGAATGAGCCCCGCAAGGCGATCATCGTCCAGTTCGGCGGCGGGATCATCCAACAGCAAACAGGGCTGCACAGGGGCGGTCTCAGGAAACAGCTTCACCTGCGAGATCAACAACGCGGCCGCTAACAGCTTTTGTTGTCCCCGCGATATTCGATCTTTAACTCGGAGCCCACCAAGCCGGATACTAAGATCCGCCCGATGCGGCCCGACCTGAGTCGCGCCGCTCTCCTGGTCGTGGGCCCAACTGTTCTGAAGCCCTTCGGCAAAGCTTCGATCTCGCGGCCATCCCGGGCCATAGCTAAGCTCTAGCTCTAAGCCAAGTAAATTGCGCCCTATGACCTCCGCATGGCGGGTCAGCAATGTCACGTATCGCGATCTAGCATTCGACACTAGGCTCCCATACTCCAGCAGGTCGCGGTCCCAGGCGGAGACCACGGTGCGAGGCAGTCTGGATTTGAGAGCAGCGTTACGCTGCTTGAGCGCCTGGTTGTATCGCTGCCAATGGCCAATAAATGAATGTTCCACATGGAACACACCCCAGTCCAAGAATCGCCTGCGCCGGCTCGGCCCCTCTTCAATCAGGCGATGAACCTCGGGATCTATAATCTGAACCGGCAACAGCAGCGCCAGCTCAGCCAGTGAGGAGGTCTTTGCGCCGGCAACCTTCGCACGCACGCCGGCGGTGGTCCCTTCCACCCCTACCGGAATTCGACGGTCGGGCGACTCAATCTCACCGAACACTACAAACTGTTCGGCGCCGTGCCGGATCAAATGCTCAAGCCGCCGGGTACGAAAAGATCGCCCACGACCCAGCACGTACAATGCCTCCAGCAAGCTCGTCTTGCCGGAGGCATTGGTCCCACTGATCAACGTAAATCGGGAATCGAGCTCAAGACCGGCCGACTGCAAGCAGCGGAAATCCGTTACTTGCACGCGGCGCAGGGGCACGGCTCACAGTCTCATCGGCATCACGACATAGCGAGCCGTGGCATTGCCCGGCGAGCGAATCAGGCAGCTGCTATTGCTGTCGGTGAGGCCAAGTTCAACTTCTTGGCCATCGATGGCCGCCAAGGCATCAAGCAAATAATTGACATTGAACCCCACCTCGAGATCGATGCCGTCGTAGCTAACCTCGATCTCCTCCTCTGCTTCCTCTTGCTCGGGGTTATGAGCCTGAACCGTGATTACGTTCTTCTTCACTGTGACTCGAATGCCGCGGTATTTTTCATTGGAAAGGATCGCCGTTCGCTGCAGAGCCTGCCGCAAAATATCTCGATCGGCACGGATCGTGGTGGCTGGCAACGCCGGGATAACCCGTGAATATTCCGGAAATCGGCCGTCAATGAGCTTCGAAGTGAAGCGAACGTCGCCGACCTGGGCACGAACGTGATTTGTTCCAATAGCCAACTCCGCAACTCCCTCAGCAGTGAGCACCCGCTGCAGCTCCAGCACGCCCTTGCGAGGCACGATAACCTGTTGCGAGGTCTTCGCCTTCGCCGCCAACGCAGTTTCGCACAGCGCCAGTCGGTGTCCGTCGGTGGCAACCGCCCGCAGCACCATGCCGTCGATCTCGAGCAGCATACCGTTCAGGTAGTAGCGAACGTCTTGCTGCGCCATGGAAAAATGCGTCTTTTCCAGCAAACGCTGCAATTCCTTACGGGGTACCTGCACGGTCTGCTGCGCATTGATGTCGTCGATCACCGGAAATTCCGCGGCGGGCAGCGTTGACAAACTGAACCGGCTACGCCCGGCTTTGATGACCACCTTTTCCCCTTCGAGGCTCAGGGATACCGACAGCTTTTCCGGCAATGCCCGCAAAATGTCCAAGAATTTGCGGCCGGGGACGGTGATATCTCCCGCGTCCTGAACGGCTACTTCGGTGGAAGCCACCAGCTCCACCTCCAGATCAGTGGCGGTAATCGACAATTGCCCCTGGCGAACACCCAGCAGCACATTGGCCAGTACCGGCATGGTCTGGCGCCTCTCCACGACGCCGATCACCGCCTGCAGTGGAGCCAACAATTTCTCACGCTCAGCCGTCAATTTCATGGGCACACCCGTCTTACCAATCTTAGATTTAGATTCTTAAAAGAGATTATTACTATGATTATGAGGCAGCCCATTTTTCGGTATAACTCCAAAAACGCTATAAATTTCAATATCTTACAAACACTGAAACTCTATCCGACTCCTGTCCGGTGAGGGCTTGTAAGCTGTCGATGACTTGTGGGTATCTTTATCCACAACGTCGTCCACAGGTTTTGAGCCCCTATCCCGCCAGGGTTCTCAACAGGTTCATATAATCCTCGCCGATTCGCCGTTCAGTCTCACGTAACTCCTTGACTCGCCTGCAGGCATGCAACACCGTCGTATGATCTCGGCCGCCGAACGCGTCTCCGATCTCCGGCAGGCTGTGATTGGTCAACGCCTTTGCCAATGCCATCGCGACTTGGCGCGGCCGGGCAATGGAACGGCTGCGACGTTTCGACAACAAATCGGCAATTCTAATTTTGTAGTATTCCGCCACCGTCTTTTGGATATTTTCCACGGTCACCAGTTTTTCTTGCAGCGCCAATAGGTCGCGCAACGCTTCCTTGACCAAGTCCAGAGTGATAGGCCGCCCGGTAAAGTTCGATGTCGCCACCACTCTGCGCAAGGCGCCTTCGAGTTCGCGAACATTCGAGCGAATGCGCTTGGCAATGAAAAAGGCCACTTCCTCCGGCAAATCGACGTGCGAAATCGCTGCCTTGCTCATCAAGATTGCAACACAAGTTTCAAGCTCCGGAGGCTCGATGGCCACCGTCAAACCCCAGCCGAATCTCGACTTCAAACGCTCCTCAAGCCCGTCGACCTCTTTGGGGTAGCGATCGCAGGTCAAGATCACTTGCTGCTGGCTTTCCAACAGGGCATTGAAGGTATGAAAGAACTCCTCTTGGGAGCGTTCCTTACCGGCAAAAAACTGGATATCGTCAATCATTAACGCGTCCAAGGAACGGTACGCCGTCTTGAAATCGTTGATGGTGTTGTGCTGCAGTGCCTTCACCATGTCGCTGACGAATCGCTCGCTATGCACGTAGGCCAGCCGTGCTTCCGAGTTGTTTTCTTTGATCTTGTTGGCCACCGCATGCATGAGGTGGGTCTTGCCGAGGCCGACGCCGCCATAAATAAACAGCGGGTTATAGGCCCTCCCAGGATTCCCCGCGACCTGAATCGCGGCTGCCTTGGCGAGCTGATTACTTTTTCCCTCGACGAATCCTTCGAAGGTGAAACTGGCGTTAATCGGTGCGCCAAGCACCGAGGGCACAGGCCTGCGAGCCTTCGCCGGAGCGCCGTTGACCGCGGATTGGCCGCCATTGACCGCTACCACCGGGGTCGAGACGCCGGCCCGAGTCCCCACATCGAGCACCAGCTCGGGAGCCGGGTCCTCGGCGAAGGCCCGAATGAGCTCGCGGATCCTGGGCAGGGAGTTCTGGCCCAGCCACTCAATAACATAGCGATTAGGCGCCAGGAGCCTCAGTTCCCCGTCCCGTTCGATGGCCTGAAGGGGTCGCACCCAGGTATTGAACTGCTGCTCCGGGAGTTCGCTCTCGAGCACTCGCAGACAGCGGTTCCATAGCGACTCCGACAAGAGCGCTCTCCTCAAGGTTTGGGGCAATGGGGCAAAGTAAACGAAAGGGCAGCGAGTCTAGCTCCAACTTGATGGGGCGTCTATTGACACATCCATGCTCGCTCAGTACCCTTGCGGCCTTTCGTAAGTCTCCCAATTCATTGATTTGGCCCGTGGTTTTTGCTCGAGTCGCGCTATGAAACGTACTTTCAATCCCAGTAATTTACATCGTGCCCGCACCCACGGCTTTCGCGCGCGCATGGCCACGAAGAGCGGTCGCCGATTGCTCGCGCGCCGTCGCGCCAAAGGCCGCAAGCGCCTCTGTCCCTGAGACAGATTAAGGGCTGTCTAACGATCCCCGCGTTAACCAAGAGGCTGACGTTCGAGCCGAGCAAGCGATTGCACCAGCCGGCCGAATTTCGCGAAGTGAAGCGGCGCGGCAAGAAATTCGCCGATGCTTACTTTAGTTTGTTGGTCCTGGCCAATCATGAAACCTATCCTCGATTGGGTTTGAGTATTGCAACCCGTACCTTCGGCACGGCCGTCGCGCGCAATCGCATTAAACGCCTTGCACGAGAGTCCTTTCGTTTGAACCAACACTCACTGCCGCCGGTCGATGTTACCGTCTCCGCACGAGACGCGGCACGTCAAGCTTCGCCGGGTGATTTGCGCACGAGTTTGGACAAACATTGGAAGTCGATTACCCAACGATGCTGAGCCTGCGCGAAATGCTTTTGCGGATCATCCGCGGCTACCAATTGCTGTTGAGCCCCATGCTGGGGCCCCGCTGCCGCTTCTATCCCAGCTGCTCCTGCTACGCGCATACCGCGATCGAACGATACGGAGCCTGGCAGGGTGCGTGGCTCGGCCTACGCCGCCTTCTACGCTGTCATCCCTTCAACAAGGGCGGCTACGACCCTGTGCCGGACAAGAGAATGATCAATGCCTAACATTCGCATGCTGCTTTGGGTGGCGCTCGCCGCCATCCTGTACTTGAACTATGAAACCTGGATGCACGACTATCCAGCCTCGCCCGCACCCGGTACTCTGGCGACGTCCGCAACGGGTACGGCCAGCACTTTCGCTGACTCAGTGCCGCAGGCCGCGGGCACGGCGGCGCTTCCTGCAACACCTCTCGTAACGTCCACGGCCGCGGCGCCCACGGATGCTTTCGCGGCACCGCCGGCAAGCGCACCACCGGCGCAAGACGCCCCTGCCGCTCAGCCGCCGCTGCATATCAGCACCGACGTACTCGACGTGGCGATCAATTTGAAAGGCGGCGAGCTCGATCAAGCCGATCTGCTGCAATATCCGCTGCGCAAAGATGCGCCGAATATTCCCGTAAGACTCTTGAGCCGCGATCCGCCCGCTTCTTTGTACCTGTTGCGGACCGGCCTCACCGGCGGCGCCGGTGAAGCGGCCCCGACGCATCTGGCTACATGGACTGCGGCCGAGACATCCTTCGCGCTTGCCGCGGGCGCCAAGGAATTGCGAGTGCCTTTGACTTGGACCGACGGTGCGGGTCTGACAGTCACCAAAACCTTCGTGTTTACGCGCGGCCAGTATTCCATCGATCTTATTTACGATGTGCAGAACACCGGCACTGCGCCGCGCAAGCTGGCGTCGTACTCGCAATTCCTGCGTCACTGGGAACATCCTTCGCGCTCCTACTTCGACGTGGAGACCTACTCCTTCAAGGGACCAGCCGTCTATGACGGCGCTAAATCGCACGACCTGAATGTGGAGAACGAGACCGACGCCAAGTTCTCAGAAACCATTACCAACGGCTGGCTGGCCTCGCTGCAGCATCAATTCGTGTCGGCCATCGTGCCGACGGCCGATCAGCCCTATAAGTACCAGCTACAGGTTCACGATAAGGAATACCTGCTGAGCGCCACCGGCCCTTTCACCGAGGTTGCCGCCGGCGCCAAAGCCCAATTCCACGAAAAACTCTTCATCGGTCCCAAGCTGCAGTCGCAACTGGCGGCCACCGGCCCGCGACTGGAACGCACTGTCGACTTCGGAATTCTGACCGTGCTCGCGCAGCCACTGTTTGCGGGGCTCAATTGGGTGCATGGACTCATTGGTAACTGGGGCTGGTCCATCATCATCGTCACGGCGCTGATCAAATTGTTGTTCTATCCCTTGAGCCAGGCCAGCGGTCGCTCCATGGCGAAAATGCGCACAGTTGGACCGCGCATGAAACAGATCCAGGAAACTTTCAAGGACGATCGCGAGAAGCTGGGTCGTGCCATGATGGATCTGTACAAGAAGGAAAAGATAAATCCGCTGGCGGGATGCCTGCCCATGCTAGTGCAGATTCCCTTCTTTATCTCGTTCTACCGGGTGCTGCTCGAAAGCGTGGAAATGCGTCAGGCGCCGTTCCTGCTTTGGGTCAATGATCTTTCCTCCCGCGATCCGTTCTTCGTGCTGCCCTTGTTGATGGGCGCCGCGATGTTTGCGCAGTTCAAGCTGAATCCCGCGCCGCCCGATCCCATGCAGGCGAAAATCATGCAATTCATGCCGCTGGTCATGACCGGCATGATGGCGTGGTTCCCCTGCGGCTTGGTGCTTTACTGGCTGACCAATACTCTGCTGACCATCGCTCAGCAGTGGCGCGTCAACCAAGTGGTGGAAGCCGAGGCCGCCAAGCAGCGATCCTAAAGCGGCCGTGAGTTCGCCGGACACCATCGTCGCCATCGCCAGTGCTCCGGGGCGCGGCGCGGTGGGGGTTATTCGAGTTTCGGGTTCCCGGGTGCCTCAGATCGCAGCCGGTATTCTCGGCACGCTGCCGGCCCCGCGCCAGGCGAGTCTCTCAAGTTTTCTCGACGCCCAAGGCGGTAGCGTGGACCGGGGCATTGCCCTGTATTTTCCGGCGCCCGCCTCGTACACCGGTGAGCATGTCTTGGAACTCCAGGGCCACGGCGGCGCCCTGGTTCTCGATATGGTTTTGCAACGCCTGCTCGAACTCGGCTGCCGCATCGCGCGGCCCGGGGAGTTCAGCGAACGCGCCTTTCTGAACGGCAAAATCGATGTCGCTCAGGCCGAAGCGATTGCCGACCTAATCGACGCCGGCACCGCCGCCGCCGCCCGCGCAGCGGTGCGCTCCCTGCAGGGCGAGTTCTCCGCTCGGGTCGATGATTTGAAGACGCGGATCACCGGCTTGCGCGCCTATGTCGAGGCCGCCATCGATTTTCCCGACGAGGAAATCGATTTTCTCTCAGACAAGGCACTGCGCGAGCGCCTCGCCGCAGTGTTCGCGGGCTTCGAGTCCATCACCGCGGCCGCGCGCCAAGGCGCATTGCTGCGTGAAGGCTTGAATGTAGTGATTGCCGGCCGGCCCAACGCCGGAAAATCCAGTTTATTGAATCGGCTCGCGGGAGACGAGGTCGCCATCGTCACGGATGTGCCGGGCACCACCCGGGATGTGCTGCGCCAGCACATGCATCTCGACGGGCTACCATTGAACCTGGTCGACACGGCCGGCCTGCGTCCCACGGTCGATGTGGTCGAGGCCGAAGGCATCCGGCGCGCCAGAAATGAAATCGCCCGCGCCGATCGCGTGCTGTACATCATGGATGCCGGGGTCGTCGCCCACGACGATTCGGAGCGTTGGGCGGCAGAACTTGCAGGCTTCCCGGCCGAGGTTCCCGTCACTTTGGTGTTCAACAAAATCGATTTAACCGGCATGCCGGCGCGGCTCGACGAAGCCTCCGTCCCACCTCGAATATCATTAAGCGCTCGAACCGGTGCGGGCATCGACTTACTGCGTACTCACCTGCAGACAAGCGCCGGATACCTCAAGTCCGAGTCCGGCGCGCTTGCCGCCCGGCGCCGGCATCTCGATGCCCTGGGTCGAGCGAGGCAACATGTACAAGATGCCGCGAATAACCTGAGCGGCACTCGAGCTTTCGAATTATTCGCCGAGGACCTGCGCTTCGCACAGCAGGCCTTAGGAGAGATCACCGGTGAATTCACCAGCGAGGATCTATTGGGCGAGATATTCGGCAGTTTTTGTATCGGCAAATAATCGAGTCCGACCGAGCGAACTCACATCGCCGCCGCGCCACGCGCGGCCGCTTCAGGCGCCCTGTTGGCTGCGCTTCAAATCACCCAGGTCGGAATCGGTCAATCGCGCGAGACGCGCGCTGACGCCGAGCACTGTGAGTACGGCGACGGTGACGACCGTGGTGATTATCGGGAAATGCCAAAACAGCCACACCATGGTGGCCGCGGATAGTGCCAAAATTGCCAATAGCGCCGCTATATTTGCGCGCAGGTGTGTAGACGCGGTCATGCCAGCTTCCCCCGGACCGATGCAATACTCCATATCCTTTATACAGGTTGCGCTGCTAAACGACCATATAGTAAAGACCCCGATCGCTAGTTAGGCAATCCACCGACAGCACAGATTTCCTGCGGACACCTACCCCAGCATGGTCTCGCGCCGCCAGTGCCGCGCGGTCAACACCATCAACACCAACGCTACGCTAAGCGTAGCGGCGGCCGACACCCACACATCGAGTGCCGCTATGGGCTCGTCCTTCAGCACGCTGGTCATCAGTAAGTGCTGGCTCAGCGACGGAATGAACATCAATGAACTCTGCGTCTTCAGTGAGTAAATGCTGGCGAAAGCGATGGGCAAGGTCGGTACCAACAAGACCGTCGTGAGGTAGGTCTGAGCCTCGCGATAACTGCGGGTGAAAGAGGCGACGAAAGTCATGAGAGCGGCGCCCAGTGGCACGAAGGGCAGACAGATCCCAAAAAAAATGAGCGCCGTGCCCGCCCCTAAGTTCGCACTCATGCCCAGTCGTTCCAGCGGCACGAAGCGAAACACGCAAACAAAAGCCGTGAGACTGAGGCCCAAGGAAATGCACATATAGGCACAGGTGGCCAGAATCTTGCCGCCCACCAGGCTGGAGCGCGCCACCGGCAGACTAAGCAGGGCTTCCAAGGAACCTCGCTCCCGCTCCCCCGCCGTCGAATCGATGGCCAGGTACAGTCCGCCCATCAATACCGCGAACAATACGAAATAAGTCATGAACCCCAACACCACGACGGCCCGACCGGTTGGAGTGGCTACATCGACCTCATTAACCGCCACCGGTACCGCGAGCAGCGGATTCACGCCCCTGATTTGCAAGCGCAGTTGCGCGATGCCGCTGGCGTAGGCCCCCAGAATGGTTCTCGCGCGATCAGCGTTCTTGCGAGTCTGCGAATCCGCGCTATCCGCTACCAGTAGCACGGGCGCCGGTTCGGCCGCGGTGAATCGCGGGCCGTATTCCTCGGGAATGATCAGTACCACTTGCGCGCCGCCGCCGCGGACGGCGGCCCGGGCCTCGTTCTCCGACAGTGTCGCCGGAGTCAGCTTGACGCCCTGTGCTGCCAAATAACGCGCAAGCCCGGGCGCGTGCTCGCCGCCCGAGATCGTGAGCCGCAGCGGCTCATCCGACTCGACCACACTTTGATTCAGCATGCGCGACACCATGAGGCCGAACAGCAAGGGCCCGAACAGGGGTCCGAACAGCAGTGCCGACACCAGGGTGCGTCGATCGCGCAGGTTTTCCAGAAATTCCTTGCCGAATACGGTGAACAATGCGTGCATTCAGCTTACCCCCGCGGTATCGCCCAGCACTTGCAAGAAGGCTTCTTCCAATGAAGCCGCACCGCTGCGATCCCGAATCGACTGCACCGTCGCGTCCGCCAGCACCCTGCCGTGGCCTATGATCACCACTCGATCGCACAGCGCCGCCACCTCCTGCATGACATGCGAGGAGAACAATACACAACGGCCCTGGGCCTTCAATGCCAGCAGCATTTCACGCAAATTGCGAATCGCCATCACGTCCAGCCCATTGGTGGGTTCATCGAGCACGATATTGCCGGGGTCGTGAATTAATGCGCGCGCCAGTGCCGTCTTGATGCGCTGACCCTGCGACAGGCCCTTGGCGCGCCGTTCCATAAAGCTTTCCATGCCGAGGGCGCGCGCCAGCTCGCCGCTGCGCGCCTTCAATCGGCCTGCGTCGACTCCCTGCAGCGACCCGAAATAGTGAATGTTCTCGCGCGCCGTCAGATTGCCGTAGAGACCCGTCGCATGCGGCAGCACTCCCAAGTGCGCGCGAGCTTTGGAGGTCTCGCCGCGAATATCGATACCGTCAATGCACCCCTGACCGCCGTCCGGCGTCAGCACCCCGTAGAGCATCCGTAGGCAGGTCGATTTGCCGGCGCCGTTGGCCCCCAAGATCCCGGTGATTTCACCGTCGCGCGCCACGAAGGAGATGTCGCGGACGGCCTCGATGACGCCGAATCGCTTGCACAAATTCTTGGCCTCGATCATGGCGCGGGGCCCGTCATGCTGTAGAAGAAGGGGGTCGGACTGTGCCGCTCGAGGCAGCTCGCATCCAGCTGGTCCGGAGCCGCTGCGTCCAGAAACTCCGCCATCAATTTCGGTACACAGCCGGTGGCAACCTGGCCATGTCCTTCACCGCCCAATACCAGGTGCCGGTGGTGCGAAAGTCCGCGTGCCGCGCGCTCCGCATCGGCGGGCGGCGTCACCGGGTCCGCCTCGCCGGACAGCAGCAAGGTGGGGATGTCGCTGCGTAAGGGGTCATGCAAATCGGCATCCACAGGCCCTCGCGGCCAAAGCTTGCAGATCTCCACTAACGCGTCCATCTGCTCGGTACCCTGGTAGGTTCGAGAAATTGCCGCCCGGTCGATGTTGGCGGCGGCGAAAAACGGCACGTCCTCACTACAGACCACGCTGTTCTGCATGCCGCTGGCAAGCTGAGCGCCGACTTGGCGAGCCGTCATGATGGTCTGCGCAGCCAGCGGAGCGAGAGCGCCTCGGCTGGCTCGATGTATAAGTGCTGGCAACAGGGAGGCGGAGTTGGCGCCATAGGAAAGGAACCTCAGACTGGCGGTCAGCATGCTGCGATTGAATTCGATCTTGAGCGGCAGCGCATTGTTCGGATCATCCACAGTCAGCATCGACTTCTGCGGTCCGAATTGGCGGCGCAGGCCATCGAGGTCCTGCCGCAATTCGGGGTAGGCCGCGGCGCAGTCCGGCGATTCCGCACAACGCTTCACAATGAGATCCAAGGCCCTCTCGCCGTCCAATGGGGTATCGGGGCCGATGGCCTGTTCCGGGAAAGTCACTCCATCCAAGATCACCGCGCGAATCGACTTTGGGTAGCGTCGCATGTAGAGCTGCGCCACGCGCGTGCCGTATGAAACTCCGTAGAGATCGATTGCCGGAAACTTGAGTGCCTGGCGCACGGCCTCCAGGTCGGCAACCGCCGCACTGCTGGTGTAGAAGCGCACCCGGTCCCCGTACTTGTGCAGGCATGCCAGAGTCGCCTGCCGCAGCGCCGGCATGGGGTCGTCCGGCGCCTGCCAGTCATCCGAATAATCGCAGGTCAGCGGCGCCGATTCGCCCGTGCCGCGTTGATCGACCAGCACGATATCGTGGTTGCGATTCAGTCGCGCAAACGCCCCGGCATAGCTCGTATACATCGCTGCGGCGCCCTGGCCCGGTCCGCCGGCCAGGAGAAATAGAGGCGGTGCCGCGGCGCGCCGATTAAGCGCGGGCACTACCGCAATGCTCAAATTGATGGTCGAGCCCCGCGGCTGCGTGCGGTCCTCCGGTACCTTCAGCACACCGCAGCGGGCTTGAACCGAGGCGAGCCGCAGCGGATGCTCGAGGCGACACTCATGCAAGGGCAGTTGAGCGGCAGGTGCCGCCGCGGCCGGCCGCAGCCACAGACAACCCACGGCCAATGAGGCGCACAAACTGCCCCCCAAAGCACTCAATACGAGAGCTCTCCATCCACGCCGCATGCGAATCTCCGATTTCTGCCGATTGTAGGGGATTCGCTATCTACCCCCGCCCGCGAATTGGTAGATTTGCGGCCCAGTTCGTCTTTACCTGAAGGCCATGCCATGACCGTGATTCGCGAAGCCGACGTGATTGCCAGCGTCGCCGATGCCTTGCAATACATTTCCTACTATCACACGCCGGATTTCATTCGCGCCATGGGGCGCGCCTACGACATGGAACAAAGCCCGTCCGCCCGCGACGCGATCGCGCAGATACTCACCAATTCGCGTATGTGCGCCGAAGGCCATCGCCCCATATGCCAGGACACCGGCATCGTGGTGGTGTTCGTGAAAGTGGGCATGGGAGTGCGCTGGGATGCGACCCTCGATCTCGAGGCCATGATCAACGAGGGCGTGCGGCGGGCCTACCTTAACCCCGAGAACAAGCTGCGCGCCTCCATCGTGTTCGACCCAGCGTTCAAGCGTTCCAATACGCGCGATAACACACCGGCGGTGATCCACACCGAATTCGTGCTGGGAGCCGAGGTCGAGATTACCGTTGCCGCGAAGGGCGGCGGGTCCGAAAACAAATCCCTATTCGCCATGCTGAATCCTTCGGACTCGGTCGCCGACTGGGTGCTGGAGATGGTGCCTGAAATGGGCGCCGGCTGGTGCCCGCCCGGCATGTTGGGAGTGGGCATCGGCGGCAGCGCCGAGAAAGCCATGCTGTTGGCGAAGAAGTCCCTGATGGAGCCTATCGACATCGGCGATTTGATCGCGCGCGGGCCGAAAACCAAATTGGAAGAACTGCGGCTGGAAATATTCCAGCGGGTCAATGCTCTGGGCATCGGTGCGCAAGGCCTGGGCGGGTTGACCACCGTACTCGACGTGAAGGTACTGGACTACCCGACCCATGCGGCCTGCTTGCCGGTGGCGGTGATTCCCAACTGCGCCGCCACCCGCCATATTCATTTCACTCTCGACGGCTCGGGCCCCGCCGTGCTCGAACCGCCGAATCTGGATCTGTGGCCGAAGGTAAAGTGGACCGCCGACGCCAGTGCGCGACGCGTGTCACTGGATGGCCTGACAAAGGCAGATATTGCAAGCTGGAACCCAGGTGAGCGCTTGCTGCTGTCAGGAAAACTCTTGACCGGCCGCGATGCCGCTCACAAGCGCATCGGTGCCCTGCTCGATGCCGGCAAGCCCCTGCCCGACGGCCTGGATTTTCACGGCCGCGTGATTTACTACGTCGGACCGGTCGACCCGGTGGGCGTGGAAGTAGTGGGCCCCGCGGGCCCCACCACCGCCAATCGCATGGATCGGTTTACCGACACCATGCTGGGCACGGGCGGCCTGCTCGCCATGGTCGGGAAGGCCGAGCGCGGGCCGGACACCGTTGCGTCCATCGCCAAACACCGCTCCGCCTACTTGATCGCGGTGGGCGGCGCCGCCTTCCTGGTCTCGAACGCCATTCGCAGCAGCCGTATCGTGGCCTTCCCCGAACTCGGCATGGAGGCGGTGTATGAATTTGAAGTGCGCGATATGCCGGTGACGGTGGCGGTGAGCTGCGACGGAGTTTCCGTGCACGAGACCGGGCCCAAGGCCTGGGCAGGCAAATTTGCCGGCATTCCGGTAGCGGTGGAGTAGCTGCGGTGCAGTGGACCCAATGGCTGGTCAATATTTGACCGAGGCGGATTCGCCGACCGTCGTTGATTCCCTGGCGGTTTTACAGGCTGCCGTTTAGAGTACGCAGCCCAATGAAGAATCCAGTGGATTCAGCATGATGCGTTTCGGTACGGAATTCGGCGTGATTGTGATCGGCGGTGGCCATGCGGGCACCGAAGCCGCGCTGGCGGCTGCACGCATGGGCCAGCGCACTTTGCTGCTGACGAATAACATCGAGACGCTGGGGCAGATGAGCTGCAACCCGGCGATCGGCGGCATCGGCAAGGGTCACTTGGTCAAGGAGATCGATGCGCTGGGCGGTGCCATGGCGCTCGCCACCGACGAGGCCGGCCTGCAGTTTCGTACTCTGAACGCCAGCAAGGGGCCGGCGGTGCGCGCCACCCGTGCGCAAGCCGATCGGCAACTTTACAAGCGCGCCATTCGTCGCATGCTCGAGACCCAGCCCAATCTGACGCTCTTCCAGCAAGAAGCGGCCGATCTCAAAGTTGAAGGTGAGCGCGTGGTGGGTGTTGTCACGCAAAGCGGCATCGAATTTCGCGCGCGCGCCATGGTGCTGACTGTCGGCACATTCTTGGGTGGCAGGATTCACGTGGGCTTGGAGAGTCATCCCGGCGGCCGCGCGGGTGATCCGCCGTCGCTGCATCTAGCGGCACGCCTGCGCGAACTGAATTTGCGCGTCGGCCGGCTGAAGACCGGCACGCCGCCGCGCATCGACGGCCGCAGCATCGATTTCTCTATATTGCGCGAACAGCACAGTGACCAGCCGCGGCCGGTTTTTTCCTACCTCGGCACACGCGACTTACATCCGCGGCAGCTGCCCTGTCATATCACGGCCACCAACGAGCGTACCCACGACATCATTCGCGGCGCCACCGCGCGCTCGCCGCTGTTCACCGGTTTGATTGAGGGCGTCGGCCCCCGCTACTGCCCTTCGGTGGAAGACAAGGTAGTGCGATTCGCGGACAAGCATTCGCATCAGATCTTCGTCGAGCCCGAGGGGCTGGACACTCACGAGATCTACCCCAACGGCATATCCACGAGTCTGCCGTTCGACGTGCAGTACGAATTCGTGCGCACCATTGCGGGGTTCGAGCGCGCGCACATCACACGCCCGGGCTATGCCATCGAATACGATTTCTTCGACCCGCGCGATCTTAAGTTCAGCTTGGAGAGCAAGCATCTTCGCGGCCTGTTTTTCGCCGGCCAAATCAACGGCACCACGGGCTATGAAGAGGCGGCGGCCCAAGGTCTGCTCGCCGGCGCCAACGCCGCGCTGCTGGCCGATGGACGCGACGCATGGTGGCCGAAACGCAGCGAAGCCTACATCGGAGTGCTGGTGGACGATCTGACTACTCGCGGCGCTCCCGAACCCTACCGAATGTTCACCAGCCGTGCCGAGTACCGCCTGAGCTTGCGCGAAGACAATGCGGATCTGCGCCTCACCGAACAGGGCCGCAAGCTTGGGCTGGTCGATGACGCTCGCTGGGCGTTTTTTCAGCGTAAGCGCACCGCCGTCGCCGACGAAGTATGGCGGCTGGCTGCGGCGGTGGTACACCCCGCCGACGTCGACGCTGATTTGCTCGCCAAGCTGGGTGCGCCCCTGGCGCGTGAAGCCCATGCTTTGGATTTATTGCGCCGCCCGGAGCTGGCTTACGATGATTTGAACCTCGTTGCGCCTTGGGCTGGGGCCGCTGCGTGCAGTGCAGCCACCGATGCCGATGGTGGTGTGAGCGCCGGTACCGACGTGTCCATCGAAGGTACCTGGCGCGCTGATGAGCGCTTGGCCGAGCAAGTGAAGCTTCAAGTCGACGTGCAAGCGAAGTACTCGGGGTATCTCAAGCGTCAGAACGAGGAAATCGAGCGTCAGCAGCGCAACGAGGAATTGCGCCTGCCGACCAATATCGATTATGGCGATGTGAGCGGATTGTCGAACGAAGCCCGGCAGCGCCTGCGCGACGTGCGCCCCGAAACCCTGGGTCAAGCCGCGCGGATTCCCGGCCTGACGCCGGCCGCGGTGTCGCTGCTGCTGGTGCATCTCAAGAAGCGCGACCGCGCCGCTTGAAATCCGGTGCTGGGTTGCGGGTGCTGCGCGCTCATCCGATAGGGGTACTGCTGGGGGCAGTGTTGCTTGCCGCGGCGATGGCGGCGCTCTGTGCCGCAAGGCTCGCGCGGCACGGCGGCATTGCATCGCAACCGCAAGCTGTGATCCTGCGCCGCGGCAACGGCCCCGAGCCCGAGAGTCTCGACCCACACGGTGCGCGTTCCGAAGCGGCGCTCACTATATTGCGCGACGTTTATGAGGGTCTGACGGAAATAGCCCCTGACGGTAGGCCGGTGTTGGCTGCCGCCGATCGCTGCGACATTTCCGCGGATGGGCTCAGCTATCGATTCCACTTGCGCGAGCGGGCGCGCTGGTCGAACGGCGACCCCGTGGTCGCCGCAGACTTCGCGGCTGCCTGGCGTCGCCTGGTGGATCCGCACACGGGCGCGCAGTACGCGCAGCTATTGGCCCCCGTGCAGGGTGCCGAGGCAATAACTTCCGGGTTGGCTGCTGCCTCCACTTTGAGTGTACACGCCGTAGACCCTGCCACTCTGGAGGTGCAGCTCACACATCCCACTCCCTATTTCCTTGCCCTATTGGCACACCCGGCGACATTCCCGATCAATCGCCAAGTGCTTGAGCAGCGCCCCAAAGACCTTGCCAAGCCGGGAGTCATGGTATCGAACGGCGCCTTCATATTGACGCGATGGGATTTTGGCTCACACTTGGTGGCAGTACGCAATCGTCGTTACTGGAACGATGCCGCCACTCATATCGATGGCGTCGAGTACTACTCCATCACCGAACCGGCGACGGAACTGCGCGCCTTCAGGTCCGGCGCCCTGGACATGACGTCCACTATCCCAGGGGCCCAGTTCGCATGGATCAAGCAGCACCTGGGGCAGGAATTACACATTGCCCCGCAGTTGGGGGTGTACTACCTGGGCCTGAATCTGCGTCGGGCGCCGTTCGCAAAATCGCCGCAGCTACGCCAGGCCCTGTCGCTGGTGATCGACAGAGATCGTCTGGTGCAGTTGGTGACGGGTACCGGTGAGTCGGCGGCATACACCTTCGTGCCGATGCAGACCTTCAACTATTCGCCGCCGGTACCGGACTACGCCGGCTGGCCCATGCCGCGGCGGATCGCACGCGCGCGCCAATTGTTGGCCGATGCGGGGATGTTGCAATCGCCGCCGTCCCTCGAGCTGCGCTACAACAGCAGTGAACTGCACAGCCGCATTGCGCTGGCGGTGGCGAGTATGTGGAAGCAGGCCTTAGGGATTGACACGACATTGCACGCCGAAGAATTCAAGGTGCTGCTGCAGGACATCGATCGCGGCGATGTGGTTCAGGTGTTTCGGGCGAGCTGGCTGGCGGACTACAACGACGCCTACGGCTTCCTGCAAGTGCTGCAAAGCGGCTTCGGCATCAACTTGCCGCGCTACTCCAACGCCGCATACGACGATCTCCTGGCGCGTGCGGCAAACGAAGTCGACGTCGGCCGCCGCCGCACTCTGCTGCAGAACGCGGAGCAGCTCATGATCGCCGACCAACCTGTCATACCGCTCTATTTCTACGTCGCGAAACATCTCGTCAGTGCGCGGCTCAAGGGTTGGCAGGACAACGCGATGAGCGTCGTTTACAGCAAGCATCTTGCCAAAGAACGTGTTCAAATCGCGCCGTGACTGGACTGTTGCGCCAACACCCATGACGCCCGATTCCCGAGGTATCTATGGCGAGTTTCTACGATTTCTCAGTGCAGGGCCTCGATGGCGGCACGAATATTCTCGCGCCGTTGCGGGGCAAAGTGAGCTTGGCGGTGAACGTCGCCAGCAAGTGCGGCTACACGCCCCAGTATGCGGGATTGGAAGAACTCTACCAGGAGCTCAAGGAGCAGAATTTCACCGTCGTAGGATTCCCCAGCAATCAATTCGGAGCACAGGAGCCGGGTAGCGCGGCTGAGATTCAAAGCTTTTGCTCCCTTACTTATGGCGTGACCTTCCCTTTGGCGGCGAAAATCGATGTCAACGGCGCCCATCGGCATGCCCTCTATGCCTGGTTGACCGCCAAGGAGAACGGCTTTCCCGGAGACATCGGCTGGAATTTCGAGAAATTCCTGATCGATAGCGACGGGCGGGTCGTATGCCGTTATCCTTCGGCAACCAAGCCCACCGACCCCACCTTTTTGCAGGATTTGGCTGACGTGCTGTAGAGCACGCGGCACCGAAAACAGCGCTGCCGGCCACAAGCTGAGTGGCATTTTGTCCGTCCACTCTTTAACATCAGCGCACTGTTTGAATCCCGCGGCCCGGAGAATTAGATGCTTTCTCGATTGAATGGTCTGGTATTGCTGGCGAGCACGGCGTTGAGTTTGAGTTGGTCAATTGGCGCGCATGCGGCGGGCAATCCAGCGGACGGCGAGAAGAAGTTTTACACCTGCTACGGCTGCCATGGCATCGAAAACTATCGCAATGCCTATCCGGACTACAGCGTTCCCAAACTCCGCCACCAGCATGCTGCGTATATTGTCGCGGCGCTGCAAGCGTACCGCGGCGGCGAACGGCCGCATGCCACCATGCACGCGCAGGCTGCCTCCTTATCCGATCAAGATATAGAAGATATCGCTGCCTATCTGCAGGGTCCCGAGCCGGTGAAGCCTAGCGCCGCCGTGACCGGCAAGACTCCGAAACAAGTGGCGGCCTGTATTGCATGTCACGGCGAGAATGGACTGGGCGTCGAGGCGCCGCTGAACCCCAAGCCGCCTGTGCTTGCCGCTCAGCACGTCGATTACCTAGAGCAGGCCCTGGTTGCCTATCGCAATGGCCGCCGCAAGAACGTGGTGATGGGCGGCATGGCGCAGATGCTCACCAGCGACGAAGACGTCAAAATCGCCGCCGCGTATTTTGCCGGCCAAGCCTCTCCCCTGGCCACGGCGAAGACCGACAGCAAGTAACCGCCGGGGCCTTATTTGCGCAAGCTCATCAGGAATTGCGCAAAGGTGCTGAAATAGGCGTCGCGGCTCTGCTTTTTCCTAAAACCGTGGCCTTCATCGCCGGCTTGTAAATACCAGACGTCGACGCCCTTGTTGCGCAATCGATAGGCCATCTGCTCCGCCTGGCTCAAGGGTACCTGCGGATCGTTCTTGCCGTGAACTATGAGCAAAGGCCGAGAAATGCGCTCGGCGTTCGTCAACGGAGAAATGCGCCGCAGAAATGCCCGCATGTCGGGATCGCGTTCGTCGCCGTATTCGGCACGGCACTGGTTCTGACGATAGGGCGTGGTATCGGCCAGATAGCTGGGAAAGTCGACGATGCCGGACAAGTCGACGCCGCCACGCAGACGCTCGCTGAAATTGACCAGAGTCGCCAGGGTCAAGTAGCCGCCGTAGGAGCCGCCGGATACCACTATGTGCTTAGCGTCGTACGCGCTTTGTAAACTCAGCCACACCAGCAGTGCACCCACATCCTTGACCGCGTCCTCGCGCAACATGCCGTTGTCGAGCGCCAAGTAGTTCTTACCGTAGCCGGACGAGCCGCGCACATTGGGGGCGACCACCGCGAACCCGAGTTCATTGACCACGTACTGCAGCCACGGGTCGAAGCCCGGGCGGAACTGCGCTTCAGGGCCGTCATGCAAGGTGATCAGCACCGGGTGCGGGCCCGGAGTCGACGGTTCATAGACATACACCGGCACTTGACGCTCGCGTCCATCCGTTCGGTCGAATGTCGGATACTGAGTGAGTCGCGGTGTCACGAACTTGGCCAGATCGACCGCACCCGCTTCACTGTGCGTCCAAGCCTCGACAGTGTTCTTGGCGATGTCGAGCACATAGGCATCGCGCGGCCGATTGGGCGCCGCGAAGCCGAAGGCGAGGCGATTGCCCTCGGCGTCGAAGTTCAAGGAATTGATGACGCCGGCCGATGGGAACCGTGGCGGAACCAAGTCCTGATGGGTGCGTAAATCCAGTACGCTGAGCTTGCCGACTCCGGCCTCATTGCTCACATAGGCCAGGTAATGACCGTCGCGCGATATCGCCATTTCCTCGATGTCCCAGGAAAGATGGGCGGAGATAGTGCTCTTCTCGCCGGTAAAGAGATTGACGTAGCGCAGCTGCGCAAACTCGCCGTCGCGGTCCGAAATCAAGTACACGCCCTGACCGTCGCGGGAAAATTTCGCGCCGGCAATCCCAAACTTTCCCGGCGCCGGTTCCACCTCGCGCTTCTGTCCCGAGCTCAAATCCACCACATAGAGATAGGCTTCGGAGACCGAGAGGTACTTCAATACCAGTAGTTTGCGGTCATCCGGCGACCAATCGAGCGGATACCAGGCCGCACCGTCGCCGGTGACGGCGAGCCGTGGCAGCGAGCCAGTTTCAGGCTCGACGATGTCGATGTCATAGCTCACCCCGTCTCGAGCGGTGCTGAAGAACGCGACTTCGCGCCCGGCGTTCGACCACACGGGCCCGCCGTTCACGGCCTTGCCGTCGGTCAGCAGCTTCGATGCGGGCTCGCCCAGGCGCTGATAATAGAGTTGGGTCTTCTCATTGCCGCCCTCGTCCCTGAGATACACATAGGCGTTGCGACCGGGGTCGGGCGAAAATGCGGCGTGAGTGATGGGTTCTCGCAAAAAGGTGATCTGGCGACGCTCGCCCCCCGGCCGTTCCACGAGGTGCAGCTGATCGATATCGCCGAAACGGGTGCTGATCAGTAACTGACCCT
This sequence comes from Gammaproteobacteria bacterium, assembly GCA_025357835.1. Classification (GTDB taxonomy): domain Bacteria; phylum Pseudomonadota; class Gammaproteobacteria; order Steroidobacterales; family Steroidobacteraceae; genus Bog-1198. The sequence continues at coordinate 53,275 of JANYLM010000104.1, forward strand.
TGGGCGAGAAGCCGAGCGGAGTTGCCTGGCGCGCATTCAGATAGGCCTCCAGATTCTCGCTAAAGCCCGCTGCGGATTCGGGGACATTGTCGAAGATTAGATTGCCTCGCTCCACCCGCGGCAGCGCCGCGGCCGCGGTGTCGAACAGGAACGGCGCCGCCAACAGCAGCAGTAAATAAATTCGAGGCATATTTCCTAGTTTCTCACACGACGAGGATAATGGGAGGGATGGCAGCCTATGAACATCTGGTGAAATCCTACAACGTCAGCGACCAACTAGACGACATCGCGAGCGCGGATCCGCCGGCTTATCTGCGCCGCTGCTTCGCCGAAGCCTACGCCGCCTCCTCGATGTCGTGGCGTCGAGTGCAGCAACTCGCCGTCTGCGGCATGGTCCTCGATGGCATCGTCAACGGCCGCGCGTACGAGTTCTTCGAGCATGAGCTGATCGCCGACTGGCGGATTCACTATGCCGGAAGTTGTGCCAAATTGAAGGACATTGCAGTGCAGGCACTGCGCCGCGTTCTCGAGCGTGATAAGCCGCAAGACCCGGATGCCGGCACGGAGCTCGAACAGCTTGCGAGTAGCTTGAGCGCTTGAATGAGTGATTTGCGCCAATGTCAACCGCCACTAGGGTCCGCGCGCGCCGCGCGCCCGCGCGCCCGCCGGACAGCCTTCTCTGCGGCGCTGCTCGTGGTATTGGCCGGCTGCCACACTCCCCTAGTCCGGGTAACACCGCTCGGTCCCGCGCCGCCGCCGCCGGATACGCAGGGGCTGGACGATGGCCTTTACGATTGGCACGGGCTAGTCATTGCGCCGTTCGGCAGCGGGCTCAAGGATGTTCACCTAACGCTTCACGAAGTGCTGCTGTTTCAGGACGATTCACATCGCGGCGCCGCGGCAGATGATGCGGAATGCTATTCCGCCGATGCACCCGCGCCGCGTTTGCTCGGGCGCACGCCGGACGAGCATCTGCTGTGCTTCAAGCAAGATCATTTGTCGCGCATCCAAGCTAGCGTGCGCCTATCGACCGATGCAGTGTCCGAAGTATTCGCCACAGCGTGCGCCGCCTGGTTGAAGCATGCAGCGCGGGCAACAACGCTCGCCGCGGCATCGAATACCGCAGCGCCGAGTGCAGCACAGTCCAGCGTTGCAACACCGAGCGCTGACACGCCGGGCGCCAAAAACCAGAGTGGCGTGGGGCCCGGCACCGGCACATCGGGCGCAGACGCTCAGAGCGCTGACACCTGCAAGGGCCAAGACGGTGCGATCCGGTTCAGTGGTCGCCTTGGCGAGGAACCCGGCCGGGTGGAAACGCCCCAGGCGCAACCTCCGCAAACCGAAACGCCGCAACCTGGAACAGTTTTGTCGATTACCCTCGACAGCGTTGCCACTCCTTGAGTAACCCGCCCGTGACCCGAGAGGCCGATTACGAACTACTCGTCGCTGGTGCGCGCGACCTCGCGATTACCTTGGATGCGCATGCCGCGGAGGCGTTGCTGCGGCTCGTGGACGAACTCGAGCTCGGTAATGCCCAATTCAATCTGACGGCCATCCGCGACCGCCCGGGGATGCTGCGCAAGCATGTCCTCGACAGCCTGAGTTTGCAGCCCTACTTGCACGGCATCCGCGTCGCCGACATCGGCACCGGCGCGGGTTATCCGGGCCTGCCGCTGGCGATCGTCAACCCGCAGCGTCGATTCACCTTGGTCGAAGCCACCGGCAAGAAGGCGCGATTCGTCGAACAAACGGTACTTAGCTTAGGGCTCGGCAATGTTCAAGTCGAGCACGCCCGCGCCGAAAACTATAGGCCGTTCGAGCTTTTCGATACAGTGGTGGCGCGGGCTCTGTCGTCGCTGGCGGATTTTGCGGCGTATGCCGGGCATTTATGTGCCCCGGACGGGCGGCTGCTCGCCATGAAGGGAAAGCGGCCGGACCAGGAAATCGCCGGCCTGCCCAAGTCGTTTCGGGTACGGGCGGTGCATCGGCTCAAGGTGCCGGGACTGGACGACGAGCGGCATCTTGTGGAACTCTCACCGGCCAGGCCCAAATCGAGTAAGCAATGAAGCGGGTCATCGCAGTCGCAAATCAGAAAGGCGGGGTGGGCAAGACCACCACCGCCGTCAATCTAGCCGCCTCGCTGACGGCCACCAAGCGGCGTGTGCTGCTGATCGATCTCGATCCCCAGGGGAATGCCACTATGGGATGCGGAATCGACAAGTATTCCCAATCCCGCACCAGTTGCGATGTGCTGTTGGGTGATTGCACTGCGATGGAGGCGCTGGTGCCGGTGGCGTACGGCGGTTTCATGCTGATGCCGTCCAATCAAGATCTCACGGCGGCCGAGGTTCGCCTGCTGACCATGATCGCGGGACGCGAGTTCAAGCTGCGCAACGCGCTCAAGCTCATTCGCGAAGACTTCGACGTGATATTGATCGACTGTCCGCCGGCATTGAATATGCTCACCTTGAACGCGCTGGTGGCCGCGGATTCGGTCATGGTCCCCATGCAATGCGAATACTACGCGCTGGAGGGCCTGAGCAGCCTGGTGCAGACCATCGAGCAGATTCGCAGCAGCATCAATCCCGATCTGGAAATCGAAGGCTTGCTGCGCACCATGTTCGACCCGCGTAACAATCTCGCGAATGAGGTGTCCGCGCAGCTCATCGAGCACTTCGGCGACAAGGTGTTTCGCACCATCATTCCACGCAATGTGCGGTTGGCGGAGGCTCCGAGTTTCGGCAAGCCCGCGCTTTTTCACGACAAGGAGTCGCGCGGCGCTCTTGCCTATCTGGCTCTCGCTGGTGAGATGATTCGCCGCGACGATACGCAGCCCGCGACCGTATAATCGGTTTGGTTAGTGGAATCGTTCCACTAATGGAATGGTTCCGTCAGCGGAATCAAATTCGGTCACTGGGATTTAAAGCATGTCCGGCAAAAAGCCGTCTCTAGGTCGCGGCCTCGCTGAGCTCTCGCCCCTGCTCGCGAAGCGCGCGGCTGCGCCAGTCCACGAGCCAGCGGTGCTTGCCGGCGACCGGCTGGCAAGTTTGCCGCTCGATCTGCTGCAGCGGGGCAAGTACCAGCCGCGCGTCGACATGCGCCTCGAAACCCTGAGCGAACTCGCGGATTCGATCAAATCACAGGGTCTGGTACAGCCCATCCTGGTGCGGCCCGTGGGAGCCCGCAATCCCGGCGAATCGCAACGCTATGAAATCATTGCAGGCGAGCGACGCTGGCGGGCGGCGCAAATGGCGGGCCTGACCGACATTCCCGCGGTTATTCGCGATGTGCCCGATGAGGCCGCTGTTTCCATGGCGCTCATAGAGAATATTCAGCGCGAGGACCTCAACCCTCTGGAAGAGGCGGGTGCGCTGCTGCGCCTGATAGAAGAATTCGGCCTGACCCATCAGGCGGCCGCCGAGGCCGTCGGGCGCTCGCGTGCTGCGGTGAGCAATCTGCTGCGCCTCATGGAATTAGCCGACGAGGTCAAGGAATTGCTGGAACAGCGCCGCATTGAGATGGGCCATGCGCGCGCGCTGCTCGGCTTAACCTCGCGCCGCCAACAGGTCGAAGTGGCGGTCCTGGTGGCCAAAAAGGCCCTTTCGGTGCGCGAAACAGAAGCCCTGGTGCGTCGCATCATCAATCCGCAGGCCGGCAATTCACAGGAGTCTAAGCCTGTGGATCCGGATATTCACCGCCTGGAGCGCGAATTGGCCGATAAATTGGGTGCCAAGGTGGCGTTCCAGCACACCGCCTCGGGAAAGGGAAAGCTGGTCGTGAGCTACAACAGCTTGGACGAGCTCGAGGGTATCCTCGGCCACATTCAGTAACACAACCGCCGGGAAAAAATACAGGCCTGTCGCCTTGATGGAGCGGGGCCGCCTCTCTATAATGCGCCGGCTATTTTGACTGGCGACGGCTCTTATGTGCAAATCGAAGGTAGCGCGCCGTTCGCCACGCCGATATGCGTCGGCGCCGATCCGGTTCCCTTCGCGATGAGTGACGTTCTGGTTCGCGGCAATCGGCTGGTCGTTCGCGTCGTGCTCCTGCAAGCAGGTTGCGCGGTGCTGGTCGCATCTGTGTTTCTTGTGTTGAAAGGCGCATCCGCCGGTTTTGCGGCACTGGTGGGCGGGTTGATCGTGGCTCTTGGCAGCGCGCTATTCGGTTGGCGTGCATTCAAGCCGGGGGTTGCGGGCGCCGCCACACTGAACGCGGCCATGTACGGCGGAGTCGCCCTGAAGTGGCTGTGGTTCATACTGGCGCTGTATGTAGCGCTGGCGCGTCTGAAGCTCGAAGGGGCACCGCTGCTCATCGGGGTGGTAGCCGCGCAATTGGGATACTGGCTCGGATTGATTCGGCGCAAATGACCATGCTTGATTAAGGATCGGGGATTTATGCGTTTTGGAATGATGGCAGAAGAAAACACCTCGGGTGGGATGACGGGCTACATCAAGCACCATCTCACGCATCTTACCGTGAATCAGGGTCACGGCGTTTTCTGGTCCATTCATCTCGACAGCGTCATATTCAAGCTCGGCATATCCGTTTTTTTTGTCATTCTGTTCGCCATGGCTGCAAGGCGCGCCACCAGCGGCGTGCCCGGAAAATTTCAGGCCGCGGTCGAATTGCTGGTGGAATTCGTCGACGGTATGGTGAAAGACACCTTCCACGGCAACAGTAAGTTCATCGCGCCGCTGGCGATTACGACCTTCTGCCTGGTGTTCCTCGAGAATTTCATGGACATGCTCCCCGTCGATGCGCTGCCTGCCGCCGGCAAGATATTCGGCGTCGAGCATCTACGCGTCGTGGCCACGGCGGACATCAACACCACCGTGGGCATGGCCCTGGGCGTGTTCCTACTGCTCTGGTACGTCGGCATCAAGCACAAGGGCGTGGTGCTGTTTTTCAAGGAGTGGTTTACCGCTCCGTTTCACGCCCACGGCATTTGGGCGGTCTTGCTGGCGCCGATCAACCTTCTGCTGCGTCTGATCGAGGAAGGCGTCCGGCCGCTGTCATTGTCGTTGCGGTTGTTCGGCAATATGTATGCCGGCGAGCTCATTTTCCTGTTGATCGCCTGTTTTACCTTGGACGCGGCCTTGAGCCATGTATCGACCTATGTCTTGGGCGGAGCGCAATTCATCGCCGGTTTCATTTGGACCGCGTTCCACATTCTGATCATTACTCTGCAAGCGTTCATTTTCATGACCTTGACCATCGTGTATGCAAGCATGGCGGCCGAGCGTCACTAAATTCGATTCATCACTGACATCAAAGACCGACGGAGACAATAATGGAAAATCTGGCCCAAATCGCTCAACTCATGAGCGCCACCGTGATTGCAGCAGGCCTCGTTATCGGCCTGGGCGGCCTCGGTACCGCCATCGGCTTCGGCCTCTTGGGCGGCAAGTTCCTGGAAAGCTCCGCGCGCCAGCCGGAACTCACCAACATGCTGCAAACCAAGATGTTCATCGTCGCGGGTTTGCTGGACGCCGTGCCCATCATCGGCGTGGCCATCGGCCTATTGCTGATCTATTCCAATCCGTTCTTGGCCGCCCTGGGCGCCAAGTAAGCGCAAGCATCGGCGTCCTTAAGGGGCGCCGGGCAAGGAGTAGGCAATGGACATAGCAGTTACGCTGGTCATCCAAGGTCTCGTCTTTTTCGGCGTGGCGTGGCTCGTGATGAAATTCATGTGGCCGCACATCATCGCGGCCATAGAGGCCCGGCAGAAGAAAATCGCCGAAGGTTTGGCCGCGGCCAGCAAGAGCGAAAAGGACCTCGACGAAGCGCAAGCTCGCTCCAAGGAAATCATCCGCGAAGCGCGCGACCGCGCGGCGCAGATCGTTGACCAGGCGAGCAAGCGTTCGAACGAAATCGTCGACGAAGCCAAGGGCACGGCCGCGGGCGAGGCACAGCGCCTAGTGGCGCAGGCACACGATGAAGTGGCGCGTGAGACGACGCGTGCTCGCGAGGGTTTGGCGAAGGAAGTGGGCAAGCTCGCGGTCGAAGGCGCATCGCGTCTGTTGCAGCGTGAAATCGATCCTAAGACTCACGCTGAGCTGCTGGATAGATTGGCCGCCGAGGTTGCGCGTGGCTGAACGAGCTACCATCGCCCGGCCCTATGCGAAAGCCGCGTTCGAAGCCGCGCGCGCGGCGAACGCGTTTGCAGAATGGTCTCAAGGTCTTAAGGCTGCAGCCGAGATCGTCGCGGATCCGCGCGTGGGCTCGCTCACCAAGAGTCCGCAGTGGACCGCGCCCGATTTAGCCGGCCTCATCACCGAAGTTGCGGGCCCCAAGCTCGATGCGGGCATGCAGAACTTCGTGCGCGTGCTGGCCGAGAATCATCGCTTGTTGCTGCTGCCGGAAATCGCGGTGCATTACGAGGTTCTGCGTTCCAACGTCGAGAATACCGTCGAGGTGGAGGTGGTCTCCGCCGTGCCGCTCGATGCCGCGCAAGCCGAGAAGCTCAAGCAGGCTTTGAGCACGCGGCTGAAACGCCAAGTGCGCATGCAAACTTCGGTCGATTCGACGCTGTTGGGAGGCGCGGTGGTGCGCGCCGGGGATCTGGTCATCGACGGCTCGTTGAAAGGCCGTCTGCAACGACTCGCCACAGAATTGGGAAGCTAAACTGATTTAGTCGCGGGTCCTATAGGCTCGCAGCAAGAGGGTTGATATGTCCATTAAGGCATCGGAAATCAGCGACCTGATCAAGGCGCGAATCGATAAGTTCCAGTCCACTACCGAGGCGCGCAATGTCGGCACCGTGGTGAGCGTCACCGACGGCATCGTACGCGTCCATGGTCTCGCGGACGCGCGTTACGGCGAAATGTTGGAATTCGACGGCAACACCTTTGGATTGGCGCTGAACCTCGAGCGGGACTCGGTGGGCGCAGTGGTGCTCGGCGACTACAAGCACATCTCCGAAGGATCGGTGGTCAAGACCACGGGCCGCATACTCGAAGTGCCGGTGGGCCCGGAACTCCTGGGCCGCGTCGTCGACGCTCTCGGCAATCCCATCGACGGCAAGGGTCCGGTGAATGCCAAGCTGAAGTCGCCGCTGGAGCGCGTGGCGCCGGGCGTGATTTTCCGCAAGAGCGTGTCGCAGCCGGTGCAGACCGGCCTCAAGGCCATCGACGCCATGGTGCCGATCGGCCGCGGCCAGCGCGAACTCATCATCGGCGATCGCCAGACCGGCAAGACCGCGGTCGCCATCGACACCATCATCAATCAGAAGGGCACGGGCGTTAAATGCGTCTACGTCGCCATCGGGCAGAAGCAGAGCTCGATCGCCAACGTGGTGCGCAAGCTCGACGAGCATGGCGCCATGGGCCACACAATTATCGTCGCGGCTTCCGCCTCGATGCCCGCGGCCATGCAGTACCTCGCACCCTACGGCGGCTGTGCCATGGGCGAGTACTTCATGGATAACGGCGAAGATGCACTGATTGTCTATGACGATTTGTCCAAGCAGGCCGTTGCCTATCGCCAGATCTCGCTGTTGCTGCGCCGCCCGCCGGGCCGCGAAGCCTATCCCGGCGATGTGTTCTACCTGCACTCCCGTCTGCTCGAGCGTTCCGCGCGCGTGAACGAGGAGTACGTCGAGAAATTCACCAACGGCCGAGTCAAAGGCAAGACCGGATCGCTGACGGGTCTGCCCATCATCGAAACCCAGGCCGGCGACGTCACCGCCTTCGTGCCGACCAACGTCATTTCCATCACCGACGGCCAGATTTTCCTGGAAACCGACTTGTTCAACGCCGGCATGCGCCCGGCCATCAACGCCGGCGTTTCCGTATCGCGCGTCGGCGGCGCGGCGCAGACCAACATCATCAAGAAGCTGGGCGGCGGCGTCCGCTTGGCGCTCGCGCAGTACCGCGAACTCGCGGCCTTCTCGCAATTCGCCTCGGACTTGGACGAAGCGACACGCCGGCAGCTCGAGCGCGGCCAGCGCGTCACCGAACTCATGAAGCAGAAGCAGTACGCTCCCATGTCGGTGGCCGAAATGGCGCTGTCGCTGTATGCCGCCAACAACGGCTTCTTCGACAAGGTCGACCGCCGCAAGGTGGTGGAGACCGAAGCCGCGTTGCAATCATTTGCGCGCTCGAGCCATGCCGATCTGCTGAAGGGCATCAACACTAAGCCGGATCTGTCGAGTGAAGTCGAAGCAGGACTGAAGAAGTGCTGCGCCGACTTCTTCGCGACGCTGTAAGCAGAGTAAGAGAAGGCAATGGCAGGCGCAAAAGAAATCCGCGGCAAGATCGTGAGTATCAAGAATACTCAGAAGATCACCAAGGCCATGGAAATGGTGGCGGCGAGCAAGATGCGCAAGGCGCAGGACCGGATGCGCGCGGCGCGCCCCTATGCGGAAAAGATCCGCAAGATCATCGGCCACTTGCGCCAGGTGAACCTGGATTACAAACATCCCTTCACCTTGGAGCGGCCGGTGCAATCCGTAGGGATCGTGGTGATAAGCACCGATCGCGGCTTGTGCGGTTCGTTGAATCTGAACCTGTTCAAGGCGGCCCTAGGCGCCATCCGCGAAGCGCAAGGCAAGAACGTCAAGGTTTATTTGTGCGTCATCGGTTCCAAGGCACTGCAGTTCTTTCGACGGCTGTCCGGCGTCGAAATCGCCGCGTCGGTCACGCATTTGGGCGACAAGCCTAAGTCCGCGGATTTGATCGGAACCAGCAAGGTCATGCTCGATTTCTATCGCGACACCAAGGTCGATCAATTACTGCTGGTACACAACGTTTTCGTCAATACGATGACGCAAAAGGGCGTCGTCTCGCAGCTGCTGCCGCTGCAGACCATCGACAAGGATGAGCTGCAGGAACGCTGGGATTACATCTACGAGCCGGATGCCGCCGAAATTCTCGACGGCATTTTGATGCGATACATCGAGTCCCAGATATTCCAGGGGGCCGTCGAAAATGTCGCCTGCGAAATGGCGGCGCGCATGGTGGCTATGAAGAGCGCCTCCGACAACGCCGGCAAGCTCATCGACGAGCTGCAACTCATTTACAACAAGGCCCGTCAGGCGGCGATCACGAAAGAACTTTCGGAAATCGTCGGCGGCGCGGCAGCAGTCTAGATCAGATTAGATTTCGGTATCATCGGCGCGTAGCGCCGCCAAATGTTCGGGGTTGCGCAGCAACCCCGTTGAGAGGTTAATAAAATGTCCAGCGGCAAAATCGTGCAAATCATCGGCGCGGTCATCGATGTGGAATTCCCGCGCGATCAGATCCCCAAGGTCTACGACGCACTCAAGCTCGATGATGTGGACTTGACCCTCGAAGTGCAGCAGCAGCTGGGCGACGGCATCGTGCGCACCATTGCGATGGGTCCTTCCGAAGGCCTGCGCCGCGGCCTCACCGTCAAGGGTACGGGCAAGGGCATTTCCGTGCCGGTGGGCGCGGGCACTCTGGGCCGCATCATGGACGTGCTGGGCGCGCCGCAGGACGAAAAAGGTCCTGTGCAAACGACGGAATACCTGCCCATTCACCGTCCCGCTCCCGCCTATGACGAGCAGGCGGGCGGTCAGGATCTTTTGGTCACCGGCATCAAGGTCATCGACCTGTTGGTGCCCTTCGCCAAGGGCGGCAAGGTGGGTTTGTTCGGCGGCGCCGGCGTGGGCAAGACCGTGAACATGCTCGAGCTCATCAACAACATCGCCAAGCAATACAGCGGCCTGTCCGTGTTCGCGGGCGTCGGTGAGCGAACCCGCGAAGGCAATGACTTCTATCACGAGATGATCGAGTCGGGGGTTATCGACAAGGACAATCTGGCGAACTCTAAAGTCGCTATGGTGTACGGCCAGATGAACGAGCCGCCCGGCAACCGTCTGCGCGTGGCGCTCACCGGCCTGACCATGGCCGAATACTTCCGTGACGAAAAGCAGGCCTCCGGCAAGGGCCGCGACGTACTGTTCTTTGTCGACAATATCTACCGCTACACACTGGCGGGCACGGAAGTATCCGCGCTGCTTGGCCGTATGCCGTCGGCAGTGGGTTATCAGCCGACGCTGGCCGAGGAAATGGGCGTGCTGCAAGAACGCATCACCTCGACCAAGACGGGTTCCATCACTTCGATTCAGGCCGTGTACGTTCCGGCGGACGACTTGACCGATCCCTCGCCGGCGACGACGTTCGCGCACTTGGATGCCACCGTGGTGCTATCGCGGCAAATCGCCTCGCTGGGTATTTATCCGGCCGTGGATCCGCTGGACTCCACCAGCCGGCAACTCGATCCTCTTGTGGTGGGCGACGATCACTACGATACCGCGCGCGGCGTGCAGGCCGTGTTGCAGCGCTACAAAGAGCTGCAGGACATTATCGCGATTCTCGGTATGGACGAGTTGTCTGAAGAAGACAAGCTGAGCGTGTATCGCGCGCGCAAGATTCAGCGCTTCCTGTCGCAACCCTTCAACGTGGCCAAGGTGTTCACTGGGCAAGACGGCAAGATCGTGTCCCTCAAGGACACCATCCGCGGCTTCAAGGCCATTATCGCCGGCGAATACGACCACCTGCCCGAGCAGGCCTTCTATATGATCGGCGCCATCGAAGAAGCCGTCGAAAAAGCCAAGACCCTGGCCTAAGAGCAATCATGGCCAACACCATTCATGTCGATATCGTCAGCGCCGAAGGACAGATCTTCTCGGGCGAGGCGAGTATGGTGTTCGTGCCGGGCTCGCAAGGCGAACTCGGCATCGCGCCGCGTCACGCACCCTTACTGACGACTCTGAAGGCCGGCGAAGTCCGCGTGCAGTCGGATGGCGCGGAAGAGCAGTCTTTTTACGTCGGCGGCGGCACTCTGGAAATTCAGCCCAATCGCGTTACCGTGCTGGCCGACACTGCGGCCCGAGCGCGCGATCTGGACGAAGCCGCAGCCGTTGCCGCAAAGCAGCGCGCCGAGGATGCCGTGCGCGAGCGCACCGACAAGGTAGAGATCGCTGAGGCGCAAGCTGAACTGCTTCGCGCCGTGGCACAATTGCGAGCTATCGAGCGTCTGCGTAAGAAACGCTAAAGACTTCCCCGCACAGGGACAACATGCAACTTTCGGTCGTCATTCTGGCAGCGGGCCAGGGCAAGCGGATGAACTCCGACTCAGCGAAAGTACTGCAGCCACTGGCCGGGCGGCCTCTGCTGCAGCATGTGATCGACACCGCGCGCGGGTTGCTTCCGACCACTATCTACGTGGTCTATGGACACGGCGGCGCGCAGGTGCAAGCGGCCCTCGCTCACGAACATATCGAATGGATACTGCAAGCTGACCAGCTGGGTACGGGCCATGCCGTGATGCAGGCCATGTGCGTCATTCCCGACGATCATACGGTGCTTGTGCTCTACGGCGATGTGCCGCTGATCCGGACGCCGTCCTTGGCGAAACTGATTGCAGCGGCCGATGCAGGGGCCTTGAGCCTGCTGTCCATGTGTCCCGACGATGCTACAGGCTACGGGCGCATCGTCCGCGACGCCGCCGGGCATGTCATCGCCATCGTCGAGCAAAAGGATGCCGGTCCGGAACAATTGCAAATCCGCGAGGCCAACTCCGGGCTGCTAGCCGCTCCCGCAGCGCGCCTTCGCGAATGGCTGCTGGGCCTGGGGAGGAATAATTCGCAGCGCGAATACTACCTGACCGATGTGGTCGCAGGCGCCGTGCAGGCGGGCATTCGCGTCGATGCGGTGCAGACTGCGCATGCCGCAGAAGTCATGGGCGTCAACGACAAGGTGCAGCTAGCGCAAGTGGAAGCCCTGTACCGGCGCGAAAGAGCAGAGGAGTTGATGCTCGCGGGCGCCACTCTGGCGGACCCTACGCGCATAGACATACGCGGCGATGTTGAGGTGGGCCGCGACGTGTTCATCGATATCAATGCGGTCTTCACCGGCCCGGTGCGGTTAGGCAGGGGCGTGAAGATTGGGCCCAACTGCATCATCAGCAATTCGCAGATTGGAGCCGGCACCGAGGTGTTCGCGAACAGCATCATCGATCATGCCAGCGTGGCGGAGAACTGCCGGATTGGTCCCTTCGCAAGAGTTCGTCCCGATACGGTTCTGCAGCACGATGTGCATATAGGCAATTTCGTCGAGGTGAAGGCCAGCGAAATCGGCGCCTATGCTAAGGCCAATCATTTGAGCTATGTGGGCGATGCCCGGGTGGGCAGCGGCGTCAACGTCGGCGCCGGCAGCATCACCTGCAACTACGACGGCAAGAACAAGTGGCCGACGGTCATCGAAGACGATGTATTCATCGGCTCGGGCAGCATGTTGGTGGCCCCGGTGCGAATCGGCGCCGGCGCGACCATCGGCGCGGGTTCAACCATCACTCAGAATGCGCCTGGCGGGGAGCTCACGCTGACGCGCGCCAAGGAGGTTACGATCGCCGGATGGGAGCGCCCGGGAAAGTTCAGCGACGAAGACAAGGCTGCCGCCATCGACGCCGCGCTAACGCGGCCAAAGCCCTGATTTACCGTGAATTCGCGGGCCGCGCATAGTTTCACGCAGTGCGCCGCCCCGTCAAATTTCAACGGCCTGATTCATGGCCTTCGGGACGCAACTCTGCTCTAAATTGATCGCTTTTTCGAGCATGGTTCGGAAACTCGCTAACGCCGCATCCATGCGCATTGCCAGCATGCCACCCTCTGGGTCCGCGTGAATAACCCGCTGTTGCGCGAGTATGATATCTCGGTCTTCCTCAAATCCGGCCAACACACTTTGCCGCAAGTTCTCAGTCACATCCCGATTATCAAGAGCGAATCCGTGGGATTGCTGAAAGAAATAGTGGGAGGTTGTTGATGTCTCCGGCGTCACCGCCTGGCAGCCAAAAAACTCCGCCGCATCGACGCGCTTACCCTCAGGGGCGCCCGTGCCGGTGGGGGCACTTCCGGAGTCCATCAACAACACACCGGGCAGTACCACATTGTAGATGTTCCATCTGTCGACATTTCCCGGCCATGTTTTCAAATTGCGCAGGAACGGCGCGGGCTCGTCGTCCAGCAACCAGCGTTCGACACGAATGCTGCGATCGAGGCGGGTAATCTTCGGTCGAATGGCTGCGTATTTCGCTGAGCCGCCCAAGGTGGTCTCATGCACGTAGGATAGATGTGAGAAGTCCAATAAGTTGTCGGTAACCAACAGGTAGTTCGCATCGTAGTGCATATAGCCCGGCGTGCCGCGCCAATTCACATCCTTCAAATAGTGAGTATCGGGAATCAATGAAGGATCGGCGTGGTCGGGCTCACCCATCCATATCCAGACCCAGTTAAACCTTTCGACGATGGGGAAGGCCCGAACCTTGGCCGTGGCGGGTATGTAATTTTGCGACGGGATCTCGACACACTTGCCCGTCGCGTCGAAGAGCAGGCCATGATACATGCAGCGGATGCGGTCACCTTCCCGGCGACCTTTGGATAAGGGCGCTGCCCGATGGCAACAACGATCGGCTAAAGCGATCACCTGGCCGGATTGGTCGCGCCAGAAAATCAGGGGCCTTTGCGTAATGGTGCGTGCCAATAAACTCTCAGCCGGAATTTCGTAAGACCAGGCACAGACGTACCAAGTGTTTTTTAGAAACGATGAATCGATATCGCTCACAACTCATTCCCTCCGGCGAGAACAGGCCTGATTGCCTGCGTTGAAAAAGGTCCTCAGGGGCCTGTTGCTCATCCGAACGTAATTACTAGTTAATAAACTCATTCTGCTAATCGTAATTGCTCGCACGCAAACCAGTCAAGTGCAGTAATCTTCGGCCTATGCCCCGTAGACTCAAGCAGCAACAAGGCGTCCAGTCGATTGAAGTGGGACTTCGGCTGCTGCAATGCCTTGCCGAATCGAAGCGAGCCATGATGCTGCGTGATCTTGCGGCTGCGGCCCGCATGCCTGCGGCCAAGGCGCATCGATACTTGGTCAGCCTGACGCGGATGCGGTTCGTCGAGCAGCAGAAAGACACAGGGATGTATGACTTAGGTGCGTATACACTCAATCTTGGGCTAAATGCCTTGGGCCGACTGCAGCCGCTCAACGTCGCAGCGCCGTTTCTGCGCGAGTTAAATTCGGAAATCGCCCAAACCGTTGCGCTGGCGGTGTGGGCCAATGGAGGCGCCACCATCATCAGCTGGATCGGGTCGGATGCGCCGGTTGCCGCCAGTTTGCGAATCGGATCGGTGATGCCTCTGACGCGCTCTGCGACGGGGCTCGCGTTCCTCGCGTTTCTGCCACAGGAAGTTACCGCAGAGCTGCTGCACAAGGAGCTTGCTGAAAACACACGTGTGGGGCTGGCGCCGAAATCGACCGCTGACGTTGCGCGTGAAATCGAACAAATTCAGCGTAGCGGCTTTGCCAGGACGAGCGCCTTCATCCCCGGCATAAGTGGACTCGCTATCCCCGTCTTCGATCACTCGGGATTGATGACATTGGCAATGGTGACGCTCGGTTATGCCGGAAATATCGATTTGACCGATAAGGGATCGATTGTCGCTAAGGTGCAAAGCAAAGCGCGCGAACTCTCCAAACGATTGGGCTACTCGCTGACGTAGCCTCATGTTGCTGTAAGGGGCTTACACGCGACGTGACTCATACTCATCAGTGTCCGGTCCATCCAGCGGCCGCGCTCAGTTCAGGCCGAGGAGTCTTGAAACGAGTTGCGTGCGGCTGTTGACCCCGGCCTTCGCGTACACCGAGCGCAGATGATTTTCGACCGTTCGCAGCGCGATCCCCAGGCCACGGGAAATGTGCCCGTTGCTCTGACCGGCACATATAAGCCGGGCGACGGCGATCTCGCGGTCGGAAAGTGCGAAGCACTCGCAGGCCTCGTCAAGGGCCTTGCGATCACGGCGTTCGGACGTGACGAGAACGTAGTATGTCCTCGCATCGACATCACGGAACGCTCTCACCTCGATGTCCAACTGGCAGGGCATGCCGCAGTTCGCCTGCGGTATTTCCAGAGTGAACCGACCAAGGGGTCCGATCCCAGGTGCCACGCCAATTAACCGCTGACGCAGCTCACCGAACACGTTCGCCGCCTGCGAGTTCCGGCACGCGGCATCTCCGTACAGACCGAGCTGCGTGAGGCCGCGACGATTCGCGTGCCGCACGAGCAGATCCTCGTCGAGAATGACGAAACCCATGCCGGCGTAACTATCAAAGACGGAGTCCAGCACACTGCCCGACAGCGTTACCGACTCGCGATATGCAAGGTTCGAAATGACCGATTGAATCACAGGCACCAGTTCCTGCAACCGTTCGACTTCCACAATCGAGAACGGTTGTGCTTCGTGGGCGCGGTGGAACCCTAGGCACATCATCTCCGATCCGAGGGTCGAGCGTACGGGTACGGCCAGGGCGAGGACATGCCGGATATCGTACTCGAATAGAAAATCGCGGTAGTAGGCCTGATCCCGCCAACCCGGGATTCCCGATAAGAGTGTCACAAATGCGTTCTGTCCATCGGCTCCGGAGCGCAGCCACTGAAGGCCCGGTTTGAGTACCGGATCCAAGTTGTAGACTCCTTCCGCGTAGACTTCGACACTGCGGGGATGATGCCCGACGTACGATCGTCTTCCGACGAGATGTCCGTTGGTGGGCAGATCAAAGAATTGTAGGAACACGCTGCTGGTCGCGTTCAATGTTTCCGCCACCGGCGTCAGCAGGTGCTCGCTCATCTGGTCGTATGACTTGCATGAGAGCACGCGCGCGAACAATTCGGCGGACGCCGCGCTCCGCGACGCCGAAATCTCGGCCATGATGTGATGTCTCCCCGAGCCGGCCAATAACACTTTCTGCGGCCGCCGACCCGAATCCCTTCGCTTTTCTTCTACGGCGACATCGCAGCTTTAGCCAATATGCAACACTTCGGGGGTCTTCGCAATCCGATCGGATGCAGCCTCAGGCTGCGGGGTGCCCCAGCGTGCGGATCGCAGCGGACCCATCCCAACCGACGCTGGACTGATATATATGGGTGAAAAGCGCTTCTACGGCCGGAGTTACTTCAATGACCTCGATCATGCCGCCGAGCTCGACAGATGTGTCGACGTAGGCGGCGCGGGCGCCGATCGATACCATCGCCTCGAGACCCAGGACAAAACCCTGCCGCTGATAATGCGCAAGCGCGGCCTCGTAGTTCTCCGGCTGTGCCGCCACCGCCCAGTGATGAAAACCATAACCACGTCGGTCGATAATCTCGCGATAGACGCTGGGTTGGGCGTCATTTTGCTGAATCAGCTCAAACATCATGTGACCCGAATTCGCGAGGGCAATCGTCACGTCCAGCTCACTGGGTAAGCCTCGGTACTTAATCCATTGAAACTCGAAGTGTTCGAACAGGAACCACGGGCCGAGGTTCAGGCGGCTGCCGAAGTTGCTCATGGCAGTTTGCATATCCTCGACGATGTAAGCGACCTGTATGATCCCATCGAGCGGCTGTCCCCAATTCCATGTCGGCATTCGATCCTCTCCTTACTCGATTCAGCTTGAACAGTTTTTGCGTAACGGTCAGTTCGCAAGCGTAAAGCCACCATCGACCACAAGCGCCTGTCCGGTGATGTAGCGTGATTCATCAGAAGCGAGAAACAGCACGGCATTGGCGATGTCGCGCGGCTCCTGAAAGGAGCCAAGCGGGATATTGGCGAGAAATCCCTGAACAAAGGCGGCCCGACTGAGACCCGCCTGGGCCGATAAGCGGTCGAATAGCGCGTCGAACATGGGCGTTTGAACTTGACCCGGGTGGATGGAGTTGCAGCGGATCCGGTAGCCGGCCCGAGCGCAGTAAAGGGCGACGGAGCGAGACAAATGCTCTACGGCTGCTTTGGCAGCACCATAGGCGGTCAGGAACGGAGTGGGTACCAGAGAGGCCACAGATGAGAAATTGATGATGGAGCCGCCCCCGGATCTCGCCAATAGCGGAATCGAATGTTTGCACGCAAGGAACACGCCGCCGCCGTTGACCTTGAAGACCTGATTCCAGTCCTCGATCGGCGCGTGCTCGGGATCCTTGGCGGCCGCAGGGTCGCCTTCGATACCTGCGTTGTTGACCAGAACGTGAAGCGAGCCTTCGGTTCGGGCGATATCGGCGATAATGCGTTGCCAATCGGACTCCGACGCCACATCTTGGCGGATGAACCTAGAGCGCAAATCCTCAGCGGCCTGGAGGCCGGCATCCTCCTTGATATCTGTCAGTACCAGACGTGCTCCTTCCTCGGCCAGTCGCCTGGCGACGCCATTTCCAAGCCCCTGAGCCGCGCCCGTCACGAGAACTACCTTGCCTTCAAGACGCGCCACGATTTCTCCTCAAGATTCGAACATCGTCCTGCGCCGACACTGCAGCAATGACAGCTCCGTAGGGAATAGCGGAGACCACTCAGTGCGGGGCGAGCGCCGTGAGCTGAGTGGTTCACGCTATGGCGCCGACACCCTGTTGCGTGTTGTCCTGGAGAAATGCCGGGGGCCGTACGAAAAACGAAAGTGGGGGTAAAAATGCGAGATAAATGCGGACGCAATGTCGGACGTGAGCCGATTCTTGGAATCTCAAATCACCGCCGCGCAGTGATCGCGGCCATCGCTCTGGTGCTTTCCGCGGCTGCGCCGGCGCAGACCACACCCGCGGTGGCTGCCAAGCCTGTGCAGTCGGTTTCCGGTGCCGCTTCTGCCGACGCGTCGGGTTCGACTCTCGAAGAGGTTGTGGTGACCGCGACCCGACGCGAAACGAATCTCCAGAACGTGGGCATCGCGATCTCTGCCTTCTCCGGCCGGGAGCTCATCGATCAGGGCGTCTACCAGACGACTGATCTGGCGGCCGTGACGCCAGGGCTGCAGTTTTCCGAGCCGGGTGGCTCCCCGGTTGCCGGCCTGCTCGCGATCCGCGGTGTTTCACAGAACGACTTCGCCGGACACATCGAGCCCGCCAATGCGTTCTATATGGACCAGGTCTATCAGCCATCCAACGCGGCAAGCGTTCAAGAATTCTATGACGTCAATCGTGTCGAGGTGCTGAAAGGACCGCAGGGTACTTTGTTCGGCCGCAATGCGACGGGCGGTCTCGTGCACGTGATTACGAACCAACCCACCGACCAGGAGGAGGGGTTCGCAAACCTTTCAGGCGGAAGTTTCGGCCAGGTGCGTTTCGAAGCAGCGATGGGCGGTCCAATTGCAGAGGGAGTGTCCGGGCGCGTCGCAGTGCTGCGCGACAAGAGCGACGGATTTGTTAAAAACGCCATAGGTCCGGCGCTCCTGAGGGACGATACGTACGCCGTGCGGGGTCAATTGCGTATCGCCCCGAATGACCGCCTCACGGTGTTGTTGGAGGCGGACACGTACATCATCGAGCCGGTCACGACCGGCGGCGACTACATCACTGCAGCCTACCCGGGGCCCGATGGACTCGGCCTGCCGAAGCCGGCTGGGAGCCCCACCGGCTTCGGCTACGCCCCTTCGGGCGATCCGTATCGCGGATCGTTCGACTATCCCGGCCGGTTTGCACGCCGCGTGTCGAGCGGGGCCGCACACGTCACATACGATTTCCTAAACGGTCTGTCGCTGTCTTCCATTACCAGTTATCAGAAACTGCGCAGCGAATACTCGGCGGACAATGACTTCTCCCCCGTCCCGTTCGCTATCTTCGATCAGAACGCCAGCGCACGGCACCTCACCCAGGAACTGCGTCTGACCGGTGCCACCCAGCGCAACCATTGGACCGCGGGCCTGTATTTCTTGCGGATCGACGGCGCCTATCTGCAAGCGTTCGACATCCTGCCCATCGCGACCCGCCCCTTGGAAACGCATTCCGTCGACACGAAGTCCTATTCGGCGTTCGGTCAAGACGAGGTCCAATTGCGCGACAATCTGCGGTTAACCGCCGGCGTCCGTGGCACGCGCGACCATAAGGACTACCAGTATCAGGAGAACTGCGTGGGGCCTGCCTGCAGCGCATTATTGGCGCCCGGAACCATCGGCACGGCCGGCTTGCTGACCGACTCACACGCGGAGACGGGATGGTCGGGCCGCCTGGAGCTCGACTGGCAAGCGACGCGGGACGCGCTGTACTACGCGAGCATCAATCGTGGCTACAAAGCGTTCAATTACAACGCGGGATTCGTCGGTCATGCGCCGCTGGCGCTGTTTCGCTTCCATGGCGAGAATCTGCTGGCATACGAAATAGGCAGCAAGCTCGAGTTTCTTGAGCGGCGTGCGCGATTCAACGTCGCCGCGTTCTACTACGACTACTCGGACTATCAGGCATTCGACCAGCGCGGGTTCAATTTTACGCTGTTCAATACGAGCGCCCATATGTACGGCACGGATGCTGAGCTGACGCTGCGCCCACTGCGGGGGCTGACGCTCAACGCGGGCGCCGCCTTCTTGCACACCGCGGTGGACGACATACCCATTGCCAACGAACGGCTGACGCGAGAAGCACCTCAGTCACCCAAATTCACCTTCAATGCGTCAGCAACCCAGGCTGTGGCGATTGGCTCCTCAACCCTGTCGGCGACCTTGGAAGGAAACTATACCGGCGATTTCTATGCGCAGCTAACCAACGCACCAGTCACGCTGATCCCGCACGGATGGCTCGCGAACGCACATGTCAGCCTCGCAACCTATGGAGAGCGTCTGACCTTCGCGGTGTCCGCCAACAATGTGTTCAATAACGCAAAGCCGGCATACGCCTTCGATAATTCCAGCCCACCGCTCGGCGCTACGTACAACACCTATGTGCGACCACGATGGGTCAATGCAGCCGTCAACTACAAATTCTAACGTCGTTAGTGGAGGACTCCCCAATGCAGGTTACTCAATTCCAGCTCGCGGCCTCAGCGGCGGTCGGCAGCACCCCGACAGTGAAGTCCGCTTTCTTCGACCCCGCTGTCTTGCCGTGGGCGGACTGGGTAATGCCCGGCACATGGTTCAAGCTCTTGAATGTGAATCCAATGACCGGCGGGTTTTCGATGCTCCTCAAGGTCGAACCGAACAATAGCGCGCCTGTTCATGGTCACCTTGGCGCGGTCGAGGGGTTCATCCTCGAGGGCGGGTTTTCGTACGCTCAAGACCATGGCCATACCGGCCACTACGTATTTGAAGGCGCGGGTATTCGGCACGAGCCCAACACGCATCCGGGCGGCTTGGTTATGTTTGCCGTCATCCACGGACCGCTTTGCGGCTACAACGCCGAGGGCACGATTGCAGGCATCGTTGACGCGCGCATGATGTATGAGATGGCGGTAGCGGCCGGCGCGGCGGGGCACATTGAAAAGCCGTCGCACTGGGTCTAGCGGTCGCCCCAAGCGTACCTGCAGAAGGGCGAGACTCAACTGGCGAGCGCGATATAGCGAGACCTTTATCTTGCTTTATCGATGGACCAGCACGCCATAAAAATGCTGTAAAAATCCCTATAGAACCGGTGACACAAGTTCACGCTTGCAGGTCTCCGTGCGAATACCTTCTTTTCAAAATCTTTGCATCGGTAGCGCTAAAGCAGCGCCTCTTTTTACACGCCGGTGGCCATCATGGGCGATCTTGTTTCGGCTCGGCGATGGCGTTGAAGAGGAGTGGCTTTTGTGAAAATGCAAATGTTCCTGCGAAATATTCTGCTGTGCGCAGTGACGGTCGGAGCCGTGCTGCCTAAGTCGAGCATTGCGGACGCGCCGGCAGCGATGGTCAAAGTCTCGTCGGGTGCCATTGTAGGAATCCTGACCAATGCCGCAAAGCGACCGATCGGCGGCGCGACAGTCACGGCAATCAGATCGTATGGCGGTGCCATTCGCGCGACCATATCAGGCGGCGATGGCATGTATTCATTCGCGGACCTCGCGCCCGGGGTCTGGTCCCTCAGCGTGCAGGTGGACGGCCTTCCGGAAGTGTCGGCGCCTCCGCTGCAAGTCATTGCCAGCCGAGCGACTCGCTACGACCTGTTGACGAATGCTCCGGGCGCCCAACCGACGCAGACGCCCGCGCAAGCAATACCCGAGGCGCTGCAGTCGCCTGACCCGGTTACGGTCAACGATACCGTCACCCCATGGGCCGACGTGGGCTATATCGGTTGGATGAACGGCAACACGCGCGAAAACTCAGCGATATTCGACACCAAGTTCTTCACGCCGGAAGTCCGGTTCGACATGAACTATTTGCAATCCTCCAACCTTCCGAAGGACCACACCATCGGCGGGTCCACCGAGGAATTCCGTTCCGGCGAATTCCAGATCGAGCAAGTCAGCTTTGGCGGTGACTTTCATTGGCACAATGTAAAGGCGCGCTTCCTATCGATGTATGGACTCTTTGCCGTTACGACGCCGCGCAACGATGCCAGCGGGGCCGTCGGCCAGTGGGATCTGCAAGGCGCCTACAAATACTTTTCTGAAGCCAACGCTGGCTATCACTGGGACTACAAGCATGGTCTCAATGTCGACTTGGGTGTTTTCGTTTCTTACATCGGCCTATTCAGCTACTACAATTTTGACAACTGGACCTACCAGCCCTCGTTCGTATCATCCAATACTCCGTGGTTCTTCAATGGATTGCGAATCCAATTCTGGCCGACCCAGCATCTTAAGATCGAGCCCTGGATCGTCAACGGTTGGCAGTCCTACGCGAAGTTCAACACTCATCCCGGATTCGGCGGACAGATCCTCTGGATCCCGAACGACTCGCTGAAGCTGGTCTTCAACACTTATTCACTCGGACAGGACAATCTGGCGGGCGGAAGCGGGCAGCCCGCCAACGGCGGGAATCCCAATGCCACCATTGGTCTTCCCAACCCCAACGCGCCGTACGTGAACTACGCCAAGGTTCAGCGCATTCACGAGGACGACAGCATCCTGGTGAAATACTACGACAGCCACGGGCAAAGCGGCCATGGCATCTCCAGAATGGCGTTCTCCTACACATTGGATATCGGTTGCGAGTACGGCGGCGGCGTGAGTTGCATCAAGGGACCAAACAAGGAGAGCTTCTTGGGCATGATGTTCTACGATCGCACGTGGTTCGATAACAATATCTACGCCGTGACTATCGGTGGCGGCTTCATGAACAATCCGGGTCGCTACCTGGCACTGGTCCCGCCGATCAATGGAGCAACCGCCGCCAGCGGCACGCCTTATTTCACTCAGAATCCCGGCCAGAAACTCTATCAATGGGACGCTCAGCTTAATTTTCAGTACATGCCAACGGACTGGATCACTTGGTGGACTGAAGCAACGTTCCGACACTCGGATGTCCCCTATTGGACGGGATCGGGCGGAATTACGCCTCCCACGGGCAATACCGGCTCACCCTCGAGCTTCAACTGCAATAACGGCACCGTGGCAGGCGCCGACAGCTGCGCCGGCGAAGGCGGCATTTGGAACCCGGACCTGCGTACGCGTGAAATAGTCTTCGGTGCCGGCGTCATGGTCAAATTCTAGGCGAGCCGTGAGCAACAAAGCCACGGCGTGCATCGGTTGCGGCGCTCCTCTGACCATATCGTCGGGCGCTGATGTCGTTCCAAATCGTTCAAACGCGCCGCCGCCGACGCGCGAGTAGATCAAGCGGCGCGCATTGGCATCCTTTGCGACGCTGGTGCTGGGAGGGGTCTGGGCCGGCATTTTAGGCCACCTGCCCGGCAGAAACCGGCTTGCTTCGTTTGGGGCGGCACTGCTGGTTATCGGTGAATTGTGCTGGTTGATGGTGACGCTTGTTCACGCGATATCGTTTCGGCGGTAGCTCGACGACCGTTTAGTCTCGGTCGCAAACGCCAGTAGCGGAGAATCGGCTAAGGCATTGGGCTAGCCCGCCGCCGACGCCTAAAATTTGAAGCGCTGTCCGGACGTGGAGCAGCCAGGCGAGACCGACTGTACTGATCAATGTCGAGGCACGGAGCTTGTTACATGTGACGCAACAGGTGCTGCGTCGCACGCAACAAAATCCAACTTTCCGTATCCTTTGTGCGTTGCGGCGCCGCTACAGACAACTCTCAATCCGCGCGCTGCGTCGGCACATCACATTGGTGACCACGCACCAAGTTTGCTCGTAAGTGCAAATGTAACGCAATCGATTAACGCCGTAAGCGGCTAATCCACCTCACATCATGCCTGCTGGCACAGCGCGTGCTTTATGTCCTAGCGTTCTGAGGAGACGGATTCCCATTCAAGCCCAGTGAAAGAGAGAGGAGGGTGTCATTCCATGAAACTAGTCACGGCAATTATTAAACCATTCAAGCTCGACGAAGTTCGAAAAGCCATCAGCGAAGTGGGCGTACAGGGCGTCACGGTTACTGAAGTTCGCGGTTTTGGCCGTCAGCGAGGTCACACGGAGATCTACCGGGGCGCCGAATACGCAGTCGAATTTGTTCCTAAGACCAAGATCGAGATAGCTGTATCGGATCCTTTGGCGGATCAGGTGATCGAAGTCATCACAAAGGCCGCGCAAACCGGCAAGGTCGGCGACGGAAAGATTTTCGTTTTCGACCTCGAACAAGTGGTGCGAATTCGCACCGGCGAGCGAGACGCCAACGCTATTTAGATCTTAAGGGGATTAGCACTGATGAATAACTTGTCTAGATTAGTTCTTTTCGGGCTGTTGGCGATGGGGGCTTCGACAGCATGGGCCGACACGCCGGCACCGGCGGCGGAAGCTGCTACCCCAGCGCCGGCTCCGACTGAGCCTCAGTTAGTAGGTACCGACAAAATAAATTCGGGCGATACGGCATGGATGCTGACGTCGACTGCGTTGGTCTTGATGATGACGATACCGGGTCTCGCGCTCTTTTACGGCGGCATGGTGCGCAAGAAGAACGTACTGGCGACTCTGATGCAAAGTTTCGCGATTACCTGCGTCGTCACGATATTGTGGTGGCTCGTCGGCTATTCCTGGGCCTTCACGCCAGGGAGCGCATACCTCGGAGGGTCGAGTCGATTCTTGTTCAACGGCATGGTGTACATGCATGACGCGAATAAGCTGATGGTATCGCACCTCGGACTGACGGTTCCTGAGTCGGTCTATGCGATGTTCCAGCTGACATTTGCGATCATCACGCCGGCGTTGATTGCCGGTGCGTTCGCCGATCGCATGAAGCTCTCGGCGATGCTGGTATTCATCTCGGTATGGTCGCTCGTGGTGTACGCACCTGTTGCACACTGGGTGTGGGAACCGTCAGGCTGGCTCGCCGTCAAGGGCGTCCTCGACTTCGCGGGCGGCACGGTAGTGCACATCAACGCCGGAATTGCGGGTCTCGCCAGCTGTTTGGTACTCGGCAAGCGCATTGGCTACGGCAAAGAATCCATGCCGCCGCATAATTTGACGCTGACCCTGATCGGCGCTTCGCTGTTATGGGTGGGTTGGTTCGGATTCAACGCGGGTTCTGCGGTTGCAGCGGACGGCCGCGCGGGTATGGCCTTTATGGCGACGCAAATCGCAACGGCGGCCGCCGCGTTAGGTTGGATGTTTGCCGAATGGATCGCAAAGGGCAAACCCAGCGTTTTAGGTATCGCCTCAGGTGCGGTCGCTGGACTCGTTGCCATTACACCCGCGTCTGGATTCGTAGGGCCAAGAGCTTCGGTTGTCATCGGCGTAGTGGCCGGCGTAGTCTGCTTCCTCGCCGCTACTGCACTGAAGAGTGCGCTGGGATATGACGACTCGCTGGACGCATTCGGCGTGCACTGTATCGGCGGTATCATCGGCGCTTTGCTGACCGGCGTCTTCGCAAGCAAGGAAATTGGCGGCGTAGAAGGTTCGGTGATCACGCAGCTCTGGGGCGTGGGTACGACCTTGATCTACGGTTTCGTCATGAGCTTCATCATTCTGAAAGTCATCGATATGACGATGGGATTGCGCGTGACCGAAGAGCAAGAACGGGAAGGCCTCGATATCTCGCTGCACGGCGAGAAGATCGAATAGGGACCTCGAGTGTCTGAGCTTCCCGGCGGCGCACGGGCACCCCCGGGAAGCTGCCATCTCACGAACCGGCGAGATTGACGACGAGTGCGGATCGCCACGCGCCAGGTACGTCCCACAAATAAATTCTTCAGGGATGGATTGTCTAATGAACAAGCAAGTAGCTGCCGTAACTATAGCCGTCCTATTTATGGGATCGGTATGGAGTGGAGCGACATTCGCGGATGAGCCGGCAAAACCGGCCGAGCCCGCCGCGCCGACGCCGCCAACTCTATTTCCAGCCTTTTCCGGCTCGCTCACTGCCAATTCGAAACCGACGAGTTTCGATGCAGGCCCTCTCGGCAACGTATTTGTCACCGGCATCGTCAGCGGCTTTGCACAGGCACAAAACAACGTTGCTCCCGGAGACCTTACTTCGCAAGGGGACGTGAGCAACGCCCAGATCTTTATAAACAAGCCCACGGGTTTGGTACAATTCTTTGCACAGGCCGGCGCATATTCGGTGCCGGATATCGGAACACCGTATCTCAAGGCAAGCAACGCAACGGACGCGTTTTACGGCCCATTATCTCAATGGTTCGTGAAACTAGCACCCAACGACAGTTTTTCGATTGAAGTTGGTAAGCTGCCCACGCTCATTGGAGCCGAGTACACATTTTCATTCGAAAATCTGAACATTGAACGCGGTCTCCTCTGGAACCAGGAAAACGCAGTGAATCGTGGTGTTCAAGTAAATTACACCAAGGGGCCGCTCGCTCTATCGGCGTCATGGAACGACGGCATGTACTCGCGCAAGTACACGTGGGCGTGGCTTTCGGCAACCTATACGTTCGACCCCGCCAACATTCTCGCGGTAATTGCCGGTGGCGCCACGCGGCATACCAGCGTATCGACCTTGGTTACACCGCTGTATCTGAACAATGAGCAGCTCTACAACGTAATCTATACGCACACCTCGGGGCAATGGACATTCCAGCCGTACTTGCAATATACCTCCGTCCCGACAATCCCTGCGATCGGTGCGCTACAAGCGGCGGGGACGTATGGCGCGGCGCTGTTGGTGAACTACGCGGTCGACCCGAAATCTCAACTTACTGGCTTCAGCGCACCGATTCGCGTGGAGTACATCAAGTCCACGGGTAGCGCCGCAAATGGCGCACCCAATCTGATTTACGGTCCGGGAAGTAAGGCGTGGTCGATAACGCTGACGCCTACTTATCAGTACAACGCGTTTTTCGCGCGTGCTGAACTGTCATACGTTGCGACCCAGGACACGACACCGGGATTGATCTTCGGCCCAAGCGGCACCGATAAATCCCAAGCTCGCTTTTTGCTCGAATCCGGCATCATATTCTGAAGATACCGTCCCGCGTCTTCACCGACGACCTGATCGGCGCTTATCGAATGAAGATGAAGCAAGTGAACCGCCTGCGGAACGCGTCGCACTTCAGCACGGCTGACTACCCTCCTCCGAAATCCGCTTTCTCACTGTGATGGATCACAGTGGACGTTCGGGTTGAGCGCAGGGATCATAAGCCGATGCGTAAGAAAATCCTGTGCATAGAAGATGACCTCGAAACCGCATCGCTCATCGCCGAGGAATTCGAGGAGCGCGGCTATGATATAGCCGTGGCTCACGACGGTCAGTCCGGATTCTCGGCCGTGCTCAAACTGGAGCCCGATATCGTGCTCTGCGATGTCAGCATGCCGATCATGAGCGGCTTTGAGTTGCTCGATCGCCTCACCGAGCTCACGCCGCGCTTCGCCTCCATGCCCTTCATCTTCCTAACCGCACTGGGGGATAGAGACCATCAACTCAAGGGACGCCGCCTTGGCGCGGATGACTACGTCGTCAAGCCGATCGATTTCGAGATCCTCGATACCATCATTGCCGGGCGCCTGGCCAAAGTGGCACGAACCGAGACCTGGTCGCGGCAAATCGCCCTCGGAGACCGCGAGATCGAGTGCCTGACCTGGGCCGCCCGCGGCAAGACCTCGACCGAAATCGCGCAGATCGTCGGTACCAGCAAGCGCAATGTCGACTTCCACATCGAAACGGCTTGCCGCAAGCTCAATGTGGCCACGCGCGTCCAAGCGGCAGTCAAGGCGGTCTCCGGCCGGTTGATAGATCCTTGAGCAGACCGCGCTCTATTCGCATCTTGCTTTCCGCCGCGTCGCTGCTGTTTCTTTTGCTGATGATCGGGCTCGGGATATTCAGCATGCAGCGTCTCAGCGACGTCAATCGAGTATCGGACGAGATCCGCAATCAATGGCTGCAAGATATCCGCCTGATCGGCGATCTGAACAATTACATGTCCGATTACCGCACGGGCGAGGGCACACATCTGCTCTCCAGCACGGCATTGGAGCTGGCCGCGAGTGAAAGGGAGATCGCGCAATTGGATGCGCGGGTGGTTCGTGCGCAGCGTTCGTACGAGGCGCTGCCGCACGAAAGTTCAGAGCGGCGGCTTTACGATGAATTCGCGCGCGCCTGGGAGCAGTACAAAGTCATTGCCGGTCAGGTACTTACCTTGTCGCATTCAGGGGCAAAGTCCGACGCCGTCGCCATGTATATGACCACCTCGCGCCGCGCCTTTGATATGGCAAGCGACACATTGGAGCGCCTGACCAATCAGACCGTCGCGAAGGCGCGCGAGGCCAGTGCGCGCGCCGCCGGTGCCTACTTACAGGACAGCCGCCTCATTGTGGCCGCGATGATGGTGGCGACCTGCCTGGTGCTCGCAACCATCATCTACATCACGCGATCGGTATCGCGTCCCATGCTTAGGTTGGCCCGGGGTATGCACGCTCTGGCGGCCCACGACACGGATATCAGCATTCCCGGCATGCGGCGCGACGATGAGATTGGCGAGATGGCGCGGTCGGTCGCAGTATTTCGCGACAATGCGATCGCTCTGGCCAAAAGTCAAAGCCGGTTGATCGAACAGACCGCTGCGCTCGAGGAAACCCTGGAGAACGAACGCCGCGTGACCGCCGAGCAACGCAACTTCGTCACTATGACCTCGCACGAGTTTCGTACTCCGTTGACCGTCATTGACGCTCAGGCGCAGCGGCTGATCAAGCTCAAGGATAGGCTTGCGCCAAGCGACTTGCTCGAGCGCGCCATGCGGATTCGCAGTGCCGTGGCGCGCCTGACCGGCATCATGGACAGCCTGCTTGGCGATTCGCGGCTGCTCGATGGGCGAGCGGTCTACCATCCCAGCGAATTCGATCCAGCTGCGCTGCTGCGCGAAGTGTGTCAATTGCATCGTGAAACTTCGGGCCGCGCGGACATTCGCGAGGATTTCGGCGAGTTGCCGCCCGTCATGCACGGGGACTCGAAGCTGCTGTTCGCGCTGTTTAGCAATCTGCTGTCGAATGCAATCAAGTATTCCGGGGCGGGTGACCCGGTCGAAGTCATTGCAAACCGTGAAAATAGCCAAAGCTTGACGGTGCGCGTGCGCGACCACGGTATGGGCATTGCGGAAGGCGATCGTGCTCACTTGTTCGAGCGCTACTTTCGCGGCGAAAATGCCGTAGGTGTCGCGGGCAGTGGGCTAGGACTTCACTTGGTCGCCATGGTGCTCGAGCTGCATGGGGGCAGGATCGAGGTCGAGTCCCAGGAGGGTGCCGGCTGCAGCTTTGTCGTGCACCTACCGGCCGCCGCTCCCTATTTGCCGAACGGGGTTTATGCATGAGCGATATGGCAAGCGGCGCCGGACGGCCGCCGAGCGGGCAGGAGTCGATCAATCGACGCGCATGGTCGCAACAGCGGCAGCTGCGTGTGGCGGGTATCGGGGTGGCCGCGGTGATACTGCTGGTCCTGGGGATAGGGCTGGGCGGGCGGTTCTTCGGCAAGCACGAAGCACCGGCCACCGCAGCGCCCTCGCCGCCCGGTACTTTTCGCGCAACGGCG
Source organism: Gammaproteobacteria bacterium (assembly GCA_025357835.1). GTDB lineage: Bacteria > Pseudomonadota > Gammaproteobacteria > Steroidobacterales > Steroidobacteraceae > Bog-1198. The sequence goes on from JANYLM010000104.1 coordinate 82,039, forward strand.
GGGCAGCTGAAGACCTTGGCCGTCGAAACCGTCGGGATCCATGGGTTCGTCAGCGAGGAATTGACCGAGGGCAAAATCGCGATCAACGGTGACCGCGCAACGCCACTGTTCTCGCCGTATTCTGGGCGCGTGACTCGAGTCATTGCGGGCCTGGGCGACACCGTTAAGCAGGGGGCGCCGCTCGCAACGCTTGAAGCCTCGGAATTCGTGCAGGCACAGAATGACCTGAGTGCGGGGGCTGCACAGCTCAAACTCGCGCGCATCAACGAAACCCGCAAGCACGCCTTGTACGACGCCAAGGGCGGCAGCCTGCAGGACTGGCAACAGGCACAAGCAGATCTTACCGCCGCAACCGTAGCTTTGAACGCTGTGCGCAATCGGCTGAGGATTCTGGGTAAGTCGGATGCGGAAATTTCCGCGCTTGAGACGGCCGGAACGATGAATCCGGTGGCCACGCTCAGCGCGCCCATCGCCGGCGTGGTCGTGGATCGTCAGGTTGGCCCCGGCCAGTACTTGCAGGCCGGCGCGGGCACACCGGTCTTCACCATCGCCGATCCCTCGAGCGTGTGGTTGCTTGCGAATGTACGCGAGGCCGATTCCGGGCTAGTGCATCTGGGGCAGGCCGTGGAGGTACGCGTGCTCGCCTATCCAAAGCGGGAGTTCAAGGCGCGGGTGACCTATGTGGCGGCAGTCCTGGACCCCGTCACTCATCGGCTGCCGGTGCGCGCCGAAATCGACAATCGCGATGGGGCCCTCAAACCGGAGATGTTCGCCAACTTCCGGATTCTCACCGGCGATGCCACGCAGTCGCCAGCGGTGCCGGAAGCGGCCGTCGTTTACGAGGGCGATGCGGCCCATGTGTGGGTGGTGGCAGGCAACGGCCTGCTGGCCTACCGCGCTGTCCGCATTGGCCGTAGCAATGATGGCCTGGTCGAAGTGCTCGACGGTTTGAAGCCGGGCGAGCGCATTGTCACAAAGGGCGGCCTGTTCATCGATCAAGTGGCAGTGCCCGCGGCCTCATGAACGCCGTCGTAACCTTCGCACTGCGTCAGCGCGTGCTGATGGTAGTGATGCTGCTGATGGTGCTGGGCG
>JANYLM010000113.1 GCA_025357835.1 Gammaproteobacteria bacterium
CGCTGGCCAACGTCAACCCCAGCACGGAACACGACATCGACAAGGAATGGTCGGGCGTCGTCAACTTGAGCTTGCCCATGGAGCATTGGGGCACCGGCGAAGAGCTCAAAGTGGGGGTCAGCGGCCGGTTCCGGGACAAGGTGCTACGTCCGGACCAGATCATCTTTTCGAGCCTGCCGGCCGTCGGGCTGACGCCGTACGTCAGCGACGGCCCATTCTCGTATTACAACAACAACTACGTGGTCGGCCCGCATTTCAATCCGAACGCCTGGGAAACTTTCTATACAGCGAACTTCAACCAGGCGAGCGGACTGCCGATCGACCCGGCCGCCAGCGCGACAGCGGATGAGCAGAAGTACGAGCACAACAAGGAAACCGTCTACGCGGCCTACGGTCAGTACAAGGTCACGTTCGGCAAACTGGGGCTGCTGGCAGGACTGCGCATCGAGTCCACGCACGCGAGCTATGCCGCCAACGCCTTCAACGGCGACACCAATACCCTGATTGGATTGAACACCAAGGGCAGTTCCTACACCAGCGCCTTTCCCACTATCCAGGCACGCTACGAGATCGAGCCGCGGACCATCCTGCGCGGTACCATCTCCTCTGCAATTGCACGCCCGGGTTTTCCGCAGATCACGGCGGCCGTATCCACGAGTCCGCAGGCCAATACAATTTCGCAGGGCAATCCTGTGCTGCGCCCCACCACCGCGTATAGCGTCGATTTCAGCATCGAGCACATCACGGAGAACGGCAGCCTCGCGAGCCTCGGCGTGTTCGACAAGGAACTGAAGAACTACATCGTCCAGACCGTCACCAACGTGCCCGTTGGCCTGCTGCCGCCGACGCCGATCTACGCAGGGTTCACCTCGCCCACCGTGGCGATAACGAATTATACGAACATCTCCCAGGCACGAGCCGCCGGCTTCGAGCTCGCCTGGGAACAGAAGTTCACCGCCCTGCCGGGCTTTCTGCGCGGCTTGGGCGCCGGCGCAAATTGGACTTGGGTGAGCTCGCGTGGCGACATTGGCAGGGGCTACAGCAGCCAGCTGCCGAGCACGGCCAAGAACACCGTGAATGCCAGCATCTTCTACGAGCAAGGTCCGCTGGAACTCAAGCTCGCCGGATACTTCACGTCACGGGTGCTGTTCAATCCAAGCCTCGGTACGCCTTCAGGCGCCCAAGACAGCTATCAGGATCGGCGCATCCTGCTCGACTTCGGCGTGCAATACCGGATCAACGAGGTCGTGGGCCTGTATTTCGACGCGAAGAACCTGACCAACGACGCGATGCGATACTCCGAGGGGTCGCAGAACCGGCCCAGTCAGCGCGAGTTCTATGGCCGGACCTTCCTCGGGGGCGTAAACCTCAAGTTTTGAGAGCCCGGGTCTACCGGCAGATGCGTCTCGTGACCTGCCTCGACGTCGTCAATCATGCTGTCACGCTCTCAGCACGTGCTGGCTTGTTCGCGGGTACGGCGAATCTGGCACCACATCATCTAGCCGCTGCCGAATGTACCGACCTGGCTCCGGGCGCGATGCATGACTGGCGATGCTTGCCTGCACCACCGAAAGGGCGATCAGGCCCGACAAAGCGGCGGCCGAAGTAGAAAATTGAGCAGCGCCAGAATACCGGAACGGCTTGAATCATTGAAACGTCTTTCCGTCACGCTGTGACGCCCGGAGCCTCGACAAGCGTGTTCCACTCGCACCCTAAGCGCCAGGCGGAAAAGAAGCCGTATGAATACTTAAAATTGACCAGCCGGCATCAGCCTTACAGCGATACCGTGATCGGTGGCACATTCTGAAGAGCATCGCGCAAATCCTTGTGCCGCGCCGCGCGCTGACCAGTGCAAGTTATGCTAGAAATCGATCCTCGTCTCGATTGGCGCGTGCGCGTATTTTTCCGGCGCACACGTAACAACAATGGTCTGCGTATCCACCGACGCAAAACCCAGCGCAGCCGCAAGCGCCTCCTGTCGCACGTTATCTGTGTAGGCCACCGCATCGTCCAACACGAGTGGCACACCGCCCTTGCCGACAATTCGCGCCGTAGCCAAGCGCTCCAGAATCCCGATCTGCTCCTTCGCGCCTGACGACAGGTTTGCGTACGGGATGGTGGTGCCGTTCATGACGCGCGCCTCGACGCTCAGATCCTCATTGATGAGCACCTGAAATTCTTCGCCGAATATGCGCTTGCCCAGCCGCTCAATTTCACCCTTGAGTGGCGCAACGTAGGATTTCTGCGCTTCATCTCGGCATATTTGCAGGGTCTCGTACAGAAGCTTGGCCGCCAGGGCGCGTCGTCTGAACCGCGCCACTGCGCCCAGGGCCACGAATGCATCGCGTTGCGCCCGCTGCAGTCCTTCCTCCAGGCCGGCTTCGCCGTTCAGCTCGAGCCGCGCCTTCAGCCGGCTCACATCATCATGTATCCGCCGCAAGTTCGCCTCGTGGTTAGCTCGAGCCTTCTCGGCTGCCACCAGGCCGGAGGCCACCAATATGGGGTCGGCTTTGTCGTACGCGGCCTTGGCACTATCGCGGTCGGCAACGACCGTTGTGGCGGCTTGTTGCGAAGTCTCTAGCGCCGTCTCGAGATCATTGTCAGTGCGCTCCTCCCGCGCAGTCACCAGAGATTTGGTCACCTGGTCCCGGGTCTGCGTTCGGGACGCCCAATTCGCGTCGCACACCGCCGCGGCTGTCTGCGCCGTCGCAGCGGCAGCCGTGGTCGACTTCGCGTTGCGCTCGACCGCTTCTAATGCCTGCCTGGCCTGGTTGAACACAACCCGTGCGTTGTCAGCCGCCTCCTTCGCCGACGGCAAGCCATCGGGTCGCGGACTCGCGTTCGCAGGACGGCTCGCGAGGTAGCCGGCGGTTGCGTCTGTGAGATGCAGGATCTTCCCGCGCAGTGCCTCGCGCGTAAGGTCGATGAGATGCTCGGTGGCAGCCCGGCGGGCCGCCGTTCCTTTATCGGCCGCCCGCTCCCGGCGCTGCCGCTGCTCGTCGGCTTCCTCAATCGTCTTGACGGCGAGCCGGTCGAGGATGGCGTGGTGATCAAGGGTCGCCGATTCAAGTTCCCGTTCCAGCAGAGTGACGTCGTTGGCGCCCTCGACGGAGATTTCTGCGACATCGCCGATCGTCAGTTGGGTCGAATTTCCGCTGGGCGCAGTGAGCTCTTGTCCGCCAGTGAGTCGTGTATCGCTACCATTGAGACGCACACGCACGTCGGACAAGGCCTTGATCGAAACCTTGGGACTCGCGGAACCCAGCTTTGCCTTCGCTACTGCCATCGCGGTGGACGCCTGGGACAGCGCCGCCACATCGGCCTTAGTCGCCCGCGTCGACTTCTCGACGGACTCTGCCTCGGCGGCATCACTATCCGCCTGGACTATCGCCTCCATTCGCGCGGCAAGTAACATCAAGTCCATGCGATTCTGCTCGTAGACAACGTCGCGGTCCGCGCTCGCCGACACAGACGTCGCGCCGTCGAGCGCCGTGCGGGCGGCTTTGCTGTCTGCCTCTAGTTCGGTGACGAGGTAGGCGAGCTCGGCGGGGCGTTCCTGGGCTTGAGTCCGATCGCGAGCGGCGAGTGACAAAGATTCTTGAGCGACATCCAAGTCCGCGATCAGCGCCACCCGCCTTGCATGAGCGCTTTGCGCCATCTGCACAGCCTGCGTCGCCGCCGTAACTGCCAGGTCCTTGATCTGGACCTCGGCCAGCAGGCCGCCTACCCTGGCCTTGTCGCTCGCCGCCTTATCACGCGCCGCCGTCAAGCCGGCCGTCTGGCCATTAGTCGTGGCGAGCTCGCGTGTTTTTCCTTTATAGGCCGTGATATCGCCTTCCAGCTCCTGTAGTTTGGCACGTACCGCCGTCTCGCTCTGCTTGGCGTCGGCGGCCTTCTGTTCAAGGTCTAGCCCCTCCTTATTGGGCTTTCCACCCGCAGTCCAATAGCGTAGGAACTCCTCGTTCGCCCGATTGAGTAAGTTGTCCTCCCTCTCGCCCGCGATGTCGTTGCCGACCGCTTGGTCGAGGGCCGACGACAGCGAGCGGACGCCTGCCAAGGTCGGCAGGCCGAGCGCGTTGCCCTGCGTGATACGCATTGCATCCCAGAGCGCCCGATCCAGATTCTGATCGATGATCTGGGCGACCCGGTCGTGAGCTTCCCGTCCCGTCAATGACTCCGCAACCGGTTGGTCGATTCGAAGTATTGTCCCGCCCGCCTTTCCCTTCGCGAAACTCTTCGAGTACGTCAGACGATAAGGGCCAATGGTAATGTCGGCCTCGACTTGCGGCGTCAGACCCGTGTGCAGCGGCTTCAGTGCTTTCACTTCCCGGTGAGATGCATCGTCCGGATGGTCTAGCAGAGCCTGGAGCGCGAGAAAGAGCGTGCTCTTGCCCGATTCATTCTGCCCCGCGATCAGTGTGATTCCCTGATCTGCCAATGTCACTTCACGCGAGCTGACGCCGGCCACGTTGGCGATCCGAATTCGATGGATACGCATCATGCCGAATTCCCCTGCAGCCTGAAGAGCAGCGCCAAGGCGTCAGCGGCCGACTCCTGCTCCGGGCCGCCGCTCGTTAGTTTCCCGCGAAGCACGTCCAGCGCCTTGGCGCCGTAGCCGGAAAGTTTCAATGCGCTGAAATCGTCTCCCGACGGGACAACCGCGAGGTCCGTGCGCGAGGACGACATGACGACCGCGGCAAATAGCTCAGTCCAATGATCGAGCAGCTGCTCCAGCGCCATCTTCTCCACCATGGTGAGCGTGCCGGTTAACCCAAGCTTCAGCATGGTCCTGGCTTTATCCGGGATCTCGGCGATGGCTGAGGCGAGTGCATCAAGGTCCTGTTGACTGTTGAGCGACTCCTCGTGAATCCGGCAATTCCACATTCCAATTCGCTTCGGTGTGACACGGACCCCTGCATCGTCGGCCTCGACCAGCAACACATTGCCGTTGTCGACCTCCACGAAGTCAAAGGCCTCAGGCGTACCGCTGTACCAGATGCGACCGTCTTGTTGCCCGGTCACGTTGGTCGTGGAATGGCGGTCGCCGAGGGCCAGATATTGGAAGCGCTGTTCGCGGATGGCCTGCAGCGCTGCTTCGACGTCAATGAGCGCCGGATTGTCGGGGGTGGGAGAAAGGGTGCTGACGACCCCGTGGCCGACCATGACCCGAAATCCGTTCGGCAGCGGAGCCAGCAGCTTCGCGGCATCGGCCACCGTGTCCGAGGTAGGTCTCTTTGACAACCAAGGAGCGCCGACCACCTCGACGCCCGGTTTCACCTCAACGGGTTTGCCGCCGTCGGCCATCACATGAACATTCGGCGGCTTGTGATTCCGCCACACCAGCGACTCATAGACATTGGTCGGCTCCAGGCAATCGTGGTTGCCGGGCAGCAGGAAGATCGGCAATCGACAGCCCTTCAGCGCCTCAATCGCAGTTAGCACCGTGCGGCGACTGACGTGGTTCGTCTCAAACACATCCCCGGCCACGACAATGAATTCGCAACCTTCGTCCGTCGCCAACTTGCACAGGGCGGTGATGGCCTCATTTCGGGCGGTTGCCCATCTGTCCTGCGGTCCCGGCGCCAGAAAGTGCCGTGTAACTCCGAGCTGCCAATCACTGGTATGAAGGAATTTGATGGCCATGGTTCGTCCTGATTCCGTATAACTTGGAAGCGCTTCCTTACTTCAGCCACGCCGAATGCCGGATCGCCCACGCTCTTTGATCGTACAGAAAGACATGCACACGCATAGGCAGCGACACTGACGGCTGGATCGGCACAAGGATATTCGCGTAAGTCCGCCAGATATCATTATAAAGGTTAGCGTGATTCGGCGCCTCGAGTGTAATGATTAGCGCGTAGCGCATTTCGTTCGCTGCTATCGCAGGCCACCGGCTTCGCGGGCATTGTAGTGGATATCAAACACCGGGTTATCGCGGAGAGTCGATCGCTTTAAGGTCGTCATTCTCGACTTTGATGGCGTTGCATCCGTCGGACAGGCATTCGCAGATGAAATTTTCCGAGTATTTGCCAACCAGCATCCAGAGGTGGAATTGGTGGCGGTCAATGCAAAGGGCGAGATGCCAAGCATGATTGCGCGCGCAAAGTCGAACAATCTAGAGAGGGCTTGATATGGCCCGCGCGCGTGAATCGTGGCGGCTTCCAGTCTCGCGTTCCTCGGCTTTTGGGCCGACCGCGCCCGGCTGGCGGCCGTTTGAAGCGTGTCCATTAACAGTTCGAAATCGCGAGTCTCGCTGGCCCACCAACACAATCCAACATAAGGTTCCTCGACATCCGCCGGCGGGCCGGTGCGGCGTGTCCGAGTTCTGGCTCGATGCAGGAATTGGCGGGATGCGCCCTAGCTTTTGCCGATGAGGCGCACTATCTCATCATAATCCATTTCGAACACATCGCGTGGCATAATGGCTGCGGCTTCCGGTGGACTCACGCGGTCTAGCAAATAACGAAGTGCGGCCTCACATTCGGACCTGACTTCGGATGCTTCACGTCGATTGTCCGAGCACCCTGATATCGATAGACTTAATCTCTCTCGTTTCGGCACGCGTCCCTCTATGCGAATCGCCATGACCATCTTTCTTCTGGTGCTCCTTGGTGGCTGTGCCATCAGCGAACCTGCGAACCCCGCCTATTACGATATCGAGCCGGGCAACCTGCCGCCAACTAACATTGTGCTCAAGATACCTGGGCTAACGCCATGCACAGACAATCCGAATCACAGTCTTCCTCTGAATTTGGGCCAGCCCGTCCATGTTTTGGTACATGGCTGTTTCGGCTCCTCGGGCCAGTTTCGCGGCCTGGCCCAGGTATTGGCGTTTCATGGCCAGCAGACGGTCTGTTTTACCTACGACGACCGTGCCAAGCTCACAAGGAGCGCAACAGAGTTGCGCCGCGCGACCGATCTGCTGGCAGAGCAAACCCGGGCGCCCCAGATCACGATTATCGGTCACAGTCAGGGTGCGCTAATTGCCCACAAGTCACTTACCGATCTGCCCGTCAGACCGCCCGGCCACCGCGCCGATTTGCGTCTCGTGACCATCTCAGGCCCCTTTAATGGCATGGCCGTCGCCCAAACCTGCGGTAGAACCTGGCTCTACCCGCTCACATTGGGCCTCTTGCCGCTGAGCTGCTATGCCGTGACGGGTGCCAAGTGGACAGATATCACCTACTCATCACACTTCATCCACGAGCCTGGCACACTGATTGCGCAAGTCAGCAAGTTTCTCAAAATCGATACGGACGAACGCGGGACTTGCCGGCGCGAGCAAGGCGGGCACTGCGTGCAGGAGGACGAGGTGTTTTCGCTAGCTGAACAGCGCAATCCGATCGTGGAGACCGATAGACGCACACAGCGGGTGCAGGTGCGTGCCGGGCACGTTGAGATCGTAGGCGACAAACGCGTGGCACCGACCAAGCTGATAGCGATCCTGCAAGAGCAGGGCGCGATCCACGCGACTGCGCCGGAACGCCTATCCGCTTTCAATCGGTTACTAGCGCGCGTTTATCAGCATGATAAATACTGGAACAGCACGCCTTGACGCACGCGTTTTATGCGGACCGCTGAGGCCACGCGCGAAGCAATAGCTTCAAATTGAAAGGGTTGCGGTGCGTTTGCAGCGCCCGAAAGCGGGGCTAGCCTCAGCCAACTTGAAGCCCAGCAGGCCTAGTCGAGACATCGCCTCGCCGCGCTTCGAGCGGAGTGGGCCGAACTCGACTCCGAGTCGGCGATCCGGGGGCGCATGCCCCTTACCCCCGATGCCCCAACTCCCCGAACTGATACGTTGAGCCCCCACACGCGACCCACCCTACGTCGCGAGACCCCTTTAAAATAAGGCAATTAACCCCCGACATCGAAGATGGCGAGCTCGATAGAAACTCCAGATCTTTGCATCGCCTGTGCGACGGGCGTAGCCCTGAGGCTCCAAGGGTGGTTGCGCAACCTCCTTCTCTAGAGCGCTGGATTGGCGCGAGTTCGGGAGATCGTTGACGGTTTGCGCTGCCGGCAACTCGGCAAACAGGCGGCGTAGGTAGGCGTATGGCTCGAGCTCATTGGCGCGGGCGGTGGGTGGAACAAGTGGCATAATTCGTGTAGTTTTGGTCGGCAGAAAACTGTCTTAAGAGCGCAGCAGCAATTCGCGCGCGCGAACGTGAATGCGTCAGTTATCTGTCCCTTTCGCTTGGGCTAAGGGTGCCGTCGCTCCCATGGCGTTGCAGGAGTGACGTCGTCAGTAACTCAGGCGGTCTGTAGGGCCTGGCCGTCTCGGCGAATGCTGTGAATTGGGGCGAGAGGTCGGGATTTTGGCCGATTCGGCGCGTTGGCACAGCGGGCTCTCCACGCATCGCGAACGAGCCTCTTGAAATGGACTAACCCACCTTTTAGGCCATCGCGCCCACGGCAATAGGCTCGCTTTGTGCCTCCGCTTCGATTGCCGCTTCCTGATCCGATTTTACCTTCACGCGCTCTTCGCGACCATACTTGCCGATCAGATAGCCACCCGCCACTGCGCGCGCTTCGACAGCTTCGAAGATTTCTTGTCGTCCCGGTACTTCAGAAAATGGTTCGCCGGTATGTAAGGCAAAGACCTGAAACACGTAGCGATGCGGGCCGTGCCCGGGCGGCGGATCCGGCGGCAGCCACGACTGCTGTAGGAATGAATTGCGGCCGACTTGGAGAGCGAAGCCTTGATGATCCGGGCTGTTGATGGCGCCCTCCGATAATTGCGCATCGTCGACACCCATATTGACCACAATGGCATGCACGAGCGGATGAGGCGTCGGTGAATCGGCATCTTCGACAATCAATACGATAGACGCTGTCGTCGGCGGCACGGCATGCCAGCGCAGTGGCGGCGAATGCCCGAGGCCGTCCGCTGTGTATTGAACCGGAATGGAGCCACCGTGCGAGAAGGCCACACTTTGCACTTCGATGCGCGGCATGGTCGTCCGGCCCAGACGATGGAACACGATATTTTCGATGCCAGCGCGTTGATGCTGCAGACTCTCGCCAAGGCCCACGGGAAGCTTTTCCAACATGAGACACCGCTGTGGTTTCCGATTGAGACCACAGTTGTGGCACAGGGTCCGTCCGAACGCGAGCCGACGCGGTCTGATAAATCTGTCAGAAAATCCCTAGAGCCGCATGCCGGCGGAAGACCCCGAATAGCGTTAAGTTACCCTCGCGACTAAAGAGTCCGAATTGAGCGGGCGGCGGATCACTTGGCAGGTACGCAGAGGACCGGGCCGGGCGCCACGGATTGATAGGTTAGCAGTGCGAGCGTCACCGGCGAGCCATTTTCCACGTTGAGGTACAAGGCGACCTCCGGTTGAATCCTAAGGTAGACGTTGCGGCGGTAGGGCCGGTTTCATAGCCCATGATCAAGACCAGCTGCCTACCTGGTGCGCATTTTGGCTATGCCGATCGACGTCGATAACCTCGGGATAAGTCAGCAAGGCGAGCGTCGCCGCGTCCAGGGGCGTCAAGTTGGCGCCGAGGATCAGCGGTGAGCGCGCCACCGCCCATAGCGTAATCATGGTCTGGGTTTCTGTTTCGCTGAGGCGGCTCCGGCGCGCATCGCCGAAGCCCGGATTGGGTCCCAGATAGCCGATCGGCAGCATGTCGGCGTTGGGCCACGCGCCGGGCCTGGCCAGAGGTGCCCAGCCCGCGACGAGGTCGAAATGATCCTTCAGGATGCGCGGCCAGGCCTGGTCGTTCTTCCAGTAATCCCAGACGTCATCTAAGATGCGCGACAGCTGCGTATAGGGCTGGATCTGATCATACACCTTGGGTGACGTCGGCCCCGGCGACTAGGCGGTCGCGCGCCAGAGGCCACTCCTCTGTCGCGGTCGTCGCAGCGCCCGCGGACGCGATGGTTCGGCGACTCAATGCGAAACCCACGATGTTGCCCACCAGCCATTTCGATGTGGAGCCCGTATGACCCGCATTCTAGGACTTGCAGTAATCCTCGTGAGTACCTGTGTCGCCGCCGGCGAAACGCGCACTTGCCCGAGCCAGCCGACGACGCAGGCCGATCTCAATGCGTGCGCGGACGTGAGCTACAGGAAGGCGGTGACGGAACTCGCGCGGATTCACCGTCAACTTCGCGTCCTGCACAAAAACGACTCTGCCTTTCTGGATGCCCTTGATGCCTCCGACCGCGCTTGGCTGAGTTACAGAGACGCGCAATTGCGTCTTCTTTACCCGAGTCGCACGGACGCGAGCTACTATGGATCCACGCACCCCATGTGCGAGTCGGGCTATCTCGAGCACCTGGCGCGCCTCCGGATCGAAGAATTGCGCGCATGGCTGGTGGAGCCCGCGGAAGGCGATATCTGCGCGGGCACCTTGCGGCCGTAGGCAACGATCCAAAATCGCGGCCACGGTCTGCCGCTTCGGCGTGCCGCGACGCGCTCTAGCTCCGTCGCGCGATGCCCGATCCCGTGCTTTTCAGCGCTCGTGCACATCTGGCGACCTCGCGTCGGCAAAGTGCTGGCGTCGCAGAGCGTTTCGAGTGACCGCGCCGCACTCCGGCGTGCATCGCTCGCGGGGTGAGACCGGCGACACGTACCTCCACTGCTCGGGCGATTGCCGTGCAGCGGCCTACACTAGCAACGCTTGGAAGGCCTGCTGACCTTTGCCGTCGAGTCGACAGTCGAAATGCATGATATCCCCGGAGGCACCGCCCATATCGATCGCGCCCCACGCGAGACCAGCGCCAGTCAGCGCGAGGACGAAATCCTTGTCGAGATTCAGGAACCCTGTTGCTGGGTCACCGGCGCCCCCTCCGCTCATCGGCGCAAAGGGCCGATCCGCGGATGATCCGGTCGGCTTCTTGCTGCCGGCGGCCGTCTTGCCACCCAGCGTCTCGTAGTCCTGCTGCATTTGGGATTGAACCTTCGCCGCGTCCGGGGAGGACTTACCGGGGTGGACCGTCATCCAGTCGTTCGCGAGAAATGCAGTCAACGCGGCCCTGTCATTCATGAGCCTGAAGTAGGTCCGCATCGCCTGACTTTCCGCGCTAAGGGCGTCGTACAGCGTGTTGATGCTGTTACTGAATGCCGAACGACCTTGGGTCAGCTTCCGCAAGCATGATTTCGGAAGACCGAGCACGAAATCGGCGATGCGGTCGTAGGCGGTCCGCAAATCCTTGTCGAGTGCGACCTCCCCAGCTTCATTGAGCACGTAGGGGTCCTCAAGCACGTCGAAGTCGACGGCGAGGCCCCAGCCGTGCATGCCTTTCCTCGACCTGAACGTGCTATCGACAGAGGGTGAGGACGTGTAGCTCGTCGCCTGTAGTGCTGCCTCGGCGGCTTTGAGCCTGTCGACGAGCTGCGGTCCTATCTTGGCAACGGTCTGACCGAGAAACGTCGTCGACGTGAGCTCTTTTTGCACGTAATCATCGTAACTCGAGCAGCCGTAGACCTTGTTCGCGATCCGGTCCCACTTGTCGTCCGACAGGCTTACGCCGAGGCATGACAAAGCAATGCTCTGGCTCTGCCCGACAACCGTCGTCTGCCATAAGTCCGCTTCGGCTTTGCGACGGCGTACCAACCCAGGCAGATCCACGAGCGTGCCGCCGATCCGCGCCTTGGTCCACTTCCTGAGTTCGGCAGGAATTCCGTCGTAGTCCCCCTTCGCCAACAGTTTAGCCAGCGTTGACCGCTGGAACGCGCCGCTCCCGACGTTATAGACGAAGCTCGCCAGCGCATCGAATTGATTCTGGTTCAGCGGGCGAATGGCCGCCGTATGGATCGCAGCCTCTTTCTGCGTTACTTCCTGGGCGAGCAAATTCGTGGCGTCCTCCTTGGAGATTCCGTTGATGTACGGCGCCTCCGAAGCCCCGCCGTTACACGCGCCGCCATGCAGCAGCGTGCCGTAGCCGACCGAACAGTGCCCCGCAGGATCCTCCTTCGGCCTGGGCTCGAAGCCCTCGAACTGCTTGATGAAATCGACGCCGGCTGCAGAAATGTGCATGTTCGTGCTGAGCGGCGCACCCGCATCGCTGAACGTCCGCGCGCTTGAGGGACTTATAGCCGGGAGCGGCATGCTGCGAGACTGAACCACGGTATAGCCCGTGGCTCCCCGCGAACCGACGCCTGGCAATCCACGGCCGGCGCTCGCCGATTTCCCGGCGAGGTACTTGCTCATATCCTGAAATCGATTCTCCATAAGCTCCATCCTTCCGGCTTTAATCGACTCGTGACTCCGGTCGGGCCACGAGCGCGCTTAAACCTCCTTGCTCGCGCGACTCAGGGCGCCACCCCCGTATCGGCCTCGTGCGGCGATGCTCTGTGCATATCCGGGTGGTGGCGAAGGCGAGCCACGACTCGCCTGATGACCGCCAGGGCCTCCGGAATGTAGGATTTGTAGATTGACCGTACTAAAGTTCGTGGCAGCAGTTTCATATTCGCGCATGAAATCTTCCCACCCCATAATGTAGCGACTACCGGTGAGGTGTGCATTGAGATAAGCCCCTGCGGCTCCGGGACGACCCACCTGTCGATCCCACGGATCGGAGATGCGCACAAAGGCGTTGGTGCCGTCCTCGTACATGCCGGTGACCACGATCGCGTGCAGGCCCGGTACGGCGGCGCCGATCCACAGTGGGCCGTTGGCATCGAGCAGTCGCCGGAAACCATCGACGGTGTAGGACTGCGGGTACTCGAAGGCGAGGCCGATCTCGCGCGCGAATTGTTTGACCTGCGCTGGGTCGAGTCCGGTAGCGGTCGTGCGGCCGGCGATTTTAGCAACGGCTTCAGGGCTCAGGCTCAGCAACTCTTTCCAGCCGACGACCATTGCCGCGGCCGCCGCCCAGCAACTAACGTCGGTCGGTTGCGGGATCAATTCGACTTCGTCCCAATTGAAGTTGAACGCAACCGTTGACATGGCCAGCGCCGGTGAAAGGCTTTGGGCAACGTCGAAGCGGCCGAACTCCTCGCGCATCGCCGTCGCGTCGAAACGCTCGCTGAACGGCGAGATGATTTCGGCGAGACCGCCATTGTCGTTGATGAACGCGGCGAGCTTCCTCTGGAAGCTCTCCCACACCTTTTCGCCGCCCAAGAAGATGAGATGTTCCGTCCCAGGGAAGCCGAGCGTCGCGCGGTCGGCGCCGCGAGTGTAGAAAGTGGTTTTGCCGCCTTCTTCGTTAGTATAGCCGAATTGTCGATGGCCGCTGACTGGATGATCGCCGCTCCACGGCGTGTTGATGGTCGTGACGATGTAGAACTGCGGCTCGACAGCGCTGATCACGACCGCTGCATTGTCAGGTCCGAGCAGGTCGAGCTTGATTACCGTGCCAACCGGATTGCTGGACACCAGCCGTTGCGCATCGCTTTCGTCGTAGGGGATAAATTCGGTTAGCCTAGTGTCGACGAACTGGTTGATGTTCCGGATGAAATGCTGCAGCAACCGGGGAGCGTCCCAGCTATTGGGGAAGCGGGTAATCGCAACCGGATAGCGGTCAAGATTGAGATCGCCGACTGCGGCGTCAATGGTCTGGACCTTGAAGCCGCGCGCTTCTACTGCGCGCACCACACTTGTCGGCACGGACCACTGGAAAAGCTTGCGAAAGTCAGGGCCATATTTGCGCGCCTTCTGGCGGTCCTCGAGCCCCACGACCAGCGCCCGGGACACCGACATTTGACGGCTGCTCTGGGCGGGGCGCGACCAAGGCATTTGCGATTCTGCTGCGTTCGTTTGAAAAAGTGCGGCCTCCGCAACGCGACGGCGCACCAGGCCTGGAAGATCCACAAGTTGGCCGCCGATCCGCGCCTTGGTCCATTTCTTGAGCTCATCTGGAACTGCAGCGTAATCCCCTTTTACGAGCAGCTTCGCGAGCATGGACTGCTGGAAGTTCGCGGTGCCGACGTTGTAGACGAAGCTGACCAGCGCATCGAACTGGTCTTGGTTCAGTTGCTTGCTCGCCGTCTGATTGATCACCGGCTCCGCCCCGGCTACTTCCTGTGCCAGCAGAGTTGTTGCGTCCTCCTTTGAGATGCCTCCCGCGTACGGGACCTCCGATGCGCGGCCGTCGCACGCCCCCTTATGCAACAATGTCCCGTAGCCCACGGAACAATGCCCAACCGGGTCCGGCTTCGGCTTGGGCTCGAATCCCTCGAACTGTTTGATGAAGTCGATGCCGCGATCAGACACCTTGAGTGAGTTGCTAGCGGTCCCGCCGTCGCTGAGCGACCGGAGCAGCCCCGTGCCGACGGCCCTGAGCGTCGCGCTGGCGGCGAGGCTCTTCGAGAAATCTAGGTCGTCAGATCCAACTGTGAGCGACCCCTGGCCCGAGACGACCGGCTCGCTGTCCTTGATGACCTGGAGATTCCGGACATCGATGCCGGGCAGTGACAGCGATCCAAGCAGTGAGCGCAGGGCGTCGTTGATCAGCGTGATCGTCTGCTGATAGGCAAGCGTGACCGAGTCCGCGAACGACATGCCGCCCTTCCAGTTTTTCCAAAAGAAGAACATCGTCGGCTCTGGAATGTAGTTGTTCCTCTTGGTGCCAGAGACCGTCTGCGCGCCGATGTCGCGCCACGCCTGGTTGAGGGAGGAACCCACGCAATTCATCATGTAGACCGAGCGAATGGAGAGCGGCTTGCCGTAATCCGTCCGGATCTGCCTGATTCTAGCGGCGGAGATTCCTCCGGTGACCGCGATGTAGTCATTGGAGCCGTGCGTCAAGATGAACAGGTCGATCAGCTTGCCGGCGTCGGACTGCGCGACCAGCTGTTTCTTGAGGTCCTCATAGGAGGCTGCACTATTGCGCATGACAATGACGTCGCCGTAGGTGCCGGGCTTAGCTTCGGCGTAGCGGTTGGCGAGCAGCTCAACTCCCTCGAGCAGTTCCTTCGAGAGCTCCCGGATAGGCTTATTGATCTCCGATGCGACGAAGTCGCGGATCTTTTTCTTCACCGAGTCCGGGATCAAGCCCGACCCGGGGATCGCATTGATCAGTGCGTTCACGAGCTCTGGGATCTGGAGGTCCACGCCGCCATTCTCGATCAGAATGATCAGCACGCGCCGTGCGGCGGACATTGGTCGCGCGAGGGCGCCCAATTGCCCGACGCTATAGGCCGTGGCGCGCCCCTGCCCGCCTCCCGGCCTGCCACGCTGCAAGCGCTCCGATCGCCCGGTAAAGTAGTCGCTCATGTCCTTGAAGCGGTTTTCCATGGCGCATCTCCTCCGCGCGACGGCGGCCCGCTTCAATTGCCCAGTAAGTTGCAAAGCGCGATGACGCGATTGCGCATCAGGTCGGCGTAGGCGTCCCCGCCGCTGATCGTACGGGCCACGCGCCAGATCGAGCCGTGCTCCTCGCGTCCGTTGAGCACGTGTGGATCGGTGGACAGACTGAGGTAGTTGCCACCGCGGTTGTGCTGGGCGATTGCGACACACGGGATCTCGAGATCCGACCGCATGAAGAGATCGTCCCAGTCGGAATTGGAGCTGACACTGGCTATCTTGTCCGCGGTCATACCACTCCAGCGTCGCGTGCGGTCGAGCACAGCCGCCTGCGTGCCGGAGTAGGACTGGATGAACCCGATCAGCGCCTTGTAGGCATCCCGCCAGGTGGTCTGAATGAGACCCCGCCCACGGAATTTGTAGAAGTCCGCTTCCATGACGAAGCCGGTTACCGCGGGATCGACGTCGGTCGGCACGCCTGCCGGATAGACGTAGCCGCGCCACCGCTGATCCGTCGTGTTCTGGAACTGTGCGCCCAGCGCCTTTTGGCCATGCGCCGCGACAAAATCGGCGTCATTGAAGCACTTGTGGGCGGTCCAGTTCGAACCATCGACGTTGTACGAGCGCTTCTTGCCGGAGATCCGGTCGAAGGCATAGGCGAGCCCCGGATGATCCTTGGTGCCGATGCGCTCCGATATGGGTGCAAGGTCGGCCCCCACCTCATTGATCAGTATGCTCATCAGCGACAGGAACTGCAGCAGGTTGATATTTGCGGATCCGAAGATCTGCGGGATGCGATCCCAGATCGCCTGGAAGTTCGAGGCGACGGCGGGCCGCGTGCCAATCGCCCGTTTCGCCCATGAGCCATGATTGGCCGCATTCGCGTTGAACCAGCTGATGAAGTCGGCCGCGCCATGCTGCGCGAAATAGCCATTGATGTCCGCGGCAGTGGCAAACGTCGTCTTGAGCGCCTGATTGACGAACGGCGCATTGAGGCTCCCGGCCGGGCCAGCGTCGAGCGCCAGCGCCATGCTGCCGGCGGCGGAGGCATCGCCCCAAAGCGTCGCTGTCCCGGGGTCTGTCATCGCTGGGCCAGCCGTCTGCTCAGGCGCGCCCGCGACCGTCGCAGCAGGAGTCGCACCAGCCCTTTCGATTGCCTCGCGACGAAGCGTATCAATGTCATCGATGAACTCTTCCGTCGTCGCCACGGCTGGCGAGGCCGGGGCGCTGCTCCTGGCCTGGCCGCGGGAACGGTCCTGGCGTTTGGCCGTCTCGGCTTTCTGCTGCTGTTCCCACTGGTGATCGAAATCGGTGAAGCGGTTTTCGAGTTCGACGGTCCCCAGATCGTACGCGTTTGCGTACTTCATGTTCGCCGCGATCTTGTCGAAGATTGCCTGTGAGCTCCCGGTGCCTGCGTCTGCGGGCCCGACCGGTGCCGCCGACGTCGATGTCTGGGTCGCGACGTCCTTCTTCGACCGCGTCTTACCGGCGACGGGATCGTAGACGCTCTGGCCCGTGAGTATCGACTGCATGTCCGCGATGAAGTCATCGTCGCTCGGACCACCACTGGCGGGCGCCATGCGGCCGAGGGATGCCTGCGCGGAGCTGACCGCGTCGGACGCCAGCGGGGGCGGTTGTGCGGCGGGCGGCGAGGCCATCGGCGCCGCGTCGACCAGCCGGTTCTGCGGCTGGGGCGCACCGAGCGGATCAAGCACGTCAACCTGCCACTCCCGTTCCGGATCGGGTGCGGACTCCGAAATTGACGTGCTGGTCGCTAGGTCGGCGCCCATCGGAACCCGGTCAACGACGTACTCATCATTGGAATTCTCGGTGAGCGCCTGCATCACAACGTAATCTTCGAACTCCCCGGCGCGCGGGTCGCTGCGCAGGGTCTCGCCATCGTCAACCGACGACTCGACGCTCAGTCGCCGCGTTCGATCGCGGTGGGGGTGATGCGGTTCCTTCGGTTTGCCGTACTCGCCGAGCAGCTCGATCGCGCTGTGGGGTAGCCATCGCTGGCGGGTCGCGTGGTGGGCGCCGTGCTCAGGCTTGCCGTAGTAACCCGTCAGTAATTCGTCGGCGTTACGCGGTAGCCACCGGTCGCTCGCGGGATGACGGGGGTCGCGGCGCTTGCCACCGTAGTAGCCGGTTAGCAGCTTGTCATAGGCGTGGTCGCGCGGGGCTTTGCGGTGGTTCACGGCTTTGCCTTCACCTTCAGCTTGACGAGTGCAAACGGATCGATCGTGAGCACGACCTCGTTGGTTTCCTTGAACCGGTGCTGTGGACCGAGCAAGATCTTGATCGAGTCCGCGTTTCCGGCGGCGACCTTCGCGAGTTCGCCGTTGACGACGGCCACAGGCTCGAACTTCGGGTCGATCGCCAAGTTTGAGCCGGTGACCGTCAGCGTGGGTCCCGCGCGCTGGTCAAGGGACAGGCTGACGCCGCTGATCGCCGGGGGGGACTGCCCGCGCCTGGATTTTTCGATTTCGTTTGCGAGGCCTGCGTAATCGATGTCCGAGTCGGAGACTTTCTGCAGGTCGACGTTCTTGCGCTGGAGTTCCTTCAGATCGCCGACCGAGTTGATGCCTAGCCGGCGCAGCGTCCTCTTCGTCTCCTTGGGGACAGCGATCTTGTCGATGTTGATGTCGGCCTTGCCGCCGGGAATCTTGCTGGTCGCGCGCACCTGCTGGTCGGTGATCGATCCCAGCTGGATGGTCACCTTGGACGCTCCCTGCTGTCCCGGCTGCGCGGTGACGAACTTGACGACGTCGCCGTCATACGACGGAAATGCATTCAGGTCCATCGAGAGCTCCTTGACCGTGTAGCTCAACGGCTTGTTGATCGACTTGACCGCGAGGGTCTCGCGGGTCTTATCGAGCTCGACGACCAAGGAGTCGACAAACTCCTCGAGTCCCCAGGAGGTGTTACGTGTCTCCATCGGACTCCTGTTCGAGACGGGCGGTCACTTGCAGTTGGTGGAACGACGGGCGAAACGTGGTGTCGACATAATAAAGCGGTGGCGTCGAGCCGATCCGCAAAGTTCCCAGCGGGTCGCGGTCCAACGATAGCTCGACCGGCATTTCTACACGGCACTCGTAGATGCACGACCGCACCCCGGCCTCCACATCGACGATTTCGCCACGAAACGACAGCGCCCCTGCGATCAGATCCTGGAACGAAATGAAGGCTTCGTCCATCATGTCCGCCGGCGATCGCTCTTAGTGGGCACCGCGCTAGGTTTCATCAAGGGAGTCAATCCGACCTTTACGGAAACGACGACTTCGAAGCCGTCCAGCACGTACTCTGGCTCGCCGTCCGCTGTGACCGTTCTGCCCGCGTCCGTCGCGCCATTCGATGCCATCGTCGACTCCTACTGCTTGGATTTCAGGCCAATGATCCGCGCCGAGACCGGGATCGGGAAGCCGATCACGCGATCGGCAAGTGCGGTCACCTGACCCGTTTCGTCGGTCTTCGCGACCGTCGCGAGGGTGCATTGCAAGAGGTTGAATACGGGTATTGCCCATACGAGACCGCGTTCGCCGGCATTGCCTCGGAGCTTCACGCTGGTGATCGCCTCGCCGGCGTTCCGCGCGGCGAAGCTCGCCGTCGTTAGCGCCTCGAGTTGCTCCGCTGGCAGCATGTCATGACCCGGCCATTGCGGAAGCAACTTGTTGAGCTCCTGAACGCTGAGCTCGATGCCGCTCTTCATCCGGCCGCTGGCGCTCTGCGTCAGGCTCTCGGGATCCGGCGCCGCCTTGAGAAACTTGGTTTGCATTAATCCGTTCGCCGGATGATCGGGCGCCAGCAGGATCGAGTACTTCACGGTCGCGTTGAGTTCCCACAGGTACTTCTTGTCGTCGGCCGACCCGCTCGCGCTGTCGAGTACCGGAGACTCCCACAGCTTGTTCCAGAAGGAGCGGAACCGGGACATGTCGGTCAGTTCGAGTTCCGTCCCGACCATAGACCCCTGACTTTTCAGCAGGTATTTGCCGACGAAGACAACTTCCCGTGAGCCGAGCGCCTTGTAGACCCGGCCGCTGCTCGGGCTCTTCCAGCGAATCTCGGTCACGAGCTCGATCGGCCTATTCGTCGGCACGGCGTCGAGTTCGGATGCCGCGAAATCGAGCGCAATGGGCGCGTTGGCAGGCACGTCCTTCAGCTTGAATTGCTTTTCGATGAGGACCGAGCGTTCGGCCGGGTTTCGGAACAAGACCCGCACGATCGCCTTCGGCAACGGCGACTTGGGGGCCGGATCGCCGACAGTCAGCTTCACCGTCAGGCGAATATTCGCGCCCTTCGCGAACAGCGCCTTGGGCTCGCCGTTCCAGGGCAGCGGATCGCGGAGCTGGAAGCCCACGACGGCACGCCTACTCAAGACCTCGTTGTCCGGTTCGGGAGCCGACAGGCTCGAGGCGACTGCGGGCGCCGCCGTGCCGCCTGCGGCCGGCGCGGCGGCCTGCTGCTGCAGCAGCTGAAAGAGCTTCGCGAGGTCCGGCGATGCCGCCGCATTCGGTGCCTGCGCACCGGCGAGCTGCTGCAGCATCAACCGCTGGTTGATGCCGGCCAAGGCGTCCGCCATCAGCTTCGTGTCCGCCTGCTTTTCCGCGATCTTGCGCTGATTCGCGGAGTTAAGGAGCTGGGGCAGGATCTGGAGCAACGGGCCGGCGACCGCGCCGATCAGCGCATCGTCGATGCCGAATATGAACGGTCGCGAGTACTCCGGCTGCACGAACCGGTTGCCCGTCGGTAGCGTCGGTCCGACTGGGAGCGACTGCGCGACGTTTATCGGCCCCTTGCCGTCGCCCATGATCGTCTTGAGCAGTAAGGCCAGGACCTTGGTGAGTC
>JANYLM010000117.1 GCA_025357835.1 Gammaproteobacteria bacterium
GCCGGCCCGGCCAGCCGTATGCTCACGCCCGACGATTTTTACCGCGTGCAGGAGGTGAGCGACCCGCAAGTCTCTCCCGATGGCCAGTGGGTCGCCTATGTGGTGACGGCCAACGACCGCCAAGCGGACGAGGCACGCAGCGCCGTCTGGATGGTGAGTTGGGACGGCAGCCAACGGCTGGCGCTGACGGCTGCGGCCGACGGTACCGGCAAGCCCAAGTGGAGCCCTGACGGACGCTATCTCGCGTTCGAGGTAACGCCCGCTGGCTCCGAGAAGGCTCAGATCATGTTGTTGGACCGTCGCGGCGGCGAAGCTCGTCAGCTCACCAGTGGCAATGGCGACATCGGCGAGTACGCCTGGTCCCCGGACAGCAAACGCCTGGTCCTCGCCATGGTGCAGGGCGATGCAGGCACTGCGCCCAAACCCATTGTGATCGACGCGCGCCATTTCAAACAGGATGGAGACGGATATCTTGGGCAGGCGCGGGCGCGGCACTTGTACTTGTTTGATATCGAGAGCAAGCACAGCGAGCAACTGACCACCGACGCGGAATTCAACGAAGACCTGCCCACCTGGTCTCCCGACGGCCGGCAAATCGCCTTTATTCGAACTCACGAGTTTGGTCCGGATCAAGACGGGCGCGAGGACATTGCAGTCGTCGAGCCGCGGGTGGGTGCGGCTCCGCACACCCTCGCTCGTCCCTTCGCGCCTAATGCACAGAAACTCGCGTGGAGCCCGAACGGCGCGCTGATCGCTTATCTGCAAGGCCTCGAGCCCAAGTTCAACGCCTATATGCAGGACCATCTCACGGTGGTGCCGCCTACCGGCGGCGCGCCCCGCGCGCTGGCCGACAAGCTCGATCGCGCGGTGACGTCGTTTGCGTTCACCGCCGACTCGGCGGCGGTGGCGATCACGGTGGAGGACGACGGTGCGGCATACCCCGCCCGAATCGATCTGGCGGGTGGTGCGATTACTCGCGAAGGGGTTGCGGGGCCATTTGTCGTCTCAGCACTGTCCTCGGCGGCAGGCCATACGGCAGTGCTCGAGTCAAACGATAGTGCGCTGGCCGAAGTGTATGCGCTCGAGGCCGGGCAGTTGCGCAAGCTGTCCGCGCATAATGACGCGTTTCTTGCGGAATTGCGGCTTGGAGCCGTAGAGGACATTCGCTTCAAGAGCAAGGACGGCACCGAGGTTCACGGGCTCATGGTCAAGCCGCCGTCCTTCGTTCCCGGCCGCAAGTATCCAACGGTGCTATGGATCCACGGCGGACCCAATGGTGGGGATGAACACGCATTGGTTCTGGACGGCTATCAATTCGAGCACCAGATGTTTGCGGCCAAGGGTTTCGTAGTTCTGCGAGTCAACTATCGCGGCGGCAGCGGCCGCGGGATAGCTTTCGCGAAGAGCATATTCGCCGACTGGGGCCACAAGGAGGTGGAGGACCTACTCGCCGGCGTCGACTACCTCGTCGCACGCGGCATCGCCGACCCGGGCAAGCTGGCCATCGGTGGCTGGAGCTACGGCGGCATACTCACCGACTACACCATCGCCAGCGATACGCGCTTCAAAGCCGCCATCAGCGGCGCCGGGAGTGGGGATCAGATCGCTACCTATGGCAGCGACGAATACCTTCTGCAATACAACAATGAGCTCGGGCCGCCCTGGAGTAACACGGCGCTGTGGCTGAAAGTGTCGTATCCGTTTTTCCACGCGGACCGCATTCATACGCCCACGCTGTTCCTGGGCGGAGAAAAGGACTTCAATGTTCCGATCAGCGGCGGCGAACAGATGTATCAGGCCCTTCGCACCCTGGGAGTGCCAGCGCAGCTGGTCGTTTACCCAGGGCAACATCATGTGTTTACGCGACCCAGCTTCGTCAAGGATCTCGCCGAACGAATGTCAGCCTGGCTCGACCGCTACCTGCCGCCGACCCCATAGCGTTGGAATCTGACCCGACCGGATCACAAAATTCAGCGCTGAGGTGGCGTCGCGAAGCCACCCCGGTCACGGCTGCCTAAGCAGGTCGAGTCAGGGGGCGGGTGTGCGTGCGCGCACTGTGGCGCCAGCCATGTTGCCGCTGATAACGGCGCGGGAGTCGGCAATGCCTTCAGGCCATTCCGCGATGATTTCGCCCGTCTGTCCATCTGCCGTCGCCAGCTGCAGCGACGCATGCACCGTCCCGGTCCGCGCCAGGGGTTTAGTAATGCTACCGCTGACCGCCAAATCCTCGGTCCACCGTACCTGCGTCAGGGTGACATGAGTGATGGGGGCATCGTTCACGATGCGAAAGGTGCCGCCGCGCAAACCCACTCCCTGACCGCTGGAATTGCCGCCGAGGCGGGTCAGTACGTCGCCGGCGGTCATCACCGCCGCGTTGATCCAGCGCAGTTGCGCCGCGTCGGCGCCATTGCCCGCGGCAGCGGTCGCCGGATCGAGTTGTGAGGCGTGCAGGGCAAAGCGCGGCACCAGGCGCAGTGGCGGCACGCCGGCCGCGCAGTGCGTGTCGCCCACTTCCAAGGTGTCGATGAAGCGGCGCACGATCTCGGCGCCGCAACCGCTGCGTGCGCGGGGCAGTGCATTGACGTGGAAGCTGTTGGCGATGCGGATTTGGGTGCCGCGCCTGAAGGCGGCAGCGACCGCGGCGCCGTCGGCCACTGTGGTGATATTGTCGAGTTCGCCGGAGATGACCAGGGCGGGTATATCCGGGTACCGAGTATCCTCGGCAACCACATGCGATGCAGGGTGGCTTGATGGGGCGACGGGCCACTGCGCGCATTGATCGAGGAAGCTGTAGTCCAGCGGCATGCCGCGGTATTCGTCGATGGTGAACGGTGCGTAGCTGTCGGGATGCATGAGCTTGCGCTGCGCGACGGCGCGGTCACGATCCGCCTCACGTAGGTTCGGCGAGAGGCGCATGTCGAAAATCTGCGGTGGGTCCTGGCACATCACGGCCGCCGCAAGACCGGCGCTCCATTTAGAGGCGTCAGCGGTTGGATCGCGCGAATCCACGCCGCTGGCGGTCTCGGCCATGAGCCGCAATAGCGGCGCGCGGTCGCCGTCCGAGAAGGCGCGCGCCGCTGCGTCGAATTCACGCGCCGTCGCCATGGCGGGTGCACTGCCGTACATGACAATGGCTAGTTGCGAGGCATCGGCAGTGAATGTTCGCTGCTTGCCGTCGCTGTCGGCGGCGCGGGCGGGGAGGGGACGCAACCGCAGTTGCTGCAATACTGGCAGCATATGGTCGATGGAGCTGCCGGGAAGCCGCGCGCAGGGCTCGAAGCGCCGGCATGCAATATTGAATTTGTCGCGCATGGCCGGCGCATAGCTGGGATACCAGGGGTAGTCCGTGCCGTTCAGCGGATATGCGCCGTCGAGAACGATGGAACGCAGGAAATTGGGGTGCCGCACCGCGAATACCTGCTCGAAATAGGTTCCATACGAATCGCCGTACAGATCGATGCGGCGGATGTCGAGGGCCTCGAGAAGCGCCGCCAGATCGTCCGCTGCGTAGGCGGTGCTGTACAGCGGCGCCCGATTACCGAGGGAGTTGCCGCAGGCCGCGGTCAATTCCACGGTCCATTTCTCGGCGGTTTGGAGATCATGGCAATTGACGGCTTCGGACTGACCGGTGCCGCGATTGTCCATCAGCAAGAAGTCATGGCGCCGCCGCAGGGGTTTGAACAAGTCCAGATAGTCGTCGCGGGATTCGGTGGCGGGATAACCAGGTCCGCCCTCGGTGGCGACTAAAGTGCCGACGGGTTTTTCGGGCGCCGAATGAGGATAGTACTCAAAGTGGATGGCGATGCGTCCCGGAATGACCCCGGTGGGATCCAGGGGGCGATCGAGCGTGCCGCAGTAGGCGGGTACGCTTGGGCAGGGCCGCAGCTCGATCGAGCCCACCACAAGCGGCTGTCGGGTGGATGCTGGCCAGGGATTTACATGACCTAGGGCGGCCGTACCGCAACCGATGAGGGCAAAAACCCCGCACACGACGCAACCTACGGCCGTTGCGGCACGGCAGCGCGGAAGGGCTTCATGTTGCTGACCGACCATGTGTGCGAGAGTTTACGCAATCCCCGCGTCTGCGCAATTTACGCTGTCGTATATTGCGTAAAAAGCGTCGCTTCAGGGTACCGGCTGTTGGAGGAATATTGATATGGTGAGGTATCCGAATGAGGACTCCACCATGACTGCGCGACATGCCATGCTGAATCGATTGCGGGACCGCAATGTCGAGACCGCCTTGGAAAGAGATTTCTATTGCAGTCAGGAGGACTATCAAACCGATCTGGAGATGATCTGGTACCGCGATTGGCTGTTTGTGGGTCATGACTGCGAAGTGCTGAACCCCGGGAGCTACCTGACGGTGCAGATCGGCGAGTTCCCGGTGATCGTCGTCCGCGATCGCGATGGCGGATTGCGCGCCTTCCACAACACCTGCCGACATCGCGGCTCGAGGATTTGCTCGGCGGAGCGTGGGACGGCGCCGCGTCTGGTCTGTCCCTACCATCAGTGGACTTATGCGCTCGACGGCCGTTTGATCGCCGCGCGCGACATGGGCAGCGAGTTCGATAAATCGAAGCATGGTTTAAAATCCGTCCACTGCGCCAGCGTGGGCGGCTACATCTGGGTTTGCTTAGGTCAGGTGGCGCCGGACTTCGAACCGATTCGACGGCATATCGAGCCGTACTTCCTGCCGCACAAGCTCCATCAAACGAAGATCGCCTTCCAGTCCACCATCATCGAGCAGGCCAATTGGAAGCTGGTCTGGGAGAATAATCGCGAGTGCTATCATTGCGCCGCCAACCATCCCGAGTTAATCCGAACTTTTCCGGAAGATCCGACCGCGACCGACGGCAACAGCGCGGCTTCCAACGCGAGAACCGCTGCCAAATGGGGCCACTGGGAATCCATCGGCTTGCCGAGCAAGTTTCATCTGTCGGCCAATGGTCAGTACCGCACCGTGCGCACGCCCCTGCTGGAGGGAGCGGTGAGCTTCACCATGTCGGGCAAAGCAGCCGTGCAGCGGCCGCTGGCGGATTCGGTCACGGAACCCGACATAGGCACTCTGCTGATGTACCACTTTCCCACCACCTGGAATCATGTGCTCGCCGACCATGCGATTTCCTTTCGCGTGCTGCCGATCAGCCCGACCCAGACACAGTTGACCACCAAGTGGCTGGTGCATCGCGATGCCGTCGAAGGCGTGGACTACGACATCAGAGAGTTGACCGGCGTGTGGCTGGCGACCAATGCGGCCGACACCCGCAACTGTCAAGAGAATCAGATCGGGGTCAATTCGCCAGCCTATGATCCTGCGCCGTATTCGCCTATCCATGAGGCCGGAGTGACCCAATTCGTCCACTGGTATTGCACGCATCTTGAAGGCAGACTACTGGACGATGCGAAGTAAGTTAAATTGAACTGCGGGCGAGCCCAGTTCAAAGACGTTCTGCCGTGAGGTATTCGGCTTGGTGCTTGCTGCGCGGCGCGTTATCGGGGACACGCCAATGTCCGGCCGCCTGGCGGGATGCGACTCCAAAACCTAATTACGACGTGATTATCGTGGGGGCGGTGGGCATGGGCTCGCCACCGCTTACTACCTGGCAAAGAATCACGGCGTCGCCAATGTGGCGGTGATCGAGCGAGGCTGGATCGGCGGGGGCAATGGGCTTATGGCTTATTCGCCCTTGCGGGAATCCACGCCCTCGCGGCCCTGTGGCATCATTTGGTGCGGAGCGACGACGTTCTCCCACGCATGTGGCCAAAGTCACCTGAATAGCTCCGCGAATCAGGGCCGCTTGCCCCGCAATTCAACGAATTTTCGGCCGTATCCCGCGCATTATCGGCGAAAGCTTGAGATGCGTCACACTCGCCGGACGGGCACAGCTCAAGTTTGATTCGGTAATGCCGTATCACCCACTACATCTGCCAATGAGCGGCGGAAAACAGGAAACGATCAATGAAGACCGTATTACTAGTGGATGACGACAACACCATTTTGCTCGGCACCGGCGTTCGCCTGAAGAGCATGGGGTACACCGTGTACACGGCGAAGGATGCCGTGAGCGCCGTGTCCGTCGGCGTCAAGAATCGTCCGGACGTCGTTGTCCTCGATATTTCCCTGCCGGCCGGAGACGGGTTCTTGGTGGCCGGCCGTCTGCAGAGACTGGTTGGATCGGCCGCGACCCCGATCATTTTCATTACCGCCAGCGAAAATCCCGCGCTGCGGGAGCGAGCCACAAAGTTGGGGGCAGCCGCATTTCTCATCAAACCGTTTGACGCGACGTCGCTGGCCGATGCCATCGAATCAGCCCTATCACCCGGAGACAACTGGTTGCCCCAGGCCAGCGGACTATAAAGATCCGCGCAGTGCAAGCCAAAGAAAAATTCAGCGTCCTGCTGGTCGACGATGACCCCACGGCCATTCGCATCCTGAGCCATATTCTGAGCGACTACGCACCGCTTCGATTTGCAACCTCGGGTCAAGTCGCTCTCAAGCTGGCCCGCGAATCAGTTCCTGATCTGGTGATGCTGGATGTTGAGATGCCGGAATTTAGCGGCTTCGAAACATGCAAGGCCTTCAAGAGCGATCCGTCGTTAGCATCCGTCCCCATCGTGTTCATCACCAGTCACGAGAGTCCGCAGCTGGAGACCGTCGGGCTGCAGCTGGGCGCCGCGGATTTCATCGGCAAACCGCCGCATGCACCCTTGGTGCTGGCGCGGGTGCGTACGTACCATCAATTGAAGATGTTGTCCGATACGGTGCGCAGCGCCGTCACCATGGACTTTCTCACGGGCACATCGACTCGGCGACAAATGGAAAAGACCTTGGCCCAGGAGTGGCTGCGGGCGCAGCGCTCCCGCGCGCCGTTGTCGCTGCTGCTAGCGGACATCGACGATTTCACCGCTTTCAATACCGATTTGGGCGACGAAGCAGGCGATGCCTGCCTGCACTCCGTAGCCGATGCATTGCGATCCGTAGCGCAGCGATCCACCGACTTGTTGGCTCGTCACGGCGGCGGCAAGTTCGCGTTGCTCCTGCCGGAGACCGACGGTCAGGCTGCGACAACCATCGCGCAACGCGCATTGCAAGCAATCGACGACTTGAGGATACGGGGCGCGGGATCGGCGGGCAACGCCCACCGGGTCACCCTATCCGTCGGCGGCGCGGTTCATGAATCCTCGTCGCTCGCCAACGGCTTTCCGAGTGATCTGATCGCCGCTGCCGAGCACGCCGTCAGGAATGCGAAATCTGCGGGCGGCCACCGCGCTCAATTCGTCGACCTGGCAACCTACGCGAAGCATTGAGACGCACGTGCCCTCGCCCTCGAACATAACAGCCTTTAAGAAAGCACTACGTTCCCTGACCGAAAACGAGAAGCTTTTGCAGCGCGCCGAAACCGTGTCGCGCATGGGCGGATTCAAAATCGACTTCGCTTCGGGTGAACAGCAATGGACTCCCCAATCCTATCGAATCCATGACGTCGACGAAGACTGTTGCCCCACACAGGAATTGGTGGACTCCTTCCTGTGTCCGGCCGTTCGTGAACGCTTGCATGAGGCTATACGGTTCGCACGGGAAGCCGGCGTCGGCTACGACATAGAGATTCCTATCATTACCGCGAAGAAGCGCGCCATCTGGATCCGAATGACGGGAGAAGTGGAAAGCGAAAACGGCGTTCCTGTCCGCCTCGTCGGAGCGATACAGGACGTCACCGATCGCTGCAAGTTGGAGCAGCGGCTGCGGGACGCCCTGGCGATAGCGGACCAGGCCAGTAAGTCAAAAAGCGAATTCCTGGCCAACATGAGTCATGAGATCCGCACCCCCTTGAATGCCGTCATAGGTCTCGGCTATCTCTTGGAACAGACATCCTTGAGCGAGGACCAGCGCCAGTTCTTGACGAAAATCCAGTTTGCCGGCCGAGCACTGCTCGGTGTCATCAACAACGTGCTCGATTTGTCCAAGATCGAAGCCGACGAAATGTCGCTCGAGGACGAACCCTTCGACTTGCTCGAATTGATACGGGACGTGAGTCAAATGCTGCTCCCGCAGGCAGTGGAGAAGGGCATCGAGCTGAACATTCAGCCGGCATCCACCCTGCCGCGCATGGTCATGGGCGATGCGTCGCGCATGCGCCAGATTCTGACCAATTTGCTGAATAACGCCATCAAGTTCACGGAACGCGGTCAGGTCGATTTGTCGGTATTCTGCACCGAGCAAGATTCCGCGCGTGTCCGCCTGCGCTGCGAAGTGAAAGACACAGGCATTGGTATCGACGCATCGGCCTGTGGCCGTCT
>JANYLM010000137.1 GCA_025357835.1 Gammaproteobacteria bacterium
CGCCGCCCTGCGCGATGAGATACCGCCAGTAGCAGTGGCGACAGAACCAGCTTTGGAGGAAACTGCGGAAAACAACCGACACGGGTCGGCAACTCACGCCCGGGGGCGTATCCGTGCCACTCAAAAAATCGGTGGATGCGCTATCGCGGCGCGGTGCGACACGGGGTCTGCGGCGCATGCTTTATCCCTCGGCGCTCAACTGGGTTCTGCTGGCGTACGCGGTGCTGGCCGTCGCGGTGGGCTGGGCCTATGCTGTCTCGCGTATCCACGCGGACTACGAGCAGACTCTGGAGGCGGAGCGGAATCGGCTCCGCGGCGTAACCGCGGCTTTGCAAGCCGGCACATTGGCGATGCTCAATGACGGGATAGGCGCGGCCGTTGCAGGCGCCAATGAATTGCAGTCAGCGGGGGGGCTCATTCGCGCCGACCGGCCCGAGATCATCGCCACGCTACAAAAGCAACTCACGGGCGGCGACTACGTGCGTTCTCTCTTTTTAACATACGGTGAACGATTCGTACTGGCAAGCCGCGACGGAGCTTCCGAAAGCCGCCTGCCGCCTGCGTGGCTGACGGTATCCCGTGTGCCCAGGTCGAACGGTACCTGGGTTGGTCCCCCGATCGCCGATCCAGAGCGACCCGGTGATCTAGTGATTCCGATCGCGCAGCGAGTGGCCTGGGGTCAAGGGCTGGCGCTGTGGGCGGGCGCGCTCTTCAGCTTTGACGGTTTCGACGGCCTGTACCGGAAATCCAGCGCTCAGGGGGCGAGCATGAGTTTGATCGCGACCGACGGCACGGTTCTCGTCCGCGCACCGAAGGTTGGCCGCCGCGATCTATTTGCCGGCACCAATGTGGCGTCGACGGAGCTGTTCCGCCGTGCGATCGCCGCAGGCAACGCGGGTATCGTCGAGGGCTACGGAACGGTCCTCAAAAAGGCAGTCATCTACGCCTATGACCTGGTAAACGGCTATCCCGTCTACATCGTCGTCGGCCAGACTCGAGATGCCGCGCTGGGAGAATGGCGCGATCGGCGCCAGATCAGCATAGCAACTACGGCGGCGTTCACCGCCATGGTACTGATCATGACCGCGCTCCTAAACCACTACATTCATACTTTGCGCCGGCGAGAGCATCATTACCGGACATTGTTCAACAACGCACAGTTCAGCGTGTTTCTTCTGGAGGGCCAAGGGTTTGTGGACGCCAATCGCACCGCTGTGCGGATGTTCGGTCTCGAAAGCGCGCGGTCCGCAGAGGGACTGACCCCCTGGGATCTCTCGCCCGAACATCAACCCGATGGGCAACGGTCCGACGAGCTTGCCCGTGAGCACATCGATACTGCCCTGCGCGAAGGGAGCACCACGTTTGAATGGCGGCACAAGCGCGCGGACACGGGCGAGTGCTTCCCGGCCGAGGTAGATCTTTCAAGTCTCAGCACCGGTAATACCGTGCTCGCGCTCGCCGTCGTGCACGATGTAACGGTGCGCAAGCGCGCCGAGCAGGATCTGCACTTACTGTCGGCCGAGTTGATACGGCTGCAGGGCGAGGAGCGGCGGCGAATCGGGCGTGACCTCCACGACTCGACTGGCCAGACGCTCGCCGCCTTGGAGTTGGGTCTTGCGCAGCTGATACATGACTCCGGCTCCGTCACGGCTGAGCGGCGCGAACTGCTCGAACACTGCGCACGACTTGCAACCCAGTGCTCGACGGAGATCAGGACTGCGTCCTACCTCCTTCATCCGCCTTTGCTCGATGAGCTGGGGCTCCTCAGCGCGCTGCGCTGGCTTGCAGATGGATTTCGCAAACGCAGCGCAATCGAGGTCCGGCTCGATCTGCCTGAGGCGATGCAGCGCTTGCCGCCGGACGAAGAACTCAGTTTGTTTCGGATCGCTCAGGAGTCGCTCACGAACGTGCATCGTCATGCCGCAAGCCCCTGGGTAGCCATCAGGCTCAAAGTGCAATCCAACAGCGTAATGCTTGAAATCGAGGATGCCGGGCGAGGAATGGCGCACGCCCATGACACGGAAACCGATGCCAATGGGCCAACCTTGGGTGTGGGCCTTGCGGGTATGCGCGAGCGCATCCGCCAGATCGGCGGTACCTTTTCCGTGCAATCAACCAGCGCAGGCACCCGAGTTCGCACGACGATATCGAGACCCTCGCGGAGCGACCTGCCTGCCTCGGCAGAGTAGTCCATAGGAATAACCTAAGACCATGAAGTCCGTGCGCATCTTAATCGCAGACGACCATGAACTCTTCAGACGCGGCGTAGCAGCGGAACTGGTTCAGGTGCCCGGTTGGGTCGTGGCCGCGGAAGCGGCCAACGGGCGAGACGCAGTTGCATTGGCGGCGGAGCTCAAACCGGACATAGTGGTGCTCGACCTGACGATGCCGGAGCTCAATGGCCTGGAGGCCGCGCGCATGATTGTCTCTGCCGAGCCCTCCGCGCGTATTCTCATTTTGACCGCGCACGAGTCTGAGCAGCTCGTGCGGGAAGTTCTAAGCGCGGGCGCGCAGGGATACGTTTTAAAATCCGACGCGGGCCGGATACTGATCGCAGCGTTGCAAGCGCTGCTCGACGGCAGGTCGTTCTTCACGTCGAACGTGGCACGGATGGTTCTGGACGGGTATTTGCGCAACGAATTGCGTGACGACGGCACGGCGCCGACGCTGTCGGCCCGCGAGCGGGAAATTGTGCAGCTGCTGGCAGAAGGCTGCAGCAATAAGGACGTCGCCAGGGGGCTGAAAATCAGCCTGAAGACCGCAGAGACGCATCGAAGCAACATAATGCGCAAAATGGGATTCGATTCGCTTGCGGAGCTCGTCCGCTACGCCATTCGGAACAAGATCATCGAACCCTGATGCGTTGCGGTGCGACGGCCGGCCGGCCCGCCGACCTTACATGGTTTCCCCGTCGCCGATACCCATTCTTCGCGATGTCCGGAAAAGCGCCGGGGCGCTACCTTGTCGACTCTACTGACAAGGCTGCATCACACGACTATGACTGTCCTCACAACCGACGCCTGGGCTATGACTCTGGCGGCATTCATGGCCGTCCTGGTTTCATACACCACTTTCACCCTGGCTCAGCAAGTCTCTACGGCCACCTCGCGCGGTTGCCCTTGCGCCGTGCTGCTCAGCTCACTCGCGCTCGGGTTGGGTCTGTGGACTACGGATGCCGTCCAAGTACTATCGGTTTGGCTGCCTGCGGGGCCAAGCATGGGCTTTTCCTGGTTCATCCTGCCCCTTGCCGTTGCGGTTTCCAGCCAGGCGTGCGCACTGCTCTTCATTGCATGCCGGGAGCCCAACACTTCCGGCATAGTGGGTTGCGCGTTCGCGCTTGCCGTCGGAGTTGGGGCGACTCACTGCGCAATGCTCGGCGGACTACCCGACCAAGTCGTGGTGCGTGAGGAATTGCCGTGGCTGTGCGGCTCATTGCTGCTTGCCTTCGTGACATTCCTAGGGGCGCTGTGGGTTTGGTTTAAACGACGCAATGACCGATCCTGGCAGGCGGCCGGCGTGCGCTTGCTGGTAGCGCTGGCAGCGGCGATCGGCATTCTCGGCATGAACGCTCAGACATTGCTGCACTCGCGGTTGGTGTTCGGACCTTGCTGTGAGGACCCGGCGCTTGCCCGTCATCTGCTCACCATCAGCGCCGCAGCTGTCGGCTGTGCCGTGCTGGCGGTGGCGCTGGTAATTGCGATTTGCTCCGATAGGCTCAAAGAGCGTTCGAGGCGCACCGCGCGCGAGCTCGAAGAAGTGCACGCCCGCCTGCAATATCTCGCTACGCATGATTCCCTTACCGGCTTGCCGAATCGGCAACGGTTCAAGGACCGCCTCGCGAAATCCATCGCCGACACCCAGCGCCCCGGCCGTTCCATCGCCATCGCGGTGTTCGATCTCGATCATTTCAGTGCCATCAATCAATCGCTCGGCCACGGGGTCGGGGACTGGGTACTGACCGAGGTCGTGCGGCGCGTCACCGGCGTACTCTCAAATTCAACCACTCTGGCCCGCCTGGACGGAGACGAATTTGCGGTTCTCATCGACGACGTGGCAGCACGCTTAGAGGCGCAAACGGTCACGGCGGCCCTCCTCGAGGCGTTCCAGGAGCCGCTGCGGGTCAACGGCCTGAATCTCAACGTGCGCTCAACCATTGGAGTGAGCGTGTGGCCCGACGACGGCCGTCGTAGCGAAGACTTGCTGGCCCACGCCGAAGTTGCCATGACGATCGCCAAAGAGCGCGGTGGTGGTCAGGTCCTCTTCTTTCGTACGGGCATGGCCGATTCTATGCAGGAGCGTCTAGCGCTCGAGAACGACCTGCGGCGCGCACTCGCGGCGGGTGAATTCGAACTTTACTATCAACCCGAGATATCGATAAAGACGGGCCGAATCGCGGCGGCGGAAGCGCTGCTGCGGTGGCGCCACCCGACCAAGGGTCTCATCGGGCCGAACTCGTTCATCTCGCTTGCTGAGGAAACGGGTTTGATGATTCCACTTGGCGAGTGGGCGCTGCGCGAAGCCTGCCGGCAAGCGCGCGAGTGGCAGATCGAGATGGGCACTTCGTTTCCTGTGGCGGTGAATTTGTCGGCCACTCAGTTTCGCCATCAGAACATCCTGCAGACCATCCATTCTGCACTCGCCGATGCGGGCCTCGACGCATGCGCGCTGGAGATCGAATTGACCGAGAGTGCGCTGATGACCAATCCAGAAGAATCCGCCGGCGTCTTGAAGCAATTGCGCAAGATGGGGGTGAGCGTTGCCATCGATGACTTCGGCACGGGTTATTCGAGCTTGAGCTATCTCAGGCGGTTCCCGATTGACAAGCTGAAGATTGACCGCAGCTTCATCAGGGACTTGACGATCAGTCGCACCGACGAATCGATCGTCCGCGCGATCGTTTCTCTAGCGCGCAGCGTCGGCCTAAAGGTCGTCGCAGAAGGAATCGAATCGGCAGAGCAGCTCGATTTCGTCTCCCGGCTTGAATGCGACCAATGGCAGGGCTATCACTGTTGTCAACCGCAGCCGGCGGCGTGCTTCGCAGCCATGCTCATGGATCAAACCGGTACGCGCACCGGGCTGGTCGCGGCGCTCGCGGCGTTCGTTGTGTGCGGGGCGGATACATGAGTAGAATCAGATCGGATCAAGACGTTGCCCCAACAACTACCCGTGGGGTCGACGGGCGGCTACTTAACGATGCCCCCCTCGGTACGTCAGCATCCAAGCGCACACCTCGGCGAGTATTGATCGTCGATGCGCATCCAATCGTTCGTCAGGGCCTGCGCCGTATCATGGAAGGCGAGCACGACCTTGCCGTCTGCGGGGAAACGGAGACGGCACGCGATACGCGTACCGCGATAATCGAGTTGCATCCCGATGCGCTTATCTGCGACATCAGTTTGACGCACGACGATGGCATCGAATTGGTGCGGTACGTGCGTGCGCATCATCCACGACTGCCGATTCTCGTGCTATCCGACCAAGAGGAAACCATTTATGCCCGCCGCATGCTGTCCGTCGGCGCAAATGGCTATATTATGAAGCAAGCCTCAAGCGAACAGTTTCTGGTGTCATTGCGGCGGGTGCTGGATGGCAATATTTATGTGTCTGAGACCGTCGGCAACAATATGATCCAGCAATATGCCGCCGGGCGTCCGCATGTGTCGACGGATCCGATCAATCAACTGAGCAACCGCGAATTGCAGATTCTGCTCATGATCGGCAAGGGCACGAGTACGCGAGAAGCCGCGCATTCGCTGCACTTGAGCATAAAGACCGTCGAATCGCATCGGCAGCGCATCAAGCGAAAGCTGAATCTCAGTACGGGCGCGCAGCTGGTGCGATACGCGGTACTGGGTAGTTTCAGGCGCGACGGATTGAGGGACTCATAAGGAGCCTGGACGGGCTATGTACTATTCTTGGCCATGGTGACGGCGGCCTCCGCTGAAACACTCTATGCTCCTTGCTTCCAGTCCCGCGCCATAAATCGCCCTTCGACTCCGGACAGCACGGCAATGACCTGCTTTAAATTGCGCGCTTTTGCGTCCGGTGACTCCAGCCTTGACAAGTAGCGAAGGATTTCCTTCTGTCGACTCGGTGAGAGCACTTGCCAATTGCTTCGAGCGCTCGGGGATTGACGTAGACCTTCCCTAAACCAGGGGGGCATGGCGTGCATGGGCCCGTTCTTGTAATTTGTATCGAGACTTAATTCCGCGCGAACGCGATCGCCTACCTCGGTGCCGGAGATTCGACGCATGTCACCGTGCAGATACAAGTAGAAACAGCCGCCGCCTGCCGGCATTAGGTTGGTCCGAAATGGCTTATCAGGCATGCCATTGATGCGAACCAGGACCGGTAGAGGTTTGCGCCAATCCGACCTGATGGCGCCCGCTTTCGAGGCACTTACCAGCATGTATGGATTGATTCCCCGGATTCTTATTACTGCCGTAATGAACTGGGCCGTCATGGGCACATGCTACCAGGGCTACATTTGGCTCTCGGCCGATTAAAAGCAGGTTACCGCTATATCACCCCATACATCGTGCCGACAACGGTACGAGTTATACTGTGTCTATGACAACCCCGGAAATTGCCACTGTCCACTGCAGCGGACCAGCGGTTGCCAGGGCCGGCCGCATGTCCGATTCGGCATTCGGCGTGAAGCCGGGTCGGTAATATTCAAGCCTCGCTGCTATGGGGCTTACTCTTCGGCTCGATCGGGTTGGGGTATTTTATTTATGGCAAGAAGCAAAGGGCAGTTGTGCCGCTGGTTTGTGGGCTGGCTTTGATGTTATTTCCTTACTTGGTTTCCAACATGCTGCTGCTCGTCGGCATTGGGGCGATTCTCATCGCAATTCCGTACTTTCTCCGTTTGTGACAATTTGCATGGATAGCGTGGCCGTCTTCGTCGATGTGCAGAATATCTACTATACGACGCGCCAGCGTTTCTCGCGTCATTTCGACTACAACAGTTTTTGGGCCGAAGTTACCCTCAATAGGAACGTCGTCAAAGCTATTGCGTTCGCAATCGATCGAGGCGACGAAAAGCAAAGGCAATTTCAAAACATACTGCGCGCCATCGGCTTCGAGGTGAAGTTGAAGCCGTACATTCAAAGAAGAGACGGGTCAACAAAAGGCGATTGGGACGTGGGTATCACTGTGGACGTGCTCGAGTATGCACCGCAGGCGGATGTCGTGGTACTGGCGTCAGGTGACGGCGATTTCGATGTATTGGTGCAAAAAATCCGCGATAAGCACTCAGTGTCGGTCGAGGTCTACGGTGTCGCGGAGCTCTCCGCCGGGTCGCTGATTCGTGCGGCGGATAGGTTCGTTCCCATCAAAGATCATCTACTTTTGAGGACAGGCGTACCCGCGGGGGAATAAAGTAACCCTGCCATGAGTCTTACATCCATGGATGACAGACGCGCTCGCTTCGAGGCGCAGGTTTTGCCGCACTTGGACGCCGCGTACCGGTTTGCCCGATGGCTGTTGCCTGCGCCCGGCGATGCGGACGATGTACTCCAGGAGGCCGTCCTGCGCGCGTTTCGCGGGTTTGACACTTTGCGAGGCTCCGACGCGAAGGCTTGGCTGCTGGCCATCGTGAGGAATTGCCATTCGACGGCGCTCAAACAGCAGCAGCGCCGCGCCTTCGTGCCACTGCCGGAGGAGAACGATGCACAGGATGGCTACGCCATGACCGCGACCACACCCGATCCCGAAAATGCCTCGATGCGGCGAGACGAGCAGCGCACTCTGGATCGATTGATTGCGGCATTGCCCGAGGAGCACCGCACGGTGTTGATGCTCAGGGAAATAGAGGAAATGGACTATCGCCAGATCGCGCAGGTCACGAACGTGCCGATCGGTACCGTGATGTCGCGGCTGGCGCGCTCGCGAGCGGCCCTCAAGGCGCGGTGGCTGCAAGAAGTCGAGGGAGAGCCGCGTGCGATGCGCTGAATCTCTACGCGTGCAGGCGTTTTTCGACGCCGAGATCGATGCGGTTTCCGCCGCCGACATCGAGCGCCACGTTGAGCATTGCGCCGAGTGCCGGGCACTGCTGCAGGACCTCGAACAAGTGCGCAACGTTGTGCGCCGCGGCTCAGGCTTCGCGCGAACTTCACCCCAGCTCCGCGCCCAGATCACGCGGGCGCTGGATACGCAGGGGGGGGCGGCGACAGCGGCGCCAGAAGGAACAGAGTATTTCAGCGGAACTCCGCCGTCGGATAGAACCGCGGTGCGAAAACGAAGCCAACTGCCGGGAGAATTTGCATCCCGGAACTGGCGTGTTCGGCCGTTCTGGTTGGGCGCCATGGGCGGTGTGGGCGGTACGGCCGTTGCGGCGACGCTGGCATTTCTACTGTTCGTGCCGCGACCCACCAATCCATTGCTCGACGAACTGGTGAGTGCCCATGGGCGCTCGCTGATGCCGGCTCATCTCATCGAAGTGGTGTCCACCGACAGACATACGGTGAAACCCTGGTTTGCAGGTCACGCCGACGTGTCACCCGTCGTAGCGGATTTCGAACCGCAGGGGTATAGGCTGGTCGGCGGGCGGGCCGACTATGTGGATCATCAGCGCTCGGCCGTGGTGGTCTATCAACATGGAGCCCATGTCATCAACGTCTTTAGTTGGGCTGCCGGCGCAGGCACTTTGCCTGACAATGTGACCCGAGTCGGCTATCACCTCGCCTTTTGGCGTCAGGGAGACCTGGAATATTGCGCTGTTTCGGATACCGGCTGGGAGGAGCTGCTGGGTTTGGTGCGGTTGTTGCGAGATCTCGGCGCGCGCGACGCTGGAAATAGCGTCCCCCACTAACCCGAGGGAATAAATCCCTGCGATCCGCAGTCCTCTCTCATGAACTCAACAAGGAGAGGAACGTGTCCGACGATAAATCATTGCTATCGCGTCGCAACGCCCTGAAATGCATGGCTTATGGTGGAGCCGGCACCCTATTCGTCTTGTCGGCAGGCGTCTTCACGCCCATCGATTTGGCAATGGCCGGCACCGACAAACAGGGTGCGGCAGGGTTGGGAAAGCCCTTATTCGTCCAGATTAGCGACACCCACATCGGTTTCAACAAGGACGCGAATCCCGACGTCAACCGGACGCTCACACAGACCATCGATCTCGTGAACGGGATGGCCGAGCAGCCGGCACTGATCATCCATACGGGCGATATCACTCACTTGTCAAAACCAGCCGAATTCGATTTGGCACAGCAGCTGTTGTCGCGCTTGCGCACCACCGAAATCCACACGGTGCCGGGCGAGCACGACACCGCCGATGCCACGGTCACGGAATACTTCAATCGTTTCGGTCAGGCATCGGGAAACAGGGGCTATTACAGCTTCGATCACGCCGGCGTGCACTTCATCGCGCTGATCAACGTCCTACAGTTCAAACCAGGCGGCCTGGGCACGCTGGGTGTCGATCAGCTGGCGTGGGTGGAAGCGGATCTGAAGGGACGCTCCGCCAGCACGCCGATCGTCGTCTTTGCGCACATGCCGCTGTGGACCATCTACGAGCCCTGGGGGTGGGGAACCGGCGACGCGGAGCTGCTCATGGACCGGTTACGCCGTTTTGGGTCCGTTACGGTGCTGAACGGCCACATCCATCAGATCGTGCAGAAAGTCGAAGGCAGTGTGACCTTCCACACGGCGCGTTCCACCGCTTATCCGCAACCCATGGCCGGCGTCGGGGCTGGAACGGGCCCGCTCAAGGTGCCCGCGGATCAATTATCCGCGATGCTCGGCGTTACCAGCGTGTCGGAGGTGAGACATTCCCGCTCTCTGATTCTCAACGACACGACGATTGCACGCTCATGACTCGCCCATACTATCGACTCTGGTTAACTGCCGTCAGCGGCGCGTCCCTGTGGCTCATCGCCACGTTGTGGTTCGGCGCGGTCACTCGGTCGCACGCAGAAGCTGCCGGATCGACCCGAATCACCATGAAGGATTTCATGTTCTCGCCGGTGCCGCTGACGGTGCATGCTGGCTCCACGGTCACCTGGACGAATTTGGACGCTGAGCCGCACACGGCGGTCAGTGATACCGGGCTGTTCCGCTCCGGCGCCATGGACACGAACGAGAGCTTCTCGTTCAAGTTCGACAAGCCCGGAGCGTATCGCTTCATCTGCTCGATTCACCCGCGCATGGTTGGAACCATCATCGTTCAGTGATTGCGAGATCAGTCGCGAAAATTATTGAATTGCAGCGGCACGCCCACGTCCGCCTTACGGAGGAATGCGATCGCTTCCTGCAAGTCGTCGCGCTTCTTGCCAGTCACTCGAACCTTATCTCCTTGAATCTGCGCCTGTACTTTGAGCTTCGAATCCTTCAGCAGCCGCGATACCTTCCTACCTGCCTCCGCATCGATTCCATGCTTCAAGATGGCGAGCTGCTTGGCCCTCGCGAGATTGACCTGCGGGTCTTTCACCTCTAGGCAGGCGACATCGATGCCGCGTTTGGCGATTCGGAGCTTCAATATTTCCAACATTTGCTTGAGCTGAAAATCGGCCGGCGCAACCATGGTCACCGTCGTCTCCTCCAGTTCGAATGTGGCGTCCGTGCCTTTGAAGTCGAAGCGCTGCCCGAGCTCGCGGATGGCTTGATCGACGGCATTGGTCAACTCATGAGTATCGATTTCGGATACGACGTCGAAGGAGGGCATGGCAAATCTCCGCGAGTAAATGCTAACGATACCCGCGTGCCTGCAGGGTGAATAGCTTGGCGTAGCGGCCGTCGGCAGCCATCAGCGACTCATGGCTGCCGCGCTCGACGATGCGGCCTTCCTCGAGCACTAGAATTTGGTCCGTCATGCGCACCGTGGAAAATCGATGTGAAATGACGATGGCGATGCGGTTGCGCGTCAATTCGCGGAAATGTTCGAACACCTCTGCTTCGGCCCCCGCGTCGATGGCGGCGGTGGGCTCGTCGAGCACCAAGATGTCCGCTTCATTGCGCATAAAAGCGCGGGCCAAGGCGATTTTCTGCCATTGGCCGCCCGACAGCTCGCGCCCGTCCTTGAACCACTTGCCCAATTGGGTGTGATAGCCCGCAGGCAGCGAGTCGACGAACTCC
This sequence comes from Gammaproteobacteria bacterium, assembly GCA_025357835.1. Lineage (GTDB taxonomy): Bacteria > Pseudomonadota > Gammaproteobacteria > Steroidobacterales > Steroidobacteraceae > Bog-1198. The sequence continues at coordinate 11,080 of JANYLM010000137.1, forward strand.
GCCGCCAGGCCCTGAGCCGCCGCACTGCGCCAGCGCGCCTCGTCATCGAAGGCGCGCACGTCGCCCGCACCGATATTCTCACCGACCAACATTTGGTATCGAGCGAAATCTTGAAAAATGACTCCGATGCGCTGGCGCAAAGTGGTCTCATCCCATTCCCGAAGATCGAGCCCATCCAGGAGAATCCGGCCTTGAGTGGGTTGATAGAGGCGGGTCAGCAACTTGATCAATGTGGTTTTACCTGAGCCGTTCTGCCCGACCAGTGCCAGGCTCTCTCCCGGCAAAACATGTAAGTCGATGCCCGACAGGGCGGGAGTGCCGGCACCGGGATAGACAAATTCGACATTTTCGAAACGGATGCCGTCGCCGGGGCTTGGGCCCTGCTTCGTATGGCCGCTACTACTGCCAATGGGCTGTTCCAAGTATTCATAGAGATTCGACAGATAGAGATTGTCTTCGTACAGACCGCTGACCGCGGACAGCGCAGCGCTCACCGCGGTTTGACCTTGGCGGAATAACATCAAGTACATGGTCATCTGGCCCACGGTCATGGCGCCGAGCACGGTTTCCGCGGCGATCCACGCGTAGCCGCCATAGAGCGTTGCAGTGCCCAACAGCCCTAGGCCGAAGCCCCAGCCATCGCGGCGTAGAGTCAGATCGCGGTCTTCGCGGTACAAGCGCGTGAATATTTCGCGGTAGCGACCCAGCAAGCGCGGTCCCAGTTCGAATAGTTTGACCTCTTTGGCGTTGTCCTCGCGCGCCAGCACCGATTCTAAATAGATTTGCATGCGTGCTTCGGGGGCGCGCCAGCGAAACAGGCGAAACGCCTCGCCCGAGAATTTCGCCTCCGCCAGGAAGGCGGGCAGTCCGGCCAGGATCAAGAGCACAACGGCCCAGGGGGAGAAGTGTATGAGCAAGCCGCCGAAGGACACCAAGGAGATTGCATTTTGCAACAGCCCGAAGGTGCGCATCACCAGGCTCAATGGACGGCTAGAAGCTTCGCGACGCGCCCGCGTCAGCTTGTCGTAGAACTCCGAATCCTCGAATTGCGTCAAATCCAGAGTCAACGCCTTTTCCAATATCATGACGTTGACGCGCTGCCCTAATTGCGCCCGCAACAGCGACTGCGCCAGCGAAATGCCGCGTTGTGCCATGGAAGTGGCGGCGACCAGCACTGCCTCCAGTCCTACGTATTTCACCATCTGGGTGAGCTGCGTCGTGCCGGTGAGCCTGTGCAAATCGGCGGCATGGATGACGGCATCGACGATTTGCGCGCCTACATAGGCGACCGCCGCCGGCAGTACGCCTGCAACCAGGGTCAGCAGGGCAAGCGTGATGCTGAGCGCTTTGTTGGTGGTCCAGACTAGCGTCAGCGCGCGGCTGCTGTAGGCGAACACGCCGAACAAGCTGCGCTGCATACCGCTGGGGTCGGCCGCCGGCGCTTGTCCGAGCTGCGCTGACCCGCTGTCATGGGGTGAAGGACGCGGCGCCAAGATCTTGCTACTTCACCAAGCGCCAGCAGAAAGGATAACGGTACGGCGCGCCGTCGCTCACCCGGATCGCGGCAATGACGACCAGAACCATATTCACGATGCCCAGAATCCACAGCATTACGAAACCGATGAGCACGATGGCCAACAGTGCGAAGACCATTCCCAGCAGCCAGACTGTAATCTGGAAATTCAAAGATTCCTTGGCTTGGGCCGCCACGTAGGGCATGGTTTGCCCCTTGGACACCAGGATGATTACGGGGCCTAAAATCGTGAACAGCACCAGGCCGCCGAAGGGTAGAAAAATCAGGCTGCCGCTCCCCAATACCCAGAGCAAACCGCATAGATGGGCGGCCATGGCCCAACCCCGTTCCTCATGGTTGGTTGTTTCGTTCATGTTGCCTCCCTTACCTGCGGAATGATATCGGGCGCCGCTGCGCGCCTGACCTTGCGGTCTATAATATGCACCCCTAATAGGCTGGTATGGCGGAGTACTCGTGAAATTCAAGCCCTTGCTCGATCGTTGGAAGAAAGATCCGGTGCCCGTGCGCACCGCCAAGGAATACCTGATTCGCTTGGATTTGGACGATGCCGCCCGCTTGCATGCCCTGGCCGAATTGTTCCCGGGACAGCCCCTCGAAGTGATGATTACTGATCTATTGAGCGCCGGCCTCGATGAAATTGCAGCCGCCATGCCTTATGAGCGAGGCCCGAAGGTGATTTCGCGCGACGATCAAGGCGATCCGCTGTACGAGGACATCGGCCTCACGCCGCGATTCGTCGAGCTCACCCGTCAATTCAAGAAGAAACTCCAGGCATCCGCTTAAGCGATGGCGGGCTTGACGCTGCCCGCTCGAGACGGCGATACTCCAGCCATGTCGACCGCACGCATCCTTCACAAGGCTTGGTGGTGGCGCACTCCGTCCTGAGGAGTGGGCGCTGGTCGGTCTTTTAGCTTAATTCGTCGATTTCCAGAACCCATCTCCGCCTCAACGTCGGTGATGGGTTTTTTGTTGCCTGTGAGATTCCTAGGTTCAATGTGATGAAGCCACCTTTTGACATTGCGGCCGATCTCGATACGCCGGTGTCGGCCTATTTGAAGCTGGCGCCGTTTCGGCCTAGGTTCTTGCTGGAAAGCGTCGAGGGAGGAGAACGGCTGGCGCGCTATTCCTTCATCGGGTTCGGCGACTGCCTGCAAGTGCGTCTGGACGCGGCGGGTTTAACCGTCGGCAGCGTGCATTCCCCCAGGCCACGTTCCAAACTCGAGTTTTTGAATGCCCTGCGCGGGGCGCTCGCCCAGGCGCCGCGGCCGCTGCCAGAGGTGCCGGGGGTGCCTCTGCTCGGTGGTTTGGTGGGCTATACGGCATACGATGCGGTGCGCTACTTCGAGCGCGTGCCGGGCCGCAGTATCGATGCCACCGTGACTCCGCATGCACACTATGTCGCGCCGCGTTCCCTGCTGGTGTTCGATCACCTCACTCGTTCGGTTGCGCTTCTCCATGACGGCAGCGAGGCCGAACGGCAGAGCCTGCGTCGTGAGGTGGTGCGGGCGCTGCGCGGCGCCGTCCCGGCAATTCTCGCCCCGGGAAGCTTTTCACCTGCGATTCCATCGCTGACAGAAGAGGCACACGCAGTTCGGGTGCGGCGCGCTCAAGAGTACATCGCCTCCGGCGACGTCTATCAGTTGGTGCTGGCCTCGCGATTCGAAGGCCGCCATGCGCTTGCGCCCTTCGAGGTGTATCGGGCGCTGCGGCTGCTCAATCCCTCGCCCTACATGTATTTTTGTGAGCTAGGGGACATCACGGTGGTGGGTTCCTCGCCGGAAGCCCTGGTGAAGTGCCACGGCGGGTTCGCGCAATTGCGTCCCATCGCGGGCTCCCGCCCGCGCGGCGCCGATGCGCAACGCGACGCCGAGCTGGAAGCAGAGCTACTGGCGGATCCGAAGGAAAACGCCGAGCATGTGATGCTGGTCGATCTGGCGCGCAACGACTTAGGAAGGGTGGCCACCGCCGGTTCCGTGGCGGTCGATCCCTACCGCGTGATCGAGCGCTACAGCCACATCATGCACATCGTCAGCGGCGTCAATGGCCGCCTCCAGCCGGGACAGGATGCCTTCGATCTGTTCGCCGCGACTTTTCCCGCCGGGACTCTGGTGGGCGCTCCGAAGGTGCGGGCCATGGAAATCATCGACGAACTCGAACCGGTGGGCCGGCAGCTCTACGGCGGTACGGTTGGCTACTTCGGTCGGCACGGTGACATGGATCAAGCCATCACCATCCGCACTCTGGTGTTTCGCGGCGATACTTACAGCTATCAGGCCGGCGGCGGCATCGTTGCCGACAGCTCCCCGAAAGCCGAATACGATGAGTTGATGGCGAAGAGCGCCGTGCTGCGGCGTGCGCTCGAGCTTGCGGCGGAGGGGCTATAAAATGCAGCCCAAGATATTGCTGATCGACAACTACGATTCCTTCACCTACAACCTGGTGCAGGCATTCCTGGTATTGGGAGCCTTGGTCGATGTGCATCGCAACGACGCCATCACCGTGGATGAGGCTTTGGCACTGGACCATACGCACTTGGTCATTTCTCCGGGGCCCGGTACGCCCGAGGGCGCGGGAGTGTCCATGCGAATGATTCAGGCATTCACCGGGCGCATGCCGATATTCGGCGTCTGCCTCGGCCATCAATCCTTGGTAGAAGTATTCGGCGGCAAGGTGGTGCGCGCGGGGCGGCTGATGCACGGCAAGGTGTCACCCATCATCCATGATGGCAGGGGACTGTATGTCGGCATGGCGCCCCAGTTCGACGCGGGCCGCTATCACTCGCTGATCGCGGCGCCCGCTAGCATCCCCGCCGTGCTCGAAGTCACGGCGCGCACCGTGGAGGGCGAAATCATGGGAGTCCGGCATAAATCCCTGCCCATCGAAGGCGTGCAATTTCACCCGGAAAGCGTGCTCACGCCGGACGGTCCGATTCTCATGAGCAATTTCCTCAAGAGTTAGATCGTGACCAGCTCACGCGACACTCTCGATCACTTGGTACAGCGGCGTGACCTCACCGAAGTCCAGGCGGCGGCGCTGCTCAAGTCGCTGACGTCCGCGGAACTCGCGCCCGCGACCGCCGGCGCACTCTTGGCCGCCTTGCGAGCGAAGGGCGTCACGGCCGCGGAGGTGCGCGGTTTCGCCGGCGCCATGCGCTCGCTGGCGCGCAAGCCGGCGCTCGCCGCGGGACTCGACGCCATCGATATCGTCGGCACCGGCGGCGATGCCTCCGGCAGTCTCAATTTATCGACGGGGGCGGCATTGCTGGCCGCCGCTTGCGGATTGCCGGTGGTCAAGCATGGCAATCGCTCCATTTCCAGCCGCAGCGGCAGCGCGGATTTGATCGAGCAGCTGGGATTTACCCTGCCCCTGGATGAGACCCAGGCCGCGCAGTGCTTCACGGCCACAGGATTCACGTTCTTGTTCGCGCCGTATTTTCATCCGGCGATGAGGGCACTAGCGCCGATCCGCGCCGCTCTCGGCATTCGCACGGTGTTCAACTTGCTGGGCCCGCTGACGAATCCGGCAGCGCCGCGCTATCGCTTGATCGGCGCCTATGACGCAGCGACCGCGGAGCTCATGGCAGGCACCTTGGCGGGGATGGACATCGAACGTGCCTGGGTGGTGCATGGTGCGGCAGGCTGGGACGAAGCTACTCCCGTCGGTCCCTTCTTGGCTTTTGACGTCACTCGCGACACCGTTCGTCGCTACGAAATCGACCCGCAGGAATTCAGGCTGCCGCCCTGTGAGCTCGACGAATTGGCCGGTGGCGATGCCGCCGCGAATCTCGCCGCATTACTCGCCGTGTTCGAAGGCCGCGATCGCGGCGCACACTATTCCGCGTTGGCCTTGCAATGCGGCCTAGCCTTATTCATCGCCGGCCGTGCGGCATCCATTCAGATCGGCATCGACACCGCGCGAGCCGTCATGGACAGCGGCCAGGCAAATGACTGGCTGCGGCGACTACGACAATTCGCGGTCGACAGCCGATGATCCGCGACCAGCAACCGGTATCAGATACTAAGCAAATGCCCATCATCCAGGAATTATCATGAGCGGCTTTTTGGACGACATGGCCCGTTCCAGCGCCGCGCGCGTGGCCGACGCTATTCGTCATGAATCCCTTTCCGCGTTGGAACGTCGTGCGCGCCAGGCCGCGCCCAGCGTGCCGCTGCATCTATCAGCTGCGGGCTTCGACGTGATTGCGGAACTCAAATTGCGTTCCCCCGCCGCGGGTGTTCTGGGCAATGAGAGTCAGGATTGGATGGGACGGATCGCGGCCTATGCGCGCGGCGGCGCGGCGGCGGTGTCGGTTCTGACCGAGCCTTCGCGTTTCGATGGAAGGCTCGAGCATTTGCAGCAGGCCGTGGCGGTGCTGGCGCCCCTGGGCGTGCCCGCTATGCGCAAGGATTTTCTGGTTGATCCCTACCAGGTGTTGGAGGCGCGTGCCGCCGGGGCGGGCGGAGTGTTGGTCATCCTGCGCATGCTGACTCGCCCGCGAATCGTGGAGCTATTGGAGGTTGCGGCCGAGCATGGCATGTTCGTGCTATTGGAGGCCTTCGACGCCCTTGATTTGGACATGGCGCGCGACTTGATGACAGCTCGCGGCGCGGATCGCAATATTCCCCCCGGGGTTCATGAGGAGAAGATTTTGATCGGTATCAACTGCCGTGATTTGCAATCGCTGGAAGTCGTGAAAGATAGGTTTACCGCGCTCGCGCCGCTGCTGCCGGCCGGCTGGCCGGCGGTAGCCGAAAGCGGCGTAGATTCCGCCGCCGATGCGCGGCGCATGCGGCAGCTGGGCTATCGCATGGCATTGATAGGCACGGCTCTGATGGCTCACGCAGACCCTGCGCTGCGCTTGCGCGAAATATTGGCCGCGACGCGGACAGTGCAACCTTAAATGGCTACACTCGGCGCCATGTGGATCAAGATTTGCGGCATCACCAGTGCCGACGCGGTGGCCGCGGCCGCGGAGGCCAATGTCGACGCCATCGGTTTCGTGTTTGCGCCCAGTCCGCGGCAGGTGACGCCCGGTCAGGCGGCGCAGCTGGCCGCCCTGGCGCCGCGGGGAATTTTGCGCATCGCGGTGGCACAGCACCCGCTGCAAATGAAGGTCGACGAAATCTGTCGAATACTCAAACCGGATTATTTTCAAACCGACGTCGAGGATTTGCGCGAATTGAAGATACCGGCGCATATCAAAGTGCTTCCCGTCGTAAGGTTCGGCCGTAAAACGCCGAATCCGTTGCCGGCGCGCATGCTGTTCGAAGGCCCGAGCAGCGGCATCGGCGAGCTGGCCGATTGGGGCCGGGCGGCGGAGCTGGCGCGGCAAACCGAAGTGATTCTCGCGGGCGGCTTGTCGCCGCAGAATGTGGCGGAGGCCATCCAGGCGGTGCGCCCCTTTGGAGTGGACGTGAGCAGCGGCGTCGAGGAAGTTCCCGGGGTCAAGGACCCGGCGAAAATCCACGAGTTTGTGCGGGCGGCGCGCGCCGCCGCGGCCAGCCTAGAGAGCGATTCTTGAATTCAATGTTGCGCAAGTCGGCCGCTATGTCCGGCCTTCCCGATGCCCGCGGCCGCTACGGCGCTTTCGGCGGCCGTTATGTCCCCGAGACCCTGGTGCCCGCGCTCGACAGGCTGCAATTCGGGGTTGAGCGGTACCTGCAGGATGCCGAATTTCAAGCCGAGTTCCAGCATGAGCTCAAGACCTGGGTGGGTCGCCCGACGGCGCTGACACTAGCATCCACTTTGAGCAGGCGTTGGGGAGCCGAAGTCTGGCTCAAGCGTGAAGACCTTGCGCACACCGGCGCGCACAAGATCAATAACGCCGTGGGTCAAACGCTGTTGGCCAAACGCTTGGGCGCCAAGCGCATCATCGCCGAAACCGGTGCGGGCCAGCATGGGGTGGCGAGCGCCGCCGCGGCCGCGCGTCTGGGAATGCCCTGCATGGTGTACATGGGCGCGGTCGACGTGGAACGGCAGGCGCCCAATGTCGGACGCATGCAGCTCCTCGGCGCCACGGTGGTGCCGGTTACCGGCGGCGACCAGACCCTGCGCGCGGCCATCGACGAGGCCTTGCGCGATTGGGTGTCCGATCCCAACGGCACCTACTACTCCTTGGGCTCGGCGGTGGGACCCCACCCCTATCCCTACCTGGTGCGCGAACTGCAGGCCGTGATCGGCCGCGAGGCGCGAGCACAGATGTTGGAGCAGGCGGGCGGCCTGCCGGAGGTGGCCGTGGCCTGCGTGGGCGGCGGCTCGAATGCCATCGGCTTGTTTCATCCCTTCTTGGGCGACGCCGCGGTGCAGCTCATCGGTGTGGAAGCCGGCGGCCGCGGCGCCGGCCTCGGGGACAATGCGGCCTCTCTGACCTTCGGTACTCCCGGAGTTTTGCAGGGCAGTTATACGCTGATATTGCAGGACGCCTTCGGTCAGGTGCGGGAGACACATTCGGTGTCCGCCGGCCTTGATTACTCCGGTGTCGGTCCGGAGCATGCCTACTTGATGAAGAGCGGACGCGTCACCTACGAATCGGCGACGGACGACGAGGCCTTGGACGCGCTCGCGGAGTGTGCCAAGTGCGAGGGTATTCTGCCGGCCATCGAAAGCGCCCATGCTTTTTTCGGCGCGCGGCGTTACGCCCAAGCTCACCCCGGTTCGAGAATTCTCATCGGCTGCTCCGGCAGGGGCGACAAGGACATGCCCATCCTGCAACGTACTCTCTTGAAGGGCTTCGGATGACGCAGGAAGCGCCGCCCGTGGCACCGTGTGACACGATCTCCGCGGCTATTCAAGCGGCGGTGGCGAAGGGTAGACCCGCACTGGTGGGCTTTCTCACCGCCGGATTTCCGACGCGACGCGAGTTCAAGGCCAACCTCGCCGCCGTTGCCAGTGTCTGCGATGTGGTTGAAATCGGCGTGCCCTTCAGCGATCCCATGGCCGACGGAACCACCATACAGCGGGCAAGCTTCGTCGCCCTGAATGATGGGGTGACGCTGACCTGGATACTGGAGGAGCTCAACTCCCTGGAATCTAGGCACACCGCGCCCATTATATTGATGAGCTACTTGAACCCGCTGTTATGCATAGGGCTGGAAGCGTTGCCGCGCGCGGCAGCGGCGGCCGGGGTCGCGGGCTTCATCGTTCCGGACCTGCCCTTCGAGGAAAGCGGCGATCTTAAGCGGGCGCTGCAACACGAGGGTCTGGCGCTGGTGCAAATGGTGACGCCGGTGACACCTCCCGAGCGCCTGGCGATGCTGTGCCGGGAGGCTAAGGGCTTTGTGTATGCCGTGACCATGACAGGCACCACGGGGGCGCAGAACGGGTCACTGACCGAGGTCCCGCCTGAGGTGCTGGAGTACATGGCCCGGGTCAAGGCGTGTTCGAGCGTGCCGGTGTGCGCTGGTTTCGGCATCCGCTCCCGGGAACAGGTCGCGCGCTTCGCGGGCCATGTGGACGGCGTGGTGGTCGGCTCGGCCTTGGTGGAGGTCTTGGAACGGGGCGAGGATGTCAGGGCCTTTCTGAGGTCCCTGCGTTAGGCAAATGATGCCCGCACCCAGGGACTCAGGCCCATGAAACGAGTGTTCCGCGCCGCGTCGTTGATTCAGGTCGCGCATGCGCGCAATGTGCTGCTGACCGCCGGTATTCAAAGCGAATTGCGAAATCAATACTTGGCAGGGGCCCTGGGCGATCTGCCCATGATGGAAACCTGGCCGCAGCTCTACGTCGACGACGCGGATGAAAAGGTCGCGCTGGGCGCCCTAGCCCGAGCCGCGGCGGCGCCGACCGGCGCCTCCTGGACCTGCGATGTCTGCGGCGAAGTGCTCGAACCGCAATTCACCAGCTGCTGGCGCTGCGGATCAAGCGTGTCAGACAAACACTGACATAAAAACGCGTGAATTCTGAGCCGAGGTTCAGCGCCTGCCCCTGGCCACCTCGGTCTGCACCGGTTAAAAATTAAGTGCCGTTTGTGTAACACCTACACAGGCGCGCAGCAGGAGGTTTGTTATGGACAGTGTCAGCTATTGTTTTCCCGAACAGCCGGCCTCTCTGGCTGCGGCCGGACCCTTGTTGGGCGAATCTGCGGCCATGCAAACAGTGTTTCGACTTATCGATAAAATTGGACCCACCGAAGCCAGCGTGCTCTTGACCGGCGAAAGCGGTTCCGGCAAGGAGCTGGCGGCCCAATCAATTCACTACTGCAGCCCGCGCCGCGGGGCGCCCTTCATTGCCATCAATTGCGGCGCCATACCGGCCGGCCTCTTGGAGGCGGAATTGTTCGGCTGCGAGATGGGAGGCCTCTCCGGCGCCGACCGCGCGCATGCCGGGGTGTTCGAACGCGCCCAAGGCGGAACTCTACTGCTCGATGAAGTGACGGAAATGCCGCTCGACCTGCAGGGACGTTTGCTGCGCGCTCTGGAGACTCAGAAGTTCTATCGTGTCGGGGCGACTGTCGAGCACGGCTGCGATGTTCGAGTCATCGCATCGACGAACCGCCGCCCATTGCAGGCGGTGCAGAGCGGCCGGCTGCGCGAGGATTTGCTGTATCGCCTTGCCGTGTTTCCGCTGGATATGCCGCCGCTGCGCAGCCGCGGCGATGATGTGGAATTGCTGGCGGAACACTTCCTTGCGGAGCTGAATGCGCAGAGGCGAACGCAGAAGCGGCTTTCGGCGCAGGCCCGCGTAATGCTGAAGCAGCATGCCTGGCCGGGCAATGTCCGCGAGCTGAAGAATTGCATCGAACGTGCGTTCATTCTCGGTGACACCGTTCTCGAATTGGAGCCGTTGGTCCCCGCGGTGCGCGCGCGTGACAGCGAACCCGCCGACGACCGCGAACGGCTGAATATCCGCGTCGGATCGCGCATACACGACATGGAGCGCTCGTTGATCGAAGCGACGCTCGACTACTTCAAAGGTAACAAGCGCCGGGCGGCGGACGCGCTGGGCTGCAGCCTTAAGACGCTGTATAACAAGCTCAACGGATATTCACAAAACCAAGAGTGCGCTAATTCTTAAGCGCCCGGGTTACGGAGTCAAAAGTGTCAAGAGTATTGATCGCGGACGATCATGCGGTGGTCCGTGCGGGATTTAGGCAGTTCCTCGAAGCCGACTCGAGTATCAATGCCGTGGGCGAGGCCGCCAGCGGCAACGAGACTCTGGACCTGCTGCGCGAACAAGAGTGGGATCTGGTGCTGCTCGACATTCACATGCCGGATCGCAGCGGCCTGGACATATTGCGGCATATACAGACCGGCCACCCGAGCGTGCGAGTGCTGGTGATGAGCGGGCTGCCGGAGCAGCAATACGCGGTCAATGTGCTGCGCGCCGGTGCGAGCGGCTATCTGTCGAAGGACAGCGCGCCCGAGGAATTAATGAAGGCGGTGCGCACAGTATTGGCGGGCCGGCGTTATGTCAGCGCGGCGTTGGCGGAGATTCTGGTGGCCGATCTCGGAGGCGATCCGGACAAGCCGCTGCATGCGCGCCTATCGACTCGCGAATTCCAAATCTTCTGCAAGTTGGCCGCGGGGCGCGGTGTTTCGGACATAGCCAATGAGCTCAGTCTCAGTGTGAAAACCGTGAGTACCTATCGAAGCCGAATTTTGGAGAAGATGAGCTTTACCGCGAACGCCGATATTACGTCATATGCATTGCGCAACGGACTCATTCAGTAAGCCGTACGTTGTGAGAAACTTCCTACACTACAACCTGAGTATGCGCTCTGGTCGCGCGGCGGCGCAGGGCGCTAAGCTACGGTACGCATGCAGCCGGTTACCATGGACCCAATGTCAATGTCGCACTGCTTGAGAGTCCTGCTAGTTGAAGACTCCAAAGTGCTGACGGAGCGATTGACCGAGGCTATACGACAAATTCCCCAGGTTGAATTGATCGGCACCGCGGACACCGAGGCGCTGGCCGTGGCATCAGTCAAGCGCGATTCGGTCGATGTGATCATTCTGGATTTGCATTTGAAGCAAGGCACGGGCTTCGGGGTGATGCGCGCCCTTGCGACCGCCCAGTTGAAGCCGCGAATCATCGTATTGACGAACTACGACCTGCCCGAATACAAGAACGCCGCGATCGCCCTCGGCGCCACGCATTTTTTGGATAAGGCGCGCGACTACGGTAGGCTGCCGGAAGTCCTGCACGAAATCTGCGAATCGCATCTAGCGAAACACTAAACTTTGACGCAATGGAGGTTGTCGGCCGCCGCCGGGCGCCCAACAGCGTTTCTTCCTACAAATACTCGGGCATTTTCGGCACCCATAGCGCCCGTACCTCCTACATCAATGCCGTCTGCCGGCACCTATTATTCCAGTCGTGTTGGCGTGCGGCGCCAGCCAATTAAATGCTAGACGTTTTAAGCGCTAGACGTTAAATTCAAGCGGCGTCGGCCGGACTCCTTAGGTTGTAGTCCGTCGGAATGCTCGTGATATACAAGGGAGTACAGACATGCATATGGGAATATCGATAGTGACGAAGGGCGCAGTGGCCAGCGCCGCCATTGTTCTAGGGTTGGCGGGCTGCGCCAGCACCCCGATCCCCAACGAAAAACTCGCCGTGGCCAAGGCATCGGTGCAGAGAGCCGAGCAGTCCGGCGCGCCTGAATTCGCGCCGGTAGAAATGGCGGCGGCTCGCGACAAATTGGCGCGCGCCGAAAAGGCCGCTGCTGCTCGCGAAACTGTACCCGCGACGCTGCTGGCCGAGCAAGCCAATGTGGACGCTAGACTCGCCGAAGCAACCGCTCAGCAGCAGCGCTCACGTAAGGCCGCCACGGAATTCGACGCCAGCATGCAGGCATTGCGCAGCGAATCCATGCGTAGCACGCAATCCACCCAATAAGGTATTTATATGAACGCGAAATTACTCACCGGAATGGGTTTAACCTTAGCCCTCTGTGCTTGCGCCACCGCTCCACAACCCAACGCCGCGCTGCAAAGCGCACACGTAGCCGTGCAAACGGCTGAAATGGACCCCAATGTCGGCAAGTACGCAGCATTGGATTTGGAGGCCGCCAAGAAGGATCTCGCCATAGCCGATGAAGCGGCTCTGCATCACAGAGACGCGGCAATTGCACAACCCGCCTACATGGCCGCGCAGAACGCGAGGCTGGCGCAGATGCATGCCACTGCCAAGGCCGATGATGCCAGAGTGGCGGCAGGTCAGGCCCAACGAGACCAGATCATGTTGGCCTCCCGGAATGCCGAGGTGCAGAACGCCAAGATGGCTACCAGTGCGGCACTGGGGCAGCGTGATCAGGCGAACGAGGCCGCTGCTCGCCTGCAGGCGGAGGTGGATCAGCTCAAGGCGACCCCCACGCCGCGTGGGCTGGTTCTGACTCTCGGCGATGTGCTGTTCGATACCGGCAGAGCGGAATTGAACCCGGGAGCCGGCCGTAAGCTCGACCAACTCGCGCAATTCTTGGGTGAACACAAGGATCGGCGGGTGCAAATTGACGGATTTACCGACAGTGTCGGTACGGATTCGTACAACGAAGATCTGTCGCATCGCCGCGCCAATGCGGTCAAGTCTGCGTTAATGGTTCGAGGTGTCGATGCCTCGAGAATCGGCACCGAGGGCTACGGCAAGGCGTACCCGGTTGCCAACAACAATGATTCGGGTGGCCGTCAGCTGAACCGTCGGGTTGAGGTGGTCATCGGCCCCGATAACGGCACACCGATCGCGCCGCGCGGCTGATGCTTGATTGTTGGACCGCGAGCCCTCGGTGGCGAGGGCTCGCGGTCATGCGGGACTAGGTCAGCAGCATTTTCGGCAATGGAATCGATGCCGTCACGATGGTGCCGCCGGTGGTTGGGCTGCGCACATTCCAGCTGCCGCCAAGGGCCGCAATTCGATGGCGCATCGACGCCAAGCCGTGCGATGTACTGGTTTGAAGTCGATGCGGCGGGATGCCTTTACCGTCATCGGAGACCCGCAGGATAAAGGTATTTCCTTCTATCCCAATGGCTAGGTCCGCGGATTTCGCCTCTGCGTGCTTGAGAATGTTCGTCAAGGCTTCTTGGGCAATTCGGAAAACGCCGATTGCCGCATCCGGGTTGAATATGAGCTCCGAATCGGGAATCGTCTCTGTGCAGCGTAGTCCGGCGCGGCGGCAGGTTTCCTTGAATTGCCAGCGCAACGCCGTGAACAAGCCCATGTTATCGAGCAGGGTGGGCCTCAGTTCCTCGACCACTCGGCGTTTCAAATCGACGCCTGCACTCAAGGATTCATGGATGCGCTTAAAGCGCTGTTCGATGGCTGGATCGCTGGTGGGCAGCCGCAATTGAAGCCAGGACAAATCCATGCGGGCGGCCACCAGTAAGCTGCCCAGCTCATCGTGCAGTTCGCGCGACAGCGCCGACTTCTCCTGTTCCGATACCCCTTGCAAGTGGGTCGAAAGCTCCGTCAGTTCGCGGGTCCGTTCGTAGACCTGTTGTTCCAGTTCCTGCTTTTGATCGCGCAGGTTGGTAGCTTGCCGAGCGCGCCTGCGCATATCGCTGTACACGAGACGCGTCGCGAGCAAAACCAGTCCGATGTTGAGAATCACTCCCGTGGCGGCCACCCAGCGCGAGATGCGGAAGTCTGCCTGCCACTGCGCCGTGGCCGTGGAGAGCTCGCGCGCCTCGGCGAGACGCATGTTGCCGATGATTCTCGATATCTCATCCATGGTGCGCTTGCCCACGTCGGTGCGCACCACGTTCAGCGCAGGCGCGGGGCCCCTTCTCTTGAACAGCGCCAAGGTGTCCGCGAGTTCACCTAGCTTCCTGCCGGTGAGAACCCGCAGCTCCTGGAACTCGTGGCTATCGTCGTTGCCGCCGTAGGCCTCGTGCACCCGATTGAGCGCCGCCTCGACCTTCGCCACCGCCTCCGTGTAGGGCTGCAGGTAGGAACTCTCGCCCGTCAACAGATAGCCGCGCTGGCCCGACTCGGCGTCAGTTACGAGCGAAATGAACTCAATCAGGGCTTGCTGCCGCAGCTCCGAATCATGCACTCGCTCGTTGGCCGCATTGAGGCGCGACTGCCCGGCTGTCGCGAGAAAGAACAGGCCGACCAGGAAGCCGATCAGCAGCAGGGGTGGTAAGGCGATGTACCATCGACCGATTTTGCCCAATTCCTCGCCCAAGATTTTCATGAAAAAGCGTCCACGTTGCAGCCGAAGAAGTTTAGCATGTGGGCCGATTCCTACAGGGAAGCCGGGATCGGCGCCGATGGTGCGGCCCGCCGGCCGCTGCCACAATAGCTGTGATAGTGTTCTTCAATGTTCCACAGGAGATTGATCGATGGAAACCACATTCGAAGGAACCACTGAGCAGGCGCGCGCCGCCGGGCGTCGCCTCAAGAACGACTTGACGGAGGGCGTACACGAGGTGCGAGCGGCCGCTTCGGGCGAAATCAAAAACTTGATTGCCGACGTCGAAGATCTGATGGCGCGGATCGCGGATTTGAAAGATGCCGACGTGGTGCAGATGCGGGTCAAGGTCCAGCGCGCGGTCGATGCAACGAAGCAAAGCCTGGCCGGTAGCGCCGACGCTCTACGGCAGCGGGCGCAAAAGGCGGCGAGCACGGCTGACGATTATATTCGCGAAAGTCCTTGGGCTGCCGTGGGCATTGCAGCCCTGGTCGGTGCCGTTGTGGGGATTTTAGCGACTCGCCGTTCCTAGAGTTGTCGACGGTGCGACTGCTGTGGTTATTGCCGAAAGCGGCGCCCGCGCTGCTGCGCCATCTAGCGGCTTACGTCGATCTTGCTAGTTTGGATTTGGTCAGGGCGAAACGCGAAATGGCAGCGCAGCTCCTGGCGTCCGCCATCATCGCGCTCTGCGGCATGTTTGCAATTTTCATGGGTTGCCTGGCCGTGGTCGCCTACACCTGGGATACGCCAAATCGTGTCGGCGCCATCGCATGGATGGGCGGGGCGTTCCTAGTCGTTGCCATCGTGGCGGCCCTGTACCGAGCCAGCACCGTGCGGGTGAAGTCCCCGCTGCTGGCCTCGGTGCGCCGCGCATGGCAGGAAGATCGCGCGATTCTCGAACGCCTATTGTCGTCGGATGAGGATAGATCTCTATGACTGACCACGACGAAGTCGCTCGAGCGGAGATTCTCGCCAGGCTCGCCATTTCGCGCGAGGAGTTGCGGCACGTGCTCGAGCCACCGCGCACCGAGTCCGCCGCCGACGGCAGCTCAAACGGCGGCGCTCAACCCGGGGGTTTTCCCCGCAGCCGCACCATGCAAATGCTCATGAGCGGCCGCGGGCTCGGAACCCTGGGCGCGGCCGCGGCCGGTCTGCTGATCGCGCGCCCCGCCTTGGCGCTGCGTCTGCTGCGTCTGCTGCCTACCGGCGGATTTGCGCGAATGCTGCTGATGCGGGCTTTTACTGCGCTGCGGGCGAAACAAGAATAGTGCTCCCCGCTGGCGTTTCGCGCAGCCGCTCAGCCCAATGTAACGAGTCCATGGTGGTCGCTGCCGTCATCTACTAAAGTGATTTCACAGGGCGTGCCCGATAGATCGTGACCATCGAGAGCGGCACGTATGACCCCTTGACTGACGCCATGTGGATTCTTCACGACGATGTGGTAGCGCGACGATCCATGCCTGTAGGTGAACTCAAACCCGGCCCAGGCGCGCGGAATGCAAGGATTGACGGCTAGAATTCGGCCGCGCACATGGATGCCCAGAATTCCCTCGATGGCGGTGCGGTACATCCAGCCCGCTGACCCGGTGTACCAGGTCCAGCCGCCACGGCCCACGTGCTGCGCGGACGAGTACACGTCGGCACAGACCACATAGGGTTCTACCTTGTAGCGATGAATGCCGGCGCGGGTGCTCGAATGATTGATGGGATTGAGAATCGAAAATAGTTCACCGGCCCGATCGCCGTCGCCTAGCAGCGCAAACGCCCAAGTCGACCACATGGCCGCGTGAGTGTACTGTCCCCCATTCTCACGAAGGCCAGGAGGATAGGCCTTGACGTAGCCGGGGTCGTGTGCGGTGTGATCGAAGGGCGGCGTGAACAATTTCACCAAGCCGGCACTGCGGCTAACCAGCTGATTGTCGAGCGCGGACATTGCCCGCAGCGCGCGCTCGCGTTCCGCAGCGCCGGACATCACCGCCCACGATTGAGCGATGGAATCGATCCTGCATTCGTCGCTGACCACCGATCCCAAGGGCGTGCCGTCGTCGAAGTAGCCGCGCCGATACCAGTCGCCGTCCCAGGCTTCGCGCTCGATGGCTTGTTGCAGGGCGAACGCATGTTTGCGCCATTGTGCGGCCGCGGCAGACCCGTCGCGCCGCTCAGCGATCGGGGCGAACTGCAGCAAGGTGGTGTGCAAAAACCACCCCAACCAAACGCTTTCGCCGCGCCCCGCCGCCCCAACTCGGTTCATTCCGTCGTTCCAATCGCCGGTGCCGAATAGCGGCAGCCCGTGTGAACCGATCGCAAGACTCGAATCCAGAGCACGGACGCAGTGTTCGAATAGCGATCCATGGCTCGCCGGCTCGGGAGCGGCAAAGCTCTCGTGAGTGTCCGCCGGCAGAGGGCCGCCCGCCAGGAACGGCACTTGCTCGTCCAACACGGAAAAATCCTCGGTGACTTCCAGGTAGTGAGCGACGACGAAGGGCAGCCAAATGCGGTCATCCGAGACGCGGGTTTTCACGCCCTTGCCGGAGGTGGGTAGCCACCAATGCTGCACGTCCCCCTCTTCGAACTGGCGCGCCGCCGCGCGCAGGATGTGTTCGCGGGCAATCCCTGGTGTCGACACCATGAGCGCCAGGACATCCTGCAATTGATCGCGGAAGCCGTACGCTCCGCTCGATTGATAAAATGCCGTTCGCGCCCACACCCGGCAAGCGAGGGTCTGATACAGCAGCCAACCGTTGAGCAGGATGTCCATGGAGCGATCGGGCGTCTTCACTTGTATGGTGCCGATGACCTCATCCCAAAAGTCCGTCACTTCCTCCAGTGCGGCGTCTAGGTCGATGGTTCGATAACGCTCTAGGAGTGCCACGGCGTCGGCGGTCGACGCCTCCTCGCCGAGCAGAAACCTAAGTTCGGCGGCTTCACCCGGCAGCAGAGTGATAGTCGTCTGCAGCGCGCCGCAGGGATCCAAGCCACCGCCGACACGATTCGAGAGGAGGTGGGTGCCAAGCAGCGCCGCGGGCTCGGCAAGAGAGCCGTGACGACCGATGAATTCCGCGCGATCGGCGGTGCAGGCTTGCTGCCGCCCCGCCATGTCCATGAATGCGATTCGCGACTGAAAGTCCGTGCTCCAAGGGTTGCGCGCCAGCAGAGCCGCGGTTTTTGGCTCGATTTCAGTCACGATGAACGCAGCCGTTCTGCTGCGCTGGTTTCCCATCACCCAGTCCAGGTAATGAGTCACCGAGAGCTGCCGCGTTTCGGCGGAGCGATTGACGATCTTGAGCCGCGAAATTTTCAGCGAGTCCTCGCGCGGCACGAATTGCAAGAGATCCAATGCGATGCCATGCGAGGTATGTTCGAACCGGCTATAGCCGAAGCCATGGCGAATAACAAAGGTCGAGGACGGCTCACGAATCGGCAGGGGAGTCGCGCTCCAAAGCTCTCCGGTTGCCTCGTCACGGATGTAAATGGCTTCCGCGGGCGCGTCGCTCACCGGATCGTTGCACCAAGGCGTGAGTTGATTCTGCTGCGCGTTCAACGACCAGGTGCTGCCTGAGCCGTCCGCCGAGGCAAGAAAACCGAATTGAGCATTGGCGATCACGTTGATCCAGGGCGCCGGTGTCCACTGGCCCTCGTCGAGGGTCACGGCATATTCGCGCCCCTCCGCCGCAAACCCGCCGAGCCCGTTGAAAAACTCCAGCGGCAGTGTGCCGCGCGCGGCCGCTTCCCCTGCCTTGTCGTTGTTCCGCAGGCGTTGGCGAGGCGCCGGTTCCGGTTCGCGCAGCCGCGCCAGTTGATCGTTCAAGCTGCCGCGCCGCGCGACGAACACCGCGCGCGCGGCCGTTTGCAACAAATCGCGACTGGCGGCCGGCAACAAATCAGCGCGCAGTAGGAAGACCGCTCCGCGCCGGGTGCCGTCCTCATCGCGGCGGGTTTGCGAGGTTCTGATCGCGGCATCCAATGCCTGCTGCAGATCCGAGGCGTAGGACGGCGGGCAGTCATTGAGGATGACCAGATCGACGGCCAGGCGCTTCAGCCGCCAATACTCGTGCGCGCGCAGCAACTGCTTGACGATTTCACTGTCGTGCTCGTCGTCGATCCTGACCAGCACGATGGGCAGGTCGCCGGATATGCCGTGCGGCCACAATGTCGATGGGCCTAGTTGATTCTTGCCCAGAATATCGCGGGATGCGCGCAACGAGGAATCGGAGTACAGCACCCGATTGGCAACGCGCTGAAATTGCTGAGCCTCTTCGAAGCCAACGCCCAGATAGCGCAGCTGCACCTGGGCCTGCGTCCACGCCAGGGTTTTCGCGCGCTCGAAGGCAGCCCGGTCACGATGCTTGTCCACCAGCGCGATGGCCTGCGCTCGGCTTGCGACGATGCCGGTCCAAAAGGCGACGCGTACGGTTTCGCCGGGCGCGATGCGCACGCGGCGGCGCAGCGCCAGCACCGGATCGAGAACCGTGCCCGCGGTGTTGGACAGAGGCCGCGCGTCCACGATGGACACGGCATTGCGCAGATCGTGTCCGCGCCCCAGAAACCGAGCTCGGTCGGTTTCGAATTGCAACCCGCCTATGGCTTCCCCCTCCACGGCGCTGACGTGAGCAACCCACACCTCAGGATCGCCGGGATCGCGGCGTCGCCGAGTAGCCAGCAGTGCGCCGCTCTCGGCGATGAATTCCGTTTGGACGAAGAGTTTGGAAAACGCCGGATGAGCGGAATCCGCATCGGGGGTGGCCAGCACTACCTCGGCGTAGGTCGTCAATTCGATTTCCCGGACGCGGCTGCCTTCGTTGGTCAAAGATACCCTGCGGACTTCCGCGTCGTCCTCGGAGGATACGAGGATTTCGGTGGCGGTGAGGATCGGACCGTCCCTGCGGGTGATCTCGGCCCGATCCTCGAAAAAAGCGACGTAGTAGCTATCCGGCTCGCGACCCACAGGCTGGTAGCCGGCCGACCATACTTCGCCGTCGACCACGTCGCGCAAGAACACGAAGCTGCCCCAAGGGTCGCAGGTGGGGTCCTCCCGCCAGCGAGTCACGGCGATGTCCCGCCAACGGCTATACCCCGAGCCGGCCGCGGTCAACATCAGGGAATAATTTCCATTCGACAGCAAATGGGTGCGCGGCGCGTCGTGATGCGGAGAGCTGAACAGGCGCGGCGCGGCTGCCGCCAATTCGCGCAATTCAGGCGCAGTCTTCACTTCGTCGATTCCGGGCGCCGGCACATCGGAATCCCGCGGGGTTCTTTCTTGCAAGAGTAGCTCCGTGGCTTGAATTGCGGGGTTCGCGTGAAAGCATGCGCGAAACATATCGCCTTTCAAGACATTGGCAATAGCCACCATGATCATGCCCTGGTGATGGGCCATGTAATTTTTTACCAGCACCACCGGTACACCCTCAGGCAGGCGCGCGGGCGTGAAGTCGAGCGCGTCATACCAGCCAAATCGGCCGCGAGCGCCGAGTTTCTCCAAGCGTTCGAAATTGCCGATGGCGGCCTTCGGGTCGATCATCGCGGCAAGCCCGGTTGCATAGGGTGCGACCACAGCCTCGTCGCCCAAACCTCGCTTCAGCCCTAGGCCGGGCACTCCGAAGCTCGAGTATTGATAAGTAAATTCGCGATCGCGGGCATTGAACGCCGACTCGGACACTCCCCAGGGCAAGCTCCTTTCACTGCCGTATTCAATTTGACGACTGACGATCAGCCGCAAGGTGTCACCAAGCACGCTGCCCTCGGGTTCACGCATCACGAGCGCGGGCATTAGGTACTCGAACATGGACCCTGACCATGAGACCAGTGCGGAACTTCTATCGACGGGAGTCAGCAAGCGGCCCAACCGGAACCAGTGGCGAACCGGCAGTTCGCCCTTGGCAATGGCCACGAAACTCGCGAGCCTTGCCTCCGACGCCAGCAGGTCGTAGCAACTGGGATCGAGTACGCGCTCCGCAGCGCTATATCCGATGGACAATAATTGGCGTTCCGGCTCGACCAGAAACGCGAATTCCATGGCAAGCGAGAAGGCGCGCGCGCGGCGAGCGAGCGCGTCGATTCTGCCCGCGAGACTCGCTGTCTGAGTTGCGTCCGCTTGTACATCGCGGAGGTGGCTGGCCACATTGGCCCGCAGCAGCTCGGACCATTTGAGCAGCGGCGCGTCGCTGCCATCACCGTGCTCATCGCTGAGCGCGTGGGCGATGTCGCGGATATTGTCCGCCTGACCGAGAATGGCGGTCAGCGCCGGTGCATGGCCGTCCAGCGCGCCCGATCTCAAGGAGGCACCCATGGCTTCGAGTGCGGCGCCGAGCTGGCGCGGCGACACGCCGTAATTGCGCCGATCGTCATCGAGGCCTCGGACGACGCCCTGCATGTGCTCGAGCGTGTCCAGAGCCCCGCGCATGTCGCCGGCCAGGGCAGATTTGTCCAACCAACTCCGGCACACGCCCACCAGTGCCAGTAAGTGTCCGGCTAAATTGCCGCTGTCCACGGTGGAGATGTATTTTGGATCGAGCGCGCGCAGATCGTGGGTGTCGTACCAATTGTAGAAATGGCCGCGAAACCTCTCGAGCTTGTCGAGTGAGGCGAAAGTCGCCTCGAGCCGCTCTACGGCGTCGAAAGTGCCCAGCCAGCCAAATTCCCGGGCCGTGGCTATCGACAGCAGGTACAGGCCGATGTTCGTGGGCGAGGTGCGATTCGCGATCACGGCATTCGGAGTTTCCTGAAAATTGTCCGGCGGCAGCATGTGGTGTGCGCCGGTGACGAAGGTTTCGAAGAAACTCCAAGTCTGGCGCGCCATCAGGCGAAGCTTAATCCTGTCGTCCGCCGTCAACGGCTGCACGCGCGTCTTGCGCCACGGCCGGCTGACAAAACGGGCGACGATGGGTGCGCACAGCCATGCCAACAAGAAGGGGGCGGCGATGGGTGGAATACCGTGACCCCCAAGAACCAGGGTCAGTGTCAGAACAAGAACCAGTAAGACGCCGCCCGCCATGCGCCGGTAGTAGCCGAGCAGCGTAGACGAGGCACCGACTTTCGACTCTGCGGTGGTGGTCCATTGCAGCAGATCGCGCCGGGAAATCCCCAGCCGGTACAGGGTGCGCACTATGGCGTCCGTCATGATCCAAGCCTGATCGGCCAGGAACAACAGCCGTAGGCCAATCAACGAGATGGCCTGAGAAAACTCCTTGCGCACCGTGCGCAGGTAGCCGCTTCGGGTGAAATCCGCGAAGCGCGGCCGTAGATGGAACAGCAATGGCAACAGCACCGGCAGGGCGATGGTTCCCACGAAGAAAATGCTCCACGCCGGCGCAACCGCGCCCGCCCAACAAAGCGCGAATCCTAAGAGAACCGCCGGCACCAGCACGGACCTGCGCAAGTTGTCGAGCATTTTCCAGCGGCCGAGAATCGCCATCGGCCCGCGCACCCCCAGCACCCAGGGCAGTAGCTGCCAGTCGCCGCGCGTCCAGCGATGCTGGCGCGCCGTCGCCACGTCGTACTGGGTCGGGTACTCCTCCACCACTTCGACGTCCGAGACCAGGCCGCAGCGCGCGTAGATGCCCTCGAACAGATCGTGGCTAAGCAAGCGATTATCGCCCACGCGATCGGTCAGCGTGGCTTCGAAGGCCGCGACGTCATAGATTCCCTTGCCGCTGTACGAACCCTCGCCGAACATGTCTTGATAGACGTCCGAGACGGCGAACGCGTAGGGATCGATGCCGCTCGGCCCCGAACAGACAGTCTGATAGATCGATGCCTCATGATCTACGGGCAGCGACGGTGTCACCCGAGGTTGCAGAATCCCGTACCCTGCCGAAACTCGCCGTTCGGCGCCTTCGATCAGGGGCCTGTTCAGCGGATGAGCCATCTTGCCGATGAGAGCCAGCGCCGCGCCCCGCGGCAGGCGGGTATCCGCGTCCAGGCTGATCACAAAGCGCACGCCTCGAGGCGCTTGCGGAGGTCGCCCGGCGATGGCCACAAAACTCGTGTCCTTCGACCCCAGCAGCAAGCGATTGAATTCGTGCAGCTTGCCGCGTTTGCGCTCCCATCCCATCCATCGCCCTTCGCTTGGGTTCCACATGCGGCGACGATGCAATAGCAGAAAGCGATCCTCACCATGAGCGCTGCCATGCAGCCGATTCAGTCGCGCGATTCCCGCCGACGCAACGGCAAGCAGTTCCTCGTCCTCGGCGGCAATTTCAGCATCAGAGTCGCGCCAATCGGACAGCAGCGCGAAATGGATGTCGCCATCTTGGTTGGCCAGGTAGTGCACTTCGAGGTGACGTACACATTCCTCGATGGCCTCCCTGCCGGTCAGTAGCATGGGAATGACAACCGCGGTGCGCAATTCCGCCCCCGGGCCCCCGACGAGCTCCAGGCCCGGCAGGACACAGGGACTGCAGAAATGCGCCACCCATAGATTGACGACGGCGATTCCGATGTCGGAGGCCGCGACGACGGCGAGAGCCACGATGGCGGCGGCTATGGCGCTATCCGCGCGCGGTGCACCGGCCGCGAACAAGAGCGCGGCCGCCATGGCGACGCTCAAAACTGCAATGCCGCCCGCGTAACCGTGCACTCCGGCGGCGCGGGTCCAGCGGGCAAAACGCTGATTCCAAGGAATGCGGTAGGCTAATTCTGCTTCTAGTTCCGATCGCCCGGCGGACACCAGGTAGTAGCCCGGCTCGAGCTTATGCGGCGAGGCGGGAGCACCGCCGCCCGTCGCGCCGGCGGCGCCATATTCTGCAGCTCGCTTCGCGGCGTCCAAGGCGCGGCGCGCCACCGCGATTTCCGTGTACTTCGAACGGCGCGACAGATCTTCGATGGCGTGCCGATACAGATCTCGGGTGGCGAAGTCGAACGCCGCGAAGGAACTCTCGCTCCGGAATAGCTCATCGACCAGGCTGACGCTCTCGAAGAACTTGGCCCAATCGACGGAGGATATGAGCCGCAAGCTGGTGATGACATTGCGTACGCTCAAGTTGACGCCGCCCTGCCGCTGATGCTCGTTGTGAACTATGTCGTCGGCCGTGGTGTTTTGCGCGGCGAGCGTACGATGCAGCCACGCCAGGGAGGGCGTAGTGTCTGGATCGTGGTCGCGCAGCCGCTGAAACAGCTGAGCGGCAAAGGCATTGGGAAGCGGGTCGGCTTCTACTGCGCGCTGAGCGGCAGCGTTCGGCGTAGCCTGGTTAGCATCATCGGTCAGAAGCCTGTCGGCCAGGCCGTCGGCCTGCTCGCGCAGCGCCAATCGATAGACGATTCCCGACGCGAGACGGGTCAGGTTTTCGATCAGCATCACCCGTAGGGTGATGCTGACGGCCCAAAGCTCACCGACGGTCAGCGGTTGAATCTTTTGGTAGGCGCGGCAGAACCGATACAGCGTGTTTAGTTCGAAGCGATTGTCCGTATGCGCCACGATGGCCCAGGCAATTCCGTATACCCGCGGATAGCCGCGCAAGGGTCCGCTGGAGAGCTTGGGTAGCTGTTTGTAAAATCCGGCCGGGAGATCGCGCCGCACGGCGCGGATGTGCTCATCGACGATGTAATAGTTGTCTACCAACCATTCTGCCGCCGGGGTGACGGCGCGTCCCTTGCGAATGCCCACTATCAGGGTGTGAAAGGCGGCATGGAGGCCGAGTGCGTTGGATCGCAGGCGGCCGCGCAGCGAGATGCCCGCTGTGCTTACCGGCGAGACCTCCTGTGCCTTCGCCAAACTCTCCGCGTGCTGCTCCAGCCGATCGACACTGAAGATCTCAGCGGCTATCGGCTCGTCAATCTGGGAAGGGCTCTTCAACAGCGTGTGCCCGATGCCGCGTCGGCGAAAATACTTCAATGCCACCTCTGTGTTGGGTTTTCGAACCGATGAGATCCACTGCGGCGCGGCTTTTGCTACACGCTGCGGCCAACGGTCGCGACCGGAAATTACTGAAGAATCATGGGTTACCAAGCCCAAGTGGGGAGCGGCGAGGATAGCGCAATCCTCAGCGCGCCGCGGACATTGTAAATCTTACCGATTTCGCCGCGCGGCTCTTCGCCGCAGGCGTCGGCGAGTCTTAAGGATTCAGCTTCCAGATGGCGAGATTCAGCGCGCAGGCGCCGCCGACCCAGATCAAGTACGGCGCCATCAGCCACGCGGCGGCGGCCTTAACGGCGGCGAACTCGCGGATCGTCCAGGCAATGGCCAGCCACAGTGCAACGATCACGAACAAACCCGCGCCGATATTGTTATTGCCGAAAAATAGCGGCGCCCAAGCGGCATTGAGCAGGAGCTGAACCGCGTAGGCAGCCAGCGCCGCGCCGCGGCCGCGGTGATAGCGTTCGCGCCAAACCAACCACGCCGCAGTGCCCATCAGCACATACAGCGCCAGCCACCCGGGTCCGAGCCAGGAATTGGGCGGCGCCCAGGCCGGCTTCGCAAGCGTCGCATACCAATGGTTCGCCGCCGCCGATACGCTGGGCGAGAAAAGCGCGGCCGGCGCGCCCGCCGCCAGCGCCGCCGCGATGAAGGCCGCGAGGATGAGCCAATTCGGCCGCGAATTGCGGCCCCGATAGCTGGTCGAACTCTCTATTGGAATTCTCATTCGCCGTGCGGCTTGGAAGATCGGGACCACACGAAGACCGCGATGGCGGCGCTCATTTGCAACCAGCCCAGCCACGGGATTTGCGTCGACAAGGCCAGCCAAATCAACCCGGACAACCACAGTACCGCTGCCGCAAGGCTTGCATCCCGCCGAGCATTGCTGCGGCGGATTTCATCGCGCAGCTGCGCCACCGCGGCATTCTCCACCTGCAATCGTAGGCGCCCGTCCGTAGCGTCGCGCACGGCGGCCTGGAATATTTGCGGGACCTGCTGCAGCGCCATCAGGGCATCGGGTAACTGGGCGCGCACCCGCCGCAGCATGGTTCGCGGACTCATGCGCTCGCGCATCCACTTGCGCAGGTACGGCTGTGCCGTTCGCCAAAGGTCGAGCTCCGGATACAGTTGCCTGCCCAGGCCCTCGATGTTGAAAAGCGTCTTTTGCAGCAGGATCAACTGCGGCTGTACCTGCATGTCGAAGCGTCGCGCGATTTCGAACAAGCGCAGCAGCACCTGTGCGAAGGAGATTTCCTTCAGCGGCTTGTTGAAAATCGGTTCGCAGACGGTGCGCACGGCGGACTCCAGCTCATCCACCCGGGTGCCCCGCGGCACCCAACCCGATTCCACGTGCAAGGCCGCGACCCGCCCATAGTCGCGGTCGAAAAAAGCCATGAAATTCTCGGCCAGGTAGTGTTGATCGCGAGTCTGCAAGGTGCCGACGATGCCGAAATCCACCGCCGCGTAGCGCGGGTTCTGCGGGTCGTCGATTTGCACGAAAATATTGCCTGGGTGCATGTCGGCATGAAAGAAGTTATCGCGGAACACCTGCGTGAAAAATATCTCCACACCGTTCTCCGCCAGCTTCGCTATGTTCGTGCCGCGCGCGCGCAATTCCTCGAGGTCGTTGACGATGACGCCGTGGATTCTTTCCATGACCATGACATTGACCCGGCAGTAGTCCCAGTACACCTCGGGTACGTACAGCAGCGGCGAGCCTGCAAAGTTGCGCTTCAACTGCGCGGCATTGCCGGCTTCACGCAGCAAATCCAGCTCATCGAGAACGGTCTTGCGGTATTCGCGCACCAACTCGACGGGGCGCAGGCGGCGCGCGTCAGCCCAGTACTCGTCGGCCAGCTCTGCCACGTAGCGCATCACTTCGAGGTCGAGGTCGATGATCTCGCGCATCCCGGGGCGCAATATCTTGACCACCACTTCTCGACCGCTCTTGAGGGTGGCGGCATGGACCTGAGCAATCGAGGCAGCGGCCAGCGGCTTGGATTCGAAGCTGCCGAATACGGCGTCGACGCCAAGCCCAAACGCCTTTTCGACAGAGGCAATGGCGATGGCGCTGTCGAAGGGTGGGACGCGGTCCTGAAGTTTCGCCAGCTCATCGGCAATGTCGGCCGGCAGAAGATCGCGCCGCGTCGACAGTGCCTGGCCGAATTTGACGAAGATGGGCCCCAGCTCCTCGAGCGCCAGGCGCAGCCGCTCGCCGCGGGTGACGCCGATGCTGCGTTGAAACCAAGTCCAGGGCGACAGATAGACGAGAAAGCGAAACGGCCGGTACAAATGCGTGGCGCGCACGAAATCGTCGAGCCCATGCCTGACCAGGGCGCGTTGAATCTGCAGCAGTCGAGCGAGCACCCGCAGATGCATCAGGCCGCACCCTTCAGCCGCGCTTCGAGGCGCCCGAGCCGAGCTTCGATGCGATCTGCGGTTTCGCGCACTTCATCAACGCCGCGCAGGAATTCCTCGAGCTCGGGCTTGTTCACGAGGTCGCGACTCTCCTCTTGCAGATATTCGGCGATGTTTTCCCCAGCCGTATGGCGGACGTGGCGCGCGAAGCCCAGCGCGCGCTGCGCAAATCGCGACAGGCGCCGTGCCGGAAAGTCGCCGATCCACCGCGACAGCTCTTCCTCCGGGTCCGGTCGCGCCAGCGCGAACAGCTCTCGATAGCGGTTGGCGATCTCGGCATCGCCGCGAATCTGCGGCGCGGGCCCGCCAGGTTCCCGGCTCGCCCCGCCCTTGAGCAAGCGCAGAAGCGCCGGCAGAGTTCCTGAAATAGTCGCATCTGCCGCGATGTCCTCGCCGGCGCCAAGCGCCAGCCGGCCTTGATGCGCGCTCGCGCGAATGCGCATGATGCCGTCGATGTCGACTTGCAAAGATGTACCCTGCAGGCCCGCCGCAAGCGCGGCGGCCTGAGATGATGAATCAATGCATCGATTGAGCAAGGCCTCGGCCGATGCAAGCCATAGAGGGGTCGCGGGCATGCTAGATCTTATAGCCGCGATGGACGGCGACGATGCCGCCGGTCAGATTGTGGTAGCGAGCTTGCGCAAAGCCCGCCGTGCGCAACATCTCGAGCAAGGTTTCTTGGTTGGGGTGCATGCGAATCGATTCCGCCAAGTACCGATAGCTGGCCTCATCCTGGGCCACCAGTCGGCCCAGCAGCGGCAGCACCTTGAAGGAATAGGCGTCGTAAATCGGCTTCAGGCCGGGCGCGACCGGTGTCGAAAACTCCAGCACCAGCAGTTGACCGCCGGGTTTCAGCACGCGGTGCATGGATCGAAGTGCGGCCGCCTTGTCGGTCACGTTGCGCAGCCCGAAGCCGATGGTGACGCAGTTGAAGGAATTGTCCGCGAAGGGGAGGCGCTCGGCGTCGGCGACTATGCACTCCACATTCCCCACCCAGCCTTGGTCGAGCAAACGGTCGCGGCCAATGTCCAGCATCGCCGGGTTCACGTCCGATAGCACCACCCGCCCGGATTTGCCCACTCGGCGCAGCATTCCTGCGGCAAGATCGCCGGTGCCGCCCGCTACATCCAGTGCGCGCTGGCCCGGCCGCAAGCCGGTGAGGGAAAGGGTGAATTGCTTCCAAAGACGATGCGCGCCGAGCGACATCAAGTCGTTCATGACATCGTACTTGCCCGCTACCGAGGCGAATACCGAACGGACACGCGCCGCTTTGTCGCCCCAGGCGACTTTTTCAAATCCGAAATCGACTTTGCCGTCGGAAGTTTCCATGGCGCCCCTCGTACTGTAGGGCGCATTGTAGCCGACCGGGGGCAACCCAAAGCTTTCGCTTCAGGGGCCTCGGGCGGATTTTTCCGCCTCGGCGCAGCGTTCCAGATAGCGCGCCCACTTCAAGTCGCGATCGCGGCCCAGTTCGTACAGCAGGGTCCAGGTATATAGGCCCGTATTGTGACCGTCGTCGAACAGCAGGCGCAGGGCATAGTTGCCTACCGGCTCGACTCCGCTGATGCCCACGTTGTGCTTGCCCACCTGCAACACTCCCTCGCCCCCGCCATGACCCGTCACCTCGGCGGACGGGGAGTAAACCCGCAAGTATTCGAACGGCAAATCGAAATGCGATCCGTCATCGAAGCGCACTTCGAGTAGCCGCGATTGAGTGCGCAATTTGATGTCGGTGGGCTGAGGCATGGAGACTCGCCGATGGGCTAGAGGATGTACCGCGACAGGTCCTGATCCTTAACCAGTTCGCCGAGATTGCCCTCGACGTACTCGCGATTGACCAGGACATGGGTGCCGTTGCGGTCCGCCGCTTCGAAGGACACGGTCTCCAGCAGCCTCTCCATGACGGTATGGAGGCGCCGCGCCCCGATATTTTCGGTGCGTTCATTGACCTCGAAAGCCACCTCGGCGAGGCGCTGTACGCCCGAGGCGGCGAATTCCAGTTCCACCCCCTCAGTGGCGAGCAGTGCCGTGTACTGGCGGCATAGCGAGGCATCGGGTTCGGTCAAAATGCGTACGAAATCCTCGACCACCAAGGGTTCGAGCTCGACACGGATGGGCAGGCGGCCCTGCAGCTCAGGAATCAGGTCGGAGGGCTTGGACATGTGGAAGGCGCCCGAAGCAATGAACAGCACATGATCGGTCTTGACGGTGCCGTACTTGGTATTCACCGTGCAACCCTCGACCAGGGGCAGCAGATCACGCTGCACGCCTTCGCGCGACACATCGGCGCCGGTGGTTTCCTGGCGGCGGGCGATCTTGTCTATTTCGTCGATGAACACGATGCCGTTCTGTTCCGCATTCTCGACTGCGCGCAGCTTCAATTCCTCTTCGTTGATCATTTTCGACGCTTCCTCGTCGACCAGGAGCTTCAATGCCTCTTTGATCTTAAGTTTGCGTTGGCGCGTTCGGCTGCTTCCAAGATTTTGAAACATGCCCTGCAGCTGCTGCGTCATTTCCTCCATGCCGGGAGGCGCCATGATTTCCACCCCCACCGGGCCGGCCCGCACTTCGATTTCGATTTCGCGATCTTCCAGGTGACCCTCGCGCAGCATTTTGCGAAAGCGCTGGCGGGTCTCGGTGTCCCGCGGCGTCGAGTCGCCGGTGACACCAGCGGCAGGCCGCGGCAGCAGCGCGTCCAGCACGCGTTCCTCGGCGCTGTCGGCGGCGCGATGGCGCACTTTAGATATTTCCTCTTCGCGGGTCATTTTCACGGAGATCTCTACCAGATCGCGTACGATCGAGTCCACTTCACGACCAACATAGCCCACTTCGGTGAACTTGGTGGCTTCCACCTTAATGAAGGGGGCTTTGGCGAGACGCGCCAGCCGGCGTGCGATCTCGGTTTTGCCCACTCCGGTGGGGCCTATCATGAGAATGTTCTTCGGGGTGATCTCTGCGCGAAGCGATTCGGCGACCTGGCTGCGCCGCCAGCGGTTGCGCAGAGCGATCGCCACCGCGCGTTTGGCGGCCTTCTGACCCACGATGTGCTTATCCAGCTCTTCGACTATTTCACGCGGGGTCATCTGCGTCATGGGGGTTACAACTCTTCGATCGTCAAATTGCGATTCGTGTAGATGCAGATATCCGCGGCGATATTGAGCGAGCGCTCGACAATGTCGCGGGCGGACATTTCCCCTTGCATGAAGGCCGTGGCCGCCGCCTGCGCGAAGCCTCCGCCGGAACCGATGGCGATCAAGTCATGCTCCGGCTCGATGACATCGCCATTGCCCGATATGACGTAGGTGCTCGCCGTGTCGGCGACGCACAGCAAGGCCTCCAACCGGCGCAGGCTTCGATCGGTACGCCAATCCTTGGCCAATTCAATGGCGGCGCGCGTGAGATTGCCGAACTTCTCCAGTTTTCCCTCGAATCGCTCGAACAGAGTGAAGGCGTCGGCGGTGCCGCCGGCGAAACCGGCGAGTACTTTTCCGTCGTACAGGCGGCGGACCTTGCGGGCATTGGCCTTCATCACGCTCTGGCCGAGGGTCACTTGACCGTCGCCGCCGACCGCGACTCGGCCATTGCGCCGCACGGCGAGAATGGTAGTGCCATAGATTCGCTGGGGGTCGTGATACATAGCAATCAGGGTGGGGCCTAGGGCAGGCCCTTTCAACCGCTGCGTTGGCGGCGCCGAGCCCGGGGATGGGAAGCCTCGTAGACCGTGGCCAGATGCTGGAAATCCAGGTGAGTGTAGATCTGGGTGCTCCCGATATCGGCGTGGCCCAGCAATTCCTGCACTCCGCGCAAGTCGCCGCTGGACTCAAGCAGATGAGTGGCAAAGGAGTGGCGGAACATATGCGGATGGACGTGTATGCCGATGCCCTGGCGGCGGCCCCATGCGCCCACCCGTAGTTGTACGGCCCGTGCCGACAGCGGCCGGCCGTTCCGCCCCACGAAGAGCGCGTCCACCCCGGTCTTGATCAATCCAGCGCGCTCTTGCAGCCATCGCTTCAAGGCGTCGACGGCATGGCGGCCGACGGGCACGATGCGAGTCTTGCTGCCCTTGCCCAGTACACGCACGGTGCGATCCGCCAAGTCGACCGAGGCCACGCTCAAGCCGACGAGTTCGGCCAGGCGCAGTCCGGAGGAGTAGAACAATTCCATGATGGCCTTGTCGCGGGCGGATAAGCTGTCATCGACCCGAAACGCCAGAAGCCGGCCCATAAGATCGGCGTCCAGAGTATCCGGCAACAGTTTCTTGGTTTTGGGCGCACGCACATCCAGCGCCGGATTGCGCGCCCCATGGCCCTCACGCATGAGGAATTCGTAAAAAGTTCGCGCCGCCGACAGCCGCCGCTGGACGCTGCGCGGGCTCAAGCCTCCGCCATGCTGGGCGGCGGCGAACGCCCTCATCGCGGAATTATCGAGCGCGGCCCATTCCTTGAATTTCCGCTTTGCGCCGAACTGCGCCAAAGCGAGCAAATCCTGCCGATAGGCCGCAATGGTGTGTGCGCTCATGCGCCGCTCGTGCGCGAGGTGCGATAAAAATCGATCCATCCATTCGCGCTCGCCCAGATCCATTGCAGGAGGCTCTAGCGCATGAGCGCGTAAGTCACGAGCTCGCCAATGCGGGACAAAAATTCCGTGCTCATGGCGGGGTGGAAACGCTCCGCGTCGCTGGCGCCGATGGCCAGAATTCCCAACTCGCCCTTGGGACCCAAGGGGGTGAGGGCCACCGAGCCGATCTCAACCGAGTCCTTGCCGAATAGATAATCGCGCTGCCCATCGCGGACCTGGCCGCAACGGGGCTTGCCGGATTGCAGCAGCGACTCAAAACTCTTGATGTCGGTGGCGGCGGGATCGCCGTAGCGCAGGAATCGGCCGGCTTCGGGCTCCAAGGAGCGCGCCTGCTCCAGGAACAGCACCAGCACCGAATGCATGGCGTCGAAATCCTCGCGCAGCGAGGTTTCTACGGCATTGATGGTCTCCAACATCGTGTGCGAGCGAATCAAACGCTGACTCAGGCGGTGAATGCGTTCAGCGAGCGCATCATTCGCACGGGCCACGTCGACGAGTTCCTTGAGCTTGCGCTCCAGCGAGTGGTTGCGCTCGCGCAGGACTTCGACCTGGCGCTCGACCAGACTCACCGTGGCGCCCATGTCGCGCAGATGCGGCAGGCGTAATTTAGTGAATAGCGGAGAATTGCGCTCGAAGAAATCCGGATAGGTCTGCAGATATTCCGCGACACTGGCGTCGTCGAGACTCCCCTGCTTGATCCCGCGCGCCTGACTGGTTGTCATTTTTTCAGCTCCCTAAAGTCTCGTTAAATATCGATCGATCCGGTAAACACCGTAGTCGCCGGGCCTGTGAGCCACAACTGTTTAGCCGTCGCCGGCCAACAAACCCCGGCGGTTCCGCCCGGCAAGTCGACTCGCACATCCTCATTCAGCAGCCCCTGTCGCCGGCCGACGGCGACTGCGGCACAGGCCCCCGTGCCGCAGGCCAAGGTCTCACCTGCCCCGCGTTCATATACCCGTAATCGAATGTGGTCGCGGCTCACGATTTGCATGAATCCCACATTGGCGCGCTTCGGAAAGCGCGGATGATGCTCGATACTAGGCCCAAACCGTTCGACCGGCGCGGTTTTCACGTCGGACACGCGCAGTACCACATGCGGATTGCCCATGGAGACAGCGCCCACCTCGACGTCGGTACCGTCGACCTGCAGCGAATAGCTGAGCGCCTCGGTCAATGCACCCATGTCTTCGGCCGCGGCCATGGGCAGGGCGCGCGGATCGAAGTTGGGCACGCCCATGTCCACCGACACCAAGCCATCCTCGCGGACATGCGCATGCACCGTCCCCCCTAAACTACCCATCACGAGGTTGCGGCCCAATTGCGGCGCGCGCGCATGCAGCAGAGCCGCGATGCAGCGGGCGCCATTGCCGCATTGCTCAACCTCGGTGCCGTCAGAATTGAAGATCCGATAGAACACGCGGCTTGCAGCATCACGGGGAGATTCCAACATCAACGCCTGATCGAAGCCGACGCCGGTATGCCGGTCGGCGAGAGCGCGCAGCCTGGTGGAGTTTATGTGAGTGTCGTCGGCAGGAGCGTCGAATACCAGGAAATCGTTGCCTAGCCCCTGCATCTTCAAAAACTCGATGCGCATGGCTTCAGAGCATAGCCGATGCGCCAATTTGTCGCGAGCAGGGGTTGCGCAATTTAGCCCCGAGTTCTACCTTACTGAAAATAACAAAGTCGGGGAACTATGCGCCACGTAATGGTTTTAAATGCGAAGGGCGGATGCGGAAAAAGCACTTTGGCGACGAATATCGCCGTGTTTTTTGCTCGAGATGGCCACCAAGTGTGCATCGCCGACTATGACCCGCAACGCTCCAGTCTCGATTGGCTGGCGCAACGCCCGGCCGATCTGCCTGCTATCAGCGGTGTCGCCGCGTACCAGGATGGCCTGCGCAATGTGGCGCGCAACACTGAAATCCTGGTGATCGACGCGCCGGCTCGCGTCCACGGCACCGAGCTCAATGAGCTGGTGCGCCGTGCCGAGACCATCATCGTTCCCGTGCTGCCTTCCAGTATTGACATTAAGGCCTGCGGGCGCTTCATGGCGGAGTTGCTCGAAATCGGCAAGGTGTCGCGCAAGCAGGCGCGGCTGGCCGTCATCGCCAACCGCGTGCGTGAATACACGCTTATCTACGAAGAATTGGATCAGTATCTGACCAAGCTCAAAGTTCCCTACCTGGGGAGCCTGCGCGAGGCGCAGAATTACGTGCGCGCCTATGCGCGCGGCATGGGTGTGCTGGAACTGCCCGAGTATCTCGCCTGGCCGGATTGGAAGCAGTGGGAGCCGCTGGGCGAATGGCTGGATAGCAAGCGCAGCCAGCCCTAGACCCAAAAAGGCTGGCACGGCAACGATCGATGCCCCAGTGCCGGACGGGTAGCGATCCCATCCTACGGACTTCGCTCAGGAAGCCTCTTGCGTATCAGACTAGCCAAATCCAATACCACCTTCGGCGTTGCCCCGGAGCAATCGCTGCTCGACGCGGCGCTCGCCGCCTCCTTGAATTTGCCGCACAGCTGCAAGAGTGGCAATTGCGGGTCCTGCCGCGCCCGCCTGCTGCAGGGTGAGATTTACTACCCCAGTGGTCCGCCGCTGGGATTATCCGAGAGCGAAGTCGCCGAGGGTTTGGTGCTACTGTGTCAGGCGCGGGCGCGCAGCGACCTGTCCATCGAGACCTTCGACGTCACCACGCCCGAACGGACCTTCATTAAACGATTGCCGGCGCGCATAGAGCGCGCGCTGCCCCTATCGCACGACGTCATCGGCCTGTGCCTGCGACTCCCCGCGGCCGAAACTTTCCGTTTCGAGGCTGGCCAGTACATCGACATCATGCTATCCGGCGGCCGGCGCCGCAGTTTTTCGGTCGCCTCGCCGCCGAATGATTCGCGATTGCTGGAACTGCATGTGCGGCGGGTCGCCGGTGGCGAATTCTCAGCGCCGCTGTTCGATGAGAGCACGCTAAGCTCGCTGCTCACCATTGAAGGCCCGCTGGGCCAGTTCGCGTACCGACCCGGCACGGCGCCCATGCTGCTGGTGGGCGGCGGCACGGGCCTTGCGCCGCTGCTCAGCATACTGCGGCATGTGATCGATAACGGCATGGAGCGCGACATGCGGCTTTACTGGGGAGTGCGCAGCGAGCGTGATTTGTATGCGCACGCGCTACTTCAGGAACTCGCCTGCCGCGCTGTGCGTGGCGGCGTCGCGCAATTGCGCTACGTGCCGGTACTGTCGGAGCCCTCGCCGCAATGGCGGGGCTCGCGCGGCTGGGTGCATGAAGCGGTGCTGCAGGACATCCATGACATGGAAAAATACGACGTGTATGCCGCCGGGCCACCGGCCATGATAGCGGCGGTACGGCGTGAATTCGGCCTGCGCGGAGTCGCCGCGAACCGGCTGTTTTTCGATTCCTTCGATTACGCGCCGGATGCGCTCGCACGCCAACCCACCAGCGCCGCAACCAAATCCTGATCTTCGGCCGACGCCGCCTGCAACAGCGGCGCGGAGAGTCCCCGCTCGCGCACGCCCGCCGCAACGCGCTCGCCGGGCACCAGCCAGTGCACGCGCTCGAATTCCCCGCGCAGCGCAGGAGTCGCGATTGCCAGCAAGTTGCCGGCAATTTCCAAACTGGTTGCGGTGATCACCTGCACCGCACCGGCGCTGAAGCTGTCCTGCAGCGCCTCGAGAACTGCGCGACTCGGAGTCGCCGGCGCACGTTGATACACGTCGGCCGCCACCACCGCTGCGCCGCGCGCTGTCAGTTCCTGCTGCAGAAACGGCCGGCCGCCACTGCCCTTGATGATCAGTATTCGACGGCCGGCCGGATGTTCCAGCCTGGGATGTCGGAGCAGGCTCTCTGAGTCGAAGGTTGCATTGGGCTGCGCCGCCACCCGGTAGCCGGCTTGATTGAGCGCACGGGCCGTAGCGGGACCCATGGCCGCCAGCGTCAGATCACGTCGGCTGTCGAGCAGCGGGGCGCCGAAGCGCACGGCGTTGGTGCTGGTGAAAATGATGACGTCGAAATCCCCGAGAGCGCCGACTCGCGCCGCCGTATCGCGCCGATTGCCGATGGCAGTGATTTCAACGGCCGGCAGGCGCAGGGTGCTCGCGCCTTGCTTTTCCAGCAGCCGGCACAGCGGCGTCGCCTGCTGCTCGGGCCGAGTGACTAGGACGCCGACGCCATGCAATGCGGACATAGGGTCAGCCGGCGCGCAGGCGCTCGAGCAGAGGACCTGCGCCCGCGGCTAATATTCTCTCGGCTAGTTGCCGACCGAGAGCGGTGGGATCAGCGACGCCGCCCGACAGGGTATCGCGCAGCAACCGGGAGCCATCGGGTTCCGCCACCAGTCCGTCGAGGATCAAGCACTGTCCCTCGAGACGTGCATGGGCCGCGATGGGCGATTGGCAACTGCCGCCGAGCCGATGCGCGAATGCCCGCTCCGCGTCCACCGCAGTGCGCGTGGTCGGGTGGTTGAGCTCGGTCACGAGCCCCAGAGTGCGCGTATCGCCGGCGCGGCACTCGATACCAATAGCTCCCTGCGCGACGGCCGGCAAGCACATCTTGGGATCGAGGCGCGCGCCGATGCGTGACTCAAGACCCAGCCGAATCAAGCCCGCGCAGGCCAGCACAATGGCATCCATGTCGCCGGCATCGAGCCGCCGCAACCGCGTATCTACATTGCCGCGCAAAGTCTCAATGCGCAAATCCGGACGCAGCGCCAGCAATTGCGCCTGCCGCCGCAGGCTCGAGGTGCCGACGCGAGCACCCGGCGGTAATTCCTCCAAGCGCTGGGGCGTAGCGGTTAACAAGGCATCCCGAGCGTCCGCACGTTCGAGCACCGCCGCGATGATGAGTCCCTCGGGCAGGTCGCCCGGCAAATCCTTCATGGAATGCACGGCGATATCGGCGCGCTGCTCTTCCAGGGCCACCTCAAGTTCTTTGATGAACAGACCCTTGCCGCCGATGGCGGCCAGCGGCCTATCCTGGATGCGGTCGCCCTGAGTCACCATGGGCACCAGCTCAACCTCGAGGTCAGCATGCGCCCGGCGCAGCAGGCTCGCGACATGCTCGGCCTGCCACAGAGCCAGCTGGCTCTTGCGGGTGGCGATTCGCAGCGGCGCAGCCTGCCTGGTGTTCATGTGGGCTCGGGCTTGGCGGGAAACAGAGCGGACTTCAGCCGGTAAATGGACGAGATGTCCTCATCGCCGAAGCCCTGGATGATCAACTGCGCATACTGCGCCAGAGTGGATTCCACCACCGGCAGTTGCGCGCCGCGCTGTGCCGCCATGTCGCGGCAGATACGCAAATCCTTGGCGTGCAGCCGCACGCGAAAACCCGCGGGAAAATTATTATGCGCCATGAACGGCGCGCGATTGACGAAGTACCAGCTCGAGCCCGCGCCCTTGCCCAAGAGTTCGATCAATCTATCCAGCGGCAGGCCTTCAGCGTGCGCAAAGGCCATGGCTTCGCCGACGGCCTGGATGATGCCCGCACACATGATTTGATTGGTGGCCTTGGCCGCTTGGCCGGCGCCGCTCGCACCCAGATAGGCGAGGTTTTTTCCCATGGCCTCCAAGATGGGCTGCGCGCGCGCGAATACCGGCTCATCGCCGCCCACCATGATGGCAAGCGCCGCCGTGCGCGCACCTTCCACACCGCCGCTCACCGGAGAGTCGAGAAAGCCGACGCCGAGCGCATCGAGCTGGGCGTGCAACTGGCGCGCCGTGCCGGCGCCAACCGTGGAACAGTCCATCACAATCATGTTGGGATTCAATCCCGGCTCTAGACCCGCAACCACCTCGCGCAGATCATCGTCGGCGGACACACAGATCACCACGGCCTCGCAGTTCCCGGCAAGCTCGGCCAGGCTGGCGAAGGCGATGCAGTGCAGCTCCTGGGCGAGCGCGACGGCTTTGTCGGCGGTTCGATTCCACACGCCCGTGAGTAAACCCGCCCGGTGCAGACTACGCGCCATGTGCGCACCCATGGCACCCAATCCGACAAAACCTGTTTGCATACGCGATTCCCGCTCCTTTCCAGTGGAGGCGTAGCCTAAGGCTTTGCGCGGCGTGCGGCAAAGCGCGTGCGAAATCGGCTGTGTTAGCCCTCTGCGAGGGGCGGAGGGCAGGGCCTGAAGCTTAAGGCCCGAGTCTCAAGTCGGGCTGTTGCAGACGGCGTCAATTTCGCGTTTGGCATTCACGCGTTCAGAATCGATTTCCTCGGATGTCAAATACTGACGCTCGCCATCCGCGCCAGTTTTGAACAGACGCCGGCCCTCGATCAACTTCGTGTAGCGATCCTGCGCGTCGGCACATTGCTTCTGGCGGGTATGTTCCACATCGTCCAATACCGCTTTCTTGGCGGCGGCGGCATCCTCTTGATTTGGTTGATCTCGGTTGGTGGCTCTCAAGGCTGTCGATTCGGGCGCTCTCACGGGCGCTGGACGGGCCGCATGAGTGCCCAGCAATTCCACCACTTCGGCGTGCACGCCATCCGGAGGCCGGTCACCGTATTGCACCTTACCCTGAGCATCGACCCACTTATAGACCACCGCTCCGGCCATGCCCGACCAGGCGACTAGGGCCGCGAACAACATCAGGCGTTTCATTGTTCGATCCTCGCTTGCAAACTACATCTCCCCAGATTCTACAGCGCCCGCGAGCCGGCTTCACCAGTACGGATTCGCACCGCCTGACCTAATTCCGCGACGAATATCTTGCCGTCGCCGATCTTACCCGTGCGCGCCGTTTCGATGATGGCTTCAACCACTCGATCCACTTGTTCGTCATCCACTGCCAATTCAAGTTTCACTTTGGGCAGGAAGTCGACCACGTATTCCGCTCCTCGATACAGCTCAGTGTGGCCTTTTTGGCGCCCAAAGCCTTTGACCTCTGTCACGGTAATGCCCTGTATACCCACATCGGCCAAGGCGGCGCGGACATCGTCAAGCTTGAACGGTTTGATGATGGCGATGACCATTTTCATGCAGGCAAACTCCTCATTTCGGATAAAGGCACAGTCTATCAGTGGAATTTAACGGCAATTGTTGCGCAACAGCATAGAGTATTGGAATTTTATATTGTATAAACGCCACAGCATCTTGCGCCGGGCGCGAATATAAAAAAACGGCACGGGCCCCTTTGAAGGACCCGCGCCGCCGGGATATCGCACCGACGGGGGAGTTGGCTGGCTTGCCGGCGCGAGATGCCCCTAAAACGTCACAAGTTTTGACCTCGCTGGGTGGCGCATCAGGCCTGCTAAGGCCGCGCGAATAGTTCTAAACCTACGATACATATACGTCTCTTTAGCTCAAATTGCGTCCGGGCCGGTTTCACCCGTACGAATCCGTAGTGCCTGATCCAGATCGAGTACCCACACTTTTCCATCTCCGGCCTTCCCCGTCCTGGCCACATTGCAAACTGCCTCCATCACCTGCTCCGCAATCGAGTCATCCACCGCCAGCTCAATCTTGGCTTTGGGCAGGAAGTCGACCCGATATTCAGCCCCTCGATAGAATTCCGTATGCCCATGCTGCCGCCCGTAACCCTGCACCTCGGTGACCGTGAGCCCCTGAATGCCGATGTCTGCCACCGCCTGCCGCACTTCGTCCAACTTGAAAGGCTTGATGACCGCGGTGATCAGCTTCATGCGTTTGTCCCCGCTTTCAGTCGTTAATGACAAGGCTTCGGACGCCGCTTCCGCGTAATATCGATATTTAGCAATGCAGCTTCCGTGCCAGCCCTAAGGGGTGTTGAATCAATGAGTTGCGCTAGCCGATGCGGCGTGATGCACCGACATGGCGCGACCGGCGCAAGACGCGGCTTTACCGGAGTGCGACGGCCGTGCAAATTCAGGAGATGAACATGAGTTTTATGAATTCGAGCGGACTTGATGAATTGGCTCGTCGCCTGGCGGATTCGGTACCCGAGTCCGTGCGGGGTTTCGGCCGCGATTTGGAGGGCAATTTCAAGGCCGTGCTGCAAGCCCAGCTCAGCAAACTCGATTTGGTCACCCGGCAGGAATTCGATGTGCAAGCAGCCATTCTGGAGCGAACCCAGGCCAACCTGACTGCCATGGAAGCGCGTCTGAAAGAGATCGAGGCCAAGTTCACGCAGCAGTAGCCTCACGAAGAAGGCAATGATGGCTCGCATGGAAGTGAGTACGGCTCTGAGCCGAGCGCCATTGGGACTCGCCGCGCCGCAGGTTCGGGTCGAAGTCCATTTGGGACCCGGACTGCCCACATTCGCCCTGGTCGGCCTGCCCGAGACTGTGGTTCGTGAAAGTAAGGAGAGAGTCCGCTCCGCATTGGTGACCAGTGGCTTCGGCTTCCCCGCCGGGAGGATCACCGTCAATCTGTCGCCCGCTGATTTACCGAAGGAGGGCGGACGCTTTGATTTGCCTATCGCCGTCGGCATTCTCGCAGCCAGCGGGAAAATCCCGCCGCAAGCGCTCGAGCAGCGCGAGTTTTACGGTGAATTATCGCTGGGAGGCGAGCTGCGCCAGACACCTAAGCTCCTGCCTGCGCTCATCGAAGGTTCACGCTGCGGAAGAGAATTGATTTTACCCTTCGCCAATGCGCTCGAAGCGGGTCTGGTCCGCCATGCAAAGCTCAAGCTGGCCGGCCATTTGCGGCAAGTCTGCGATGCTCTCAATGGCGAAGCGGAATTGTCCGCGGTTGCGTGTTCCGCGAATGGTGCTGATGCGTTGGCACCCGCTCACCGGCCGCCGCCCGATCTTGCCGAAGTTCGCGGCCAGTTCGCCGCCAAGCGCGCTCTGGAGATTGCGGCCGCCGGTGAACACGGACTGCTGATGATCGGGCCTCCAGGCGCCGGCAAGACCCTGCTCGCGCAACGATTGCCCGGCCTGCTGCCGCCGCTGGCGCCCTTCGAGGCGCTGCAAGTCGCGAGCTTGGAATCCGCCGCGGGACGCAGACCCTGCGTCGGCGGCGGCCGGCCGTTTCGCAGTCCGCAGCACACGGCATCGGTCGCAGGACTGATCGGTGGCGGGGCCATGAGACCCGGTGAACTCTCGCTGGCACACCTGGGAGTGTTGTTCCTCGATGAGCTCCCGGAATTCACGCGCACTGCGCTGGAAGCGCTGCGTGAGCCCCTCGAGAGCGGCGTGGTGAATATCACGCGACTCAAGCGCACATGGGAATTTCCGGCGAGATTTCAATTGGTGGCGGCCATGAATCCCTGTCCCTGCGGATACGCCGGCGATCGGTGCGGACGCTGCCATTGCACGGCGGAACAAATCGCGCGTTATCGCCACCGAATCTCCGGGCCCCTGATCGACCGAATCGATATCCACCTCGAATTGATGGCATTGCCGGTCGAGCACTTACTTGGCGATGTGTCCTCCGAAACGGAGAGTTCAGCCACGGTGGCCCTGCGCGTCGCCGCCGCTCGGCATCTGCAAATGCAACGTCAGGGAAAGCTCAACGCACACCTGGGGCCGCCCGAGGTGACAGAGTTCTGTGGCTTGCGGCGCGACTCGCGAGTGCTGCTCGGCACTGCGATAACGCGATTGGGATTGTCCGCGCGGGCCTGCCATCGAGTACTGAAATTGGCGCGAACCTGCGCCGACCTGGGCAGTGCGCCGGAGATACGCAGAATCGACGTAGCGGAAGCCGTGCAGCTACGCACGCTCGACAAACTTACTTGTTGAGCGACACCATGTAATCGACGGTCATGCGAATCGTCGCATCCGGCCAGCTCGTGCCACCCTTGGGCGGCATACTGCCCTTGCCGCCGATGGCATCTTTGTAAAGCGTTTCCTTGCCCTGAGCGAGGCGCGGGCCCCAGGCCGCATGATCGCCGATCTTCGGCGCTCCATTGATCCCGGTCGAGTGGCAAGCCGAGCAGACTTTTGTAAAGGCCTGTTCACCCGTGCTCGGCACATCCGCCGCGGGAGCCGCGCCCGTCGGCGCCGCCAACGCCGAATTGTCCTTGCCCGCGACGGCGACATGCGCGAACGGCGCGATGTTTTTCTGCACCTCCTTGAGGTGCAACCCTTCCTGCAGCACAGCCTGCCCCTGAGTATCCGCTCCTATCGAGCGCGCGATGCCAAATAGGATGATGGCGAAGACGATGAGAATCCCCAGCACCAAACTAAATGAATTGAAGAAATGAGTATCTGAAGCTTCAGTCTTGGACACGGTAACTCGCTGAAATTCGGTGAAAAAAAATCCTGGGAGAAAGGCTAGTATAGCGACACCCGGTGAATCACGGAATAGCCACCACTATCCCGCTTCGGCCGAGATGCCCGGGTAACATTTTCCATCCAAGGCAGGTCGATATCGAGCACTTGCCGGTAAAGAAACAACAGAGCCTGAAGTGCCTGATTCTGTGTGGATGCACTGACCTTGGCCTCGACGGCCAAATGTGTCAGGAATGCCTCAACTTCCCTCGGCCCCATGTTGCGCGGGTGCCTGCAGCCATGAAATTTGACATACCGTTGCATCCATTGCAGGTAAGCCTGTTCGGTGCGATACGCAAAAATGGCGAGGGCGAATTCTTTCACGCGCCACCTCGAACAAACCGCGTCCCTCCGGCATATAATCCTCCTCGCGGTGTTACGCGATATCCACGCCATCCGACTTCAAGGAAATCAGGAAGATGTTCGAAGGTCCAGCACGATATTTCCCGCATTTGACGCGATTCGTTTGCCGTTTTAGTCCGCTATCTAATAGTTAGAGGACGGTTATGACACCCCAACGCAAGCTCCTTGCCACGGCGCTCGGCTCGTTTCTGGCCGGCGCATTGATCGTTGGTATTGCCGCCAATGTTGTCTTCAGCAGCTATATAAAAGACCAGTTTGTCTCGAGCTATTATGGAGACGCTGCGCAAGCCCAGTTTGCGGTTCGGACGCTATCCAGACTGCGGGCCGGTGACAACATCAAGCCGGTGCATGACCTAGAAGTTGTACTCGATGGCAATACGATGCAACTGGCCGAGTACGAGACAGTTGTCCCCCCGACGCGACGAGATCCATTTGTCTACCGCACGCTTGCGGAAGTACGCGCCTACCGTGCGCAGTTTCCTGCGCTGTTCGAATACCCGCGACAACAGGCCGAGTATCAGAAGGCGCTAGATCTAGGGAAGAAGGCCGGTGAGTGAACCGTCTTCTAACAATCGGTTGGAGCGATCGCGGGTCGCGTCTACGGAGAACTAGGGAGAGGGTCGATGATCTTAATAAATCAGCTTCGTTGGTCGTTGAGGCAGCCCCGCGTCTCCCAACCTAATCGTTAGGTCTCACTCCAGTGCCAACGACAGCCGGGTATTCCGGCACTCCGCTCACGAAGAAGCTAGGCATCAAGGAACGCAGCGTTGTGCTTCTAGTGGACGCACCCAAAGACTACACGCAATTTCTGGGTCCAGTACCAGCCGGCGTTAGGTTTGATTCCCGACCCAGTCAGGATGTTGATATTGCTCACGTCTTCGTTACCCAACGTGGCGCTTTGAGGAAGCATTTGGCCGAATTGCGAGAAATTCTCAAAGCCGAA
This sequence comes from Gammaproteobacteria bacterium, assembly GCA_025357835.1. Taxonomy (GTDB): domain Bacteria; phylum Pseudomonadota; class Gammaproteobacteria; order Steroidobacterales; family Steroidobacteraceae; genus Bog-1198. Next base: position 54,088 of record JANYLM010000137.1, read on the forward strand.
GCTTCGATCTGGGTGTCTTGGCCGAAGAAATCGACGAAAGTGCCAACCGACATCACGGAGGGCACCATTCGCGATGTAGCATTATCGCTCGGCTTTGTTGACATCAAGGTTTGCGCAGTTACCGACATCTGGTCCGGTCTCAAGCTCGTCATACGGAAGGAGCTCCGATGAGCGTACGACCTAACCATCAGTTCAAGCGGTCGCGCGGGCGCGACCAGGAATTAGAAGATGGCGATGTCCAATCCGTTCCGGCTGATGAAGTCTTCCAGCGACTTGAGGCGTCACTGAGAAAATGAATCCACGGTTTCATCCGGCAGCCGAAAAGGAATTGGCGGCAGCGATGGAAGTTGGAGATGAGCTCGGCACGGGACTCGGGCTAGAGTTATTGCGTGAGGTCCAGCGGGTAACGCATTAATATGCAAGTTTCCGGAATTGGGCGAAGAGCTTGATATCCATCGTCGGCGGTTTCCATAAACAAGATTTCCTTTTGGCGTCATCTTTCGCGTTGACGGCGACAGGCTGAGGATTCTGGCGCTCGCGCATCGCCGGCAACATCCTCGGTATTGGCGCTCGCGCAAATGATCTCTAACCATAGCTTGGAGCGGACGCGCGGGTCGTCCTTGTTGAGCGTTGGAAGGAATCGACGATGACTATAAAGTGGTTATTGCAAACGAGGATCGAACGCGATGTCTACCGGCACGATGTCTGAGCGAGCAGCCCAACTTGCTGCGGCGCTTATTCGCAACGTCGATGACGTTTCGCAACGACGACTGCACAGAGAGCCGCACTATGACGGAAAAATCGCACGACTTTCTGAAGGAACGGCGGCGCGCAAGCTCGGCGCGTCTTTGTATGAACTGGCGCCAGGCATGCGCGTGTGTCCTTATCATCTTCATCACGCCCAGGAGGAGATGTATTTCATTCTTGACGGCAACGGGACTCTTCGGGTATCCGGGGAAATGCTCCCCGTTCGCGCAGGCGACGCTATCTTCGTTCCACCCGGTCCCGACTACCCGCACCAGCTAATTAATACCTCCCACGCTCCCCTGAAATACCTCTGCATGAGTACGATGGAGGATCCCGAGATTTGTCAGTATCCCGATTCGGGCAAATACATGGCGGAAGGCAGTCTTAATTCAGGCACTCTGTTTGAGATTACAAGCCGTCTCGCGTCGAGCCTAGACTACTGGGACGGGGAACCGTGACGACCAAGCACCCTTGGATTAGTTGCCTTTTGCCACCGTCACAGCGTGGGCTTATGCTTCAAGGCAGTCCAACTATGACATTTACATCGAGACGTAGCAGGGCGCTAACGTCGAACCAACGATTGGATCGGGTGCGCGAGATCGTCGTCATGGGGCCAAGAGGGAAGTAGATGATGAGGATCAAATGGTTTTGTTCAGCGTTTGCGCACCCACGAGCCGCCCGACCTCATAGTTAGGCGCCTCGTATGCACTCCCGCGTCGAGCTTGAGGGCATCGCAATTCAGTGGGTCTCGCTTTGGTGCGCACCTGTGGACTGGCAGCTCTTTGATCGGCTGCATTCCATACAATTCGAAGACTCCTCGGCAGCAGGCCGTTTGCCTACCAAAGAAGGTTTTGCCGGCGGTCTGGCGGAGTTAGTTCGTGCCTTTCCCGATCTCCACACCAGAGTGGAGCACTTGGTCGTCGATGTGCAAAACGCCCAAGTCGCAGTGCGATGGTCCGCCACAGGTACCAGCCGAGCCGAGTTCCTGGGCATTGTTGCCACGGGGCGGGCTACTCCCATCACTGGCATCGAGATCATCGAAGTTCGCAATGGCCAAATTGTCAGGCGTTGGGGCGAGTGGGACCTTTCGGCTCACGTCTCGGGTAAACCAAGTAATGATTATCGAACGCCAGAGCCACGCTGCTTCTCGCGATGTCATCATCACGCTGCGAATCCCTACCAGATGCCGCCAAGCGCCACAGTGATTGCTTCCCCGTTAACACCCCCGGCCGCATCGCTGCAGAGGAAGGCAATCACC
>JANYLM010000147.1 GCA_025357835.1 Gammaproteobacteria bacterium
AGCCATTCTCCGTAACGTACAGAATTGCGTTGACGACTTGAAGATTGGTGAGCGAGACGTTGCCGCGCTGTACCGGCAAGAATTCCTCGATCCGACTGAACTGCTCTGCGGTGATTTCCATGAAGCATAGAATATCACATAGTGTTAACAGGCCCTAGTCCGCCAGCTGCCGCTCGAGCCGATCGAGCGTGCGCATTGCCGGAAGGCATTGCGCGAGACTCGCATTCGGCTCGCGGCCGGCGTCGATCGCGGCGAAGAATTCGCGGTCTTGCAGCTCGATGCCGTTCAGGGACACGTCGACTTTGGACACGTCAATCGGCTCGTTCTTGCCGTTCAGCAGCTCGTCATAGCGTGCAATATAAGTTCCGTTGTCGCAGATGTAGCGGAAAAACGTCCCCAACGGACCGTGGTTGTTGAACGACATCGATAGTGTGCAAATCGCGCCGGAGAGAACTTTCAATCCAATGCTCATGTCCATCGATATGCCGAGAACCGGATGTTTCGGGCCTTCGAGAGCAAAAGCTTGCGATGCGTTCTCGCCAGTTTGATAAGCGAACAGATCGACAGTGTGACAGGCGTGATGCCAGAGAAGGTGGTCGGTCCAGCTGCGGGGTTTTCCCAATGCGTTGGTGTTGGTGCGGCGAAAAAAATAGGTCTGCACTTCCATCTACAAGATCTTCAATTCGCCCGCCAGCACGCGTTTGTGGATCCACTGGTGGCTGGGATTGAAGCGCCGCGTATGGCCGGCCATGACGATGACCCCGCTTTCTTGCTGCGCGCGCACCAGGCTTTCCGAATCGGCGAGCGAATCGGCCATGGGTATTTCGATCATGACGTGCTTGCCTGCGCGCATGCATTGCTCACCCTGGGAGGCATGCATCTGGGTGGGAGTGCTCAAAATTACGGCCTCGAGCCCGGGCCGCTTCAGGCTCTCCGCCAGATCGCCGGTCCAATGAGGGATATTGAATTGTTTGGCGACGGGCGCGACGGCCTCTTTGGTCGAACCTACGAGGGAGACCACCTCAACTCCCGGGATCTTGGCCATCGCTTCGAGATGCTCGATGCCGAACGCGCCCTGCCCGGCGAGACAGACCTTCATAGAGCGTCCTCGTTCTCGAGAATCAAAAGCCCCGCTGAAGTGTTCGAGGCGGGAACATGGTAGTGCCGGTAGATCTCCCTGACGTTTTCGTCGAGTGCACCGCGCATCACGTGCCACATCACCATCTCGACACCCTCGGAACCCGCCTCGCGCATGTACTCCGTGTGCGTGATATTCGTGAGCGCAATAGGATTCTTGGTCATTCCGTCGAGAAATGCGTTGTCGAATTCACGGTTGATGAGCCCTGCGCGCTCACCCTGAAGTTGGTGAGACATTCCGCCCGTTCCGTAAATAACCACGCGCAAATCCCGATCGAATGCCTCGACGGCACTCCTTATAGCTTGGCCGAGCTTGAAACAACGCGCCCCGGTGGGCGGCGGGTATTGCACCACGTTGACGCATAGCGGGATCACGGGAAACGGCCACGCGGGCGGCTGACCGCAGGTAATGGACAAGGGTATCGTCAGACCATGATCCACCGGCATTGCGTTCGCGATCGTCATGTCGAATTCATCGAGGATCAGTGATTCGGCGAGATGCCAGGCAAGTTCGGGATGTCCTTGAACCGACGGCACCGGCCTAGGCCCGAATCCCTCGTCGGCAATCGTAAATTGGCTGGCGACCCCGATGAGGAATGTAGGAATGTTCTCCTGCGAGAACGCCGAGGCGTGGTCGTTGTAGACAATGATCCCGACATCGGGCGCCAAGGCCGCGAGCCACGCGCGCGCCGGCTCATATCCCCGGAACAGCGATTCCCAATAGGGTGTCGCGGTGACGCCGCGATCCATTGCCACGCCGATGGCCGGGACGTGGGAGCACGCGATGCCGGCAACGATATTAGCCACGCTCGTCATCCTTCCTTGCCGCGTCTTTGTACCGGTTACCCTCCGGCGTACGCCCTCCAGCGAGCATCATCTGCGCATACACTTCCTTCGATACGCCGGACATGATGCCGGCCACATCCTGGAAGGTGAGTCCGTCGCAAAAGGCGATCTTGATGGTGTAGTAAATGTTGCCGCCGACTTTCAGCATGCCAAGCCAGTCGCGCTGCAAGACCGCCTCCCGTTGCTCGGTGCTCAATGCGAAGCGTTCCATATAAGTAGGGCTGTTTTCCTTGAAGCTCCGGCGATTCTCCGCCTTGTTGAGCGACATGCAGAACATATTGAGTGGGTATCCGTCTCGAGCGCGGCGCGCATCGAAGACATAGGTACCCGGAATGCTTTCATAGTCGCGCTGTTCTTTCATGTCAGTATTTCGGCGGATCGAATTTCTTGGCGCACGATGTCGCGAACGAGGTCAATGGCATTGCGCATCAGCGGGCTATTCGGCCGCCGGGTCGATGTCGCGATAGACAATGAGGTCTTCAGAGTCGGCGAAAGAATCGGCCTCGCCAGAACCTCGGCCGCCCACTCGGTGGATTTGACCGCGTTCAAGGGGAGGACGGCGTAGCCAAAACCTTGCCGCACCAAATCGATAATAGCCGGGATGGATT
>JANYLM010000013.1 GCA_025357835.1 Gammaproteobacteria bacterium
GCTCCAGCCCGCATCCAGCGGCAGGACCAAGGCATCGCGCGTCTTCTCCATCACCGCATAGTCAATCGATTCGCTGCGGCATTTGTCGAATTCCACCTTGTCGATGCGCACGAAATCCAGGTCCGTTTTGGCCGCGTGAAACGCCGCCCGGGAGGCCTCGAGAATGTCCGGGGCGAAGGCCGCAAGTTCCGCCAGATAGCGATCGGCCCTGAACACGAACATGCCGCTGTTCCAGTAATAGTCGCCCGATGCCACGAACTGCGCCGCCACATCCAGGGGCGGCTTTTCAATGAACTGCGCCACGGGATACGCGGGACCCATGCCCTCGCCGCGACGAATGTAGCCGTAACCGGTTTCCGGCGCGTGCGCCACGATACCGAAAGTCACCAGCTTGCCATTCTGCGCCAATTCCGCCGCCACCTCGGCTGCTGCCTGGAAGGCGCGCGCATCCCTAATCACGTGGTCCGCCGGCGCCACCACGACGGTGGCCTCAGGATCGACCTGTTGCGCCGTGAGCGCCGCGAGAGCGACGGCAGGAGCCGTATTGCGACCCGCAGGCTCCAACAAGATCGCGGACGCCTTCATCCCCAATGCCCGAATCTGCTCGGCCACGGTAAAGCGATGCGCTTCGTTGCACACCACGATGGGCGGCGCGGCATTCAATATCCCCGCCAGACGCGTAGCCGTATCCTGCAGCATAGTCTGCTTGCCGGTGAGGGCCAGCAATTGCTTGGGATACAATTCTCGCGACAGCGGCCACAGCCGGGTGCCGGCACCGCCCGATAAAATCACTGGAACTAGTAGGGTCACGATTTACTCACTTAAGAACTTGCCACGGCCGATCGCATAATAACTGAAGCCCGCTCGCGCCATTTGCGCCGGATCATAGAGATTGCGTCCATCGAAGATCGCTGGGGTGCGTAGCGCGCTTTTGATGTAGTCGAAATCAGGACTGCGAAATTCCCGCCATTCGGTCACGATGGCGAGAGCATCGGCGCCTTGCATGACCTCCGGACTGGTTTTGCACAGGACCAGATCGTCCCGCTTGCCGTAGATCCGCAGGCATTCGGGCATGGCCACGGGATCGTAGGCACGCACCTTGGCCCCCGCCGACCACAATGCCTCCATCAAGACGCGGCTGGCCGCCTCGCGCATATCGTCGGTATTCGGCTTGAAGGCCAAACCCCACAGAGCGATGGTCTTGCCTCGCAAATCGCCAAAGTGCGCCTTAATCTTGTTGAATAACACATGCTTCTGGCGATTATTGACGCTCTCCACAGCGGTAAGAATGCTGGCCTCGTAACCCACCTCGTCCGCCGACCGCTTCAGGGCCTGCACGTCCTTAGGAAAACACGAGCCGCCATAGCCCACTCCGGGGTAGATGAAGGAATAACTGATGCGCGGATCCGAACCTATCCCTATGCGCACGGCCTCAATGTCGGCGCCGAAATGTTCCGCCAGATTGGCCAACTCGTTCATGAAGCTGATTTTAGTCGCCAGCATGGCGTTGGCGGCATACTTGGTCAGTTCCGCCGAGCGCACATCCATGACTATCATCCGGTCGCGATTGTGGGTGAAGGGCTCGTAAAGCGACCGCAGCAGCTCGGTGGCACGGTCCGAGTCCGTGCCGACGATCACCCGATCCGGCTTCATGAAGTCATCGATGGCAGCCCCTTCCTTGAGAAATTCCGGGTTCGAGACCGTGTCGAACTCGATGGCCACCTTGCGCTCGAGGAGGCTCTTACCCACCGCCTCTCGAACCTTGTCGGCGGTACCCACCGGCACCGTCGATTTGGTGATGACGACCTTGTACTCGGACATGTGCTCGCCTATCGAGCGCGCCACCGCCAGCACGTAGCGTAGGTCCGCCGAGCCATCTTCGTCGGGCGGCGTGCCCACGGCGATCAACTGGAATAGCCCGTGGTCCACGCCCTCCTTGGCACTGGTGGTGAAACGCAGCCGCCCTGCATCAAAATTACGCTTGACCACCGCGTCCAGGCCCGGCTCATGGATCGGAAGCGCGCCTTGCTTGAGCATGTCGATCTTGCGCTCGTCGACATCGACACACATCACTTGATTGCCGGCGTCGGCCAGACAGGCGCCCGTGACCAGGCCCACGTAGCCCGAGCCAAAAATGGTAATTCGCATTCGTAATATTCTGATTTAACAGGGAAAAGTAGGCGGAAGACTAGCGGCTTTGAGGGGTCAAGTAAAGCGTGGCAATTGCGACGCCAATGGATTTACGACGAGGATACCGGCGATCGTCTGACCATCGTTCAGGTCTTCACTGTAAATTTGCTCAGCTCCAGCCTGTTCGGCCGAGGCCAGGATCAAGCCGTCCCAAAAGGAGATTTGTGCCAACTCGGCAATGTGGGTGGCTCGGACTACGGTATCAACCGTGGTAGCCCCACGAATCCAAGTGCCATAGGTACTCACGACTTCGCGCGCGGTCGATATGGCAACAGGCGTCGCGAGTTTCCGGGTGACGTTGACGTAGAACTCTTGAAGAACTTGCACGGACAACCTTCCTATGCCCTCATCCCACAACCGGCTAATGCTCTGAATCGCTCGTTCGCGCTTTACGCCGGCGTCTGCATCATGAGCGTAAATCAGAATATTGGTGTCAACGAAGACGACTGCGCTCATGCACGGCCTCGCGTGCCAGCGGCGTTCCGCCCAGAGCTAGAGGGGTCGTAAATAGACCGACTGCCCGTTTTTTGGCGGCAGTGTAGTGCGCGTCCTCGTTCACCAACTCGCGCAATTCGTCGGCCAATAGTGCGCTTACACTCATACCTCGACGGCTCGCTACGACGCGCGCCTTCTTCAACAGGCTGGCTTCGATGGCGACGGTAATATTGTGTTTTGCAGCCATGGCTTTCTCCTCCTGCTCAGTCTTCACGTAATCTACGTGAAGACCGTCCATTGGTCAAATTCGTCGTTTCCCAAACATCTTGCGCAACACGCTCTGCGCCCGCTTCAGCCCCAAGGCTCTTGCAGTAATTTTCGCTCCCACGCCAGCGAATGGGTCACGATCGCCTGGAGGTCGTCATAGCGTGGCCGCCACCCGAGTTCTGTGCGGATACGATCGGCCCGTGCCACCAGGTACGCAGGGTCGCCGGCGCGGCGCGCCTCCTTGCGAATGACCAAGGGTTGACCACCGACGGATTCCACCATATGCAGCACCTCGCGCACCGAATAGCCGTGGCCGTAGCCGACGTTCAGAGTCACCGACTTGCCGTTGCCGCGCAGATAATCGAGAGCGTTCAAATGCGCGGCAGCGAGATCGTCGACGTGTATATAGTCCCGCACACCCGTCCCATCCGGGGTGGGGTAATCGCTTCCGAATATAGACACGTGAGGGCGTTTGCCCACCATGGCTTCGCAGGCCACCTTGGTCAACAAAGTGGCTCCCTGGGTCGCCTGGCCGATTCTGCCGGAAGGGTCGGACCCTGCCACATTGAAATACCGCAACGCCACATAGCGCAGCTCGCTTACCGCGGCGACGTCGCGCAGCATCCATTCGCTCATGAGCTTTGAGGTCCCATAGGCATTGATCGGACGCGTCGGCGACTCTTCATCGGCATAGCCCTGTTCCGGCATGCCGTAAACGGCCGCCGTGGACGAAAATACGAAGTTCTTGACATTGTTCTCGAGGCAGGCCTGCAGCAGAGCCCGCGTCGAGCAGGTGTTATTACCGTAGTACTTCAAGGGCTGCGCTACGGACTCAGGCACGATGGCGTG
>JANYLM010000001.1 GCA_025357835.1 Gammaproteobacteria bacterium
CGGCGCTGAATCGCGCTTACGTCGGAAATTTAGGGATTCTCGCGATCCGTGCGCACCCATTCAGCGGAGTTGCGGCGTTTGAACATCAGCAGAATCTTCCACAGAAGAAATCCGGGCGCGCGTGCGAGATCCAACAAGCCCTGGGCGCCGATGCCGCTCAGTTGCCAGCCGCGCAGGACGTAGAGCATGAGGCAGGCGGCGCAGCCAGCCCCAAGCCAAAGCCATGGCTGCAGCGACGGCTGCCACCAGGTTGCGAATCCAGCGATGCCCAATAGCGCTATGACATTCAATGCGACATATGACAAGGGGAGCACGAGCAAGTCGAGCGCAAGATCGAGGCAAATGCCGCTGCGCTGTCGAAATGCCGCGTTGAGCAAGGTCAGTGTCTTCGCGCGAATCAATTTGAAACGGCCATCTTCCCAGCGCTGGCGCTGCTTGCGCGCTATCTGTTCGCCGGAGACCATGTCCGCATCCGAATGCGCCTCGTCGGCGTATTGCACTCGAATTCCGGCCAGCCCCAACTCGATTCCGTATTCGACGTCTTCCGTCAACGAGAATGCCCGGTAGGGCACGCGCACCAGCAATCGGTGCGTGACACACCAGCCATTGCCGCGGATGCCGCAGGAGACACCAAGCCGCTCGCGGGCGCGCGAGCGCACGATGTGAAACGCCGCCTTCGCGATCGTGATGAGCCGCGTGCGCCATGACGCGAACGGATTAAGCACCCCGTAATGCACCTGCACTGCACAAGCTCCCCGTTCAATTCGCACGGCAAAGGCTTCCAACAGGTTCGCGGAAGCTTCTGCATCGGCATCGATGACCACCACGGCGTCGGCCCAGGCTTGTGCCGCGCTGTGCTCGAACGCATAAGCCAGCGCGTATCCCTTGCCGCGGTGTTCGAGATCGGTGCGCTCGAGTACGCGAGCGCCTGCTTGCTTTGCAATGTCCGCCGTGGCGTCGCTGCAGTTGTCGGCAATGACGATGATGCGAAAGCCAGCCGCGGGCCAGTCGAGTTGCCGTAGATTGGCAATGGTGCGCGCAATGACCATCTCCTCGTTGTGCGCCGGTACGAACACATCGAAGCGCAAGCGGCGCGAGGAGCGCGGCGGAGGCCGTTCGCGGGCGGACAATAACGTGCAAATAAGCAAGTAGCTGCAAGCCAAGACCGCGGGCAAAGCCATCGGGATCAAGACGAAATCAAAAAGCGTGGTCGACAGCTCAGGCATATTCAAAGCCTTCGGTGCGCCCGGTGATCAATCAAAAATGATTGATCACGGCTCCGAGAAGTCTGGACTTGGCGGTTGCCAGTCGACGCAGCAATTCGCGCGTGCTCTTGTAGGTTGTGTGCTGAGCCCGGCTCAACACCAGCGCCCGCGCCGCCATCGTGGCGACTGCGATCCCATCCGCGTACTGCGTCACGGGAGGTGTATCCAGCACGATGAATTCGTAAGCATTGCGCCACTCGGCCAGTAAATTGATGAAGCGCCCGTCGGACAGCAGTTCCAAAGGGTTCGGCGCAATCTGTCCCGCAGTCAGTACATGCATGGATGTTAGGCCGGTGACCGGATGAAAATAAGGCTTCTCGTTGCGAGTGATGGCCTTCGACAGGCCGTATTGGTTGGTCGAGCCGAATAACACATGCTGCTGGGGCTTGCGCATGTCGGCATCGACGAGAAGCGTGCGCCGCCCGAGCTGCGCGAACGATATCGCCAATTCGCCGCAGAGTTGAGACCGGCCTTCGCCCGAGCCGGGGCTCAGCACGGCAACCATGTTTGCTCCCTGTCCCGACTCATGGCGCAGCAACAGTTCGGTGCGCAGCGCCCGCAATTGCTCGCTGCGAGGATTGTCCGGATCGTGAGCCAGTATCAATTGTGCGCTCGGGGTGACGCGTTCGCCCTGGCGCAGAACCATGCGCCGATTGGCCGCGATACGGCGGATGGCGGTTTCGACCAGCCCCGCTTCGCCCGCCGGAGGAGCGGCCCGAATCTTGGCTACAGCCTGTCCTATCGCCTCCGATGTGAGGATGCCCAAACGTGCGGCGGCATCGACGAAGGTGGTGGGCGTCGATTGCATGAGTTCGTATATTCTTTGGACCGCAACGTCCGTCAGGCCCAATTCAGCGATCAGCGCGTCATTCAACTCCACCTCGGAATCGTCGCCACGTTCATGGTCGGTCGGGGAGGGCACGTTCATGCCGCACTTCGCGCCGTGAGGATGGGGTCGAACTCCATCAGCACCGGAAGATCGAAATCACGCTCGAAATCGTCGCGGCATCGTACCCGGCGGTTGATCAGCAGCTCATAGATCAAGGGCGCCAGCAATCCGACGGCGATACCAGCCAGCACCCCCATGATGAGCAGTTTGATCTTGTTCGGCTTGGCGGCTTTCTGCGGCGGGACGGCGCTGCTGACTATAGTGATATTCGCGCTGTGGCCACCCGACGCGAACATGATCTGGTCGTAGCCGTCGAGTGCCCGCTTGTAGACCGACTGAGCGGATTGGAGCTCCAGCTCGTACTTCGTTCCCTCATCCTGCACCTTATTGACTCCGAGCACCTTGTCGCGCTGTTCGTCGACCGCCGCGCGCATTTTCGCCTCCAATTGCCGTGCCGCCGCCAGATCGGCTGAGTTGGTCGATGTAACGCTGCGAAGTTCCATATCCAAGTTATGCTGGGTGGCGCTGATTTGGCTCTCCAGTTCCCGCAGCTTCGGATGCTCACTGCCATAGGTGGTGCGCAGCTGCGCCAATTGGGTCTTTTGCGTGTTGAGCAGTCCTTTGAGAGTTTGCACGACGATCGACGCTCCACTGGTACCGGCGTTCGCCTCCACCGCGGCCGCGACCTCGGCGGCACGGCGCTGATTCTGCGCGTCCTGGAGCTTCACTTCGAGACTGGCAAGCAGGGTTTGCTCGACGTTGTTGTTGTTCTCCGTGATATTGACCACGCCCGTGCGTTGCCGATATGCGGTGACCTGGTCCTGCGCGATGCGCACCTTGTTCTTGAGTTCAGCCAATTCCAACGCATAGCGCTTTGCCCGCTCGGCCGCCGGGCCCGACACGCGCTTGCGCTGTTGATCGAGGTACACCTCGGCCAGGGTGTTGGCGATCTGTGCCGATAGCTGGGCACTGCGCGCCGAGGCATTGACGTAAATCAGCTGGCTGCCGAACGCACCGAGCTGAATGTCCAATCCCCTGAGGAGATTCTCTCTGACCCAATCGCGCAGATTGCTTCCATCGCCCGAATATCCGGCGGCGTAGTTCTTGTCCTCGGCCAATTTCAGCTTGTCGATCACCGGCAGCAGGACCTCGGCGTTCAGCATGAGCTGCGATTCCGTCGACATGTAGTTGTACATGGGCGTGGCCGCGCCTTGCGTGGTGTTCGCCAAGGGATCATTGCCTTCCGGATTCATCATCAACGTGGTCGTTGCGGTATAGGTTTTGGGCATCATTTTGATCAGGCCGCCCATCAGTACGGATATCGCAAGGACGATGATCAGCGTCTGCCGCCGATACGCCCGCAGAATCGAAAAAATCTGCAGCAGCGACAAACCGGGTGTCGCAAGACTCGGCGGCAGAGCCGAATCGTGAACGTACACGGGGGCGGCCGGCACGGGATTGGCGGCCGCCAATACGGGTAAATTTCGACGCGACCTCAAAAAATGCTCTCCTTCACTTGAATGACGTCGTCGGGTTGAACCAAGTCGCCGAAATTGGCCTTCACGCTGGTATAGCTGCCGTTGGCCTGTTTGCGTTTTATCGCGACGCGGTGCTGGCTGCCGCGCAAGGTGATACCGCCCGCCTTGGCGATGGCTTCAATCACCGTCATTCCGGGCTCGACTCGATATCGGCCGGGCGTCGTGACTTCACCGTAGATGGAAAATTGTTCAGCCTTGGGCACGAACACCGAGTCCCCACCCTTCAGCGCCATGGTAGGAATGGCCCCGCCACCGGCCAGGCCCTTGAGATCGACCGGGTACCTGATTTCCTTGCCGTCTCGGTCCTGGCGTATCACGTAGATCACGTCAGACCCGTTGACCCCCACGCCGCCAGCCTGCGCCAAAAGATCGAGGATTGACGTGTTCGACTCGATCGGGTAACGGCCTGGGGCGCCTACTTGGCCGAGTACGGAGACGCGCTGACTGCGCGTCTGAACGACGGTAAGGGTCACATGCGGATCGACGAGGATTTTGTGGCCTCGCAACGCGGCCTCGATACGCGAGCCCGCCTGCGCCGGTGACAGGCCGGCTACGGGTACATTGCCCGCAAGCGGTACCGGTATGCTGCCTTCGTCCCCTACGTAGACGGTGGTGGCCATGTCGGGCTGGCCATAGACCTGGATGCTGACACTATCTCCGGGGCCCAGTTGCAGCAGGGGGCCCTTGTCGGACTTTTCTGCGGCCTGCGGCTGCGGGGCGTTGGCCGCCTGGGCCGGATATATGCCTCCCGATCCAAGCAGGGCCACCCAGCACAGGGCGGCGTGTACTAGAGCGCGGCTACGCCAGCGAGTCAGCAATTGAGCATCCTTCCTGCGACTTAACATATTATAAATACGTCCGTTATACCACCTTGGCTTGCGTATATTACTATTAGCGGCCGGGTGTGGGGGTCGGCATTGGTCGACAATCCTGTCCTTTACCGTCACCGCCGCCGCTGAAAAATCAAATGCCCTACTCGATGCCACCCACCGCGTGAAACCTTTCGCGAGATTCTCGCCGACTTCCTGGCTGACGACAAAAACGGTATTTTCGCAAATATTTTCCTTGCTGCTTTTCGCCATTCAGGCTCCGCTGCTGGGGCCACGGGCCTTCGGCCTGATATCCATTGTCATGGTGTTTATCGGATTTTGTGAATACGTTCCTGGGGAGGCGGCCGCCGAATCGCTGATATCCATTCGGGAAATCGACGAGGAACACTTTCACACCATGACGGCTGTCAACGTCGCGTTGTCGCTGCTCATCGGTGTCTGTGTTTTCGTCGGCGCGAGCAGGATTGCCGGCTGGTTCGGCGATCCCGAACTCACCCGCATATTGCGCTGGATGTCGATCCTGCCGGCCATCAGCGCATTTGCCGCGGCACCGACCGCGGCGACCAAACGCAATATGCTGTTTCAACCGCTGGCGCTGCGCTCCATAGGCAGCTTAATTCTAGGCGGAATTGTCGGCTTGGTGCTGACTCTGACAGGGGCGGGCGTCTGGGCGTTGGTGTGGCAGGCTATCGTGACCCGCTTGGTGGCCTCAATGCTGCTTTGGTACAGCGTGCCTCTGAAATTCGGCATGGGTTTTTCCCGCCGTCATTTTCACGACCTGCTGCAGTTCGCCGTTCCCACCATCGTATCGCGATTGCTGAATTGGGGTAGTCAGCAGATTCCCCGGCTTGTGCTCGGCCTGTACTGGGGACCGACGGAGCTCGGTCTATTCAGCCTCGCCGCCCGCCTGGGCGATATATTGATGGAGGTTGCGGTGGTGCCGCGCTATGCGGTCGCCCGTGTAGAGCTTCGCCGGTACGCCCTGGACCGGGAGGGACTCGACGCGGCCTTGCGCCGGATTCTCACCCTATTGACCGTGTTCTGCTTCCCGCTGTGCGTCGGCGGTGCGGCCATCGTGCCGACGCTGTTCCATGTGTGGCTCGATCCTCGCTGGACGGGCGCGGTCGTGCCTGCGCAGTGCATGCTGCTCACCTGCGCGGCGCTGGTCACGCAATACTTGGCGGGAGCGACATTATTGGCCATGAACTTCCAAAGAACGGAAGCCGTGGTATCGATTGCGCAGACTCTGACCACGGTGATCGTCGTCGTCGCTTGCGCGCCGTTTGGGCTGGTGGCAGCGTCGATCGGGATCGCGCTTCGCCCAGTTGTGTTGCTGCCGCTTTTATTCGGCCTATTAAAACGCAAATGCGCGATTCCCGCGCGCAGCGTCTTTCGGCCCCAACGGCCAGCGCTGGTGGCTAGTCTGACCATGGGTGCGTGCGTGTGGTTGCTGCGACTTGCGCTCGTACCGGTGGTGTCCGATGCCGTTGCACTGCCGATCTTAATCCTCGCCGGCGCCGGCGTGTACGTGGCAATGATAGCGTTCATGATGCCATCCGTGGTCGCACAGTTCCTCAAACTATTGCCGAGGCGCGCCTGATCGGCGCCTAGGTTCAATTCAATAGGTTCCGTCGGAAGAAATCGATAAGACGGGAACGGTACTCGCGCGGCGCGGCGCGTGCGTAGTCGCCGTGATGTGCCCCTGGAACGATCCAGAGTTCTTTCGGATCGCCTGCGCTTGCGAACAGTTGCCGTGCCATGTACTCGGGCACGGCTGCGTCCCGGTCTCCTCCCAGAATCAACACGGCTCGAGGGGTAATACTCCCGATGACGTCCTTGGGCCGCAGGTCCAACGGCATCCCTGAGTTGCGCAGCGCCCAGTAAGCCGGCAGTTGGCTGACTAGGCTCCAGCGATTCGATATCAGCCGCAACTGTTCCACTACGTCGTTGGGGCTGGCGGCGAGCACCACGGCACGCAGCCTATGATCGAGCGCGGCCGTCTGCGTCAGGACATAGGCGCCCATGGAAAGTCCGAATCCGCCGATGCGGCCGGGATCCACCTCCGCTCGCTGACTAAGCCAGTCGAGTGCGGCGCTGATGGCGTGTCTCTCGGGCACCCCCCATTGAGATTTCCCTTCGCTTGCGCCCTGACCGGGTAGATCCAAGGCGAGTACGCCGAAACCCGCTTCCGCCAAGACTTGGGTCTCATTGAGCAGCGATGATCGGTCGGCTTGGGTTCCATGCACCAAGATCACGGCGGCGCGATTTCGCGATGGTGCATACCAGCCCGCCGTGGACGGTTCGCCGGCGGCGGCAAAGCGGATTTCCGCAAGGCCGGCTATACCCGCGCGCTCTGGATGCCGCGAGATTTCACTCGGCGGCGTGCGCTCGAAGTCGGCGCGTTCGCCTACATAGTTCGATAGGGCGATTCGCAGGACCAGCAGCAGGCCAAGCGCCACGAGCGCTATGACAATATAAGGGGCTAATTTCACGGCGCCCGCGCGCTAACGCGCGTCGGCTGCGTTGATCTTGGTCTCGATGTCAGCGGCCATTTTCGTTACGCCGGGTTCCTGGAACATGGTGAAATGATTGCCATCCAGCATATGCATATCGACACCGGCGGACGTGAACTGCCCCCATCCCGCGAGAGGGTCGAACCACAGTCCCGTGGGTTCGCGCCTGCTGCGAAATAAGGTGATTCTTCTCGAATATACTTTGGGCTCGTATTTCGCCGTGGTGCGCTCCAAGTAATGGAGCAGCCACTGATCGTAGTCCTCGATGTTGGCGTACTGGGTCGGGGCTGGTTCGGTGTCCGCCGGCCGAGGATCTGTGGCATTCATCGATTCCTGCATCTTGATGACCAGCTGCCGATTCTTCAGAAAATTCCACACGCTCTGCCGACCCGTCAAAACGCGAGTCCAGTCGGTCAAAATGAACTGCAGCCGCAGCGAGTATTCGGCGATGACCCGGCGCAGCCATGGCAGGCGCGCGATATATCGAGGCACCCACGAATCCATCAAGAATAAATGCGAGACCTCTTCATTCGCTTGGGTGAGCTGCCGCGCCACTTCGAAAGCCAAGGCGCCCGCGACACACCATCCCATCAACGAGTAGGGGCCTTGGGGCTGTACGCGCTTCAGGAGCTCGATATATCGTGCGGCGATTTCCTCCAGAGAATCAGGCAGGGCGGTGTTCTTCACCGAAGGGTCGAATAGCTGCAGCGAATAGACGGGTTGCTCGGGACCCAGGCACTTGGCCAGACTGTAATAGATGCCGGTGTTGTTGATCACGATCAACGGAGACTTCGAACCATGCGGCTGAATCTTGACCACTTGCCGAAAATCGAATTCACGAAGATCATCCTGGATCAATAGCTTCGCGAATTCCCGCGGCGTCGGGGCGAGAAACAGCGCCGCCAATTTGACGCGCCGACCCACCGCACGTTCCACTCGCGCCAGCATGCGCGCGGCCAGCAAGGAGTGGCCGCCCATTTCGAAGAAATTATCCGTGGCGGCGATCGAGGGCACGCCGAGAATCTGCGCCCAGATGTCCGCAACCTGTGTTTCGGTTTCTCCCACGGGAACGTCGGCGGATTTGTCGCGATGCGGACGTGCCTGCAGCCCCTGCAGCGCTTGGCGATCGACCTCGCCGCTCGCGGTACGCGGCAGCGTGGCTCGCAAGCCCAAGTTCTGCGGGATCAGATGAGCCGGCAGCGCCTCTGCTAGGCCCGCCTGCAGCTCGAACGTCAGCGCTTGCCGGTCGATAGCGGCTGTCGCCCGCGGGACCACGTGAGCCGCGAGGTAGTCCTCGCCGGCGGGGTCCTCGACGTGCACTACACAGGCTTGGGCAACTCTGGAGTCGAGCAGCAGCACGCGTTCGATGTCCGCTGGGTCCACCTCCCAGTCGCGATATCGGAACCGCTGGTCGGTCCGGCCGAGAAGCTCTACTTGCCCCGTGGTTCGAAGGCGCGCTAGATCACCCGTCCGGTGCAGGTTCGCACCGCCGGAAGCATCACCGGTCGACGCCATCGACAGGCCGTCTCCGCCGACGAACAATTCGCCCACCGCACCCACCGGCGCCGCCTCGTGGTTGGAATCCAGCACCTGGAGGGTCGTGTTGGCAATGGGTTCTCCCACCGCCACGAATCCCTGGTCCGCCTTAACGAGCCGCGCCGCCGACCAGATACCCGCATCGGAATGGCCGTACAGCGCCCATAACTCCCCGCCCACCTTGATGGGCCTTTCCATGAGACTTGAGCCGGCTTCCTGCACCGAACAGAGCATTTTGAGCGAGGGGTACCCAACCCAACCGGCTTCCGTCAAGCCGCTCCACAATCGAGCGGTGCCGTACATCGCTGAGGCTCCGGTGCGTTGCAGCAGCGTCAGCAGCGCGCGGCCGTTCAAGAGATCCTTGTCGAGGGCGATTACCAACCGTGCACCCAGTATCAACGGCAGGAATACTTCGAAGGGCGCCCGATCCATGTTCGGCGGCGAGGTCGCGACGAAGACGTCGCGGTCATCGACGCCAGGTCGTTTGGCCACCGAGCAGATCAGATTGGCGAGGCTACGGTGGGTGACGCTGGCCAACCCCGCGGCCTGGCTGCCTGCAGTGACGATCAGGCATGCCGCCGCGTCGGATTTCGTCGGTGCGGCCGGTATCCAGCCGCGCGGCGCGCCGTCGCCGGCCAAGGCGGCGTCGATATCCAGCATCTTGACCGCAGAGTCCTGTATTCCCGCCGCTTGCAAATTCCGGCCGATCATAGCCGCCGCTTTCGACAGCGCCAGGACCTCGGCGCGCCTGCGCGGCGGATCCGAGGGGTCAATCGCGATGAACGCCGCGCCCAATTTGAGGACCGCCAGCCAACAAATCGGCAACTCGAGCGAAGGCTTCAAACATACGGCGACGCGCGAACCCGCGGCCACACCCAGTCCATGCAGGCGGGCAGCGACGCGCTTGGCCGAGGCGTCGAGCTGGGCATAGGTGATCTGCCGCTCGCCGCAGAGTACCGCGATCGCCTGCGGGGCTCGCGTCGCCTGCGCCTCGAACAGCTTCGGCAGCGTGACATCCCGCGGATACAGCGAGCGGGTGTCGTTCAGCTTGTTGAGCAACAGCCGAGCTTCGTTCGGCGGGCACAGGCACACATCCCGCAGACGCTTCTGCGCATCGGCGACCGCATTTTCCAAAACGTTCTGGAAGTAGCCTATCAAGCGCTCCGCCGTCGCTGCCTCGAACTGATCAGTGTGGTACTGGCAGGAGAAGCGCCATCCGTCGAGTCTTTCGACCATGAAAAAATTCAGATCGTAAATCGCGCCCGTTGGCAGGGAAGGCATGTCGACGAGATCGAAATCTTCGTAGCGCGCATTCTGTATGAAGGTTTTCTGGAAAATGAAATTGACCGAGATCGGCGGGGTGTTGGCGTAACCGCGTTCGCCTTTGACGATTCCAAGCAGGCGCTCGATCGGAATGTGCCGGTGTTCGAGGGCTTGCGCCACGGTGTCGCGGACGTTGTCCACGATCTGGCCGAAGGTCGGGTTGCCCGACAGGTTGTTGCGCAAAATCAGGGAATTGACGAACTGGCCGATCATCGGCTCCAATTCGACTTGATCGCGATCCGATACCTGAGTGCCCAGGATTATGTCCGTTTGATTCGTGTAGCGGGCCAAGGTCATGCACAGGGCCGCTAGCGCGGCGGCGAACAGCGTGGCTCCGTGTTCGGTGCACAAACTCTTGGCGCGGTTCGTCAAATCGCGCGGCAGCACCCGCGACACGATGGCGCCGTTGGCGGTCGGCATGCTCGGCCGCTGATAGTCGGGCAGTACCTTGAAGGGCTTGACCCCCTCAAGCTGCTTGGTCCAGTACGCGGTTTCAGCCGCAATGCCGCGAACCCGCAGCCACTCCAATTGCCAGAGAGAATAGTCGGCGTACTGAATGGCGAGCGGTTCGAGAACAACCGGCTGTTCGCGCCGCAACGCCGAGTAGATCACGCCCATTTCTCGTGCCATGACGCCGATCGACCAGCCGTCCGAGACGACCTGGTGAGTGGTCACCAAGATGATGGACAGGGTGGGAGAGAAGCGCAGCAGCGTCGCCCTGATCAACGGGCCGGCGGCCAGGTCGAAGGGTGCCCGGGCCTCGATGATCCCGATTCGGTCCCCCTCGGCCTGCTGAGATTCGGGGGGCAGATTGCTCAAATCGATTTCACTGAGACGGAAGCGGGCCTGCGGCGTCACGCGCTGGATAGGCGTGCCCTCTACTTCGACGAACACGGATCTGAGGATTTCATGGCGTTCGATGATCTGCAGCCACGCCCTCTCGAGCACATCGCTCGACACGCGACCTTCCAAGCGCCATCGAACGGCGACGTTGTACGCTGAATTGCCTGGATCCAGTCGATCCAGCAGCCAGAATCGCTCCTGCGCGACTGAACACGGAAAGTCAGTGCGTTCGATTTCGCCACCTGCAGCTGATTGCTCGGACCCGACGTCCGTCGCCGCCGAGTCTAGCCCACTCTTGGCAATCGAGTTCGTCGCGTCATGCAGCATCTTGTTCACGGGTATGGACATGACTAACGCTGTTTCAGCCCGCGCGTCTTCCGCGTTTGAACTGTCCGAGAGTCGGCAGCGTCACGCCCGAGTTCGTTGCGGGCGTTGCCGCTCCGGAGTCCGCCAGCGACGCGAGCGCGCGCGCCGTGCGGTGCTCCAACAATTGCTTGGCGGTGATCCTGATGCCGGCGCGATTGGCGCGCGCCGTGATCTGGAAAAGCTGGATAGAATCCGCACCCAATTTCAATAGGTCGGCGGAAATGCCCAC
>JANYLM010000052.1 GCA_025357835.1 Gammaproteobacteria bacterium
CTTCAGGCCGCGGTGGACTGCAAACTTCTCGCCGACATGGACGTTCGGCGGCTTCACTCTCAACTACAACCTGCGCTGGAACGATGCCACGCGCGCATTCAGTCGCGCTATCACCGACGCCAGCCCAAACATCGCCGCTCCCCAGTATCTTCGTCTGGCGGCACTCTGGCAGCATGATGCGCAAGTTAAGTTCGACATGCAGCAACGCTTTGAGTTTTATGTCGGGGTCAACAATCTAACCGATCAGAAGCCGGATCCCGCCTCTTTTTTCACCAACATCCCGATCTCGCCGCTGGGCCGGTATTACTACGCGGGCGCGCGTTTCAACCTGCGGCCCTGATGGAAATGTGAGGGGATGACACCTGTGACCACCCGGCTGTTTTCGATCATTTTGAATGGCGACGCTGCACTATGTCATCACGAATAACTTCGATGTTTACGTCGAGGGTAAGAACCTCACCAACTCAATCGTGAGGAGCCATCTCAATGGCGACAGATCGCTTGTCTGGGCGAATGGCGAGGCCACTGGCCAGAGCGCGAGCGGCGTCGGCGCAGGCTATACTGCCCATGGTCGAAGTTATGCGCCTGGCATGGCCTATCGCTTTTGAACAAGCACGGAAATCCGTCCTGCGACTGCCGCGGAGAGTCACATGATTGATCGATTGAAACTCGTTCTCATCGGCGCCGGCAGCACGGTGTTCACGCAGCGCTTGGTGGCGGACTTGATCCTCAGCGGTGAGTCGGATCGCTGGGAGCTGGCACTGGTCGACATCGATCCCGTCACCTTGAAGGCGGTGGACGCGCTGGTGCGCAAGATGCTGCTCTTCAAGCGCATGAATTTTCCGATCGTTTCAACGACCGATCGCCGCGACGTGCTGGCCGGCGCGGACTTCGTCGTGACCACCATCGCCGTCGGCGGCCGTCGCGGATGGGAACTCGACATCCAGGTGCCGCGAAAGCACGGTATTTACCAGCCCGTGGGCGACTCCGTGATGCCGGGCGGCATCTCGCGTGCGATGCGCATGATTCCGCAGATGGTGGCCATTGCGCAAGATGTGGCCGACTTGTGTCCCTCGGCGTATTTTTTGAACTATTCGAACCCGATGACGGCCATCTGCCGCGCCATTCGCTTGAAGACCGGGGTGCCGGTAATCGGCTTGTGCCATGGCGTTCATCATGTCGAGAATGAGCTGGCGCGTTTTCTCGGGCGCGAGGAAGGAAGCATCTCGAGCTTCGGCGTCGGCCTCAATCATATGACCTTTCTGACCGACATCCGCTGCAACGGCGTGGACGCTAAGCCATTGCTCAAAGCCAAGCTGGATGAGCAGCGGCCTCTTCTCGAGCAGGAACTGCGGGACAAGACCGACTGGCCGAACAGCGTCACGGGACGCGCCCCGCGGTATTCCGACGATCCGCTCTGCTGGTCTATTTTCGAACGCTATGGCGTCTTTCCGGTTGCCATGGATCGGCATGTCGCGGAATTCTTTCCCGAGCGATTTCCGCAGGGCCGTTATTTCGGCCGCACACTGGGAGTCGATGCCTTTTCGATCGATGGGCGCATTGCGCTCGGCGATACGTGGTTCGACGAAATGCTGGCGGTGGCGCGTTCGCCCGATCCCCTGCCGCCGTCCTACTTCGACAATGTACCAGGTGAATCAGAGCAGTTGGTGGACATCATTCATTCGTTGTTGCTCGATAGACGCGAAGTGTTTTCGACCAACTTGCCGAACGGGGGTGCCGTGCCCGGTCTGCCGGCGGATGCGGTGTTGGAATTGCCCGCCGCGGCGGGGGGATCGGGGTTTTCGCCGCTGCAGTCACCGGCGCTGCCACCCGCACTCGTCGCGAAATTATTGTCGAAGATCGCCGCCGTCGAAGTCACGGTGCAAGCCGCACTGCGAGGCGACTTCGATTTATTCGTCGAGGCGCTTCTCACCGACGCGACGGTGACCGAGCCCGACAAGGCCGTGGCGCTGGCGCGCGACTTGATCCAGGCGCACAAAGCGCACCTTCCGCAGTTTGCGTGAGCGCGTACAGTGCATTTGATCAAGGCCGATCATGATCGCGGCGTCGAACTCGCAGGTGTGCCGGGTCTGGTGCCGCGGCCCGTCGACGTCGATCAAACGTCCACGAACTTCAAGGCACTACGCACTTTAAGGATCTACAGATTTTCCCCGCCTGCGGTGATAGACGGGCACGCGGAAGAGGACGAAGTGTACATCGTGGTGCTGACAGGTTCGGTCGACCTCGTCATGCGCAGCGAGAACTGGCCCGATAGCGGTGCGTCGTTCAGGCTGACGGCCGCGAACCATTCTGAAGCAGTGGCATGCGCGGCCTATTTACCGCCGCATGCCGAGTATCAACTTTCGCCCGTCGTATCCGCGGAGGTGGCTTATGCGCGAGCGAAACCCACGGGTCACCGCGCGCCGCGCATCTTCACCTCGGCGCCAGGCGTGGAGGATGCCGGTGCTGCCGTACTCTGGGAGGAGTCGACTCACGCAGAGCGGCTGCGCTGTCGCCTGATTCAGATCCATGCGGGATTGCAGTCCGTGACGGTGACCCCGATCCGCGACTACGAAGAGCAAAGCGAAACGCTGATTCACGTAAGAACGAGGCCTGCGCACATTGCCGCTACGCTAGAGACCGAGGGGTCGCCGTCGACCTCGCTCGAATCTTGGGACACGATCGCTCTCGTTCCCGGCAGCAATCCCACCTTGCGCATCTCCGCCGGCTCATCGGCGGTCGGTTTTATCGTGATGGCCACCTGATGAACGTAGTTGGAGGTCATTCCATGGACCCATCCCACATTGTCGTCGTATCCGATAGTTTCCAGAGTTTGCCGGAAGCTGTTGCGGCGCTCGCGCAGTCGGGCCACAAGGTTACCTATGTCCCGGCTCTCACGCCGTGGGCTCATCTCGAACCGGTTCACCGGCGTGCCCTTGCCGAGGCGCAAGCGGTCGTCATGGGCCGCGTACTCGGTATCGATGCGGCGGCGCTTACGCTCGCGCCCAAGCTGCGCATCGTGGCCCTACATACGTCCGGTTGCGACAACGTCGATATCGACGCGGCAAGCCGCAGAGGCGTGCTGGTCACGAACGTCAAGGGTGTTAACGCCGAGCAATGCGCCGAATTCGCGATGGGGCTGGTGCTCTGCGTGGTGCGCAAGATCCTGATAGGTGATCACGCCATTCGTGCGGGGGAGTGGGCCGGCCGCACCCAATCCAGCATGGATTTGTACGGCGCGACGATGGGCGTGATCGGATTGGGGCAGATCGCCAAAGCCTTCGTTTCGCGCGCACGGGCTTTTGGAATGTCTGTTTTAGTGCATACGAGAACCGAAGATCCCGAATTCGCGCGGCAGTACGGTATCGAATACGCCGCGCTCGATGCGGTACTCGAGCGAGCGGACGTCGTGGGCTTGTTCGCTTCGCTGGATCGGTCTAGTCGGCGCATGATCGGCGCGCGCGAGTTACAGTTGATGAAGCCATCGGCCTATTTTATCAACATTGCGCGCGGCGAATTGATTGATGAGCCCGCCCTGGTCGAGGCGCTGCGTGCCGGCAAGATCGCCGGCGCAGGCCTTGATGTGTTCGACGACGAACCGGTGACCCAGAGCCCATTGTTCGCCTTCGAAAACGTCGTTCTCACGCCGCATCAGGCGGGCTTGACACACGGCGGAAAGACCGGCGCTGCGTTGCGCGCGGCGCGCAACGCCTTGCAGGCGCTCAACGGTAGCATTCCGCGGGATGCCGTCAATCCCGTCGCATGGGACCTCAGTGAGGTGACCGCGCCGCATGATCCACCTGGCAAGCCGGGGGATCGAGCATCATGAACGCCAAAAAGGAGCTGCGCAGTCACGCCTGGTTCGCGCGCCAGGATAAAAATGGTTTCTATTATCGCTCGTGGCTCAAGAATCGCGGCTTTCCGCAGGATCAGTTCGACGGCCGGCCGGTGATCGGCATTTGCAATACCTGGTCGGAACTCACGCCTTGCAATACTCATTTTAAGACCATCGCGGATCATGTGCGCTGGGGCGTGCTGGAAGCGGGCGGCTTTCCCTTGGAATTTCCAGTGTTGTCGTTGGGCGAGACGATGTTGCGCCCGACGGCGATGCTATATCGCAATCTCGTGTCGATGGATGTCGAGGAATCGATACGCGCTAATCCACTGGACGGGGTCGTGCTGTTGATGGGCTGCGACAAGACCACGCCGGCGCTGCTGATGGGAGCGGCCAGCGTGGATGTGCCGTCCATCGGCATTTCGGCCGGCCCCATGCTGAGAGGCGTCTATCAAGGCAAGTATATCGGCTCTGGAACGAACACGATTTCCATGAGCGAGCAACTGCGCGCGGGTGAGATTACGCTGGCGCAGTACCACGAAGCCGAGGGGTGCATGCACCGCTCGCACGGCACCTGCATGACCATGGGCACTGCGTCGACGATGGCCTGTTTGGTCGAAGCGCTCGGTATGTCGCTGCCTCACAATGCGGCGATTCCTGCGGTCGATGCTCGCCGCAATCTATTGGCCCGCGAGTCCGGACGCCGCATCGTCGATATGGTGAAGCAAGACGTGGTGATGTCTAAGATCGTGACGCGGCACGCGCTAGAAAATGCCGTGCGGGCAAATGCTGGCATCGGCGGATCCACCAATGCCGTCATCCACCTGATAGCTCTCGCCCGTCGGATGGGGCTTGAATTGAGTCTCGATGACTGGGACCGGCTAGGGCGGGAAGTGCCTTGCTTGTTGAACATGATGCCGTCGGGTCAGTTTCTCATGGAAGACTTCTTTGAGGCGGGTGGACTGCCAGCCGTGCTGCGCGAGCTGGGTGAGAATCACTTGCTGCACAAGAATGCTCTTACGGTCAACGGTCGAACGATCTGGGAAAACAATCACGCCGCGCCGTGTTGGAACCGCCAGGTGATCTACTCCTTTGGCAGTCCTTTCAAGCCCGATGGCGGAATCATCGTTCTGAAGGGCAATCTCGCACCCGATGGAGCCGTTCTGAAGCCCTCCGCAGCGTCGCCTTCCCTGATGAAGCACACGGGGCGAGCCGTGGTCTTCGAGAGCATCGAGGATCTGCGGGCGCGCATCAATGAGGATGCGTTGGACATCGACGAAACCTGCGTGATGGTGCTGAAGAATTGCGGGCCGAAGGGTTATCCTGGCATGGCCGAAGTGGGGAATCTGCCGCTGCCGCCGAAGCTGCTGAAGCGAGGCATCACCGACATGGTTAGAATCTCGGACGCTCGCATGTCAGGTACCGCGTACGGTACAGTGGTTTTGCATTGTGCGCCTGAAGCGGCGGTGGGCGGCCCGCTTGCGCTGGTGCACAACGGCGATTTGATCGAGCTCGATGTCAAGGAGCGGCATCTCTCGCTGTTGGTGAGTGCCGAAGAACTGGAGCACCGGAGGGCGGCATTCAAACCCGCGGTGCCGTCCGCGTCGCGTGGTTACGTCAAGCTCTACGTTGACCATGTACTGCAGGCAAACGAGGGCGCGGATATGGATTTTCTGGTGGGTGGCAGTGGCTCCGGTGTGCCACGCGACAATTTTTAATGGCAGGAGTCAATCATGATGAATCGACGCATAGCGCTCGTCGCGATAGCTACCGCAACCGGTAGCGCGGTATATACAAAGGCAGCCCTCGCACAGCTGCTTGGACGCGGTCAGGCGCATCGTGACGTTCTTTCCGGCGCCCATGCGAAAGTAGCTGTAGACGAGGTCGATGTGCGTCTTCGTGAGGATCTGGCGCGGCTCGGCCCACGCGCCTATTCAGAGGAGGGCGTCCCGGTTTTCTTGGCCTGCGAGGATTTGATGCCCGACAAGACACCGCGAAAGTCCGCCGCCACACTCACGCCGTTCAATGCAGCGCTCGCCGCGGACTTGCGCAAGAATGCCGAGGCGTGGCAGCGCATACATCCGCAGGCCACCGATGCCGATGTGGGCAAGCTCATCGAAGTGCTGGCGGAGAGGGATTTCGCCGGCGGCGGGTGGGCACGATGACCACGAACGCGCCGGTCACCTTCGGTGCACGTGCCGCCGAACTCGAAAAGTTATTTGCAACGCATCCGGTCATTCGGGCCGTCAACTTTCACAGCACCTCTCGAAGCCAGGCTGAGCACTATGATCGTCAGCTTGCGCAGTACAGCCAATCCTTCTCTTCCGTCAATGAGGACGAGCTCGACGAATACCTGACCACGGGGCGGTGGCTGAAGCCGAAGCCCGGCCTGATCGTTTCGGTGTTCGAGGGCTATCGCAATAGCTTTGACGTGCTGGCACCATTGATCGAAAAATACGGCTTCATCGGCTGGTTCTGGGTCATCACGGGATTCATCAACGCGCCCATACCCGAGCAGCTGACGTTTGCGGAACACCACGACATCGACATGCTGACGCATGAGTATCCCGACGGACGCTATGCCCTCACCTGGGACGAGCTGCGTCAACTCGGCAAGAAACACGTTATCGCCTGCCACACTCGCTCGCACACGCTGTTGTCGCAACTCGATCCTGCAGTGCAGCGCGAGGAAGTGGTGGGTTCTCAGCAGGAGTTCAAGAAAAATCTCGGCCATCCAGTGCGCGGGTTCGTGTCCCTTACGGGACCTGCGTACGGCGAAAATCCGGCCACCGACCGGTTGATCGACGCAGCTGGATACGAGTTCGTTTTCTCCAACTTCCGTATTCAGCGCGTACGTGCACCCGGAGGTGGCTAGCTGGAGCCGTCGACTACCGCGACATCGTACCCAATGGGCAAAGCGGCATCGATCAGCCAATCCCAGATCGACGCCGCAAAGCTCCTGTGTAGGTATAGATCGAAACGAGACTCGCCCGCGCGCAGCAATACGATACCCGAGTGATGCAACTCGGTTTGTACCACGCGGCCCACTACGAACCGGCGCGGGTGCAGGTCGAGCGCGATGCCCTTGCAGAGTAGGGCGCGTGCCTGCGGCCCCTCCACCGTCAATCGGACGCGGCTCGTCAGGGGCGTGACACAAGCCATGCCGGCGGGGATCGCAGCCGCGAGATCGCCGACGAGGCTCGCATCCTGCGTCGCAACCCAGTATTGGTCTAAGCTCAAGCGCAGCACCGTGGTTCGGGTGCCCGCGAGCGCCGAGCCGACTTCCGTCGGCAGGTCACCCAGCAACGGCAGCACAGTCTCGCGCAGCGGGTCGCCATGACGCGCGTCGCGATATGCCGTGAGTTGTGCAACGTAACCACCGCGCGTCTCTGTCAGCAGAATCCCGCGGCGCCCGTCCGTACCGTCTCGGCCGCACAGGGCGACGCGATCGGCCAGGGCTGAGCGTCGTTCAAACACGTAGACGTTCTCCTCGCGAATCGACGAACACGGGCGCGACGATGCGTGCCCGTACTTGCTCGTGCTTCAGCGGGTAGGCACACACCACGTCCTCACCCTGGTGAAGGAGGCCGCCCTGGTACAGCCCCAAAGCGATGTACTTGCCAAGCTCCAGGCTCCAGGTTACGGAAGTGATGTAGCCGCGCCCATGTCCCGCGACCGCATCCCCCGGCGCGAACAGGATGGCCCCGCCCCGCAAGATGCCGCCGGATTCCAGGCATTCCAGGCCGACGAGACTCCACCGGCCCGGCGCTCGCAATTCGGGCCGTTCGCGCAAGGCGCAACCCACGAACGTCTTGTTGGATGCCGCCATCTTGCCGAGCCCGAGATCATCGATAGTAGTGCGGTGATCGAGCTCGAGTCCTGCGACGTGCCCCTTTTCGATGCGCAAGGCGGCAAGCGCTTCGAGCCCGTAGGGGCGAATGCCGAGACTTGCTGCCCGAGCAAGTATGTGTTCCCAAAGCGCGCAGCCGCGGTCGGCCGCTATGTAGAGTTCGAAGGCCAGTTCTCCTGAAAAGCTTACGCGCAAGATTCGCAGCGCCACGCCGTCGACGTCGAGGTCGACGCAGCCCATGTACGGCAAGCGCTCATTCGACCAGTCGTGGCCGGGCAGCGCCAGCTGCAACGCCTCGCGTGCCTTTGGGCCCGCGATGGACATGCCGGCCCATTCGTCCGTCACCAGGGTGACGCTCACATTGAGGTCGACCCAGGCCGTCTGTAATAGAAACTCGAGCCGTGATGCGACCTCGGCGGCTTGTGCCGTCGTCGTCGTCATGAAGTAACTCGTGTCGGCAAAGCGCGCCGTCGTGCCGTCATCGAGCACCGTCGCGTCGTCGTTCAGCATTACGCCGTAGCGGGCCTTGCCCACGGGCAGTCGCGCGAAGTTGTTGACGTACACGCGGTCGAGGAATTCGGCCGCATCGGGACCCTGCACATCGATCTTGCCGAGCGAGGACACATCGCAGATGCCTACGGTGCTCCTTACGAGTTTCATTTCGTTGATGTAGGCGGCAGACGCGCTGTCACCCGCCCAGCCGTAGTACCAGGCGCGTTTCCACAAGCCCGCTTCGATGAGCACGGCGCCGTTCGCGACGTGCCATTCGTGCAACGGCGAGCGTCTGATGGGTCGAAACTGCTGCCCCACCTGCCGCCCGGCGAGGGCGCCGATCGACACCGGCGTGTATGGCGGCCGGAAGGTCGTCGTGCCGGTCGTTTGAGGGTCGAGACCTCGATACGCCGCCATCGCATGAATGCCATTAACGTTGCTGGTCTTCCCCTGGTCCGTGCCCATGCCCAATGTCGTATAGCGCTTCAGATGCTCGATCGAGACAAACCCCTCCTGATAAGCGATGGCAATATCGCGCGTCGTCACGTCGTTTTGAAAGTCGATAAAGGCCTTGCCGCGGGCAGCAGTCGGTCCGAGCCGCGTCGGCCCCACTTCGCAGGCGGCATCCTCGCCCACCGGTAGGGAGCACTGCGCCCGGACGGCCTCACTTACGTAGCCGGCGTGCTCGGCGGCGTGCCAGCCGGCGCTCTCGCCTTCCCGGATGCCTGCGCTCAATACGAATGTGCCCGCCATGGCCCCCGCCCCGAAATGACCGGCTGCATATCCTCCGGGTACGTAGGAATCGATATCCGCCCGATACCGGGGCTTGATCCCGGTGTGCGAGGTGAGATGTACCACCGGAGACCAACCGCCCGACATGCAAAGGAGATCGCAGTCGAGTTGATGCTCACGGCTCGCGCGCGACGTCGAGAAGCGCACGCCCGTCACCGCCCGTGCGCCGATCGCCCGGGTTGGCGTCGCGTCAAGCTGTACCGTGATCGCAGCACCGTTGGCGAGTTCGAGGCAGCGGCTATTCACCGTCGGACGCTGATCGAGAATGGTCACGGCAGCCCCGGCGGTTGCCAGGTCCAGCGCCGACTGCCACGCGGCGTCGTTGTTGGTGGCCAC
The DNA here is from genome assembly GCA_025357835.1 of Gammaproteobacteria bacterium. GTDB lineage: Bacteria > Pseudomonadota > Gammaproteobacteria > Steroidobacterales > Steroidobacteraceae > Bog-1198. Next base: position 9,306 of record JANYLM010000052.1, read on the forward strand.
TACCACCCGTTGTCCGAGAAACACCGCATGGCGATTCAGATAACTGCGTGCCGCCGATGCCAGCATGACGCCGGGGATATCGTTGCCGCCGAATACTAAGGGCCGCTCTAAGGTGCCGGCGGCAAATACGATGGCGCCGGCCTCGAGAGTAATGATGATCTCGCGCGCCTCGCCGCGCGCCGGGTCGGGCCGCCCATTCTCGTGGCGCTCGACCAGCGCCACGGTGTTGCCATCGTAAAGGCCGAGCGCCGTCGTGCGGCAGCGGATGTCGAGATTCGGCATGCGCCGCAGCGACGCTACAGTCTCCGCGCGCCAGCGTTCTTCGGGGCTGTCGAGACGTGCAGAGAGCAGGGAGCCGCCCAACTCGCTGTCCTGCTCCACCAGCATCACCTGCGCGCCCGCGCGCGCCGCCGCCCACGCGGCGGCAAGTCCGGCCGGGCCGGAGCCCACGACCAGCACGTCGGCGAACAGATGCTGGGTTTCGTAGCGGTCCGGGTCCGGCAAATGAACCCCTCGTCCCAATCCGGCGGCCCGCCGAATGAATTTCTCGTAAAACATCCAGGACTTGCGGCGCGGGCCCATGAAAGTCTTGTAGTAAAAGCCCGCCGCGAGCAGCGGCGCGGCCCACGAGGTCACCGCCATCAAATCCCAATCTACCGACGGCCAGCCGTTTTGCCGCACAGCGCTCAATCCTTCATACAGATCGGTGACCGTACCCGCCACGTTCGGCGTGGTGCGTCCTGCGGCCCCTAGTGTGAACAGGCCGTTCGGCTCCTCCACGCCCGACGAGACGAAGCCCCGCGGCCGATGATATTTGAAGCTGCGTCCGACCAACGTGACACCGTTGGCGAGTAACGCCGAAGCGAGCGTGTCGCCGGCAAATCCCTGCAGCGCCCGGCCCTCCAACGAAAAATTGAGCCGTCGCGCACGATCGATGCGCCCGCCCGTCGCCAAGCGGCGCGGCGACCGGCTCATTCGCCACCCCCATCGCGTGCGAACCTCGTCCCTTGCACCGTGTTGGTCGCCGTGTCGCGTTCCACGACCAGCCACTGGCGACAGCCGAGCACGTGTTGCCAGTACTCCCGGTGCGGGCCCTTGGGGTTGTCGAACAAGAATACGTAGTCGTACCACTCGCCAAGATCGCGCACCTGGTGCGCGGGCCTTACCTTGTTCGCATCTCCGGCATAGCGAAACTCCGTGTAGTTGCGGACGCCGCAGCCTGGACAGGCGATCTTCAGCATACGTTCACTGCTTGTAGGTCCAGTTGCCAAGGCCGTATTCGTCGTGCCCGTTCGCCTGCCGGAATCGCTCGAGGCTGAGGTGGCGCACCAGTGGATGTTCCTCCTCGTGAGCAATGGTGTGTGCGAAACACGCGCCAACCGCCGGCGTCGCCTTGAATCCCTGATAGCACCAGCCGCCGTTGAAGTACAGACCCTCGAGCGGGGTTCGACATATGAACGGGCTGCCGTCGGGTGTCATATCTTGGATTCCACCCCAGTGACGCAGTAAGCGCAGCCGCGAGATCGAGGGCATCAGCGCCACAGCACACTCGGCGACCGTCTGCACCCTGGGGAACTGACCGCGCTGCGTGTAACTGTTGAAGCCGTCGATGTGCCCGCCGAACACCAGGCCGCCCTTATCAGACTGCGAAATATAAAAAAGCTCGGCGCCGAACGAGATCACATGATCGACGAACGGCTTGATCGGCTCGGTCACGAACGCTTGCAGCAGGTGGCTCTCGATCGGCAGTCGCAAGCCCGCCATCGCCGCGAGCACCGATGAGTGACCCGCAACACATATGGCCGTCCGTCCAGCCGCGATGGATCCCTTGCTGGTTTTGACTCCGGTCACCCGGCTGCCGTTCCGTTCGAATCCAGTGACTTCGCAGTTTTCGAGAATATCGACGCCGAAGCCGCTCGCGGCGCGAGCATACCCCCAGGCGACGGCATCGTGCCGCACCGTCCCGGCACGCCGTTGCAGCATCCCGCCCAAGATCGGAAACCGTGCCCGCGGCGAATAGTCGAGATACGGCAGCATGCGCATCACTTCGCCACGGTCGAGAAGTTCCGCGTCGATGCCATTCAGCCGCATGATGTTGCCCTTGCGCGCCAGCCCGTCTAGCTGCAAGGGATCGTGGGCGAGAACCACTTGACCTCGCTGCGATAGCATCACGTTGTAATTGAGCTCCTGCGACAGGCCCTCCCACAGCTTGAGCGAGTACTCGAAGAATTGCGTGTTGCCCGCCAGCAGATAATTGGACCGTACCAGGGTCGTGTTGCGGCCGACGTTTCCCGAGCCGATGTAAGCACGCTCGATCACCGCCACGTTGGTCACACCGTGATTGGCCGCGAGATAGTACGCGGTCGCGAGCCCATGGCCGCCGCCGCCAATGATGATGACGTCGTAGGAGGATTTTGGCTGCGGCGAGCGCCACGCGGGCGGCCACGCTGCACCTGACAGGGCGTGGCGCACGAGTGCCGCGGCGGAGTATCGAGTGCCTAAGAAACGCATCGGTTCACCCTTCGCACCGGCTCAGGCGCTTCGGCGTTCACCCTGGCAGCAACGCTGCGACGAGGACGGCCGCAATCGCGGCGGGGCAGACATAGCGTAACAGGATGCGGCACACGCTCACCCCAAGCACCGTCGCAGCGCCCAACTCGGCGGCGAATGTCGCCCGGTCGAGGCGCCAGCCGACGAACACGCAAGTCAACAGCGCTCCCACGGGCAACAGCAGGTTACCGGAAACGAAGTCGATCACTTCGAACAAAGTCTTGCCCGCCAAAATCGGTATGCCTTCGAGCGGCCGCCAGTTCGCGATCACGTTGAACGACAGCACGGAGCCGATGCCGGCAACCCAGATGGCGAGCGCGGCGGCTGTCGCAGCCCCCACGCGGCGCATACCACGTGCCTGGAGCCAGGCGACCACCGGCTCGATCCCCGCGATGGTCGGTGTGAGCGCCGCTAGAATGAGCAACAAGAAGAAGGCGGTGCCGATCAGGCGTCCGCCCGGCATGAGCGCGAAGGCGGTGGTCGCCTGGCTCCAG